>JBQTHD010000032.1:0-24255 GCA_052390275.1 Acidimicrobiales bacterium | reverse complement strand
CCGTGCCGGCCTGCGAGCCGCTGCCCGAGCCGCCGGCCGCGCCGAACGACCCGCCGCCGCCGCCCACGCCGTCGCGAACGTTCACGCCCGCCGTTCCGGCGCCCTGGCCGAGGTGGGGGGGGCCCGGGCCGCCGACCCCCTGCCCCGCCTCCGGTCCTACCTGCTGGCGATGGGTTTGTTGGCCTCCGACGCCCTGGAGGGCCTGGAAACCGCAGTGCGGGTCGAGGTGGCCGAAGCCGCCCGCCGGGCCGACGCCGCGCCGGTGTCCGCACCCCAGGACGCTTTCACCCGGGTGTACGCCCGCCGTTTGCGTTCGGACCCAAGGGTGGCGCCAGGGCTCGATCCGGTGGCCGAACCGACGCCATCGGGGCCGGTCCCGGTGGGCGAACAGGGAGAGGAACGAACGGTTATAGACACCGTCCGCCATACCCTGCATCAGTTGATGGCAGCCGACGACCGGGTGGTGGTGCTGGGGGAAGACGTGGGCCGCCTCGGTGGTGTATTCCGGGCCACCGAGGGTCTCCAGCGCACCTTCGGCGAGGGGCGGGTAATCGACACCCCCCTTTGCGAGTCGGGAATTGTTGGGGTAGGGGTGGGCATGGCTCTGGCCGGGCTGCGGCCGGTGGTGGAGATCCAGTTCGCCGACTTCCTGCATTCCGCCTTCGACCAGTTGGTGAGCGAGGCTGCCAAGATCCATTACCGGTCCAACGGAGACTTTTCGGTGCCGATGGTGGTGCGCACCCCCTGGGGTGGAGGAGGCCATCGCGGCCCGTATCACAGTCAGTCGGTGGAGGCCTTCTACGCCCATGTGGCCGGCCTCAAGGTGGTGGTGCCGTCAACCCCGGCTGATGTGGCCGGATTGCTGCGCTCTGCGGTGGAGGATCCTGACCCCGTGCTCTTTCTGGAACACAAGAAGACCTATCGCAGGGTGAAGGGGCTGGTTCCCGCCGGTGACTGGCGGGTACCCATCGGCAAGGCCGACGTAGCGCGTCCCGGCGAGGACCTGACGGTTGTCACCTATGGTCTACACCGTCATCTGTGTTTGACAGCAGCGGAGGCCCTGGCCTACGAAGGCCTGAAGGTCGAGGTAATCGACCTGCGCACCATCTCTCCGCTGGACACCGAGACGGTCATTGATTCCGTTGTCCGGACGGGTCGTCTACTGGTGGTCCACGAGGACAATGCCAGTTTCGGAGTGGGGGCCGAGGTGGCCGCCACCGTGGCGGAGGAAGCCTTCTACGACCTCGACGCCCCGGTCCGCCGCCTGGCCATGCCCGACGTCCCGGCCCTGCCTTTCGATGTGACGCTGGAACGGGCTCTCACAATCGGGGTGGAGGAGATCACCGCGGCGATCCGCTCACTTCTCGCCGCTTAGATCACCACCGCGATTCGTTTCCCCGTTAGTTGGCGCTGGCGGCTCGTGGTGGACCGCTTTGCGTGGAAGCAGATTGATGGACACCAGGACGACGAAGAGCACGATCCCGACGAACCCCAGGATCCCGAGCGAACCCAGCACGCCCTCGTCGTCGCCCTGAATCGGCCATGCTGCTCCGGCGAAGGAGACGACGAAGCCGACGATGCCGACGATCCCGAGCCCGCGCCACAGAGCACGACCCAGCCAGATGCTCAGCCCAGTAGCGCCCATGAAGAGGCCGATCACGAAGTTCAGGCCCGCGAAGGCGTAGGCGTCGAGCTCCATCAGAGCGCGCACCACCGAATCGTCGAACTCGACCCTGCCGCCCGCGACCGCCAGCGCGCCCCAGAAGAAGCTGGCTACCCCTCCCCAGAGGACGATGAGAGCGCCCGCGAACAGGCCGATCGTCGCCAGCAGGTCGGGCCAGCCCTTCTCGGAGCCAAGGATCCGGCGCAGGACTATCACGAAGGGCAGGAAGAAGAGAGCGAAGGCGACGCGGATCAGGTAGTCGGCGAGCAGGTAGGGCTCGCGGTTCTCGGTGAAGTAGCTGCGAATCTCGGCCATCGAGTCGCCCCGGCTCGGAATCGTGCCGATGAGAACGAAGCCGGCGATGAAGAGGAGGGCCCAGCCCAGGCCAAGAAGTCCTCCTGCTCGTCGCCACGGAACTGCGTCGGTCGCCATACAGCCATCCTCGACGCGCCGAAGCCAAGTGCCCATCCCAGATGTCTGGGGGGTGCACCCCGCCGGTGGCGTAGGTTGACCGAGTGGGCTTTACTGCGGAGCGGGCCCGGACTCGGATCGCGGCGCTGGCCACTTCCGGTCTCGATGTGGCGACCTTCACCGATGCCGCCTGCGAGGTCCTGAACCGGGCGCTGCCGTTCGCCGTGGGCTGCATGGCCACCACCGACCCGGCCACCGAACTCGTGACCGGCGGCGCCAAGTGGGGCGGGGTGAACGACGATTACGACGGACAGTGGGCCTTCTACGAGTACGACGGACCGCAGCCCTACCACTTCCACAGCCAGATGAGGCAGGCGGGCGGGGTCAGCACCGCGGTGCGGGAGACCGGCGGTGACCCGGCCCGGCTGGCGCGGTTCACGGACTTCCTCTCGCCCAACTGGGACGTCCACGACGAGGCCCGGATCGCGCTGGACTCGAGGGGCACGGCCTGGGGCTTTCTGGCTCTGTTCCGCGACGGCCGGCGCGCCGCGTTCAGCGAGCCCGACGTGGACTACCTCCGCCTCGTGCGTCCGGCGCTGGCTACCGGCCTGCGGGTCGGCCTGCTGGCCGCGCTGCCCACCCAACCCGTCTCGACCGTGGCCGGCCCGGCGGTGCTCGTAGTGGACGGGGCCGACGAGATCGTCCAGGCCAGCGTCGGCGCCGCGCCCATGATGGCCGAGCTGGGTGGCGGGCCGATCGGTGAGTCCCCGCTGCCGCTGTGGCTGCGCGTGCTGGTCGGAGCGGCCCGCCAGTTCCATGCCGGCAGGTTCGAGACCGTGCCCCGGACGCGGATGCGCACCCCCGCCGGCCGATGGGTGGTGGCCCACGCCTCACCGCTGATGGCCCCCGACGGCACCGGGACCGATGTGGTCCTCACGGTCGAGGAGGCCCGTCCACCCGACATCGTTCCGCTGGTCGTCGCCGCCCTCGGATTGACCCGGCGAGAACGAGACGTCGTGGCCTTGGTGCTGCAGGGCGTTGACACCGCCCAGGTAGCCCGCTCTCTTCGCCTGTCCAGCTACACCGTGCAGGACCATCTCAAGTCGATCTTCGCCAAGGCCGGGGTGCACAGCCGCCGTGAGCTGACGGCCAAGGTCTTCTACGACCAGTACGCCCCCCGGCTCGCGGCCGGGATCGGTCCCGGCCCTTCCGGATGGTTCACCGCCTGAGAAGCGCCGTCCTACTCGCCGGTGGGGATCTCCGTCGGGGGGGCACCGCCGAAGGGCCGAGGGCAGGCGGTTGAGGGCGGCCTCAGATGATCTGGACCCGGCCGCTGCCTGCGACCACTTCGCCGATGACGGTGGACTCGTGCCCGAAGGATCCGATTACTCCCCTGACCATGGCGGCATCGGCGGCGTCGACCACCGCCACCATCCCGATGCCCAGGTTGAATACCCGCAGCATCTCCTCGCTGGTCAGGCGGCCCCGCGCGGCGATCTCGGTGAAGATGCGGGGCACCTCCCACGCGCCGGTGGAGATGACGGCGTCATTGTCGGACCCAAGAACCCGGGCAAGGTTCTGGGGAAGGCCGCCGCCGGTGATGTGGGCCAGACCGTGGACCGGGATCGATCGGGTGAGCGCCACCAGGGCGGGGGCGTAGATGACCGAAGGAATAAGCAGTTCGTCGGCCAGGCTGTGAGAGGCGCCCGGCCACGCCGGGCCGTCGAGGGCCAGACCGGCCTCCTCCAGGAGAACCCGGCGCACCAGGGAGAACCCGTTGGACCGCAGGCCGGGCGAGTGGATGCCAATGACCACATCCCCCGGGACCACCCGGGAGCCGTCGACCAGGTTGTCGGCTTCCACCACCCCCACTGCGAATCCCACCAGGTCAAAGTGGCCAGGCGCCATCAACCCCGGCAACTCCGCCATCTCGCCCCCTACGAGGGCGGCGCCGGCCTGGCGGCAACCGCTGGCCACCCCGGCGACGAGGGATTCAACCTGATCGGGGTCGAGCTTTCCGACCATCAACGTGTCGAGGAAGAAAAGTGGTTCGGCTCCGGTGACAGCGATGTCGTCGACGGACATGGCCACCAGATCTATCCCGATGGTGTCGAAACGCCCCGCCAGGCTGGCCACCATGGCTTTGGTGCCGACGCTGTCGGTGGAGGAGACCAGCAGGGGTTGGCGCCACCGGGATGGGTCGAAGGCGAACAGTCCCCCAAAGCCGCCCAGATCGCTGCGAACCTCGGGTCGGTAGGTGGAGCGGACCAGGTGACGAATACGATCGACCGCCCGTTCTCCGGCCGCGATGTCCACCCCCGCTCGGGCATAGGCGTCAGTCACAGGTGACCGATCTCCAAACGGTGATCGATCCCCAAACGGATGTGCCGCGCGCGGTGCCCAGGCGGGGACACAACGTCATCTAAGGATGACGGCCCTACGCTTGGGACCGCCCGCCGGCGCCTCTCCGCGGGATTCGGCTCGATCCGAAGGGGAGTCGCCGTTGGTCACAAGGGGACTTCTGGCCACGGGTCCGCTGTGGGTGACGGTGACACCCTGGGGTGGTGGCTGGCCCACCATGACGGGGGTACCGCAGCACTGGCCAGGCTCGCCGGAACCGGCGATGTCCACCGGGTAGCGGCCGGTGAGGCAGGCGGTGCAGAACCGGTTCTCGGGCTCCCCGGTGGCGTCGACGAGGCGGTCGAGGGTGAGGTAGGCCAGCGTGTCGCAGCCCAGATAGGCCCGGATCTCCTCGGTGTCGAGGTTGGAGGCCAACAACTCCGACCGGTCCCCGGTGGCCATGCCGAAATAGCAGGGCCACTTATAGGGCGGGGAGGAGATGCGCAGGTGCACCTCGGCGGCCCCGGCGTCGCGCAGCATTGCCACCATGGCCCGGGTGGTCGTGCCCCGAACGATGGAATCGTCCACCACCACCAGACGCTTGCCGGCGATGTTCTCCCGGATGGGGTTGAGTTTCATCCGTACCCCCTGGGCTCGCTTGTCCTGGCCCGGGGCGATGAAGGTCCGGCCGATGTAGCGGTTCTTGACCAACCCGTGGCCGAAGGGGATCCCGCTGCGGCGGGCGTAGCCCTCGGCCGCCGGAATTCCTGATTCCGGGACGGGCATGACCATGGCCGTCGATGCGTGCTGATGTCCCGCCGTCGCCTCGTCTGCTTCCGTCGCGGCCTCCTTCGAGTTGAGCTCGGCTGTCGCTTTGGGGGCGGGGAGAGGCGACTGATCGGCCAGCAACTCCCCCATCCGCTGGCGGGCGGAGTGGACGGTCCGGCCATAGAGCAGGCTGTCGGGCCGGGCGAAGTAGACGAACTCGAACAGGCACAACTTGGCGTCGACCCTCTCGGGGGGGAAGACCTGGATGGAGCGCACGCCGCTGGCATCGATGGCCACCATCTCCCCGGGTTCGACTTCCCGATGGAATGTGGCCCCCACGATGTCGAGCGCCGGGGTCTCCGACGCGAGGATCCACCCGGTGCCCAGGCGCCCGAGGCATAAGGGCCGGAACCCGTTGGGGTCGCGCACCCCGACCACGTGGGAGTCGTCCATCAACACCAACGAGAACGCTCCCCGCAGCGTGGGCAGCACCTCGACCAGAGCTCGCTCCAGGTCGCGACCGTCGCTACGGGCCTGGGACCGGACCATGGCGGCGGCCAGAAGCTCGGCCACCAGGTCGCTGTCGGTCGTGACGGTGCCGGGCAGCACCCCGGCCCGGTCTGCCAGTTCGGTGGTGTTCACCAGGTTGCCGTTGTGGCCCAGGGCAATGCCGGCATCACCCGCCCCCCGGTAAATGGGCTGGGCGTTTCCCCAGGTGCTGGACCCGGCGGTGGAATAGCGCACGTGCCCAATGGCCAGGTGCCCGGTCAGGGGGGCCAACTTACGCTCGTCGAAGGCATGGGAAACCAGACCCATGTCCTTGACCACGGTGATGGTGTCACCGTCGCTGACAGCCATACCGGCCGACTCCTGGCCCCGGTGCTGTAGGGCGTACAGACCCAGATACGTCAGGTTGGCCACCGCCTGACCGGGGGCGTAGACCCCGAAGACACCACAGGCCTCGCCCGGCCGATCAATTTCAACATCGGATGCTGCAACGGGGGGAGACATTGCGTTACCCCGAGCCTGATGAGTAGGAGGAAAGGGCACCAAGGCTCAGCCGAGCAACCCGCCAACTGCCCCGGCCAGTCCGGCCGGCCCAGATGGCGGGGATGCATCCGGTGCCGGTGGCGAAACCCGGTCGGAGCTATGGGCCTGGCCGCCCGAGGTTGGCGCCGGGGGGACCGTCGCCATCGGTCCCTGTTCGGCTGTGGACGGGCTGACATTGGCCTGGGCGGCCCCAGCACGCGCTTGGCGGGCCCGGGTGGTGGCGTCCCCGGGACCCACGAGGGTGGTGATCGTGTCCTCAAGCGGCGGGGCCACCCCCAGGACCTCGTTGGTCAGCCCGCCGACCGGGGATCCGGGCGTGCTCTGCGATCCGGGAGGAACGGGGCCTGTGCCCAGTGGCCCCAGGGTGCTGGAAGGGCCGCCGGTGAGGTCCTCGAGTGCTCCTCCCAGGGCGCCCCCGACGGGGCCGGACAGAGCATCGCCGACCCTGGTCACCGGCGCCTCGGGGTCCACGGGCGGCAGCAACCCGGGCAGCCCTCCCAGAACGGGCAGGCTCGGCGGCGGGGCGGTCGTTGCTGGCTGGGCCGTCCCAGCACCGGTGGGCGGCGTACCTGGCACCAGATCGGAGGTGGAGGGCAGACCGAGGGAGCCGGTGACCTGATCCAGGGCCGATCCCAGGCTGCCGAGGACGGGAAGTCCGAGAGGTGCCGACGACGTGCGCGACGCCGGTGGGGGTTCGAACCCGCTGCGGCCGGTCCTGCCGGGAACGCCCGTGATTCCCGGGCCTGGGATCTGGCTGGGAGACTCTTTCAGGGCCGGCACCGTCGGCGTCGCAGGCACCGCGCCGAGCGGAAGGCTGGACAGTCCGGTGCCGGGCGCGGGGGCACCCTGGATGGGAATCCTGGGGTCGGGGCCCCGATCCGCCGGTCCCGACGCGGGCACCGAGCCGGTCAGGGCCAACCCGGTGGCCATGACCACGCTGCCGATCGCCGTTCCCAGGCCCTTGAGCGGAGGCATTCCCGAAGCGGCGGAGACCACGTCGCCCGCGGCGTTGCCCAGGGCCGCCCCGGCCGAGGCCACCCCGTCGACCATTCGCGACGGACCTACGGCCACGGTCCCACCCAGCGCCGATGCCGCGGCTGCGTTGGTGGCGGTGGCGGCCGCCCCGGCCTCGCCTGCCACCCGCTCGTAGGCCACCGCCAACCCTCGGCGGGCCCGGAGCAACAGGGAGTCGACCGTGGCCACCGACACCCCGAGAGCTGCAGCAATCTCTACGGGCCGGCGGTTCTCAAACGTCCGGGCGATGACCACGTGGCGCTGGCGCTCAGGAAGTTGGGCCAGGGCCAGCCGAACGTTGCGGTGGCGCTCCCTGCGGAGCAGACCGTCCTCGGGTTGGTCGGTCCCGGCCTGCTCCAGCGACACCGGCTCGGACTCCGGCGTCACCCGGGTGCGGGCCCGGAGCGTGTCGAGGCAGTGGTAGCGAGCGATCACGTGGACCCAAGGCCCGAACCGCCGTTCCCCCTGGCACTGATCGATTCTTTCGTAAGCCTTGACGAAGGCGGCCTGGGCCACCTCATCGGCCTCGACCATGTTGCCCAGGCGGCGGGCGCATGCTCGTCGGACGGCCGGGTAGTGGCGGCGGAACAGAGATGAAAAAGCGTCCGCATCACCCTGTTGGGCAGCGATGACCAACTCTCTGTCGTCGTCGAGATCTCCGGCCGAGACCGCCAAGTCAACTCCCCTGCGGATGGAGGGCGCTGGCCGATCGGGAGGTGGTCCGAGACCGAATCAGTCCCGGGCCCCGCCGACCCGTCCGAACCCTAGCGCGCCCCGTGCTCGGCTTCGTTATCACTGTTATCCGGTCGCAGCCCGCCCCGAGGTGCCGGACAGACCACTGGCATCGGCGACCATGGTCTGGCTGGTCAGGGCACCAGATCACGAATCGAGGGGTACCGCCAGGGCGCGGGCCCAGGTCTGCCGGGCCTCTTCCAGGCCCAGGTCGAAGCCGCCTGCGACGACCAGGCGACCCCCCCCGGCTGTTCCCAGTGCAATCAGTCCCACCCCCTTTTGGTGGCAGAGGCCGGCCAGGTCTGACCAACGGTCGCCGGCCAGGCAGACAACCACCCGGGAGGGGGCTTCGGAGAACAACTCATCGTGACCGAGGCGGCGGTTCATGCCGACCGCCCCGGGGGCCGAGGACCCGACCGCGAACCCGACACCCCCGCGCACCGCCATCTCCGCCAGGGCCAGCCCGAGCCCTCCATCGGCAATGTCGTGAGCGGCACCGACCAGCCCCGATCTCACCGCCAAGGCCACCGTGGCGGCCACCGCCCGATGGGCCTCGAAGTCGAGGTAGGGCAGTCGGCCGCCCAGGTGCCCATGGGCACCCTCCGCCCACAGCGATCCGTCCAGAAGTCCCTCGGGGCCCGCACGATCGCCGCCGCCCGACCCCGGGAGGCCGCGCCCGGCGGTGCCGCGAAGCGGATCGACCAGTGGACCGATGACCGCTATCACCGCATCGGCCACCAGGGCCGAACTGGCGGTCGGCGTCGTGGGGCTCAGCCCGCCGCTCCCGCCGTCGGGCTGGGTGGCCGGGGCCAGGCCCCCCCTCAGCCCGACCATGCCAACGACCGGGGTGGGATCGATGTCGATCCCGTCGGAGGCGTTGTAGAGGCTGACGTTGCCCCCCACCACGGGCAGACCCAGTGCCCGGCAGGCATCGCCCATGCCGGCGATGGCCTCGGCGAGCTGCCACATGACGTCGGGGTGTTCGGGGTTGCCGAAGTTCAAGCAGTTGACCACCGCCACGGGCTCGGCCCCGACGCAGGCCAGGTTCAAAACCGCCTCGGCCACCACCATGGCTGTTCCTGCCCGAGGGTCCAGGGCGCACCATCGGCTGTTGGAGTCCACCGTCAGGGCCATGGCCCGCACGCCGGCCGGATCGCCGGCCCGATCCCCGGCCCGATCCGGGTGGTCGCGGCCGGGTTGCTCCTCGGTCCCGCCGGCAACGGGATCCGCCGATGACCCCCCGGGGATCCGAAGACGCAGGAGGGCGGCGTCGTCACCCGGGCCGACGATCGTGTTGAGGAACAACTGGTGGTCGTACTGGCGCCAGACCCAGGACTTGTCCCACAGCATCCTCAGCAGTTGGACCCCGCATTCCGAAGCCGTCGGCGCCGGCAGGCGGCCGGCGTGATCGGCCTTCCGGGCGTCGAGGTCCGCCGGCGGGCTTTGCGGCCGGCGGTAGGAGGGGGCATTGTCGTGCAGCGACCGGGCGGGAACATCGGCCAGCAGGTCTCCCCCCGGCCGATCCCAGACCCGCAGGCGGCCGCCGGTACACACCCGTCCCACCACCGAGGCCCGCACATCCCAGTGCTGGCACACCGCCATGACGTCATCGAGACGTCGCGGATCGACGATGGCCAGCATGCGCTCCTGGGACTCGCTCATCAGAATCTCCGCCGGTGTCATGCCGGGTTCGCGCAGGGGAACGGCCGACAGGTCCACGTCCATCCCCATGCCGCCCCGCGACGCTGTCTCGCTGGTGGCACAGGTGAGACCGGCCCCGCCCAGGTCCTGAATTCCGGTTACCAGACCCTTGCGGTAGAGAGCCAGGCAGGCCTCGATCAGCCTCTTCTCCTCGAAGGGGTCACCGACCTGGACACTTGGTCGCTTCGACGCCGCCGTGGCCTTGGCTTCGGCGCCGGTGTCGAGGCCGGCTGAGGCCAGGATGCTCACGCCCCCTATCCCGTCGCGGCCGGTGGTCGATCCCAGCAGGACGGCCAGGCTCCCATCGGCTTCGGCTCGGCCCAGTACCAGGTGCTCGGGGGGGAGGAGGCCCACGCACATGACGTTGACCAGGGGATTTCCGCTGAAACAGTCCCGGAGTCCCACCTCGCCCCCCACGGTGGGGACACCCACGGCGTTGCCGTAGCCGGCCACCCCGCCGACCACCCCCTCTACCAGCCACCGGTTGCGGGCCCGGTCAAGGGGCCCGAAATGAAGCGAGTCGAGCAGGGCCACCGGCCGAGCTCCCATGGTGAAGATGTCCCGCAGGATCCCGCCCACCCCGGTTGCCGCCCCCTGCCCGGGCTCGATGGCCGAGGGGTGGTTGTGGCTCTCGATGCGCACGGCCACGGCCAGGCCGTCGCCCACGTCGATCACTCCGGCGTTTTCCCCCGGGCCTACCAGCACGTGATCGCCCCGGGTGGGCAGGCCGGCCAGCAGGTGGCGGCTGGACTTGTAGGAGCAGTGCTCGGACCACATGACCGAGAACATGGCCAACTCGGTGGGGTTGGGGGGGCGGCCCAGGATCTCGGTGATGGCCTCGGCCTCATCATCGGTCAGGCCCAGGGCCCGGTGGAGCACTTCGGTCACCGAAGCGAACCTATCGCCCGTCGATAGGGGCCGTCCTCGATTCGACCGACGGCGCCGATAGTGGCGGTGGGATCACTGAGATGTCATCAAACCAGGCAGGATCCGCCGGTGAAGTAGGGGTATCGCTGAGGTGGATTATGATCTGGCTCGCAACACAGACGCTATATGGCTCCCATCTCATCCATGGAAGCAATGGGTGAAGGCATTGGCGCACCAATGAACTACCCGAGCTCCCGCCGATGACCTAGGCCGGGGGCCTAGTATGAAGCCGAGCCTCTTGTGATATTCGGCGGGCCGAACGTGCGGGCCTATCTCTCAGCGAGGATGACGAAGATGGCAAAGACTGAAAATGTGAACTCCACGCCGGCTGCCGGCGAACTCAAGACCCGTCGGCGACGGACGCCAATGTCGGACACCCACAAGGCGGCGTTGGCCGAAGGCCGGGACCAGGGTCGGGCCGTGCGCCAGTACCTGGAGGCCCTCGAGGCCCACCGGCCCCGCCGGGGGCGTAAGCGCACCATGGAATCGGTGGAGAAGCGCCTGAACACCATCGAGATCAAACTGGCCGATGCCGACCCGCTGACCCGTCTGCACCTGGTGCAGGAACGGATGGACCTGCAGAACGAGTTGGAGTCGGCCGGCAACACCGTGGACCTGGGTGCCCTGGAGGAGGCGTTCGCCGAGGCGGCCGCTCCCTACGGCCAGCGCAAAGGCATCTCCTACTCGGCTTGGCGCCAGTTGGGCGTGGACCCGGGTGTTCTTCGCCGGGCCGGGATTCGCCGAGGGGCAAGCGAAGTCTGAAGCCTTATGTCGCATACTCCGGTCGATCGATCACCGGAGTATGGCGACATAAGGCCCAATCGGGTGGCGGTCGCCCGAAGGTATGGGGTCGGGCTTCCTGCTAGCGCCTGGCTGGCAGGGCACTGCTGAGTGCTTGGAGGAGTTGGGTTCCGTCGGTGTTTCCCGCCATTTGACCCATCGCTCGTTCCGGATGCGGCATGAGCCCGACCACATTGCGCCCGTCTGAACAGATACCGGCGATGTCGTCGACGGACCCGTTGGGGTTATCCAGGTACCGAAGGACCACCCGGTCCTCGGCCCGTAGTTCGGCCAAGGTTTCGGGGGAGCAGACATAGTTGCCCTCGAAGTGGTTGATAGGTATCCGCAGCCGCATGCCCAAGGTGGCGTTTCGGGTCAGGACAGAGTTGGTGGTGGCCACGCTGACTTCGACCGTCCGGCAGATGAACCGCAGGCCGCGATTTTTTACCAGGGCCCCGGGCAGTAAGCCGGCCTCGGTCAACACCTGGAAGCCGTTGCAGATCCCGATCACGGGACCGCCGGCGGCAGCGAAATCGGTGACCGCCTTCATGACCGGTGAAAATCGGGCGATGGCCCCGGGCCTCAGATAATCGCCATGAGCAAAACCCCCCGGTAGGACGATGGCATCCACGTCGCCCAGATGGTCGGCGCCGTGCCACACCAGCACCCCTTCGCCGCCCACGGCCTCCACCGCCTCCACCACGTCGTGTTCGCAGTTGGTGCCGGGGAAGACGACCACACCCACCCGTCTCACGGGTCGGGCGTGGCCGCTTCGGTGGCGTCGGCCGCTTCGACGGTGATCACGGCCTCCTCCATCACCGGGTTGGTCAGGAATCGATCGCAGAGATCGACCACCCTGGCCCGGGCCCCGGCGGCGTCGGGAGCCGAAACGCGCAGGCGGATGGCCTTGCCCATGGACACCCCGAAAACGTCGTCGAAACCCAGCGCCGGCAGGGAGCGCTCCACCGTGGCCGCCGGTGGGTCCGCTATCCCCGGCCGGAGGCGAACCTCGATCAGGACCTGCCAGTTCGTCTCGGCGGTCACGGCGACACCCCAACGGCTTCGTCGAGGTGGGCACCGGTAATGCGTTGGTAGGCGGCCAGGTACCGCTGACGGGTTGCTTCGACCACTTCGGCCGGCAACGGAGGAGGGGGAGGACGGCGGTCCCAGTCGGTCGAGGCCAGCCAGTCCCGCACCGGTTGCTTGTCGAAGGACACCGGCGTGGTTCCCGGTTGCCAGAGGTGGGCCTCCCAGAGTCGCGAGGAGTCCGGGGTGAGGATCTCGTCGCACAGGTGGAGATCTCCGTCGATCCACCCCAACTCGAACTTGGTGTCAGCCAGGATCAACCCGGCCCCGGCCAGATGGGCGGACGCCCGCTCGAACACCGCCAGGGAGATGGCCTCGGCCTGGGCGACGACGTCGGCCCCAACCAGGCCGGCGGCCTGGTCGATGGAGATGTTCTCGTCGTGCTCGCCCACCGCGGCCTTCGTCGACGGGGTGAAAAGGGGTGAGTCCAGGCGCTGACTTTCGATCAGCCCGGGGGGCTGGGTCATGCCGTGCACCGTGCCCGACCGCCGGTACTCCGCCCATGCCGACCCCGACAGGTAGCCCCTCACGATGCACTCGATGGGGAGCATGTCGGCCCGGCGCACCACCATGGTCCGCCCGTCGGCTTCCACGTGGTCCAGGTGGGTTGGGACCAGGCCGGCCACACGCTCCGACCAGAAGGCCGTCAGGCCGGTCAGGACCCGGCCCTTGTCCGGCACCGGTTCGGCCAGGATGACGTCGAAGGCCGAGATCCGGTCGGAGGCGACCATGGCCAGGCGTCCTCCGCCGGCGTCGTAGACGTCGCGGACCTTTCCTTGGTGGATCAGCGTCCGGCCGCCGCCTGATGGGCCGCCTGATCGGTCGCTGACTGGGCGTCCCGTAGGCGACCCCGAAGTACTCGCTGATGACGATGTCATGTCTCGACCGCCTCCAGGGCATCGAAGATGAGTTGGGTATGACGCAGCGACCGCGCGAGGCTGAAAGCCTCGTCGAGGACCTCGGCGGGCACCTGAACCCGAGGATCTGATTCCACCACCTGGCGAAAGGGCCGGCCGGCGGCCCAGGCCGCGGCCGCGGCCTCCTGGACCACCCGGTAGGCGGTGTCGCGGGGGATCCCCCCGGCCACCAGGGCCAGCAGTACCGGTTGGCTGAAAACCAGACCGAGGGATCGATCCAGGTTGGCGGCCATGCGGGCCGCGTCGACCGTCAGGCCCTCGACCACGCGGGTCATCCGCACCAGGACGTAGTGGGCCAAAAGGGCGGAGTCGGGCAGGATGACCCGTTCCACCGACGAATGGGAGATGTCGCGCTCGTGCCAGAGGGCGACGTTCTCCAGGCCGGCCGACAGGTTGGCCCTCAGCACCCGGGCCAGTCCGGCCAAGCGTTCACAGGTGATGGGGTTGCGCTTGTGGGGCATGGCCGAACTGCCCTTTTGCCCGACTCGGAACGGTTCGGCCGCCTCCGCCACTTCGCTCCGCTGGAGATGACGGATCTCGGTGGCGAAGGTCTCCACCGTGGCCCCCACCGAGGCGGTGGCCCACAGGAACTCGGCGTGGCGGTCCCGGGCCACCACCTGGGTGGCCGGCACCGCTACCAGGCCGAGGGCGGCGCAGACCGAGGTCTCCACCCGGGGATCGATGTTGGAATAGGTCCCCACCGCCCCGGACAACTTGCCCACCGCCACCGCTTCCCGGGCGGCCCGGAGACGGGCCCGATCGCGGTCGACGGCCAGGGCCCAGTGGGCCAACTTGACTCCGAAGGTGGTCGGTTCGGCATGCATGCCATGGGTCCGCCCGGCCATGGGCGTGTCCCGGTGCTCGACCGCCCGTGCCTTGAGGGCGACGATGAGCGCCGTACTGGCTTCGATGAGCAGGTCGGTGGCACGGGTGAGGGTGGCGCACAAAGCCGTGTCGACCACATCGGACGAGGTCAGGCCGTAATGGACCCAGGAACCCTCGGGGAAGCCGATGGACTGCTGGACCACGTCGACGAAGGCGGCCACGTCGTGGTCGGTTACCTCCTCCCGGGCGGAAACCGCGGCCACGAACTCGTCGTCGACCGCTGGCGACCGCTGGGCGATCGCAGCGGCGTGGGCGGCGGGGACCACGCCGACCTCGGCCCAGGCCCGGGTGGCCAGGACCTCCACCTCCAACCATCGCGACAGCCGGGCCCGGTCGGTCCACAGACCGGCCATGGCCGGCAGTGAGTAGCGGGGGATCACGAAGGTGGCGGCGGTGTCTTGCGTTCTGTCAGCCGGGCGGCCAGGGCGGTGTCGGTGATGGCCAGCATCTGGGCCGCGAGCAGGGCGGCGTTGGCCGACCCGTCCACGGCCACGGTGGCCACCGGGACGCCTCTGGGCATCTGCACGGTGGCGTAGAGGGCGTCGATGCCACCCAGGGCCCCACCGCTCAGGGGAACGCCGATGACCGGCAGGGTGGTGTTGGCCGCCACCGCTCCGGCCAGATGTGCCGCCATCCCCGCCCCGCAGATGATGACCCCGTAACCGTTGGATCGAGCCTGGCGGGCGAAGGTGGCCACCGCCTCGGGATTGCGGTGGGCGGACATGACCGCAACGTGGGCGTCGATGCCCAGTTCCCCCAGCATCGCCCCGGCCGGGGCCA
The DNA here is from genome assembly GCA_052390275.1 of Acidimicrobiales bacterium. Lineage (GTDB taxonomy): Bacteria > Actinomycetota > Acidimicrobiia > Acidimicrobiales > AC-14 > JBQTHD01. The sequence goes on along the minus strand of JBQTHD010000032.1, from coordinate 9,201 downwards.
TCTTGGCCTGGTCGCTGTCTGAGCCCATGAGCACGGCTACGCGCATTCGGCTGCCTCCTTGGCAATGTCGGTTCGGAATAAAACCCCAGGAAATGAGATCTGCCCGGCGGCGGCGTAGGCCCGCTGGCGGGCCTGGCTGAGGCTGTCACCCACCGCGGTGACCGACAGGACCCGGCCTCCCGCGGTGACCAGTTCGCCGCCGGTGGCCCGGCCCACGCCGGCGCAAAAGACACTGACCCCTTCAGGACCGTTTCCTTTTTGGACAGCTTCGAGCATCTCGGCCAACCCGGTGATGACGACCCCGGTCCTGGGGGGGCCGGGGTAGCCCTCCGCGGCCAGAACCACCGTTACCGCCGGTCGGGGGTCGAAACGGGGCAGGGTGCGAATCCGCCCGGCGGCCGCCTCGGCCAGCAGACCGGCCACGTCCCCTACCAGGCGAGGGAGGACGACCTGGGCCTCGGGGTCGCCGAAGCGGACGTTGTACTCGAGAACCCGGGGTCCGTCGGGGGTGAGCATGATCCCGGCGTAGAGGACGCCCCGATAGTCGATGCCCCGGCTGCGCAGGGCGGCAAGAGTGGGTTCGACGGCGGTGTCCATGACCGCGTCGACCACGCAAGCCCCGGCGGCGGGAACCGGTGAGTACGCGCCCATGCCCCCGGTGTTGGGCCCGACATCCCCGTCGCCCAGGCGCTTGGCGTCCTGAGCCGGGGCCAGAGGCACGGCCTTTTCCCCGTCGCAGATGCACAGGAGGGACAACTCGGGGCCGCTCATGCCCTCCTCGATCACCACCCGGCGTCCGGCATCGCCAAAGGACACTCCGGACAGCTTGGCGGCCACGTCGTCGGCCGCCTCGGCCAGGTCGTTGGTGACGAGAACCCCCTTGCCGGCGGCCAGACCGTCGGTCTTGACGACATACGGCGGGGCCAGACCCGACAACCAGGCCAGGGCCGGTCCCGCCTCGGTGAAGGCCCGGTGGGCGGCGGTGGGGACCTTGGCCTCGGCCAGAAGGTCCTTCATCCACGCCTTGGATCCCTCCAGGCGGGCGCCGTCGGCCCCGGGCCCGAAGACCAGGCGGCCGTCGGCCCGGAGGCGGTCGGCCAAACCGTCCACCAGGGGGCCCTCGGGTCCGATCACGAACAGGTCGGCATCGACCTCGGTGGGCGACACGGGCAGCGATCCAGGTATGGCCGCGTTTCCCGGGGTGACCAGGATCTGGGCGGTACGGCCCAGCGCCTGGGCCAGGGCGTGCTCGCGACCACCGGCCCCCACCACGCAAACCCTCACGGGCACCACCGGCCGGCGTCGGACCGGTGCTGAGGTCGCGCCATCGACAGGACGGGGAGGCTCCTGCGCCGGGCGAAACGCCGCCCCTCAAGACTCAAAGGACCAGAACCCCGATCCCGGGTTCGACGCCGCCACCGATGGGATCGTCCGCCTCGCCGAGGTCACCAAAAGGGTTGAGTTCGACGAACTGGTCCCGGCCGGGCCCGACCCCCACCAGGTTGGTGGCCACCCCGCACTGGGCGGACAGGAAATCCAGGTAGGCGCGTGCTTCGGCGGGAAGCTTGCCGGCGGCGGTGATATCCCCCAGATCGTGGTTCCACCCTGGAAGTTCTTCATAGACGGGTCTCACCTTGTGGATGGTGGACTGGTGATAGGGCATGTACCGGTGGCGGACTCCGTCCTCGCCCTCGTAGGCCACGCACACCTTCAGGGTGTCGAAGTTGTCGAGCACGTCCAGTTTGGTCACGGCCAACTCGGTCAGACCGTTGAGCCGGACCGCTTGGCGGACCATCACCGCGTCGAACCACCCGGTTCGGCGCTGGCGGCCGGTGTTGGTGCCGAACTCCACGCCGCGAGCCACCAGCGCGTCGGCCACCTCGCCGTCGACTTCGGTGGGGAAGGGGCCGGCGCCGACCCGGGTCGTGTAGGCCTTGGTGACTCCGATTACCCGGCCGATGTGGCGGGGCCCGACGCCGGCCCCGACCAGGGCGCCGCCGGCCACCGGGTTGGACGAGGTGACGAACGGATAGGTGCCGTGGTCCAGGTCCAAGAAGGTGGCCTGGGCGCCTTCGAACAGGACATTTCCGCCGGATTCCAGGGCCTCGTGAACGATCGAGACGGTGTCGGCGATGAGGGGTTCGAGGCGGGGGGCGTATTCGCCCAGGTACCGATCGGCAATCTCGTCGGCCGACTGGGGCAGCCGATTGTGGACCTTGGCCAGGATCAGGTTCTTCTCCCGCAGCACCACCTCGAGCTTCTGGCGGAAAATCTTGGGGTCCAGGAGGTCCTGGACCCGCAGGCCCACCCGGGCAGCCTTGTCGGCATAGGCCGGCCCGATGCCCCGTTTGGTGGTTCCCAGGGCGTTGTTCCCCAGGCGCCGCTCGGTGAGGCGGTCGAGTTCGGAGTGGTACGGCATTATCAGGTGGGCACTGCCCGACAGCCGCAGGCGGCTGGCCTCGATGCCTCTTTCCTCCAGCATGTCGATCTCGGTCAGGAGGACGGCCGGGTCCACCACCACCCCATTGCCGATGACCGGCGTGACCCGGGGGACGAGGACGCCGCTCGGCACCAACTGGAGGGAAAAGGTCTCCTGGCCGACCACGATGGTGTGGCCGGCGTTGTGGCCGCCCTGGTAGCGGACGACAACGTCGGCCTTCCGGGCCAGCAGATCAGTCAGCTTTCCCTTGCCTTCGTCACCCCACTGGGTGCCGACCACCACGGTTCCAGGCACGCGCCTCTCCTAACCAGGTACTTCTGCGGTCCAAGCAATCTATCCCCGACCCGTCACCGCCTGGTTCCGACCGTGATCTGGCTGAATTGGAGCGGCCCGACAGGGTCACCCAGTGGCCAGCAGGGGGAGCCGGCCGGGCCGGCGTCGGCGGCCAGGGCAACCATGCCGCTCCGACCCCCCGGCATCGGATTCGGCGCTCAAGCTGGGCCGGGGACGGGCCGAAGATGAGCCTGGAGTCGGCTCCCCCCAGTCAGACTCCGCCGGTGGGGTCGGGTTCGTCCTAGTCGCCAGGACGGACCCCGGCCCCACCGGTGATCGGTTCTGCCAACATCGGCCCATGGTCCGCCGCCTCCTCGTCATCCGCCACGGTCAGTCGGAGTGGAACGCCCAGGGGCGGTGGCAGGGTTGGGCCGACACCCCCCTGTCGGATCTGGGTCGGGCCCAAGCGGCTGAGGCGGTGGCGGGGTTGGCCGGTCGGGCGTGGTCCGCGGTGGTGTCATCCGACCTCGGCCGGGCGGTGGAGACGGCTCAGATCATTGCCGCCGCCCTTGACTTGGGCGAGGTCGAGATTGATCCGCAGTGGAGGGAACGCAACGTTGGTCATTGGTCGGGGTTGACCCGCACCGAGATAGCCACTCTCTGGCCCGACGAACTTGCCGCCTGGAACGCCGGCCGCATCGAGGCCACCCCCGGCGGCGAGAACGAGGTTGACTTCCTGGACCGGGCGATGGGGGCGGCCAAAAGGGTGGCAGCCCGGCCGGGGACGGGTGAGATCCTGGTGGTCAGCCACGGCGGGGTTATCCGGGCACTCGACCGTGCCCTCGGTGTCGACTCCACCCCGGTTGGCAACCTGGGCGGCCGGTGGTACTCCCTGGTTGTCGACCCGGCCGGAGACGGTCGATCGGATCTGGTGGCCGGTGACCCCCTTGACCTCGCCGCCCCCTCCCATCGCACAACCTCCGCCAGCCCCTAAGCCGGCGCAGTCAGCGCCAGGCGCAACGGCTACGGGCTGTCAGTAGGGTGTCTTCAGGTCGGGAAACATCGGGAAGTGGCGAACGTTCCGGGTGAGGATTCGAGCCCCAAGGGCCACAGCGGTGGCAGCGATGGCCAGATCGGCGCTGTCGATACCGGAGTGGCTGGGCAGCCACCGACGGCCCAGCTCGCCGGCCGTCTCCGCAATGGTCGAGTCGACCGGATGCCATTTCAATGCGGCGAGGAGTGCCAAGGTGGGCCCCGCCTCAGCTGGGCGCATTCCCGAGAGAACCTCCAGCCTGGTTATTTCGCTGGCATGAAGGAGCCCGGCGCCGCTCTCTTCGGACAGAAGTTCGGTGGCCCCCGGATGACCTCTGAGATGATCGACCAGGACCGAGGTGTCAACCAGGGCGGGCGCGGAGACGATCACAACGACGCTGGCAGGGACAGTCTCGACTCCTGCAAGCGTCGCGCCGACCGAAGTCGCTCGGTGAAAACCTCGCCACCTTCCCTCTGGCCACCATCTTCTTGGGACTTCCAGACGCCGGCGGAAACGGCAATGGCGTCAAGACTGTCCTGGCGAGACTTGCCGGTGCCGTACACGGTCTGCACCGCCTCCCGAATCAGGGCCGACATCGACAAGCCGGTCCGCACGGCAGCATCTTCGAGCAGTTGCCGCCCTTCCGGCGTCAGCGAGATCTGGGTTCGCATCATGATGTAACGCTACATCAGAGTTGGTGCCGATGGCACAACCCTCCGGCTCGCCAAAATATTCTCTCAGCGCAGCCAGGTCGTTGAACGCCGAGCTACCTCGAAGATGGAGGAGACCAGCGCAGCATCGAGGATATGGCCCCGCTTTTGCAGCCAATCGACGAGAGCGCCTCGGTTGATGACCCCGACGTCGCTGGGCGGTACCTTGATCGTGAAGGGTCCGGCGTCGACCGGCACGACCATCCCAGTGACATGAATGGAGAACCCCAGCGCCTTGCTGAGCACCAACGCAGCATGCTCTGCTTCTTTCCAGCTCTTCGAAAGGTAGGGCTGCTGGAAGCCGTTGACTTTGAAGGTCTTGCCTGACACGTAAATAGTAGCCTTCGGGTGGCACTTGGTATTAATGCTGTAAACCCCACCAGGACCCATGACCAGATGGTCAATATCTCTTCCATGCTTCCCGGCCGGGATGTTATGAATGCAGTGCCAGCGCGGGTCCTGCTTCATCAGTTTGCGAAGTTCCTCCCCCACTTTGTGCTCGCCACCGGCCCCGACTCGCCAGGCTCGTTCGTCGGTATGAACGCCGACAACTCGATTCACGAGGGTGCGAATCGGAGCCTGAGCCCGCAGGCGGGCCGCTTCTTGGCTGAGTCCTGCTCCAGCAAGATTTAGGGAGAGATCCGTCCACGATTGGGTGGTTGCCTTAGGCAATAAGGCGGAAACCGCCGATGGTGAGGCCATTTCTGCTTCGAGAGTCTCGGAGGAAGCCGGTTGAGGGACGATCCCGTTAGCATCAGTCGATGACGGGGCGATTTCTTCGCTGGCTTCATTATTTGCAAGCCACCAATCGTCCAAGGCTCGATACATTGCCTCGGTCAGCTCGGGGATCTCGACGTGCGTCTTATTTTCAACGACGTCGTGGTAGCCCACCTTTCTCCCGTCCCCGTGGTTGACATAGAGACGATGCTTCCCGAACTTCTTCCACGGCGCAACCAAGAGCGGATCGTCCATGGTCGAGATTCTTGCGGCCCGCAATCGGCCGATCAAGTGGGCTTCCGCCTGCGGGGCTACTTGAGGAGGAGGCCGTCGGGGGTGGCGGCGACGGTGACCAGGTCGCCGTCGCGGTAGCGGCCCTCCAGGAGGCCGAGGGCGAGGGGGTCGGTGATGTGGCGCTGAATGAGACGCTTGAGGGGTCGGGCGCCGTAGACCGGGTCGTATCCGGTTCGGGCCAGCCAGTCCAATGCTTCGCCGGTCACCTCCAAACCCAGGCGGCGGGCGGCCAGGCGCTGGCGCAGAAGATCCACCTGAATGGTCACGATCCGGCCCAGATCCTCGGGGCTCAGGCGGGCGAAGCGGACGATTTCGTCGATCCGGTTCAAGAACTCGGGCCGGAAGAAGGCGGCCGGGTCACCAGCCAGGTTGGAGGTCATGATCAGGACCACGTTGGTGAAGTCCACCGTCCGACCCTGACCGTCGGTCAGGCGGCCGTCGTCGAGCAGGGCCAGCAGTACCCCGAAAACCTCCGGGTGGGCCTTTTCCACCTCGTCGAGCAGGACAACGGCATAGGGACGTCGGCGAACCGCCTCGGTGAGTTGCCCTCCTTCGTCGTAACCCACATATCCCGGCGGAGCGCCGATCAGGCGACTGACGGTGTGCTTCTCGGCGTACTCGCTCATGTCGATGCGGACCATGGCCCGGGAATCGTCGAAGAGGAACTCGGCCACCGCCCGGGCCAACTCCGTCTTGCCCACGCCGGTGGGCCCCAGGAACAGGAAGGATCCGATGGGCCGGTTGGGGTCGGCCAGGCCGGAGCGGCTCCGGCGGATGGCGTTGGCCACGGCGGAAACCGCCTGGTCCTGACCCACCACCCGCGCATGCAGAACCTCCTCCATCCGCACCAACTTGTGGACCTCGCCCTCCAGCAGGCGCGTGACCGGAATGCGGGTCCACCGGCTCACCACCTCGGCCACGTCCTCGGCGTCGACCTCCTCTTTGAGCATGCGCTGGTTGGTCTGGAGGCGGGCCAGGTCGTCGGAGGCGGCGGCCAACTGGGTTTCGAGTTCGGGAATCCGCCCGAACCGCAGCCTGGCGGCCGCCTCCAGATCAGCCTCGCGCTCCACCAGGCCCCGGACGACCTCCAACTCCTCCTTGAGCCCCCGGATCCGGGCAATGGCTTCACGTTCGGAGGACCAGTGGGCCTTCATGGCCGCCGATCGCTCGCCGAGGTCGGCCAACTCAGCGTCCAGAGCGGCCAGGCGTTCCTGGCTGGGGACATCGGTCTCGGTGGCCAAAGCCACCCGCTCGATCTCCAACTGCCGGATCCGGCGCTCGACAACGTCGATCTCGGTGGGCATCGAGTCGATTTCGATTCGCAGCCGGCTGGCCGCCTCGTCCACCAGGTCGATGGCCTTGTCAGGCAGAAACCGCCCAGTCAGGTAGCGATCGGACAGAACGCCGGCGGCCACCAGGGCGGCATCTTGAATCCGCACCCCGTGGTGAACCTCGTAGCGCTCCTTCAGGCCGCGAAGGATCGCGATGGTGTCCTCGACGCTTGGCTCGGGCACCTGCACCGGTTGGAACCGACGTTCCAGGGCGGCGTCGGCCTCGATGTGCCTGCGGTACTCGTCGAGGGTGGTGGCCCCGATCATGCGCAGTTCGCCCCTGGCCAGCATGGGCTTGAGAAGGTTTGAGGCATCCATGGATCCTTCGGCCGCGCCGGCGCCGACCACGGTGTGCAGTTCGTCGACGAAGGTGATGACCTGGCCGTTGGCGGCGGCTATCTCGGCCAACACCGCCTTGAGCCTTTCCTCGAACTCACCCCGGAACTTGGCCCCGGCCACCATCGCCCCCAGATCCAAAGCCACGAGGCGGCGATCCTTCAGGCTCTCGGGGACGTCGCCCTCCGCGATCCTCCCGGCTAGGCCTTCAACGATGGCCGTCTTGCCCACACCCGGCTCGCCAATCAGGACGGGGTTGTTCTTGGTCCGCCGAGAAAGGACCTGGATGACCCGGCGAATCTCCTCGTCCCGGCCGATGACCGGATCCAACTTTCCCGCGTGGGCCTCGGCGGTGAGATCCCGACCGAACCGTTCCAGCGCGGCGAAGGTGGCTTCCGGGTCGGCACTGGTGACCCGGTGGCTGCCTCTCACCTCGCGAAGGACGGTCAGCAGTTCTTCCCGGCTGGCCCCGATCACCTCGCCCAGGGCCAGGAGCAGGTGCTCGGTCGACAGGTAGGTGTCGCCCAGGCCCTCCCGCTCGGCGTCGGCTGCTTCCAGGAGGTCCCGGCTGGCCCGGGCCAGGGTGGGATCCGCCCCGCCGTAGGCCCGAGCCAGGCGGCCGAGTGAGGATTCCAACCGGTTGCGCAGGGGCAGCGCCGCCACTCCCGCCCGGGTCAGGATGGGCAGCACCAGTCCGTCCTCCTGACCCAGGAGGGCCAGCAGCACGTGCTCGGGCGTCACCTCGGCGTGGCTGCGCTGGCGGGCGGAGTCGGCCGCCATGGCCATGGCGTCGGTGGTCTTGCGGGTCCAGCGGTTGGGGTCGATAGCCACCTGGGATACCTCCCGGTCGAGCGAATGCCACAGGGATATTTCGGTGAGGTCTGCTCTGTTCCGTTGGCTCGATAAACGGCCAGGCGGTGGACGACATTCCCCCGTCCCGAGTGGGTGATCAGAAACCTGAGCGGCGGCGCAGTCCCTTCCACCAGGACGAATCGGCCGCCTTGGCCGGTCCCGGCTCGGTCCGGGCCCCCGGATGGACCTCCCGGGGCGTGACAGCCGAATCGCCTGCTTCGGGCGACGGGGATCCTGGTGGGCCGGTCGGCCCGGGGTCACCGTCCCCGGCGTCGTCGTCCACGGAGTCGTCGTCCTCGGCGGCAGCGTGAGCCGCCGGATTCGTCGCCGATTCTTCGGACGACGCCGATTCTTCGGACGTCGCCGATTCTTCGGACGACGGAGAAGCAGTGGGGGCACCGACCTCTCCGACGCGAACGCCCTCCGGCGGGGTGGCGTCGGGAGCCGCTGGATCCTCTTCTCCGGCCGAGGCGGCTGATGGGGCGGAGTCCGGGGCCTCGCTGGCGATGCCCCCGTCTGCGGGACCGGCGAGCGTTCCGGTTGTCTCGGACTGCACCACCTCGACCGGGCCGGTGGGATCGAGGTCGGCCGCATCTGGATCCCCAATTCCCGGCTCTGAATCCAGGTCGTCCCATTGGATGGCGAGCAACTCCGGGGTCAGCCGGGGAATCTCCGAGGAATCACCGAAGTCCACCGCCAGGAACCGCTCCAAAGATCCTGGCGAGCTCTCACTGTCAGGTGGTGGAGTCCCGGCGTCGGCAACAACCGGCTCAGCAACAACCGGCTCAGCAACAACCGGCTCAGTAACAACCGGCTCAGTAACAACCGGCTCAGCGACGACCGGCTCAGTAACAACCGGCTCAGCGACGACCGGTTCGGGGACGACGGGCTCGCTGACGACGGGCTCGGTAACGACCACGGGCTCGGTAACGACGACGGGCTCGGTAACGACGACGGGCTCGGTAGCCACGACGGGCTCGGCAACGACAACGGGCTCGGTAGCAAGGGGCTCGGTAGCAACGGGCTCGGTAGCAACGGGCTCCGTAACGACGACGGGGTCAGCAAGGACATCCTCGTGTGCGACCTCGTCCTCTAGTGCGACCTCGTCCTCGTGTGCGACCTCGTCCTCTTGTGCGACCTCGTCCTCTTGTGCGACCTCGTCCTCGTGTGCGACCTCGTCCTCGTGTGCGACCTCGTCCTCGTGTGCGACCTCGT
>JBQTHD010000031.1:0-12816 GCA_052390275.1 Acidimicrobiales bacterium | reverse complement strand
GGGCTCAGGCCGTGGCGCGACGTGATCCAGCCCCATGACGACGTGGCCCGGGGCAAGTTCGCCCTGGCCGAGTTCGCCGCCGACCTCCACCAGGTGTGGCTGGGGGAGGGGGCGGCCGAGTACGCCGACCCGGTGGAGTTCTTCCGTCGCACGTTCCTCACCGGCGGGCTGCGCCAACTGCTGGCCCAGGCCGTCGAGCGCCTGAGCGGCCAGGGCGGCTCGCCCGTGGTCGACCTCCAGACCAGCTTCGGCGGGGGCAAGACGCACTCCATGATCGCCCTCTACCACCTGGCCGCCGGCTATCCGCCGCAGGAGTTGCCGGGTATCGAAGGGATGCTGGCCGACGCCGAGTTGGAGGCGCCACCAGTGGCCCGCACCGCCGTCTTGGTGGGCCAGTGGCTCTCGCCGGCTTCCATCGCAGACAAGGGCGACGGAGTCTCGGTCCGCACCCTGTGGGGGGAGATGGCCTGGCAGTTGGGCGGGGCCGAGGGCTACGCCCTGGTCGCCGACGCCGACCGGGCCGGTACCAGTCCCGGGGCGGCCGTGATCGAGCTGCTCCGGCGCTTCTCGCCCTGCCTGGTGCTCATCGACGAGTGGGTGGCCTACGCCCGGTTGCTCTACGGCGTCGAAGGGCTGCCGGCCGGGTCCTTCGACGCCCAGTTCACCTTCGCCCAGGCCCTGGCCGAGGCGGCCCGGGCGGTACCCGGGGCCCTGCTGGTGGTGTCGATACCGGCGTCGGACATCGAGGTGGGCGGCGAGGGGGGCCGGGCCGCCCTCGAGCGGCTCAAGAACGTGATCGGGCGGGTGGAGTCGTCGTGGCGGCCGGCCTCGGCCGACGAGGGCTTCGAGATCGTCCGCCGGCGACTGTTCGACGACATACCCGCCGCCCTGGCGCCCCAGCGCGACGCCGTGGTGCGGGCCTTCGCCAACCTCTACCGCACCCAGCGAGGCGAGTTCCCGCCTGGCTGCACCGAAGGCGACTACGAACGCCGGCTCACCGCCGCCTATCCCATCCATCCCGAGCTGTTCGACCGCCTCTACGGCGAATGGTCGACGCTGGAGAAGTTCCAGCGTACCCGGGGGGTGCTGCGGCTGATGGCGGCGGTGGTGCACGAGCTGTGGGAGCGCAACGACTCAGGCCTTTTGGTGCTGCCGGCCAGCGTGCCCATCGACGCCGACCGGGTGCGCTCGGAGCTGGTCCGCTACCTCGACGACGGGTGGGAGCCGGTGCTGGGCACCGACGTGGACGGCCCCAACGCACTGCCCCTGCGCCTCGACCGGGAGAACCCCAACCTCGGCCGCTACTCGGCCACCCGCCGGGTGGCCCGGGCCATCTACCTGGGTTCGGCGCCCAACCAGAGGGCGGCCAACCGGGGAACCGACGACCGTTCCATCAAGCTGGCCTGCGTGCAGCCGGGCGAATCGCCGGCCACCTTCGGCGACGCCCTGCGCCGGCTCACCGACGCCGCCACCTACCTCTACGTCGACGGCCAGCGCTACTGGTACTCGCTCCAGCCGTCGGTGACCAGGCTGGCCCAGGATCGGGCCGCCTCGCACTTCAGCGACGACGACGTCGACTCCGAGATCCGCCGGCGCCTGGCTGCCGCCACCCGAGCCGGCGCCAGGGGCGACTTCGCCACCGTGCACCCGGCCCCCCGCTCGCCGGCCGAGGTGCCCGACGAGGCCGAGGTGCGCCTGGTGGTGCTGGGGCCCGAGCACCCGCACTCGGCCAAGACGGTCGACAGCCCGGCCCGGCTGGCGGCGGCCGATCTCCTGGAGCGACGGGCCGCCGGCGACCGCCTGCACCGCAACATGCTGGTCTTTTTGGCCGCCGATAACACCCGCCTCGAGGAGCTGAACCAGGGCGTGCGCCAGTACCTGGCCTGGGCATCGATCGAGAGCGAGACCGAGACCCTCAACCTCGACAACTTCCAGCGCCGGCAGGCCGAGACCCGCCGCTCCCATCTCGACGATGCCGTGGCCCAGCGCATTGGCGAGACCTTCATCTGGGTGCTCGTGCCCACCCAGACGGCCGCCGACCCGACCGTGGGCTGGGAGGAGATCCGGGTGAGCGGTCCTGAGCCCCTGGCCGTGCGGGTCGGGCGCAAGCTGGCCGCCGAGGAGGCACTGATCACCGCCTACTCGGGCGTGCGGCTGCGGATGGACCTCGACCGGGTACCGCTGTGGCGGGGCGACCATGTAGGCCTGCGCCAACTGTGGAGCGACTTCAGCCAGTACCTCTACCTGCCCCGCCTGCGAAACTCGGCAGTGCTAGTTGACGCCGTGCGCTCCGGCGTGGCCCTGCTCACCTGGAGCTCCGACACCTTCGCCTACGCCTCGGCCTTCGAGCCAGCCGGCGATGGTGCCGGAGCGGCTGACCCCGGCGGCGACGGCGACGGCGGGACCGGGCGCTACGCCGGCCTGGTGGCCGGCCATCATGCCGACGTCGTGTTCGACGCCGCAGCCGTGGTGGTGAGGCCCACCGTCGCCTCACGCCGGATCGAATCCGATCGCCGGCCCGCCGCCGGCGTCGCCCTGTCTGAGGCCGTGGCCGGGTCCGCCGCCGGAGTGCCGCCGCCTGCTGCTTCGGCCGCGGGTATGCCAGCGGTCGCCAACGATGGGATAGCGGCCGTCCGTCCAATCCGCTTCTACGGCCGGGTGTCGCTGGCTCCTGTGCGCATGGTCCGGGATCTGGGCGACATCGCCGAGGCCATCGTTGCCCAGCTAGCCCGGGCCGGCGCCGAGGTCACCATCACCGTCGAGGTGGAAGCCACCGCCCCCAAGGGCCTCGGCGACGACGTCCGTCGCACGGTGAGCGAGAACGCCCGCACCCTCAAGTTCGAGCACCACGAGTTCGAGGAGTAGGCGCGGCGGATCCAGAGGATTCATGCGGGCATGCCACCTCCTGGATGGTCGGCGAACATCGACCTGCGCATCGCGTCCCGGATTCAGTACGTGGGCAAGACGCCGGCGACTTTGCCAACGGCGCTTTGTCGACTCCAGTCATGGAAGTCGGGCCTCGGAAACGTTCCAGGGTTCAGCCGGTGCGGACCGAGCGAAGGGCTCCGGGTTGGCGGCCGGCAAGGCGGTCGAGCGCGGCCGAGGTAGACGGATCGGCCGGTAGGTAGGCCACCAGGCGCTGCCGGTCGGCGTCGGCGAGATCCAGGGGCTCGAAGGCCAGTCGCATCAGGCCGACTTCGGGATGAACCAGCGTCTGGACTCCGGTGTGCCGACGTCCAGTCGGTCGGCCGTCCCACCGCTGGGTGAACTCCGCGCCGGCGGCCTCGGCCAGCCGATCGGCCAATGCCCTGGCCTCGTCACCCGGACCCCGAAGCTCAGCGCGGAGGTTGGCGACCTGCTCGCCCGCCACCGCCTCCCAATCGGGGTAGGCGGCCCTGGCTCGCTCGTCCACGAACGTGAACCACACCAGGTTCGGCTCGTCGGCATCGAGGATGCCCAAAGGCCGGGCCAGCCGGTCGTAGCCGTCGGTCCAGGCCAGGAGATCACCAAGATGGTTGACCACCATGGCCGGCGAGGGCTCCATCTGGTCGAGCAGCGCCCGCACGGTGGGACGCACCTCCCGGGCGGCGGCCCGGGCCCGGGGGCAAAGCTCGGTTCCCTGGCTGAGTGCCCCCAGGAGCCGGAGATGGTCCCGGTCCTCGTCGCTCAACTGAAGGGCATCGGCCAGGGCACCCAGGACCTGAGAGGAGGGGCGATTGTCGCGGCCCTGCTCGATACGGATCAGATAATCGACGCTCACCCCGGCCAGAGTGGCCACCTCGGCCCGCCGCAGCCCCGGGGTCCGGCGGCGTGATCCGGTTGGAAGCCCAACGGCACTGGGGGACAGGGCCTCCCGGCGGCTGCGCAGGAAGCTTCCAAGCTCTCCGTCGATCACCCCCACAGTCTGACAAGTCGCACCGGCCCGGTCGTAGCCCTGGTGGGGCCAGCCATGATGGGGCCAGCCGTCGTGGGGCCAGTACCAGCCCGGTCTCCCTATCGACTCTCGATGGGTAGATGCTCCAGCCATGACAACAACCACACACACTTCTGAACCGACGCTGGCTCAGGGAACCTGGACACTCGACAACCACCACACCTCGGTTGGCTTCACCATCCGTCACCTAGGTGTGTCCAAAGTCCGGGGACATTTCCAGGAGGTGGCCGCCGAGTTGGTGGTCGGGGCCACACCGGCTGACTCCCGAGTCACCGCCACCATCGACATGGGATCCATCGACACCGGCAATGCCGACCGTGACGCCCATCTGCGTTCGCCCGAACTTCTCGACGTCGCCAGCCGGCCGACGATGTCCTTCCAGTCGTCGGCCATTCGCGGCGCGGGTTCGTCATGGAACGTTGACGGCGAGCTGACCATCGGTGCCATCACCCGACCGCTGGTCCTGGCGGTGGAACTGGGCGGAGTGGAGGGCTTCTTCGACGGAACCCGTCACGCTGGGTTCGAGGCCACCGGCGAGATCCGCCGAAAGGACTTCGACCTCGGATTCGGCCCGCTCGGGGCCATGCTGGGCGACGTCATCAAAATCGAGATCGATCTCCAGTTCGTCGAACCGGCCTGAGGCGCCGCCGTCGGGGCCTTTGGTCTCGACGGCATCTCAGCCGAACCTGGCCGTCGCCATCCCGGCGGCGGCCGACCGTCGGGATCTTTCGCTGCCGCCTGGTATCGGCCCCGAAAGCTCGCCCGTCGCCCGTCGCCCGTCGCCCGTCGCCCGTCGCCCGTCGCCCGTCGCTCGTCGGATGGCGGCCCGGCCGACTGGGTCTGCTCTGCCGGGGTCGGGACCTAACGGCGGTTCAGAGGTCCTTGCGGGTGAAGGAGTTGGCGGCCAAGGCCCAGACCATGGCGACCCAGACGGCGGCCCAAAGGAGGTAGCCCGTGGTCAAAGGGGCCATGCTCAAGAAGGGGAAGGCCTGGGCCTCCGAGGCCGCCGATGCACTTCCGCCGAACTGGATGAGGGCCGACGGATCCTGCAGGGCGTGCATGGCTCCGCGCCAGAGGCCGTCGGTGGGCAGGATCATGCGGGAGATGCCGCCGACCCGGGCGACGGACTCGTTGCCAAGGGATGCGCCGATGCCGCCCACCACGCCGGCGATCCAGGTGGCGCCGAAGAGGCCGACGGCGACGACGCCCGAGGCCATCGGCGACACTGCGGTCGACAGCAGCACGGCCAGGGTGAGCAGCACGACGGTCTGCGCCGCCAACTGGGCCAGGGCGAGTGCCGGTTGCGGCGGCCAGTAGTCCACCGTCAGCTGGACGACGATGCATTGGGCCAGGCCGGCGACCGCGACGAAGCCGCTGCCGAAGGCCACCAGCCCGAGCCACTTGCCTAGCAGGAAGGCCGAGCGGCGGATGGGCCGGGCCAACACGGCGAGGGCGATGCCCGACTCCGTCTCGCCCGAGAGGGTGGGGCCGGCCAGAAAGGCCGTGCCCAGCGCAGCGATGAGGCTGAATCCGAACATCACCAGGTTGAGCATGATCGAGGCGGTCAGGCGGGCCTGGCCGCTGGTGAGGGTGCCGGCGCCCGACTCGGCCGCCAGCCGCGAGAACCCCCAGCCGCTCAGGGCGAGCAGCACCACGGTGAGGCCCACCACGGCGAGCATCACCCGCCGGCGCGACGCCTCCCGAAGGGTGAGGGCGGCGACGGTGATCACCGTCCGGACATCAGTCATCGGCGCCACCCTTGTCTTCGCCGGCTTTGAGGATGCCGAGCAGGCGCTCCTCCAAGCTGATTCGCGCCGGCTCGACGGCATGCACCCGGGCGCCCAGGGCGACGAGATCGCGCACCAGATCGGGCACGGCTGCACCGTCGTCCTCGCCGCCGGCTTGGGCATGACCGCTCGCATGGGCGTCGCCCTCGCCGGCGGCCAGAGTCACCGTGAACCAGTCGCCGGCCCGGACCACGGGCCCGGTTGCGCCCAGCCGGGCTTCGACCGCGGGCGATACCTCGGTGAGCTGGATCCGCAGCTGACCCTGGCCGCGCAGCTCGGGCACGGTCCCCGATGCCGCCACCCGTCCTCGATCGAGGATGACCACCCGGTCGCACACCCGCTCGACCTCGCCTATCAGGTGAGAGTTGAGCAGAACGGTGACGCCCCTCGACTTGAGGGCCAGCACGATGTCGCGCACGTCGACGCGGCCCACGGGGTCCAGGGCGCTGGTTGGTTCGTCGAGGACGACCAGCTGGGGTTCGGCCACCAGGGCCACGGCCAGCCCGAGGCGCTGCTGCATGCCCTTGGAGAAGCCGCCCACCCGATCGTCGGCCCGAGCGGCCAGGCCCACCAGGGCCAGGCTCTCGTCCCGGGCCCGCGCACCTATGTCGAGGCCCGACAGGCGCACGTGGAGGGCCAGTACCTCGGCCGCGCTCAGCCACGGCTGGTAGCGGAACAGCTCGGGCAGGTACCCGACCCGGGCTCGGGCCGCGGGGTCGGCGGCTGGCCGTCCCAGGACCATGGCCTGGCCGGCGTCGGGGCGGACCAGGCCGAGAAGCATTTTGATCACGGTGGTCTTGCCGGCGCCGTTGGGGCCGAGCAGCCCCATCACATCGCCCCGGTTCACCTCCAGCGAGACGTCGTCGACGGCCTGCCTGCGCCCGTACCGCTTGCGCAGGCCCGAGCACCAGATGGCCGGCACCACGGGTGCTGCGCCAACGGGGTGGGTGCCGGCGCCGGCCGCGCCGGCCAATGTCACCTCAGGCCCCGAGCCACCGAGAGGACCTCGTCGGCGTCGAGGGGCCCCGCGACCACCGTGACCACGCCGTCCCGCACCCAGGCCACGGCGGCCAGGGACCGGTCCCGGGTGGTGAAGACCGTGGCCGGCTGGCCGTCGACGGTGGCCGTCGAGGTGATCACCCGGTCGGCCGGCACCGGCAGGGGGAGGGTGCTGCCATCGGCGTTGAAGGTACGAAGAGGGCCCGCCACCTCCTCGGGCAGGCCGGGAAGCGACAGCAGGTAGTCGCGCACCGTCTCGAAGGCGATGCCCGAGGAGGAAAAGGCCTTGGGGGCGACGGCCCGGCCCACGACCAGGGAGGGAACGCCGGCCTGGTGCGACCAGACGGCGGCCACGCCCGGGCCGGCCACCAGGCGCACCTGGCTGCCATCGAGGCCGGCGGGCGGCGCCGGCAGCGCCGTGCCGGCCTCGGCCGCAGCCTGGGCGGCCCGCTCAGCCGAGAAGGTGAAGGTGGCGCTCACCTCGCCACCGACCTGGTAGCGGGGCTGGCCCGTGACACCGCGGGGACGCGTTGTCACCTCGGGAACGTCGAGGCCGGTCTCGGCGGCGGCGGTGGCAGCGTCGGGGGCCGGGTGCACCTCGGGCTCGTTTGCGATCTCGACATCTCCATAGGCCGACAGGTCGGGCAGGGCGTGGAGATCCGCGGCGCTGAGGCTGACCGGGGCTATGCGCTCAGTGCGAAATATCGTCAACCAGCCGTTGGCGCCTGCGGCGCCGGCACCGGTCACCACCAGGGCGACCGCGGCGGCGGCGACCACGGGACGCCGAAGTGGGGCCCGGACCCGGCCCGGTGCCTCGACCGGAGACCCTGGGCTGGCTGCCAGCCCGACCGGCAAAGCCCACTTCGGGGACCGACCCGTGCGTCCAAGTGTTCGCCCCGAGTCCGGACTTCGCCAAGAGGTGTTCAGGCTGGGCACGAGGTCGGGCGGGGTAACCGTCCGGCCTCGGCCGGCGGCCGGCGTGGTTGTCATGTCGAATCCCGGGGCAACGACGGAGCCGGAGAAGGTCAAAGCGCCACCCTTACCGGCGGCAGCAGTAGTTGACGAAAGGCGCTGCCAGGCCCGGTCGACGTCGATGCCTTCGGCCGTCTCGGCGCCCAGCGCCGCATGGACGAGGTCGGCATCGTCACGAACGCCGGCCAGGGCCCCGAGGCACTTCGGGCAGCCGGCCACGTGCTCCCGGTCGGACGCTTCAACGCCGGCCGGCTCGTCGAGCAACCGGCGCAGCACGCCCTCAGTGGGATGACTCATGGCGGATCAGGTCCTTTCTCAACGCGGATTCGGCGCGCCGCACGGTGGTGCCGACGCTGCCGACGGACAGGTCGAGGGCGGCGGCGACCTCGGCGTAGCTCAAGCCGTTGTGGCGCAGCACCAGGGCCACGGCCTGCTTGCGGGGCAGCCGGGCCAGGGCCTCACGCACCCGGCGGCGCTCCTCCAGGGCCACCACCTCATCGGCGACGTCGCCCACCACGCCGGCGCCAGCCGCCCCGCCGGTGGCCTCTCGCCGGGCCCGCCGGCGCCCGGAGCGGAGCTGGTTCAAGGCACCGTGGGCCGCGGCCACGCACAGCCAGCCGCGCGCCTCGGATGCCGGAACCGACGTGCGACCGAAGGACACGAGCGCGTCCTGGGCCACGTCCTCGGCTTGGTCTCTACTGCCCAGCACCCGGGCCGCCACCCCCACGACCAGCGGGTAGTGGCGGCGGAAGATCTCGTCCAGATCGGTGCGCATGGCATCGCGGCTCGAACCCGACAGGGCCACCATCTCCCTCCTTCCCCTCACTCCATCGGCGCCCGGGGCGGGGATAGCCAGGACGGATGAGGCACCCGCATCTGCGGACCGGATCAGAGCCACCTCTCTACAGCACCGCCAGGGCGATAAATGTGACACGGGGTCCCGGTGGAGGGCCAGGCCCTGGGCCCCTCCCAAAAGGGCAAGGACGGCTTCGCCGAATAGCTCGGCGGATGCGGCTCGCCAAATCCGCCTCCAGGAGGCATGGGCGGCTTTCGAACCGCTTGAGTTCGTCGCGCCAGCAGCCAGGGCCTTCGGACGGGTGGCCGCCTCGCTGCGCCACGCCGGCCGCAAACCAAAGGCCCGTGCGTTTGACGCCCTGATCGCGGCGACCGCCATCGCCAACGATCCTGCGCTCTACACCTGCAAACCCCGGGATTTCGAAGGCATCGATGACCTTAGGGTTGTCACGACTCTTCACCCTGGCGGTCCGCGCTGACCCCAAGATGTGGTGAGTCGGCTGCACCGAGTGCCCCTGTCGTAGGTGAGCCTTACTATCGAGGTGCATGGAGGGGCATGGCACCGTAGGGGCTGAGGCAGTCGCGTCCGAACGGGACCTGCTCGAGGCTGAAGGAGGCCTCAGGCCTCGGGCGATCCGCCTGTTCGAGTATCTCCACGCAGTCCACAGTTCCGGAAAGCCAACAATCCGCGACATCGCCGACTACCAGGACAAGCGCTGGTGGGCGTCAGCCGTTCCGGACCACCCGTCCTGCGTCGTCACGAAGACCGGCCAAGAGCCGTGGCTGCACGTATCGAAGGCGACGGTTCCTCCACCACCGGCCCTTCCAGATCATCTGGTCGTCGAGCATCTCGAAGTCGGCATCACCGACCCGGCCCATGAACCGTCGCTGCGGACCAACTCTTTCGAGCGCCTCGAGGTTGACGAGGATGAGATGGAACAGCTCGGCCAGCTCCTCGAGGGTTACCTGGCAAATGAATGGCGGCCCTGGTCAGAGGTGGCCAAGGTCGCCCTCGCTGCTCGTGCTCTCTATCAGGACCTCTACGACCTTCGTCTCCGTCTCCAGCGCGAAGAGGCCTTCGTCGAACTGGCCTGGGGCACAGGGGTGCTGTCTTGGAAACTCTCTGGCGAACGCATCGTCCACCCGATGGTCACGACCCGGGTTCGGATCGAGTTCGACTCCGACACGGGGGCTGTTTCCGTCCACCCCGATTCGCTGATCAGCAACCTGGAAATCGAGGTCCTCCAGGGGCTCGACCTGAACGGCTTCGATCTCCTCGTTGGCATACGCAACCGCTTCCGCGAAGAGCCAACCGGACCGTTCGATCCTGAGCTGACCAACCTCTACGACCAATTGCTTGCCCCACTCGGCCTTGACGGCAGCGTGGTGCAAGCAGACGAACCCTCGCTACCGACCGAACATCCGGTTGTCACCGCAACTTGGGGTCTGTTCGTTCGTCGGCGATCAACGCTCTACGAGCGGTTCTTCGCCAACATCCGGGATGCACTCGCGAGCGCTTCGATAGAAGTCCCTCACGCGCTCGCCTCCGTCGTCGCCGACGAACCGAGTGGGATCGAGGCCGTCGGCTCGAGGGCAAACGCCCGGGAATGGGGACATGTCGGTGAACAGCTGCTGATGCCGCTGCCGTCGAACCCTGAACAAGAAGCGGTAGCGAAACGGCTGTCGCAGCACCACGGTGTGACTGTCCAGGGCCCCCCCGGTACAGGCAAGACCCACACGATCGCGAACCTCATCAGTCACCTCGTCGGTCACGGCAAGAGCGTGCTGGTGACCAGCCAGAAGGACCAGGCGCTCCGGGTGCTCCGAGCGAAGATCCCTGAGGAGGTACGGGACCTCACCGTGGAGGTTCTCGACAGCTCGGCTGGTTCTCTCGCACAACTCGAAGTGTCCGTGCAGGCCATCTACGAACATGCGGTTGGGCTCGACCGGCCGATCGCTCGCCAGCAGGTGAGCGAGATCTCTGACGAACTTGCTCGTACACGGGAATCGGTTGCATCGCTTCGTACCCGGATCGAAGCGGTCTCGGCCCGTGAACGTGAGGACTACACGATCGGTTCGGCGGACCACACGCCCTCAACACTTGGCGTGTGGCTCGCCGAAAGAGCCGACACGCTCAGCTTCATCCCGGACCCCATCCCCAGCGCGGCGGCCTGCCCGCTGCCTCCAAGCGACCTCGTTCGGTTGTACGAACGCGCGGCGCAACTCGACCCGGATGACTGTGTGCAGGCACGTCTGACGCTTCCGGACCCCTCGGTGCTGCCCGCAGGCGGAGACCTTGCGTCGAAGTTCGACGAGCTGCGCAGCCTTCGCGACCGGCTCGCCGACCTCGAGTCGATCTTGGAGGGGCGTTAGCGGCTCGACGCCCTCGGGTTCGACGGGCTGACGGAGCTACTCGTCTACGTCCGCGGGATCCGGGCCTGGGTCGATCACGCTGAGGGGACCTGGCTTGCCACGATCGTGGAGGAGTGCCGTTCGGACCAGGCGCTCGCCGATGGCTGGCATTCCCAGGCGCAAGCACTGGGAGCGACCCTTGATGAGCTGAACGCCTGGCGCCAAGGCCTCGTCGGCCACACGGTCGTACTCCCCGAAGAGGGATTGCCGTCGAAGGCGATCATCGAGGAGATGGAAGCGCTTCGCGACCGGCTCGCGGCCGGCAAGGGCGTGTCCAAGATGCTTCAGAGGGAGATGCACGCGCTTCATCAGCGCTGCGAGGTCGACGGAGAACCGCCTCGCTCCGCAGCCGATATGGAGCTGTGCCTAACCGAAGCAAGGACCCGGCGCCGTGAGTACGAGTTCGAGACCCGCTGGAGCCAGACAGTGGGCCGTGTTCTAGGCCCGCGGCTCGACCCCGGCACTCACATCGCCCTGATCGGCAGCCAGGTCCGTGGACTGCAGGAAGCGGTCGAATGGGCCGCCGTCGGTTGGCCGAACCTTCGGGGGCTTCTTCTCAATGCCGGAATAACACCACCGCTTTCCCCGTCACCGTTGGACTTGCACCGCCTGGAAGGCGCATTGGCGGGCGCGCTTTCCCACTTCAAGGAGCGCACCCTCGATGCCGAACTCGCCGGCATCCGTTCACAACTGGTCGTCGGCCAAACGAGCCACGCACCGTCGGCGCTCTGGAACGAACTGCTCGAGGCTTTCGATACCTGCTTGATCGGTCGTTGGGAAGCAGTCCGTGTGCGCGCCCGACATCTGAGAGCGCTCGTCGGGCCTGTCGCCGAACTGGACCGATTCCACAACACCCTGGCGTCGGTTGCACCGATCTGGGCACAGCGGATCATCGAGCACCGGGCGGACCCCACTCGTGTCGGATCCGTGGCGGCTGCCGCAGACGCGTGGACCTGGCGTCAGGCGGAAACATGGCTTCAGGGGATTCTGTCCGGCGACGACCCGGCGACGCTTCAACGGCAACTTGAGGGGGAACTCGTTCACGTGCAGAGGGCAACCGCGCAGCTGGCGGCCCGATCCGCCTGGTTGTGCCTCGCTGAGCGTCTGACCGACAAGCAACGGCAGGCGCTGACCGCGTGGGCTCAGGCGCTGAAGAAATCGGGAAGGGCACCGGAAAGCTTGCCCCGTTCTGGCGGTCCGTGGCTCAGCGAGCGATGGGCGACGCCCAGTCGGCGGTGCCCGTCTGGATCATGCCGACGCACCGCGTCGTCGAAGCGTTCGACCCTGCGACAACGATGTTCGACGTCGTCATCGTCGACGAGAGCAGCCAATGCGACCTGTTCTCACTCGCTGTTCTCGGCATCGCCCGCAAGGCGGTGATCGTCGGCGACGACAAGCAGATCAGCCCCAGGGCGGTCGGCATCGATCAGGGCCGGATCCATGAGCTGGTCGGCCAGCACATCCCGGACCTACCGCACTCGGCGTTGCTGGATGTCACGTCAAGCCTCTACGACATCGCAAAGCGGACCTACCCGGGAGTGATCATGCTCAAGGAGCACTTTCGATGCGTCCCGGAGATCATCGACTTCTCCAACCACCTCGCCTATGACGGGCAAATCCTTCCCCTACGTGAACAGCCGCTCGATGCTGACTGGCCCGCGGTCCTCGATGTGCACGTCACCCACGGCTACCGGGAACCCGGAACCGACACCAACCTCCCCGAAGCTGCTGAGATCGTCAACCGGATCGCCGAACTGTGCGCCGATCCCCGCTATGACCGCAAGACCTTCTGGGTTGCCTCTGACTTCGCGCGACAGGATCCGCCAGGTTTCAGTCCGCATTTGACAGGGTTGTTGGCCTTCCCCGAGGAGGACCAGCACCATGACATCGACGAGACGACCGAAGCGGTTCTTGTCG
>JBQTHD010000030.1:0-27772 GCA_052390275.1 Acidimicrobiales bacterium | reverse complement strand
TTGCCCTCGGCGAGCTTGCGGATGATCTGGTCGGGCGTGTGCCGACGTCGGGTCATGGTGTAGTCCTCCTGCCCCAATCCTGGGGCATTGAACTCCCACAACACCTGGACCACTACAGGGGGGTCACCTCACCAGGTCAGCGCGGTCCGCTATCGCCGGGCCATGGTGATCCTGGCCTCGGCCGGGGCAACACCGTCGAGGTGATCGCCTGGCTGGTGCATACCTCTCCCGATCGAGTTCGAGAGATGATCCACCGGTTCAACGACCTGGGGATGAAGTCCCTGGACCCTCAGTGGGCGGGTGGCCGTCCCCGCCGGATAACGATTGAGGACGAAACTTTCATCGTCTCGACGGCCAAGGGTCGTCCGGAGAAGGTCGGACGGCCGTTCACTTACTGGAGTATCCGCAAGCTGCGCCGGTATCTGGCCGACAACCCAGTTCGCACGATGTAGATCGGCAGAGAGCGCCTACGCCGACTCCTCGACGACCACGGCGTGACCTTCCAGAGGACCAAGACGTGGAAGCAGTCCAACGACCCGGAAAAAGAGGTCAAGCTCGACCTGATCGAGGAGGTGCTCAACAAGTTCCCGACCAGGACCTTTGCCTTCGACGAGTTCGGGCCGCTCGCCGTCCACCCCATCGGAGGTTGCTGCTGGGCAGCCATGAAGAAGCCGCAGCGCCTAAGGGCGAACTACCACAAGCACTGATGTGGGGGGTCGTAAAGCCGAAGAAGGGCATCGACAACACCCTCGATGCCATTCGCTCGTGCCGCAAGGCCCGCCCCGACGGCGAGACGATCTACGTCATCTTGGACAACCTTTCCTGCCATAAGGCGAAGAAGATCACGGCCTGGTGCGCCAAGAACAACGTTGAACTGTGTTTCACGCCTACCTATTCGTCGTGGGCCAATCCAATCGAGTGCCACTTCGGGCCGTTGCGCGACTTCGTGCTCAACAATTCCGACCATTCCAACCACACCGTGCTCACCCGCCGACTGCATGCCTACCTGCGCTACCGCAACGCCCACGACGCCAACCCGGCACTGCGCGAGCGCCTGCGCAAGGAGCGGGCCCGGCTGCGTTCCGAACGCCAGCGTCGCTGGGGCCGACCAGCTCAAGGGTCGCCAGCCCAAGCAGCCTGAAAGCCACCCTCGGCACCACCCCCGAGCGCATCCGGCTGATTCGGCGCGCTCCCCGGCTGCCCAGACTCGATCCGCTCCCAAACTTTGGTATCACCGAAGCCCCTCGCTGCCCGGGTGATGAGCTTGCCAGACCCGAGAAACTACGTATATGTCATTTCATGACATTTCAAACGCGCGAACGTTTGTGGTCAAGGCACTAGCACTAGCTAGCTAGCTAGGCATGTCCTGGATCTCGGTTCGCCGGGGCTGGGCACAGATCCTGCCCCGGCGACCACGCGGCCAGCTTGCCTATCAGCCGTAGACGCCCGGTCGGGGACCAGGCGCAAGTTCCCTGCGGAACCCGATCACGAGTTCCGAACCAGTCTAGGGTCCAGGGCGTCCCGGAGACCGTCTCCGACGAGGTTGAACCCCAGGACCGTCAGGCTGATAGCGATGCCCGGTACAACCATCAACCGAGCGTCCGAGAACAATAGACCCCGGCCCTCGTTGATCATGGCCCCCCATTCGGCCGTGGGGGGCTGGGGTCCCAGGCCCAGAAAGCTCAATCCGGAGATCGTCAGGATGATCTTGCCGATCTCGAGGCTCAAGATCACCACAACGGACGGCACGATGTTAGGAATGAGGGTGCGGCGGGCGATACGCACCGCTCCGGCCCCTGCAGCCTGCTGAGCCTCGACGAAGGTCAGGCTGCGCAAAGATCGGACGATTCCCCGGACGATCCGGGCGTAGCGAACCCACCACACCATGCTCAGGCTGATGATGAGGCCCCGAATCCCCGGGTCTACCAGCGTGGCGATGGCGATGACCAGGACCAGGTTGGGGAAGGCGAGGATGGCGTCCACCAGACGCATCAAGGCGGAGTCCAGCCAACGGTGCCCGTAACCGGCCAGAATGCCCACCGCCACCCCCACCACCAGGATCACCAGGGAGGCGGCGGCGGCGGCCGACAGCGATGTGCGGGCGCCGTGAAGTACCCGGCTCCATTCGTCTCGGCCAATTTCGTCGGTACCAAGTGGGTGGACCCAACTCGCCGGCGACAATCTCGGCCCGACGACCTCGTTGGGATGATGAGCGCTCAGCCACGGGGCGGCCAGGGCGGCGAAGGTTACGGTGGCAACGATGGTCAGACCCACCAGCGCCCCTCTGTCCCGGGCCAGCCGGCTGAACAACGCCCGCTCAGCCCGTCCGCTGCGAGTCAGACGGTCACTCTGGGGTCAGCCATGGCCGAAGCGACATCGGCGAGAAAGTTCACCAGCACGTACACGGTGGCAGCCAGCATTACGGCCCCCTGCAGCAAAGGGAAATCCTTGGCCATGATGGCGGCCACCGTCAGTTGGCCAATACCCGGCCAGGAAAAAATCGTCTCGACTATGACGACCCCTCCCAAAAGGCTCCCTATGACCAGGGCGATGACCGTAGAAATCGGGGCGATACCCAGGGGTAGCGCGTGGCCCCCCAAGATCCGCTGAGGAGTACATCCCCTGGCCCGGGCGGCAGTGATGAAGGATCCCCCCAGGGCCTCGAGAACGTTTGCCCGAGTGACTCGGCAGATGGTGGCCCCCGCCCCCAGTGCAAGCGTGAGTGCTGGCATGACCAGATGCGCTGGGGTTCCGGACCCGAAAACGGGCAGAAGCTTGAGGCCCACGGCCAGGACGACGATGAGGACGTAGGCCAGGAAATAACCGGGCACCGATGACCCGATCAGGCTCACCAACCTCGCGGCGTGATCCGCCCAACCCCGGTGATGGGAGGCGGCCAGAACCCCGAGCGGTACGGCGAAGCCCACCGCCAGACTGGTCGAGACGAAGGCCAGGAGCGCGGTCGGCGGGATGTGACGGGCGAGCAGGGTGCTCACCGGCTCGCGCCGCGACCAGGACGATCCCAGGTCTCCGGTGGCCGCCCGGCTCAACCAGCTCAGATACTGCGCTGGCAGGGGCCGGTCGAGGCCCATCTCGTTACGGCGGGCCTGGTACTCCTCCATGTTGTACGGGAAGGGCCCGTTTGCCTGAAGATCGATATCCGCCGGGTCGCCAGGCGCGAGTGCGCCCAGGCCGAACGTCACCACGCTCACCCCCAGCAGGACCGACACCAGGCCCAGCACGCGCCGAGCCAGGTGTCGTCCCATCAGGTCCGCCTCCTGGCGGGGCCGGTCAGGTGACGTCGTGCCAGTGCTGGTGAAGGTTGTTGGGATGAGGTTGGTAGAAAAGGTCTTTCTCCGCCCCCCACACCCGGAACTGCCCGGCCAGAATGATCATGGCGGCGTCGGTGTCGAGGAGGATGTGCTGGGCTTTGGCCACCTTTAGGGCCGTGACCACCGGGTCGGAGCTGGCCTGACCCTCGGTAACCAGGGTGTCGTAGTCCTTGCCGAAGTCGGGATCGCCCACTACGTCATAAGTGGAGGTGGATACGCCCCAGCGGCCCAGGCCGCTGGTGCTTCCGCCCCCGGCGCTCGGGTCGCCGGCGGGCACGAAGACCGGCTTGTAGGACCAGGCCGTGGCCAGGGCCGAGGGGCTGGAGTCGCCCTGGTTGGTGGAGGTCATGATCAGGTCGTAGTCGCCAGTACGCCGCCGGGTGTTGATATCGGCTGAGGTGGTGGCGATCAGATTGATCTTGATCCCCACCGCCAACGCCTGCTCAGCCAACAAGGTGGGCAGAGCGTTGCCCACGGTCACGGTCTGGTAGTGGTACGCCAACTCCAACCGCTGCGTGCCTTTCAGCCGGACGCCGTCCACGTCGAAGGCATTCCATCCGGCCGCATCGAGCAGGCTGGCAGCCGAAGCCGGGTCGTGTTCGAACCCGTTGACCAAAGAGGCGGATTCACCCAGAAGGCTGGGGGGGGAAAGGGTGGCCTGGGCCAGGCCCTGGCCGGCGATCCCGTTGCTGATCAGTGCCGGCCGGTTGATGGCCTGGGCCAGGGCCTTGCGGACGCTCACGTCGCTCAGGATGGGGCTGGCCGTCGGAACGGGCAAAGAGCGGACGTTGTCCGTACCCGCCGGACCAGGCGAGTTGTCGTCGACGGCGTTCACCTCCAGCATCAAGGTGGCGCCCTGGGGCGCGGTGAGGACCTTCAGGCCCGGTCCCAGGCCGGTTTGGACGCTCTGGTCCCGGGGAATCTCCCGGGCCAGGTCAGCTTGCCCGCTCCGCAGCGCCAAAAGCCGGGCGTTGGAGTCGTTGTTCTCCAGGAAGGTGAGCTGTCGGACCTTGGCCACCGGACCCCAGTAGTCGTCGAAACGCTCCACCACCAACGAGTCGTTGGGGGCGTAGGACACCCACTGGTAGGGCCCGGTGCACACGGGCAGGACCACCGGCGAGTTGCTGTAGGTGGTGCCGGTGGGGATCATGCTCGAGGCAGGGTGGGCCAGCTGAGAGGGAAGCTGGCCGTTGGGCACTGTGGTGGTGATGTCCACCGTGAGGGGGTCGATGACGACGACGGAGTTGGCGTTGAGCCGGGCGGCGTTGTAGTTGCCCTTGGTCACCATCGTCTGCAGCGAGTGCATTACGTCGGCTGCGTCGAAGTCCGTCCCGTCGTGAAACTTGACTCCCGGACGCAGAGTGAAACGGAACCGATCGCCGGTGCCGGTGGCCGGGGCCGGCGCCGGGGCCGGACCCAGGTAGGTGACGCCGGTGGCCAGCTGAAACTCGCGCTGGTAGGACAGCGTGGTCTTCATCAGGGGCTCACACACGTTCACCCCGCTGCGGAAGTTGTTGGGCCAGATGGTGCTGTCGAAGTTGTAGGCGATGGTCAAGGTGTCGGGGGCGGTGGCCCGGATGACGTCGAAGCAGGAGTCGGGGGCGGCCGGGCGGCCGAAGCAGGGGCCGTCGCTCACGATCACGTCGTGGAGGGTCGACTCCTCGGACATAAGGCCCCCCGAGACGAGTTCCGCCTGGGTGGCGTAGCGGCCGTTCTGAGCGAAGAAGGCCTCCTCGGCAGTCACCAGCGTGCGTCGGTCCTCGGCGGCGGCTGCGTCCTCCCCTTTGTCACCCACTCCGCCCACGGCGAACACCACCACGGCGGCAAGAATGCCCAGGATGATTATCACCACCAGAAGTTCGATCAGAGTGAAGCCACCTTGCCGGCGCAGCCCGTTTCCCCGCTGACCGACCTGGTGTGATCGAAACGATCGCAACATGGAGTAGCGCAACGATAAGCTCCTCTTCTCGGATTTAGCGGAAAGCTAGGTCATTAATGTATTCGAACGAGCGTTGCCTTGAGCTGGCGTGCATTTCACGTGCTGGTCACATGACGGCTAGAGAATCGCCCCTTGATTGTGGCACCACAATGATGATGGCCACATGACACCGAGGGTGGGATCAGCACCGCATTTGCTCAATCCTGAAGATTTCCTGTGATTTGTCTGAAGAAATCCGAAAGATTGGCGGGGGGGGGTTGCGTCGGGTCAGCGCCATTGGCCTATTCTGCGGGCTTCTGGAGTAGAGGAGGACCACGTGCTGGATCGCGTCAAGCTGAGCCTCTGGTGCCCTGGCTGTCTTCCCGGGTACCAGCTTCCGTTCTATTCGGCCTCGTTGAACGGCCTCTTTGCTGAATATGACCTGCTGGTCGAGATTCTCGATCCACCCCCGCCTCCGGGCACGCGCAATGCCGATCGGGTAGCGGATGGCGAGGCCGACTTCTCGCTTACCGCCGTTTCGTACTTCCTGATGGCTCAGGGTAAGAGGCCCTCGCCATTCGGCGCTCGTTTCATT
This sequence comes from Acidimicrobiales bacterium, assembly GCA_052390275.1. Taxonomy (GTDB): domain Bacteria; phylum Actinomycetota; class Acidimicrobiia; order Acidimicrobiales; family AC-14; genus JBQTHD01. Next base: position 21,927 of record JBQTHD010000030.1, on the reverse strand, counting down.
GGAGTAGTTCACCATAAGACGCCCTTCGGCGTTGTGGTTATGGCCGGGTCTGATATCGAGACAATCGATCATTTGGCCGGCCGAGTGCTGGGCCGATCAACTTTCAATGACTGGGCGGTTCGGGAGTGCACACTGGCCATGGCCGACAAGGGTGTCGGCCCACCGGAATGTGTCGGGGTCGACCACTTCGACTTTTCCGGCTCGTTGCTCCGGGGAGAGATCGACATGCGGGCCTGTTTCACCGACACCTTGGCCGTGCTGGCCAGCACGCTGGGAGCGCCGCTGCGCCGGGTGGAGTTGGGGCTCGACATCTACGGCAGCGGTCTGATCGCTTCGGACAGAGTGTCCGACGATGTGGCGTGGCGAATGGCCCAGGCCACGTCGGCGGCCTTGGAGTTACAGCGGTCGGATCCGGGGGGCCTGATCGCCGAGTTCTGCAAGCGCTTCCCCCGTCGCGACCCCGAAGTGGTCCGCCACAGTTGGGATCTGCTGGTTCCCTATGCCTTCCCGGCCGGCGGCGCCGGATCGATGTCCGCCGACCGCTGGACGGCCTCACTCGCCTGGTATCGGCGGGCCCATGGTCTGGCGCCTCGGCCCCTCGAGGAGGTCGTGCGTCCTGACCTGCTTGAGGCTCTGGCTGCCGCCGAATAGCTCCCTCCGCTCGGCCCGTCATCTGGTCTTCGTCCGCCCAAGAGCCAGACCACACCCTTATGGCGGTACCTGTTGCCAACTGGGGGGCGGGCGCTAGGGTACGGCCCTTCTCATGGATCAGTACCTGCCGGTCGTGGTGATGCTGCTCCTGGCAGTCCTCTTCGCGGGCGGGTCCTTCTTCGCCTCCCGGATGCTGGGACCTCGCCGGCCGACGTCGGCCAAGATGGCCCCGTACGAGTGCGGGATCGTGCCCGACAGGGTGCCGGCCGAGCGTTTCCCGGTGCGCTTCTACCTGGTGGCCATGATCTTCATCATCTTTGACATCGAGATCATCTTCCTGTTTCCCTGGGCCGTGCTCTACCGGGAGCTGGGCGTGTTCGGCCTGGTGGAGATGGGGATTTTCGCAGCCGCCGTCTTCGTCTCCTTCATCTACCTGATCGGCAACGGTGCCCTGAACTGGGGACCGGTAACCCGGGTCCGTACTGCCGGAGTCGCCCGAACCAGCGACTCGACCATCCGGCGGGTGGGGATCACCGAGCGGGGTCTGATCGATCCGGCTGAGCCGGGAACCTCCGGCACGGGCTCGACGAGTCTCGGCCGCAGGGCCAAGGTGTCCGCCTGATGGGCTCCGTCTGATGGGTCTGGACACCTTCAACCACAACTTTGTCACCGGCCGGGTGGAGGACCTGGTCCGCTGGGCCCGGCGCAACAGCGTGTGGCCGGCGACCTTCGGCCTGGCCTGCTGTGCCATCGAGATGATGTCCACCGGCGCCGCCCACTTCGACCTGGCCCGCTTCGGCATGGAGGTCTTCCGGGCCTCCCCCCGCCAGGCCGACCTGATGATCGTGGCCGGCCGGGTCTCCCAGAAGATGGCCCCCGTCCTGCGCCAGGTCTACGACCAGATGGCGGAGCCCAAATGGGTCATCTCCATGGGCGTGTGCGCCTCCAGCGGCGGGATGTTCAACAACTACGCCATCGTCCAGGGGGTGGACCAGATCGTCCCGGTCGACGTCTACGCCCCGGGCTGCCCCCCCGGGCCCGAGACCCTCATGCACGCCATCCTGACCCTGCACGAGATGATCCGCACCGGCGAGATCCTCCAGCGCCGCCAGGCCAGCGGCGCCGGGGCCGAACTGACGATCGAAGGAGTTCGTCCCGACCGCCCGGTGGCCGTGGCCACCCCGCGTTAGTGGCCAACACCCCCCCTCCCGACCCGGCGCCCGCCGGCCCGCAGACGCCGGCGACTGCTGCTCCGGCAACGTCAGCTTCAGTTGCCGCACCGCCGGCGACCAACCCGCCCGGCGCCGCACCCACCGACGCGGTGTCCGTTGATGCCCCCCTGAGCGACGATGCCCCGGTGGTCGAGACCCGGCGCTACGGCGCCGCCCTCACGTGGTCGCATGGCCAACCGGTGCTCCACACCGACCCGGCCGGCTACCCGGCTCTCATGGCTGATCTCTATGCCGACGGCTACAGGATGTGTTCCGACCTCTGCGGGGTGGACCGCCTGCTGGCCCCGGCCGGGGACCTGCCCGAAGGGGTCGCCGCCGGTCGTTTCGAGGTGGTGGTCAACCTGCGATGCCTCGACGACCGCCGCAGCATCCGGGTCCGGGTTCAGTTGGAGGGGAACGACCCCACACTGGCTTCGGTCTATCCGCTCTACCCCGGGGTCGAGGCGATGGAGCGGGAGGTCTACGACTTCTTCGGCGTGATCTTCGTGGGCCACCCCGACCTGTCCCGCATCCTGATGCCCGACGACTGGGAGGGCCACCCCCTGCGCAAGGACTACGCCACCGGCCGCATCCCGGTGCAGTTCAAGGCTGCTCCCGGTCCCCGATGACCTCTTTGGCCACCCCCCGCTCGGCCCCGGTCGGAATCGGCCTCGACGTCCCCGACCCCCCCTTCGGCGGCCCCGGGATCGACGCCCTGCGGGACCCGGGGGCAGTGCTGCGGATCCCCCACCTGCCTGAGGGGGTCGAAAGCGTCCCCACCGACTCTGACACCACCATCATCAACATGGGGCCTCAGCACCCAAGCACCCACGGGGTTCTTCGGGTCATGCTCGAACTCGAAGGCGAGAAGGTGCTGCGGGCCAAACCGGTCATCGGCTACCTGCACACCGGCATGGAGAAGACGGCCGAGGAACTCACCTACATCCAGGGCGCCACCAACGTCACCCGGATGGACTACCTGGCCCCGCTGTTCAACGAACTGGTCTTCTCCATGGCCACCGAGAAGCTCCTGGGGCTCGAGGTGCCGCCTCGGGCCACCTGGATCCGCATGCTCATGTGCGAGTTGAACCGCATCTCGTCGCACTCGTTGTGGATGGCCACCAACGGCATGGACCTTGGCGCGCTGTCCATGATGATCTACGGGATCCGGGAGCGGGAATCGGTGCTGGCCTTCTTCGAGAAGGTCACCGGCCTGCGAATGAATCACAACTACATCCGCCCCGGGGGCGTCGCCGCCGACCTCCCCGCCGGTTGGCGGGACGATGTTCTGTCCATCATCGACGCCTACCCGGCTCGTCTGGCCGACTACGACACCCTCCTCACCGGCCAGCCCATCTGGCACCAGCGCACCGAGGGCGTGGGCTTCATCACCGCCGAGGAGTGCATCGCCCTGGGAGTAACCGGCCCCATCCTGCGTTCCACCGGTGTCCCCTGGGACCTGCGTCGCGACGCCCCCTATCTGGCCTATGACCAGGTCAGTTTCGACGTGATAACCGGAACCTACGGCGACAGCTTCGACCGCTACGCCATCCGGCTCAACGAGATCCGGGAGTCGCTCGGCATCGTCCGCCAGATCTTGGACATGATGCCCACCGGTGACTACCGGGCTCAGGACAAAAAGGTCACGCCCCCGCCGCGCGGTCGCATCGACGAGTCCATGGAGGCTCTCATCCACCACTTCAAGATCTTCACCGAGGGATTCAAGGTTCCCGCAGGCGAGGTCTACGTGGCGGTGGAGTCCCCCCGGGGGGAACTGGGCTGCTACCTGGTTTCCGACGGCACCTCCAAGCCCTACCGCCTCCACATCCGGGCCCCCTCCTTCGTGAACCTGGGCGCCCTGCCCCACATGATGACCGGAGGCCTCATCGCCGACGCGGTGGCCGTCATCAGCACCCTTGACCCGGTCATGGGCGAGGTGGACCGATGAGTGGTTCAGAGGCCCGTCCGCCGGGACATGGCAGCGGAGTCGACCCCGCCGGCGGCCTCACCACCGAGGCGCAGCGGCGGATCAGGGATCTCATCGCCCTCTATCCCCGGACCCGCTCGGCCCTCATCCCAGCGCTGCACGTGGCCCAGGAGCAACACGGCTGGCTGACCCCCGGGGTTATGACCGAAGTCGCCGCCCTGTTGGGGCTGGAGCCGGCCGAGGTCTACGGAACCGCCAGTTTCTACGACATGCTTTTCACCCACCCGGTGGGGCGCTACCTGGTGTCGGTGTGCACCAACCTGGCCTGCATGCTCAACGGCGGCGAGGAACTGCTCGAACATGCGTCCCAGCAACTGGGGGTGGCGCCCGGGGGGACGACGGCCGACGGGAACTTCACCCTGGAGGAGGTCGAGTGCATCGCCTTCTGCGGGGCCGCCCCCTGCCTGGCCGTCAACTGGCGGTTCTTCGGCAACCTCAGCCATGACGACTTCGACCGGCTGACCGAGGACCTCGCCGCGGGCCGCCTCGCAGACGAGGTGCCGACCCATGGCACCCTCAGCAGGGTCCGCCGAGAGGTGGGGCTTCCCGGGGTTGACGCCATCGTGACCGCAACGGCGGCGGCCAACGGTTCGGCCAATGCGACCGTCGGCGCCGGCGCCGGGGCTGACCCGCCCGGGTCCTCAGGGCCGGGGGCCCGCCCATGAGCGTCACCGACGCCGCCCCCATCGTCACCCGCCGGGTCGGGCTGGCGAACTCCTGGGACCTGGGCACCTCGCTGGCCAACGACGGCTACCAGGGTCTGCGGAAGGCACTTTCGGTGGGGCCGGAAGCGGTGGCCACCGAGGTCATGGCCGCCAACCTCCTGGGCCGGGGCGGAGCCGGCTTCGAGGCCGGCAAAAAATGGTCCATGCTGCGCAAGGCCGACCCCGTCTACCTGGTGGTCAACGGGGACGAGAGCGAACCGTGCACCTTCAAGGACCACATGCTGCTCGAGGCCGACCCCCACCAGATCGTGGAGGGCACGGCCATCGCGGCGTTCGCAGTGGGCGCGACCCGTGCCTTCATATTCGTCCGGGGTGAGTTCGCCCTGGGTATCGAGCGGATGACCGCCGCGGTCAACGATGCCTACCGCCACGGGGCGCTGGGCCGCGACATCTTCGGCTCGGGCTACAACCTCGACATCGTCATCCACCCGGGCGCCGGGGCCTACATCTGCGGGGAGGAGACCGCCCTGCTGGAAAGCCTGGAGGGCAAGCGGGGCTACCCCCGGGACAAGCCTCCCTGGTTCCCTGCGGTCATGGGCCTCTACGGCGCGCCCACGGTGGTCAACAACGTCGAGACGGTGTCCAACCTGGCGTGGATCGTCACCAACGGCGGGGCCGCCTTTGCCGCCCTGGGCCAGGGCCGCTCCACCGGGACCCGCATCTTTTCCCTGTCGGGCCACGTCCGCCGCCCCGGCAACTACGAGGTGGAGATGGCCAAGACCACCTTCGCCGACCTGATTTTCGATCCCCGCCTGGGTGGGGGCATCCGCGACGGAAACGACCTCAAGGCCTTCGTTCCCGGCGGGGCGTCGGCCCCGTGGTTCGGCCCCGACCACCTGGAGATGGCCCTGGACCAGGACGCGGTGGGCCGGGCCGGGTCCATGCTGGGCTCGGGTTCGGTGGTGGTGATGGACCACACCGCCTGCATGGTCAAGGCCACGTGGCGGATCACCCGCTTCTTCCACCGGGAGTCCTGCGGCCAGTGCACCCCGTGCCGCGAGGGCGGGGGCTGGCTGGACAAGATCCTGCGCCGCATCCTGGAGGGAGGGGGCCGGGAGTCCGACCTCGACCTTCTCCTCGACGTCTGTGACAACATCGCCCCCGGCCTGGGTTGGCCCCCGCAGAAGACCACCATCTGCGTCCTCGGACCTTCCATTCCCTCGTCGATCACCTCGGCAATCAAGATGTTCCGCAGCGAGTTCATGGCCTACATCGACGCCGCACAGGGCAGTGCCACCAACGGCAGTGCCACCAACGGCAGTTCCACCAACGGCACCGCCACCAACGGCACCGTTTCCAGCAGCGGCGCCATCAACTTCAGTACCGCCAATCCGGCCGTCGGGCCGGCGAAGGGAGGCGAAGCCCGGTGAGCGATGTGGCCCGCCCCGCCCCGGCTCCACCGACGGCGCCCCCGGCGCACGAGATGGTCACCATCACCGTGGACGGCCAGGCAGTGCCGGCCCGCAAGGGGGAGATGCTCATCGCCGCCGCCGAGCGGGCCGGCGTCTACATCCCCCGGTTCTGCTACCACCCCCGCATGCGCCCGGTGGGGGTGTGTCGGATGTGCCTGGTGGAGGTAAAGGGTCCGCGGGGTTTCGCCCTCATGCCCTCCTGCTACGTCCCCGCCGCCGACGGGGCCGAGATCGTCACCAACTCCGAGAAGGTGCGCAAGGCCCAGGACGGAGTGCTCGAGTTCCTGCTGATGAACCATCCGCTCGACTGCCCGGTGTGCGACCGCGGCGGCGAGTGTCCGCTGCAGGACCAGACCTTTGCCTTCGGACCGGGGGAAAGCCGATTCATCGAGGAGAAGCGCCACTGGGCCAAGCCCATCCCCATCAACCCACTGGTGGCCCTCGACCGCGAACGCTGCATCCAGTGTTCCCGCTGCACCCGGTTCGCGGCCGAGGTGGCGGGCGACGCCATGATCGATTTCGTCGGCCGGGCCGATGCCACCGAGATCAACACTTTCCCCGACCGCCCCTTCACCTCCAACTTCAGCGGCAACATCGTCCAGATCTGCCCGGTTGGAGCCCTCACCGCCGCTCCCTACCGGTTCCGGGCCCGGCCGTGGGATCTGGAGACGGTGGAGTCCACCTGCACCGGTTGTTCGGTGGGCTGCCGGATCGCCATCCAGTCGTCGTCGGATCAGATCATCCGTCACCTCGGGGTCGACAGTGAGCCGGTCAACCACGGTTGGCTGTGTGACAAGGGCCGCTTCGGTTACGAGGCCGGCAACCACCCCGACCGCCTGACCCAGCCTCTCCTCCGCCGAGGCGGAACGCTCGTCGAGGCAACCTGGTCCGAGGCCCTGGACGCGGCCGCCGCCGGCCTGGCCCGCATCGTCGACGCCGCCGGCCCGACGGCGGTCGCCGTTCTGGGGGGAGCCCGGCTGGCCAACGAGGACGCCTACGCCTGGGCCCGCCTCGCCAAGGGGGTCATCGGAACCGACAACGTCGATGCCCAGATGGGCGACGGACTTCCTCCCGAACTCGTCCTGGGTCTGCCCCGGGCCACCATCGATGAGGCATGTGGGGCTCGTGCCGTGGTGTTGTTGGCGCCCGACATCAAAGAGGAGTTGGCGGTCCTCTACCTGCGCCTGCGGGAGGCGGCCGTCGACCACAAGTTGGCCATGGTCGAGATCACCCCGGCGCCCACCGGTCTGAGTCGCTACGCGGCGGTCAGCCTGGTCCACCGTCCCGGGGAGGCCCACCTGGTGGCCGAGGCCCTGGCCGGCGCCACCACCCCCACCGAGGCCGCCGGAGGGGTCGAGGCCGCCGATCTGGCCCGGGCCCACGCCCTTGTCCACGCCGCGACCCCCACGTCCGTCGCCCCCGGTCCGGCCGATTCCACTGATTCCGCCTCGTCGAGTTCGAGTAGTGAAGCTTCGGGGCCACCCGCACTGGTGCTGGTGCTGGGCCGCCCGTCGTTGGCCGAACCGGCTGGCGCCACGGTGGCCGCGGCCACCGCCCTGGTGGAGGGGTTGGCCGGTTTGAGGATCCTGCCGGCACTGCGCCGGGGGAACGTGCATGGAGCCCTGGACATGGGTCTGGCTCCGGGCCTTCTGCCTGGCCGGGTCAGCCTGAGCGCCGGTGGGGAGGCCTTTGACCAGGCCTGGGGCACGGTGCCGGCCGCATCCGGGCTCGACGCCGCTGGGATCCTGGCCGGCCTGGCCGATCAGAAGGTCCAGGGCCTGGTCTTGTTGGGGGCAGACCCGTTGTCTGACTTCCCCGACCGCCAGCGGGCCCAGGCGGCCATGGACGGAGCCGGGTTCGTGGTGGCCGTCGACACGTTCCTGACGGCCTCCTCCTCTCGGGCCGACGTGGTCCTGCCGGCGGCGGCCGCCGGGGAACGGACCGGGACCACCACCAATATCGAGGGCCGGGTCACCCGCCTGGGACAAAAGGTCACTCCCCCGGGATCTGCCCGAACCGGGTGGTCGATCGCTGCGGAGTTGGCCCGCCGCCTGGGGTCAGCCAAAGCCCCCGCCACCTCCAGGCCCGGGTTGGACTGGGACACCGTGGACGAGGTGACCGACGAGATCGCTTCGCTGGCCCCGTCGTGGGCGGGGCTGAGTTGGCGGGCCCTGTCCGCCGCCGAGAACCGTGACGGGGTGGTGGGCCCCGTGCTGTCGGGCCCCATGCCGTCGGGCCCCGACTCGTCGGGATCGGCACCGCCCACGACGCCGGCGGTGTCTTGGGTACCAGCCCCGGCCACCACCTCGGTACCGACCATCGACGGGTACTCGCTTCGCCTGGTGGCGGGGCGGGCCTTCTACGACGCCGGGGTGGCCACCTCCCATTCGCCCTCGCTGGCCCCCCTGGCCCCGGGCCCTCGCCTGCGGGTCAACCCGGCCAATCTCGATGCTCTGGGCGTCGGCGACGGGGGGACCGTCCGGCTGAGCACGGCCCGCGCCGCCATGGAGGTTGAGGTCGCGGCCGACCCAGGCCTGCCCCGGGGTAGCGCCTACCTGGCCTTCAACCAGGCCGGGGTGGGCGTGGCCGACCTCCTCGACAGCACCGACGCGGTGACCGACGTGCGGATTGCCACCATCGCCGGGTCCGCCAGCACCGGGGCCACCAGCGCCGGGGCCACCGCCACCGGGTCCGCAACCGCCACGGGGATGGACCACTAGATGGATCCCCTTTTTGACAACGGGATCGACCTGGTGGTGGTGGCCATCGTTCTGGGCAAGGTGGTGGCCGTCCTGCTCTTTCTGCTGGTCGGGGTCCTGCTGCTCATCTGGGCCGAGCGCAAGGTCCTGTCTGACATGCAGAACCGCATCGGCCCCAACCGGGCCGGGCCCTGGGGGATCCTCCAGACCATGGCCGACGGGATCAAACTGTTCTTCAAGGAAGATCTGCTTCCGGAAAAGGCCGACCGGCGGATCTTTCGTCTGGCCCCCTATCTGGCCGCGGTTCCCGCCTTCACCACCTTCGCCGTCATCCCGGTGGGGGGCATGGTGGAGATCGCCGGTCGCCGCACCTACCTGCAGTTGGCCGACCCCCCGGTGGGGATCCTGTTCCTTCTCGCCATGTCCTCCATCGCCGTCTACGGGGTGATGCTGGCCGGGTGGGCATCGGGTTCGGCCTACCCGCTGTTGGGGTCGGTGCGGGCCTCGGCCCAGATGGTGTCCTACGAGGCGGCCATGAGCCTGTCGGTGGCCACTGCGGTCCTGGCCGCCGGGTCCCTGTCCACCTGGGACATCGTCAACGCCCAGGCCGGCGGAATCCTGCGCTGGAACGTGGTGGCCCTCGGCCTGGTTCCCTTCCTAATCTTCGTCATCTCCGCCACCGCCGAGATGAACCGGCCTCCCTTCGACCTGGTCGAGGCCGAACAGGAACTGGTGGGCGGGTTTCACACCGAGTACAGCGCCATCCGCTTCGCCCTGTTCTTCCTGGCCGAGTTCATGAACACCATCACCATGTCGGCGGTGGCGGTGACGTTGTTCCTGGGCGGCCCCGCCGCTCCCTTCTCCTTCCTCCCCGAGATCCCAGTGGTGTGGTTCCTGCTCAAGTTGGTCGCCTTCCTCTTCGCCTACATCTGGGTCCGGGCCACCCTGCCCCGTTTGCGCTATGACCAACTGATGGATCTGGGCTGGAAAAAGCTGATTCCCCTGTCGCTGTTCTGGCTTTTGCTGGTGGCCACCCTGCGGATCGGGCGGGACCAGGGCTGGCCGGGGGGCTTGGTGCTGGCCGGGGGCATGGCGGTTCTGGTCGGCGGGTGGGCGCTTTTGGCCGCCGCCCTCCGGGCTGGTCAGCGCAGCAGCGATCCTGACCCCGGGCCCGATTTTGGTGTCGGGGTGGGGGCCGAGGCCGCCGGGGCCGGGGCGGTTGGTTCGGGCTCGGACCTGGCTGGGAAACGTCAAGCGCCGGTGGGCGCCGGTTCGGCCGGGGGGTCGTAATGGGATACCTGGATGGTTTCAAGGTCACCCTGCGGGAGATGGGCCGGCCGGCGGTGACCAACGAGTACCCGGACACCAAACGGCCCAAGCCAGTGCGATTCCACGGCCGCCATGTGCTCAACCGGTCCGAGGACGGAATGGAAAAGTGCATCGGCTGCGAACTGTGCGCTGGGGTGTGCCCGGCCCGGTGCATCTACGTCCGGGGCGCGGACAACCCCCCGGAGGCACCCGTCTCGCCCGGCGAGCGCTTTGGCTTTGTCTATGAGATCAACTACCTGCGCTGCATCCACTGCGATCTGTGCGTGGAGGCCTGCCCCACCGAGGCCATAACCGAGTCCAAGCTCTTCGAGTTCTCCTTTACGAACCGGGCTGACGCCATCTACACCAAGGACGAGTTGGTGGTTGACGATGACGGCGTCCCCCAGCACCTGCCCTGGGAGGACTGGCGTCCGGGGGACGAAACCAACACGTCGGCCTGGGTCCGGGCCACAGCCCCTTCGGGCGACGCCGCCTTCGAGGGTCAGGTGGCCTGGTCCGGGGATCTGGGTGTGGGAGTCCGGGCTCCCGAGCCCGACCAGGCGGCAGCGGCCAAGCCTGGCGCCGGTTCGTCGGGGGCGCAGGCGTCGCCGGCCAAGCCCGGAGTGCCCAAGCCCGGAGTGCCCAAGCCCGGAGTGGGCAGGCCTGGGGCGACCGGGTCCTCGGCCGGCAAGCCGCGTGGTCGCCGGGGCCGGGGCGCGGCGTGATCGACTGGTTCGTCTTCGCCGTCTCCGGGGCGGCAGTTCTGATCGGGGCGCTGGGGGTGGTGCTGGCCCGCAACCCGGTGCACTCGGCGTTGATGCTGGTCATGACCCTGTTCGGGGTCGCCGTCCTGTTCGTGGCCCAGGCGGCCCATTTTCTGGCTGCGGTCCAGGTGATCGTCTATGCCGGCGCCATAGTCGTCTTGTTCCTGTTCGTCATCATGCTTCTGGGCATCGACAAATCCGAGGAATCCCGGGCCGACCCGATAGTTGGGCAGAGACCTCTGGCCGTTCTCGCCGGGATTGGCGTCCTGGGCGGGGTGCTGTTGATTGCCCGGGCCACCTGGGTCAGTGGTATTCCCTCGGACGCCGGCCCCTTGAGCGGCCCGGGATCCAACGTGGCCAAACTGGCCAGGGTCCTGTTCAGCCGCTACCTGCTGGCCTTCGAGGTGACGTCGCTGCTGCTCGTCATCGCCGTGGTCGGGGCCGTGGTCCTGACCAGGCACGACGACTCCGACGATTCCGATCCCGACTTGGCCGACTCCGGTCTGGCCGACTCCGGAACGGCGGACTCCGGACCGGCCGACTCCGGACCGGCCGACTCCGGACTGGCTGATTTCGGGGCGGCCCAGAGTGGGGAGGTGGGGCGATGACGGTTCCCGGACCCTGGTACCTGTCGCTCGCCGCCATCCTCTTCACCATCGGCGCGGTCGGCCTGCTGGTGCGTCGCAACCTTTTGGTGATGTTCATGTGCGTGGAGTTGATGCTCAACGCCGTCAACCTCACCTTCGTCACCTACGCCCGCCTGCTCGACGACATCGGTGGCCAGGCCCTGGTCTTCTTCGTCCTGGTGGTGGCCGCGGCCGAGGTGGTGGTTGGCCTGGGCATCATCGTGGCCATCTCCCGGCGACGAACCGGCACCACCGCCGACGACGTCAGTCTGTTGAAGGGTTAGGCAGTGCGCGGCCCATGTCCGACCCGGTGCTTCCTCGCGCTGCCTGCGGTTGGTGTGCCTGCGGTTGGTGTGCCTGCGGTTGGCGTGCCTGCTGTGGGCGTGCCGGGTGCTGGCGTCGCCACTGAGGTGACCAATGGTTGAGGCCGTTTGGCTGATCCCTGCTTTCCCCCTGGCCGGGTTCGCTCTCCTGGTGGCCTTCGGTCGTCGCCTGGGCGACCCCAAAGCCGGGTACCTGGCCACGGCCATGATGGGCGGATCCTTCGCCGCCACCCTGGTGGTTCTGGCCGGTCTGTTGGAGATCGACGGCCACTCCCGGTCCTTCACCCAGACCCTGTTCACCTGGATCCCATCGGGCTCGCTCCAGGTGGAGGCCGGGTTCCTGGTGGACCCGCTGTCGGTGACCATGGCCCTGTTCGTCACCGGGGTGGGGGCCCTGATCCACCTCTACTCCACGGGCTACATGCACGGCGATGCGAACTACTCCAAGTTCTTCATCTACCTGAACCTGTTCGCCTTCTCCATGTTGATGCTGGTGCTCTCCAGCAGCTTCCTCGGCACCTTTTTGGGCTGGGAGGGCGTGGGGGCGTGTTCGTACTTCCTCATCTCGTTCTGGTTCCACAAGCCCTCGGCCGCCACCGCCGGAAAGAAGGCGTTCGTCACCAACCGGGTGGGCGACTTCGGCTTCATGGTGGCCATGTTCTTGATCTTCGCCACCCTGGGGTCCCTGCAGTACGCCACGGTCAACGCCGGGGCCGGTGCCCTCTCGGAGGTCACCGCCGCCGCCATCGCCCTGTTGTTGTTCGTTGGGGCCGCGGGAAAGTCCGCCCAGCTGCCCCTCTACGTCTGGCTACCCGACGCCATGGAGGGCCCCACCCCGGTTTCCGCCCTCATCCACGCCGCCACCATGGTCACCGCCGGGGTGTTCTTGATGGTCCGGGTCAATCCCATCTTGGCCATGGCTCCCGACGCATCCCTGGTCATCGCCGTGGTGGGAGCCCTCACCGCCCTATTTGCCGCCACCGTGGCATGTGCCCAGAACGACATAAAAAAGGTTCTGGCCTATTCGACCGTCTCGCAACTGGGTTACATGTTCCTGGCCGTCGGGTCCGGGGCCTATGCCGCCGCCATTTTTCACATGGTCACCCACGCCTTCTTCAAGGCGCTGATGTTCCTGGGGGCGGGCTCGGTGATCCACGGCCTGCACGATGAGCAGGACATGACCCGTATGGGGGGTCTGCGCAAATGGATGCCGATAACCAGCGGCACCTTCCTGGTCGGCTGGCTGGCCATCGCCGGAGTGCCCCCCTTCTCGGGCTTTTGGTCCAAGGACGACATCCTGGTCAACGCCTTCGAACTGAGCCCCCTGTTGTGGGCCATCGGGCTGGCCACCGCCCTGCTCACCGCCTACTACATGAGCCGTCAGGTCTTTCTGGTCTTCTACGGCACCGAGCGCTGGCGCAAGCCCGAGGCGGCCAAGGCCGGCAAGGGGGCGAAGGCTCCCAAGGGGGTCCAGCCTTCGGCCGGGGGCCACGGCGCCGCCGATGCCCATGGGGGCCACGGTGGGCTTCCCCACGAGTCGCCCTGGGCCATGACCTTCCCGCTGGCCTTCCTGGCGGTACTGGCCGCGGTCGGGGGCTTCATCAACCTGCCGATCAAGGGGTGGACTGTTCTCGAGCACTGGTTGGAACCGGTCTTCGGGGACAACCTGCACCACCTGAGTTCCTCCACGTCCACCAAGTTGGCCCTGATCGCAGCGGCCGTGGCTTCGGCCCTGGGGGGGATCGCAGTGGCCTGGAGCCAGTTCGGGCCCAGGGCCGGCCGGGTTCACGGGCTCACGCCGGAGGTTCTGGCCCGGGCCTGGTATATCGACGACTTGTACCGGGCGCTGGTGGAGCGCCCGGGGCGGGCCCTGTCGGACTTCTCCGCCAAGGTCGTGGACCAGCGCCTGATAGACGGCGCCGTCAACGGGGTGGCCTCGGTTGTGGCCGTCGGAAGCGCCGGCCTGCGCCGGGTGCAGTCGGGCTTCGTCCGCAGCTACGCCCTGGCCATCGCCGCCGGCACGGTGGCCACGCTGGTGTTCATGGCGGCCCGGAGCGGCTTCTAGTGCCTCGACCAGAAACCTTTGCCTGGATTCCGGCCCCGGGCGTGCGTCACCGGCCGGCAATCAGCGGCCGGGTGACGGCTTAGCCATGTTCGACTTTTCGCTCCTCAACCTCCTGATCTTGTTGCCCATGGCCGGGGCGGCGGCCGTGGCGTTGGCTCCGGCCGGTAACGACAAAGTGGTCAAAGCCCTGGGCCTGGGCGCCTCGTTGGTTGTCGGCCTGGCCAGCCTGGCCGTCCTGGTCTCCTTCGACGCCGCCGAAGGTGGCTACCAGATGGTGGTGGACCGCTGGTGGGTCCAGAGCCTGGGAATCTCCTGGAAACTGGGCGTCGACGGGATCTCGCTGTTCCTGATCGTGCTGACCGGGGTGCTCTTCCCCATCGCCATCGCCGGCCCCGAGGTCCATCACAACCGCAAGGGCTACGTGGCCTGGATGCTGGTTCTAGAAGCAGGTTGCATGGGCGTGTTCCTGGCCCTCGACCTCTTCGTCTTCTTCTTGTTCTGGGAGTTGGTCCTGGTCCCCATGTACTTCCTCATCGGCGGCTGGGGCTACGACCGACGGATATACGCCACCTTGAAGTTCTTCCTCTACACCATGGTCGGCTCCGCCCTGATGTTTGTGGCCATCCTTTCTCTGGTCCTGTTGTCCCGGCGGGCGAGCGGGGTGTTGACCTTCGACCTGGAGGCCCTGGCCACCGGGCCGGCGCTGGCGTCGACCACCGCCCGATGGCTGTTCTGCGCCTTTGCCCTCTCCTTTGCCATCAAGGTGCCGGTCTTTCCCGTCCACACCTGGCTGCCCGACGCCCACACCGAGGCGCCCACCGGGGGTTCGGTCATCCTGGCCGGCGTCATGCTCAAACTCGGCACCTACGCCTTCATCCGATTCGGCCTCTACCTGTTCCCCCAGGCAGCGGTGGATCTGGCCCCGTGGCTGCTGACGCTCGGCACCATCGGCATCATCTACGGGGCTCGGGGGCCCACCGTCCAGAAGTATCTGAAACGACTGGTGGCGTACTCGTCGGTGGCCCACCTGGGGTTCATCGTGATCGGGATCTTCGGTCTGTCCACCCAGGGCCTCGAAGGCGGCGTCCTGCAGATGGTCAACCACGGCATCTCCACCGGCGCACTGTTCCTCCTGGTGGGCATGATCTACGAGCGCCGCCACACCCGCCAGATTGCCGAGTTGGGGGGGATCCAGAAGGTGGCCCCGGTCTTCGCCGGGGTCTTCACCCTGGTCATGCTCTCCTCCATCGGGCTGCCCGGTCTGAACGGATTCGTGGGGGAGTTCCTCATCCTCATCGGCACATTCGTCACCCACCGCTGGTGGGCGGTGGTGGCCACCGTCGGGGTCATCCTGGCCGCCCTCTACCTGCTTTGGGCCTACCAGCGGGTGTTCCACGGCGAGCCCCACGGGGACAACGCCCACTTCGCCGAGATGACCGGCCGCGAGCGGCTGATCATGGCCCCCCTGCTGGTCCTGATCGTGGCCCTGGGCGTCTACCCCAAGCCGGTGCTGGACCGGATCGCTCCGGCGGTGGCCCTTTTGGTCAGCCACGTGGAGGAACGGTCGGACTACCGCCAACCGGTCATCGAGGTGGTGGCCCCGACCACGCCCCCGACGGGGGACCACGGCCCAGCGGGTTCCACCGGCGACGTCGAAGACGATGACCACGGCGTCGGCAACTCAGAGGGCCACGGCGAGGTGGAGCCGTGACCGGCTTCGAGGGCCCGGTGGTCGAGTGGGCCCTGCTGGCCCCGGAGTTGATCCTGATCGTCGGCGCCCTGTTGATCCTGGGAGTCAGCCCGTTCCTGCGAGAGAGGCAGGCCGGGAGCACCTGGTCGATCTTCGCCCTGGCTGTGGCCGGGTCGGCCCTGATCAGCACCATCGGGCTGTGGGAGGAGGCGGCGACCAACCCCCGCACGGCACTGGCCGGGGCCCTGGTCCTCGACGGGTTCGGCGTGTTCGCCACTGTGGCCATCTGCACCGCCGTCGGCCTGGGGGTCCTGGTGGCGGACGGCTACCTGTGGCGGGAGAGGCTCGATCAGCCCGCCTTCTATGTGTTGATGTTGATCTCGGCCGCCGGTGGTGTGCTCATGGCCAAGGCCAACGACCTGATCGTGGTCTTCCTGGGCCTGGAAGTGTTGTCCATCGCCCTCTATGTAATGGCCGGGTTTCACCATCGCGAGCGGCGGTCCACCGAGGCCGCGGTCAAGTATTTCCTGCTGGGGTCGTTTTCCTCGGCGGTCTTCCTCTACGGCGTGGCACTGACCTACGGGGCCACCGGCACCACCAACCTGGCTGGTATTGCCGCGTTCCTGCGCTCGGAGGTGGTGACCGGCGGGGTCCTCTTCGGGGGGCTCGGTCTGATCTTCGTCGGGCTGGGCTTCAAGGTGGCGGCCGTGCCGTTCCACATGTGGACGCCAGACGTCTACCAGGGCTCGCCGTCGCCGGTAACCGGGTTCATGGCCGCAGCCGCCAAGACCGCCGGGTTCGCCGCCCTTCTGCGTATCGCCTACTCGGCTTTCTCCGTGCTGCGCCTGGACTGGCAGCCCATGGTGTGGGCCCTGGCTGTGGCCAGCCTCGTGGTGGGGTCGGTGGCGGCGGTGATCCAGACCGACGTCAAGCGGATGCTGGCGTTCTCCTCCATCTCCCACGCCGGTTACGTCCTGGTGGGGCTGGCGGCCGCAAGCGACAGAGGGGTGTCCGGTTCGCTCTACTACCTGCTGGCCTACACGTTCATGGTCCTGGGCAGCTTCGCGGTGGTGACGGTGGTTGGCCGCCTGGGCGACCGGGCCCACAGCCTCGATGACTACCGGGGGCTCTCCCGGCGCAGTCCGGTGCTGGCCCTGTGCCTGACGGTTCTGCTGCTGGCCCAGGCGGGGGCCCCCTTCACCACCGGGTTCCTGGCCAAGTTCGGGGTGATCTTCGCCGCGGTGGAGGCCGAGTCCTATTCGCTGGCCGTCGTGGCCATGCTGGCCGCGGTGGTGGCCACGTTCTTTTACCTGCGCCTGATCGTGGTCATGTTCATGACCGCCGATTCCATCGCCACTCACGATGCCGCCGACGGCCGATCGCAGGATCCCGTCGGGGCGGATCCGGCCGGGGTCGCCGTCGTCGGGGGGGCTCACGCAACCGGGGCTCACGCAACCGGGGCTCACGCAACCGGGGCTTACGATGCCGCCGGGAGCGAGTCCGACGAGGCGGTTCGAGCCGGCGGGGCGGTGGCGGTCGTGGGCTCGGGTCCGGGGGGGATGCCCGTGCCGGTGGCCGCGGCGCTGGCCATTGCCCTGGCGGTGGCCGTGACCGTCATCGGGGGTCTCGCCCCCGAGCCCCTGATCGACTTCGCCCGCCAGGCCACCCTCCTACCTCAGTAGTGCTCATGGGTTCAGCAGCCAACCGGGGTCACGAGCGCGTCCGGATCCGTCAACTACCCGCCCGGGTCGGGCGGCACTAGCCTTCGCCGGTCGTGTCCGAGTTCCTGGGGCAGTACCTGACGGTGGCGGTGTTCGCCGTGGCCGCGGTGGGGATGGTGGCCGCCATGTTGGGCGTGGGTCGCCTCATCCGGCCCAACCGGCCGCAGCCGCAGAAGTACTTCGCCTACGAATGCGGTGTGGACCCGGTGGGCACCGGATGGTCCCAGAGCCAGGTCCGCTATTACATCTTCGCCCTGCTCTTCGTCATGTTCGACGTCGAGGCGGTGTTCATCTTCCCCTGGGCGGTTCGCCTGGAGGCCCTCGGCCTGTTCGGCCTGGTGGAGATGCTCATCTTCATCTTCATCCTGGCGCTGGGCCTGGTCTACGCCTGGCGCAAGGGCGTGCTGCGTTGGCTGTAGTCCGCCGACTCGAGCATCAGGACAACCACAAGCGGACCAACACCAAAAGGAGGGCCGCCTGATGGGCCTGGTCGAATCCGGTGCCCTCGACAAGCGGGCGTTGAAGCCGCTCACCTGGTTGCTCAACTACAGCCGCAAGTACTCCCTGTGGGCCTACCAGTGGGGTCTGGCCTGCTGCGCCATCGAGATGGGGGCCGCCTTCGCCTCCCCTCGCTATGACGTCATGCGCCTGGGGGTCATCCCCTTCCCTGCCGGCCCCCGCCAGGCCGATCTCGTGGTCATCTCCGGCACAGTCACCGACAAGATGGCCCCGGCCATCCGCCGCCTGTGGGAGCAGATGCCCGACCCCAAGTACGTCATCTCCATGGGTAGTTGCGCCAACTGTGGCGGCCCCTACTGGGACTCGTACTCGGTGACCAAGGGGGTGGACCAGATCATCCCGGTCGACGTCTACGTCCCCGGTTGCCCGCCTCGCCCCGAGGCTCTCCTGGAGGGAATCGTCCTTCTGCAACAGCGCATCCAGAACGAGGACATGGCCGAGCGTTGGCGGGGGGAGCCGATCATTGTCACCTGAGGCTTCCTCATCGGCCAGCATGCCCGGCACCGACCAGGCCCGGGTGGAGGTGTCCAACCAGTTGCGTCGCAGCCTGGGCACCGCCCTGCTGGGCGAGGACCTGGCCAAGGGAGACCTGTGTGTGCGCGTCGCCAACCCCGCCTGGGTGAAGACGGCTCGAGAGTGCCAGAGCCGGTTGGGTTTCGACTACTTCTGCTTTTTGTCCGGGATCGACTGGATGCCCCACACCTGGCCCAACCCCAAGGTGGTGGCAGGCGAGGAGGTCGCCGCCGAGCCCGATGCAGCCGCCTCGGCGATCGTCACCGGAGTAGCCGGCGGAGATACCCGTTTTCAGGTACTGGCTCGGCTTTACTCCATCAAGCGGCGGGTGGGACTGACCCTCAAGTGCGACCTGGACTCCGACGACCCGAGGGTCGGCACCTGGACCGGGGTGTATCCGGGGGCGAACTGGTGTGAGCGGGAGACGGCGGAGATGTACGGCTTCGTGTTCGAAGGCCATCCCAACCCGGTCAAGCTTTACCTTCCGGGTGAGTTCGAGGGTTACCCGCTGCGCAAGGACTTCGCCCTTTTGTCCCGGGAGGTCAAGCCGTGGCCCGGTCTGGTCGACGTGGAACCGTTCCCTCCGGGGACGGTGGACGAATGATGGCGGCGGTAGCGGCTGGTTGGGTGGCGGCCATGGTTGGTCGAGGAACGATGGAGGGGCGATGACCGTCACCGACAGCCAGCGCTTGGGCTACATCGCATCCCAGGCGGCCGACGCCCGGGTCAACTTCGAACTGCAGACCGGCGACATGACCCTGAACCTGGGTCCCCAGCACCCCGCCACCCACGGCACCCTGCGGGTGGTGGCCCGCCTGGACGGCGAGCAGGTGGTGGAGGCCGACGTGGTTTGCGGCTACATGCACCGGGGCTACGAGAAGCTGGCCGAGGTCCGCACCTATCCCCAGATCACCACCCTGGTCAACCGGATCGACTGGCTGTCCTCGTTCGCCAACGAGGTGCCGTTCATCCTGGCCGCCGAGACGCTCATGGGGGTCGAAGCACCACCCCGGGCCCAGACCATTCGAACCATCCTGTTCGAGATGTCCCGTATCGCCAACATCACCCTGTTCATTGGGGAGATGGGCGTCCAATTGGGGGCCATCACGCCGGTTTTCTTTGCCTTCAGAGACCGGGAGTACGTACTCAACCTGATCGAGGCCGCTACCGGCGGGCGGTTCCACCCCAACTACGACCGTATCGGGGGCCTGAAGGACGATCTTCCTCGGGGCTGGATAGCAGAATGTCGCAGCGTCATGGCCAAGATGCGAGGCTATTGCGACGAACTCGAAGACCTTTTGATGGGCAATGAGATCTTCGAGAAGCGGACCCGAGGGGTGGGGGTGATCCCCGCCGATGTCGGGTTGTCCTACGGCCTGTCCGGGGCCAACATCCGGGCCAGCGGGGTGGACTGGGATATTCGCCGGGATTCCCCCTCGCCCTTGGTGTGGAAAGACCTGGACTGGAAGGTATGGACCCACACCGACGGAGATTCCTTCGCCCGGTACTGGGTGCGATTGCAGGAAACTCGGGAAGCCACCCGCATGATCGACCAAATGCTTGACGGCCTTCCAGCCGGACCCATCCAGGCCAAAGTCCCCCGCATTATCAAAGTGCCAGCGGGCGAGGCCTGGGCGCATACCGAAAATCCTCTGGGGGAGATGGGCTACTACGTGGTCAGCCAGGGCGGGCTGGGCCCGTTCCGGTGCAAGATCCGCTCCGCCAGTTTCCACAACGTCTGCATCACCCCCTGGATACTCAGGGGCGTTTATGTGCCCGACATCGTCACCATCCTCTCCAGCCTCTACTTCATCCTGGGCGACATCGACCGCTGATCCGGCCCGGGTCACTAAGCCGATCGGTGCGCAACCGGCTTGGACCGCACAGTAGCCGTCTGTATATATACGAGGGTGTCATCTGGATATGCTTACGCAATGACGAAGCGGCTGGTGGACATCGATGACGACCTGCTCGGCGAGGCGACGGCACTCCTGGGTGCCTCGACCATGAAGGAGGCCGTGAACCGATCTCTCGAAGCCGTCGTCCTGGCAGCAAAACGGCGACGGCACGCTGATCGGCTGGCGGCAATGCACGACCTCGACCTCGCCGATCCACGGGTGATGTCGGGCGCGTGGCGCTGAGGGCTGTCTACCTCGCGGACAAGAGCGCCCTGGCGCGGTTTGCGGTCCCCGACGTTGGCGCCCGCCTTCGACCGCTGCTGGAGGAGGGATGGTTGGCGTCATGTGCAATTGTCGATCTCGAGATTCTGTTCAGCAGCCGCAACCTTGCGGACTACCGGGCGATCCTGGAGGAACGGAGGGCCCTGGATTCGGCGCCGATAACCCCCGGAGTCATGGACTTGGCCATTGGCATGCAGCACGCCCTGGCCGCACGAGGTCAGCACCGGGTTCCCATCCCGGATCTGGTCATTTCAGCCGCTGCGCAGGTTGCCGGTCTGGTCGTTCTTCACTACGACGCCGACTTCGAGCGCCTGGCGGCGGTGGGCGGAGCGCCCCAGGAGTGGGTGGTCCCCCAAGGGTCTTTGTAGCGCTCGACTTCGCCAACCGTCTGGGTGCCCCAAGCCGTGGTTCAGGGCCCGACCCTGTTGGTCGATGTATCTCCCATGCGATCTTGGGGGGTGGAGGGGTCGCGGCCTGTGGGAGACGGGCGCACCGGCGCACGGGGCCGGGGGCTGCGAACCGGTAGCGCTCTTGTGGCCGCAGCCATCCTGGCCGTTGGCTGTTCGAAACCGCCTGTAGACCCACCCGCCCCGCTCACCGGCCCGGTGGCCACCACCGCCCGGCCCGCGGTTGCTCAACCCATCATCGATCCCTACAGGTGGGGCATCCCCTCGGTCCGCGACGCCAGTTACGTAGACCGCCTGCTGGCCTACTTCGAGCACCGCAACGCCGATCTTCTTCGCTTGACCGCTGCCGCCGGTGGGATCACGCCCGAGGTGGAGATTGGACTCGCCTCGATATATGCAGGTGAGTTCTTAGAGCTCAGCAGTCGGACCCTTTCGCGCGAAGCATCCCATCCAGAGATGAAGGACGATCTGTTCCGAATCCCAGATGGCCCCTTACGCTATGCCACGACTGCTCACCTATTTACGTTCTCGACCGACTGCATATTTGCGGCTGTAAACCGGCAATTCTTCCTAGTAGATGGGTCCAGAACGAGTTGGATTTCGATGACCCGAAGGACACCGGACCTCATGAATCCAACTGGTTGGGTAATGATCTACGACGGCTTCGAAGACGATGGCACTCCGCCGGCCAATCCATGTATCTAGCACGAGCACATCAGCCATGGACAGCAGTATTGATTCTGGTAGGTGTCATTGCTTTTAGTGAGTCAACGTCGGCCGCGGCTGAGCGAGCGTCCTGTCAGGAGTCCTTTCGGGCCGCCTCCATCGACTGCTCTGGCGCCCGGGTGCTGGCCAAGCCGTTACTGAAGCCGCCACCCAAACCAGCCCTGCCCGCCCCACCACCCAAGCAGGTTCGCAAGGCGCCGAAGGTTCATGGGTTCCGGGTGCTGCGGGCGGCGGTTGATCCCAGGGGTGGGGTGTGTCTGTACCAAAGGTGGGTTCCCATGCCGGCGGGAACGGGGGTGGCGCACGATCCCTGGCATCTGAGCCTGCTGGGCATCTCCGCCGGGTTGTCGGCCTGCCCCGCCCCTCCCGCTGCGGTGGCCGCAGTACTGGAAGCCTTCGT
>JBQTHD010000029.1:0-18735 GCA_052390275.1 Acidimicrobiales bacterium | reverse complement strand
TGTGGGGAACTACTCCAGCGTGCATCCGCAGGAGTTGACCTCCCGCACGATGGTGCCGGCCCCGGTGTCCATGTGGGTGGTGCAGGGCATGCAGGGGTCGAAGCTGCGGATGGCCCGCAGGATGTCGATGCCCTTGACCTGGTCGTCGGGAACCGACTCGAGGATGGGGGTGTCGACGATGGCCTGCTCGTAGGGCCCAAGACCACCAAAGGGGTCGGTGGGGGCGGCGTTGAGGGTGGAGGGAGTGGTGATCTGGTAGTTGAGGATGCGGCCCTTGTCGATCTCCATGTGGTGGACCAGCCAACCCCGACCGGCCTCCCAGAAGCCCGCCGCGATGCGGTGGTCCTTGGGGACCTTGAAGGGGGTGTGGACCTTGGTCTCGCCCCGGCGCCAGTACTCAAAGGCCTTGAGCAGGCAGTTCATGCCAATGGCGGCGGTGAAGGCACAGGCGTAGGACCGGGCCCGGTTGCGCTCGAGGGCGCTGAGGGTCCGAGGCACCGGCCAGAACAACTCGGTCTCGGGCAGAGCGTGACGGGGCAGGATCATCCTCAGCCCGTCGCCGGTGGCCTCGAAGAAGGGGTTGTCCTGGGTGTTGCCGGCCAGAGCCGTGGTCCACATACGCCCGTAGGTGCCGGTCTCGACGACCTGGCGGTCCCAGCGGGGAGCGGTGTCCCAGGTGTAGCGCTCCTTGAAGTTGGTGGCCGTGGGCTTGGGGATGGTGCGCTTGTTCCACGGGTGATACGGGCTCAGCGGGTTGCCCAGGGGGTCGGTGGCGAACTTCACCGAGGAACCGGTGCGGCCGTAGCCTTGGCCGGCGGGACCGTTGGTGCGGGTCCAGTCCTCGTAGAAGGAGTGCTCGATGAACTCCTCGAAGCCCATGTTGATGTCGGTCAGGTTGGTGGTGACCAGCTTGCCCTCGATGATCATGCCCGGCTTGGCCCAGCGGCGGTTGCCCCAGGCGTTGCAGTTGGCATAGGTGGCGTCGTAGGCCTCGGAGTCGTCCCAGATGCCGGACTGGGCCAGGTTGGTGGGCCGGGCTCCGACCATCTCGTAGGCCGGGTTGGCGTCGAGGAAGAAGTCCATGAGGTCGTCCCAGATGCGGGGCATGACCTTGCACCAGTCCATGATCTTGCCCAACTGGGCGTAGTACTCGTTGAAGCTCGAGGTGGTGATGGTGGTGGACACACCGCCGGGCACCAAGGTGGAGGGGTGCGGGTACTTGCCGAACATGAGCATGCACATGATCCGGCCCACCCGGGTCCACTCGAGGGCTTCGAGGTAGTACTTGCCCGTGAGGGGGTTCATGGCGTCCATGATGTCTTTGATGGTGGTGTAGCCGTGGATGTCGCCGTGGGGAGCGAGCGTCTTCTCCGCCCGGGTCACCAGTTCGGGGTTGGTCACACTCACGATGGAGGTGGAGTAGTCCGGCCCCGACAGAAGGCCCAGGTGCAAGGGGTGGTCGTAGAACATCTCGGCCACCTCGCCCAGGTTGCGGACCTCGATGCCAAGCGGCGGGGGGCAGACCCCGAAGGCCTGCTCGATGCACAGCGACGAGCAGGAGGCGTGAACGCCACCACACACGCCGCAGGCCCGGCTGGAGATGTCGATGGCGTCGCGGGGGTCACGACCCTCCAGGATGATCTCGTAGCCCCGGAACAACATGGCCCGGCTGTGGGCGTCCACGGCCTTGCGGTTCTCCAGGTCCAACACGGTGTGGACGGCCAAAGCGCCGGCCACCCGGGTCATGGGGTCGATGTTCCAGTCCCGCAGGCGGGGCGGGGCGGCCAACTGGGCCCCGGGGCCACTGCGGCGGCGGACGAAGCCCCGAGGCTCGGCGGCGTTGACCGAGTAGGGGTTGGTCACCCCCTCCTTGAGGCTGGCCTTACCCGATTCATCGAATTGGATAGGAAGGTTCTTGAAACACATGGGTGGTCTTGCCTCCTGATATGCGAGCCGTCTGGATTATCTGGGCGAGATCTGGGCGTCTGGATCTGGGCGTCTGGATCTGGGCCGTCTGGATCTACGCGTAGCCCTGGCCGGCTTCGAAGCGGCCCCGGGTGGTGCGGCCCTCAGGGGAGTGGCCGTAGGTCTTGTTGTTGCCCCCCTCATGGGAGTGCTGGACCTTGGAATAGAACTTGTGGATGGTCTTGACAGCACCCCGGGGGGCGGTCTTGGACCGGGCGAAGCCGCTGGGGCCGTCGGTGCCCTCCCAGCGGGCGGTGCGGTTCTTGTCCACCCGGCTGACGTAGCGCATGCGGCGGATGAAGCCGCCCACCACCCGGGAGGTCGACGAGGAGATCAAAGAGCCAGGGGCGATCTCGGTGATGGGGCTGAACTTGTCGGGAAAGCCCGGCATGGTGCAGCCGATGCAGATGCCGCCCACCTGCATGCAGCCCCCGTGACCGTCGACCATGCCCCGCTCTGCGATGTTGCACTGCACCACCGGGCCCCAGCAGCCCAACTCGACCAGGCACTCCTTGTCGCCGTACTCCCGGGCGAAGACGCCCTCTTCGTAGTAGCCCGCCCGGGGACAGTGGCGGTGCACCGTCTCGCCGAAGAGCCAGGCCGGGCGGCCCAACTCGTCGAACTCGGGCAGCGGGGCCAGGCCGTTGAGGAACAAAAGAACGGCCGAGGCGGTCTCGAGCACGTTGTCACCCACCGGGGAACACCCGGGCACGTTGACCACCGGGACCCCGAAGGCGCTGCGGTAGTCCTTGCCCAGGTAGTCCATGACCCCCATGGAGTTGGTGACGTTGCCCTTGGCGGCGGGGATGCCGCCCCAGGAGGCGCAGGTCCCCACGGCCACCACGGCGGCGGCGCCGGGGCTGAGGCGGTCCAGCCACTCCAGGCTGGTGATCTGGCGTCCGGTCTGGGGGTCTTCACCCAGGCCCATCCAGTAGCCTTCGCCGGCGAGGGACTCGTCCATGATCGAGCCCTCCCAGCAGATGACATAGGGGGCGTCGAGCTCGCCCCGGTAGGCCATGAACAGGTTGTGGGTCCACTCCGGGCCCACCTCGACGCTGACCACGGTGTGGATCAGTTCCACCCGGGGCAGACCGGGGATGATGCCGGCGAGCAGGTGCTCCACCCGGGGGTGCGTCGCACCGGCCACGGCCACCGTGCAGCCGTCACAGGAACCGCCCACCATCCAGATCAGGTAGATCTTCTCCAGCGGGCCCAGGCGCAGGATGGACGAGTCCGGCTCGACAGCCCGGCTGCGCACCCCGATGGGGGCCATGGGGTCAAGCGGGTTGTCCCGCCAGTCGGTGATGGCCGCACCCGAAGCCGACACCGGGGTGGCGGCCGCGGTGGAGACCAACTCACGGGACGTGGGCTTGCGGGTGGTGGTGGCAGAACGGGTCGTAGGTGTACGCCCTCGGCCGGTGCTGGTCGGCATGGAGACCCCCCTTAGGATCGGATGCTGATGAATCCGGTGCCCGACCCTGGGTGGATGACTTTCGGTCCGAAGCCCGACCGCCACACCCGGTCCAGCACCCTCTTGTAAGGAACAAGTTCTTTGCGGAGCAACTGTGTCGTTCCCGGCACGCTCGTTGATTGGATCAAATTGATCAACTTCGCGTGTCGGAAGCGAGACTGGTAGGTGTACTCTACACCTATCACCAGGGCGACGTCAGGTCGCCGTGAATCCACTTCCGCACAGAACGGGCACCCTGCTCGGAACGGCCGGTGCTAGGAACGGCCCTACGGAGCAGCCACTGCTCGGAACGACCAAATAGAGATGAGCCGCCACCCTAGGGGCGTCGCGGCGGGTGAGTCTGGAGGCGCCATGTCGGACATCCTCGATGCTCCTGAGTGCGGAGCACTCAAGTCGATGTACTGGAGGAGCGAGATCCTCCAGGTCATGTATTGGATGCGGGGCGAAGGTTTCGGACAGGACGTCGATGCCTCCCTGGTGGAGCGCTTCCTCGGCGTGGATGCCTCCACCGGCATCGGCTACCTGGACCAACTGGTCGAGGAGGGCTACCTCGACGCCATCGGCGACCGGTACATGCTCTCCGAGGCCGGAGCCCGGGAAGGGGCTCTGGAGTTCGCCTCCTCCTTCGAGGACCTGATGCGGCCGAACCATGGCGAGTGCGGTCCCGAATGCCCCCACTGTTTTCCCCCCGAGGGGTCCGACAGCGACTGCCAGGAGGGTTGCCCGGTCTACGCCCTGGCCACCAACGGCCGGGTCGGGGACGCAGAGTGAGGACCCGGGGCGAGGAGCCCCAGGGTGGGCTCCCCCGCAACTACCTGAGGGCCAGCCTCCTGCTTCTTCTGGCGGAGTCGTCGGCCCACGGCTACGACCTGCTCGAGCAGATCGGCGCCCTGGGCCTGCGCACCGTCGATCCCGGGGGCCTCTACCGGGCCCTGCGGGTGATGGAGCAGGACGGACTGGTCCGCTCCTGGTGGGAGCACTCCAGCGCCGGCCCGGCCCGCCGCTCCTACCAGCTCACCGACGAGGGCAACGAGTGGCTGCATGCCTGGGCCGGGGCTCTGCGGGAGAGTCGTCGTCTGCTCAGCGCCTATCTGGACCGCTACGACCACATCGAGTTCGAGGCCACCGCCTCTGCGTCCCTCGCTGATCTCTCCTCCCTGAGCAACGGGGAGTCCGAGGCGTCATGAGCACTCTGCGAGTGGCCGTGGCCGGCAAAGGCGGGGCAGGTAAGACCACCTTCTCCTCCACGCTGGCGCGGACCCTGGCCCGACGAGGCCGACGGGTGATCGTCATCGATGGGGACAGCAACCCCAACGTGGCTGTGGCCCTGGGAGTTCCCCGGGCGGAGGCCGAAGCGCTGGCGGCATTGCCCATAGACCTGGTCTCGCGGCGCCTGGCCGGGGGAACGGCTCTGAAGGAAACGGCCGACACCATCATTGAACGACACGGCATAGCCGCCCCTGACGGCGTTTCGGTGCTGCTCATGGCCATGCCCCAGCACGCCGACGAAGGCTGTCTGTGCTCAGCCCACGCCGTGGTCAGCGGGCTTCTCAACGACTTGGACGCGTCCAGCGATGCCGTTGCCGTTTTGGACCTCGAAGCCTCTCCCGAACACCTCAGTCGCGGCACCACACGCAATGTCGACGTGCTCTTTTTGGTGGTGGAGCCCTATTACCGGTCCTACGAGACTGCCCGGCGTATGGCCGGCCTGGCGGCCGAGCTGCCCATCACCCATGTCGGTGTGATCGCCAACAAGGTCCGCTCAGCCCAGGACATGGCCGCCATCACCGAGTTCTGCGCCCGCCACGGCCTCAGTCTCGACGGGGAGATTCCCTGGAGCACCGAGGTCCTCGACGCCGACCGGGACGGCATTCCGGTACTCGACTACGACCCCAGCGGCCCGGTGGTTGCCTCGGTAAACAAGATCGCCGATCGGGTCGATTCCCTGGCCCACTCACCGATCTAGTGCTCCGCTTCGCAAGTAACACGCGCGTATCGCCGAGCGCTCGGCGTCGAGAGCAAGGCTCACCGGAGCCTCGATCACTTCCGAGCGCCGACGCAGAGATCGACGGGGCCATCCCGGGTCGGTCGGCTGACACCGGAACGCCATGACGGAATCTTCGGTGGCCATATCTTTCGCTCCCGGGTCCCTTCGGTCGCCGCTGCCGGGCCGGTCGAACCCGCGCTCTGCCCACATGGAAGAAATGCCCGCTGCGACCAGCCCGGAAGCAAGCAACGAGGACGGTGGGCTCTCCCGCCCCTACCTGCGCCCGTGCCTCCTTCTGCTTTTGGCCGAAGGCCCCTCGCATGGCTATGAGTTGCTGGAGCAGGTCCGCCGATTGGGCATTCGAGCGGCCGAGCCGGGTGGGCTCTACCGCAGCCTGCGCCAGATGGAGCGGGGAGGTTTGGTCCGTTCCTGGTGGGAGCCATCGGCGGCGGGCCCGGCCAGGCGCACCTACGTCCTCACCGGCGAGGGTCGCCGGGCACTGGACGAGGCGGCACAGTCCCTGGCAGCTATCCGGGGCATCCTCGTTGGGCTGTTGGATCGCTACGAGTGTCTCGATTCCGATACCGACGATCCGAGACCCGATGGCTATCTGATGGAGACCGACTCCGACGCCACCACCCGGCGGATGAGTGAAAGCCTCCTGGTGAGCCCCGGCCACCGCCGCTGAGGCTGGGTTCGCCTCGTAATTCATCTCAACCGCAGCCGATTCCGGATGTATTCGAGCCCGGCGGTTGTTGAAGCATGAGTCTCGACAGCGGTGCGGTCGGATTCACAGCAAGGCCAGAACTGTCAGGACACACCAAGAGTTCCACCGGACGCCAAAGGAAGAAGGTCCCCATGTGCCTCGGAATCCCAGGCCAGTTGGTCGAGATCGTCAGCCTCGAGGAGCATCGGGCCATCGTTGAGGTCGACGGCGTGCGCCGGGAGGTGAACATCGGCCTGGTCATGGGGGACCCTGGCGGGATCGCCGTCGGCGACTGGGTCCTGATCCACGTGGGTTTCGCCATGACCAAGATCGACGAAGAGGAAGCCGCCTCCAGCCTGGAGTTCATCAAGCTCCTGGGCAGTGTCTACGAGGAAGAACTCGAACAGTTCGCCCAGGAGCCCGAGTTGGTGGTCGAGACGGCCGACACGGCCACCGACGCCAAGTCGGCCCCGGCGGCCCATAGCAACGGCTCGGCCGAGAAGGTGGTGGCGTCATGAGGTTCGTCGACGAGTACCGAGACCCGGCGGCCGCCCGCATCGCGCTCACCGAGATCGAGGCGCTGGCCAGCCGGCTGACCGCTCCCGGTGACCGGCTCAAGTTCATGGAGGTGTGCGGGGGTCACACCCACACCATCTACAAGCACGGGATCGAGAACGTGCTGCCCCCCACCATCGAGTTGGTCCACGGGCCCGGCTGCCCGGTGTGTGTGATCCCCATGGGCCGGGTGGAGGACGCCATTGCCGTGGCACGCACCCCGGGGGTGATCTTCACCTCCTTCGGCGACATGATGCGGGTGCCCGGAGGTTCGGGCAACCTCTTGGAGGCCAAGGCCCAGGGGGCCGATGTTCGAATGGTTTATTCGCCGCTGGACGCCCTGCGAATCGCCAAGGCCAACCCCGACCGCCAAGTGGTGTTCTTCGCCGTTGGTTTCGAGACCACCGCGCCTTCCACCGGGATCACCCTGCTCAAGGCCCGGGAGCAGAAGGTGGACAACTTCTCGGTCTTTTGCAACCACGTCACCATCGTTCCCCCCCTCAAGGCCATCCTCGAGTCCCCGGACCTGCGCCTGGACGGCTTCATCGGCCCCGGCCACGTGTCCACCGTCATCGGAAACAGGCCGTATCGCTTCGTCCCCTCGGTCTACAACAAGCCCCTCGTCACCGCCGGGTTCGAACCGCTCGACATCCTCCAGGCCATCGTGATGCTGCTGCGGCAGCTGACCGAGGGCCGCTGCGAGGTGGAGAACCAGTACACCCGGGCCGTCACCGACGCCGGCAACACCCGGGCTCTGGAGGTACTGGCCACCGTGTTCGAGTTGCGGCCGCACTTCGAATGGCGGGGGCTGGGGTTCATCTCCCAGTCCGCCCTCAAGCTCAACGCCGCGTTTGCCCACTACGACGCCGAGCTTCGCTTCTCACTTCCCGGGGTCCGGGTGGCCGACCCCAAGTCCTGCCAGTGCGGCGAGGTGCTCAAGGGTGTGATCAAGCCCTGGGAGTGCAAGGTGTTCGGCACCGCCTGCACCCCCGAAACCCCCATCGGCACCTGCATGGTTTCCTCCGAGGGCGCCTGCGCCGCCTATTACAACTACGGCCGCCTGACCACCAAGATCCCGGTTCGCAGCGCCTGATGGACCCGGGGGCCGGAAACGGTCAGGAACCCGGCGCCGACAGGGACGGTTCCCCTGGGACAGTTCGATCTGGGGGCGCCACCGGGATTCTGGCGGAGCTGGACGACGACCACCCGGCCCGAGAGCTCTACGACCGGGAGGAGGCGGTCCTCGAACGCATCGAACGGTGGCGGCGGCATCGACCCAAGCTCAAGGACGAGTTCATCAACTCCGCCCACGGCGCCGGGGGCAAGGCCTCGGCCGCCCTCATCGATGCGGTCTTCCTCGAGGCCTTTCGGAACCCGACGCTCGAGGCCATGGCCGACGGAGCCGTCATCCCCCTGCCGTCGGGGGAGCGGATCGCATTCTCCACCGACTCCTACGTGGTCAAGCCCCGACGCTTCCCCGGGGGATCGGTCGGACACCTGGCCATCCACGGAACGGTCAATGACCTGGCCATGATGGGCGCTGTCCCCGCCTGGATATCGGCGGCTTTCGTCATCGAGGACGGGTTCCCGGTGGCGGAGTTGCGGGCCATCGTGGCCGACATGGCCGAGGCGGCCGAGGCGGCGGGGGTCGCGGTGGTGACCGGGGACACCAAGGTGGTTGACCGGGGGGCGGCGGACGGCGTGTACATCACCACCGCCGGCGTGGGGTTGGTTCCCGCCGACATCACACTCTCGGCCACCTCCATCAAGGCCGGGGACAAGGTCCTGGTCTCCGGCAAGATCGGTGACCACGGGGTGGCCGTTCTCATCGCCCGGGGGGACCTCGCGCTCGAGGCCGACATTCCCACCGACAGCGCCCCCCTCAACGGGTTGGTGGCCGACCTGCTCGCCGCTGCCCCCGGCACCCGGTTCCTGCGCGACGCCACCCGGGGCGGGGTGGCCACCGTCTGCAACGAACTGGCTCGGGACGCAGACGTGGGGGTGGTTCTCTACGAGCGGTCCATCCCGGTGCGCAACATTGTCAACGGGGCCTGCGAGATCCTGGGGATCGACCCTCTCTACGTGGCCAACGAGGGCAAACTGGTGGCGGTGGTGCCCGCCGACGAGGCGGACGCCGCGCTGGCGGCCATGCGAGCCCACCCCTTCGGGGTCGATGCCGCCCTCATCGGCGATATCACCGCTGATCCGCCCGGGATCGTGGTGCTCACCACCGCCCTGGGGGGCAGTCGGATCGTCGACATGCTCGTCGGCGACCCTCTCCCCCGTATCTGCTGAACCGTCCGGACCCGATCGGGTCCTCCACGTCGGGGGCCTCCAAGCCATGACCACGCCGGCGGCGCAATCCCGGCAGGTGGGGCAGTCCCCCGACGAAGGGGATGGACGGACCGTGGGAGGCGAAGCGGCGAGGGAGCGTTTGCTGGTCGCCGGGACGGTTCAGGGGGTCGGATTCCGGCCCTTCGTTTATCGCCTGGCCCGGGACCTGGGTCTGGGCGGACAAGTGGCCAACGACCACCGGGGAGTGGTCATCGAGGTCGAAGGCCGGCCCCAGGACCTGGCCGAGTTCGCCCACCGCCTGAGGGCCGAAGCCCCGCCTCTGGCCGCCATCGCCTCCATCGCCTCTGAGCCCATCGAACCCACCGGGGACGCAACGTTTGTCATCACCGAGTCCCGCTCGGCCGGGGCGCCGGCGGTGGCGGTCAGCGTGGACGTGGCCACCTGCGATGACTGCCTGGCCGAGATGGCCGATCCGGCCGACCGCCGCCACGGTTACCCCTTCATCAACTGCACCAACTGCGGCCCCCGCTACACCATCATCTCCTCCATCCCCTACGACCGGGCGGCCACCACGATGGCCCCGTTCGTCATGTGCAGGGACTGCCGCCGGGAGTACCAGGATCCCGGGGACCGCCGGTTCCACGCCGAGCCCACCGCCTGCCCCCGGTGCGGGCCCCTCCTGCGACTCCTCGATGGTCAGGGCCGGGTTCTGGCCACAGGTCCGGCCGCCCTGGAGGAGACGGCCGCGCTGTTGCTGCGAGGCGGCCTGGTGGCCCTCAAGGGCCTGGGCGGATATCACCTGGTGGCCCTGGCCGACGACCGGGCGGCGGTGGCCGCCCTGCGGGCCAGCAAGGCCAGAGACGCAAAACCGTTCGCCGTCATGATTCCCGACCCCCCGAGCGCCCACCGGCTGGTCGCTCTCAGTCCCGAGGCCGAAGCCGCCCTCTGGTCGGCGCGCCGCCCGATCGTGCTGGCCCCTCGCCAGCCCGACGCCCCGGTGGCCGACGATGTGGCCCCGGGGTTGAACGAATTGGGACTGATGGCCCCCTACACCCCCCTTCACTCCCTCTTGATGGCCACGGTGGCCCGGCCTCTCGTGATGACCAGCGGCAACCGCAGTGACGAACCCATCGCTCACGTCGATGGCGACGCCATCTTGCGCCTCGGGCCGATGGTCGATGCCATCTGCACCCACGACCGGGGGATCCACATCCGCTGCGACGACTCGGTGGTGCGTTCCACCTGGTCGGCTGGCGTCCAAATGGTCCGCCGCTCCCGGGGATACGCTCCCGAACCCCTTCGGCTGATCCCACCCACCCCCGTGCAGGTGCTGGCCGTGGGCGCAGAACTGAAGAACACGGTGACCGTCGCCAAGGGTGGGTCCATGGTGACCAGCCACCACATCGGGGATCTGGAGCACCCGGCGGCCTACCGGTCCTTCCTTCAGGCGGTCGACCATCTCTGCCATCTGACGGGCACCGAACCCGAGGTGGTGGCCCACGATCTTCACCCGGAGTACCTGTCCACCAAGTTCGCCGCCGACTTGGACATGCCCCTGCTGGGTGTCCAGCACCATCACGCCCACATCGCCTCCTGCCTCGCCGAGCACGGCCGGCACCACCGGGTGCTCGGCATCGCATTCGACGGCACCGGGATGGGAATCGACCAGACCATATGGGGAGGCGAGTTCCTTGTGGCCGACCTGGCCGGCTTCGAGCGGGTCGGTCATCTGGCTGGCGTGCCCATGGTGGGGGGGGACCGGGCCGTCCGGGAACCGTGGCGGATGGCCATGGCCTGGTTGAACGCCGCCGGCGGGCCGGAGGTGGCTGCTGCGTTCGGGCGGACGGTCGACGACCGCTGGGCGGCGGTGCTCGACCGGATCCTGGCCGCAGGATCGCTGGTGACCACCAGCGCTGGGCGCCTGTTCGACGCCGTCGCCGCGATTCTGGGGGTGCGAACGGTGGTCAGCTATGAAGCCCAGGCCGCCATTGAACTCGAAGCCCTGGCCTCATCCGAAGCCCTCTTCGGCAACCTGGATTCTCGCCTCGAGGCGGCATCGCAAGTGGACGGTGCGGTGGTTCTCGACCCCGCAGCGCTGGTGATGACCCTGTTGGAGGCCAGGGATGCGGGCCGGTGCTTGACCTCCCTCGCCGCCGGGTTCCACGAAATTCTGGGCCGAGCGGTGGCCGAAACCGCCATCGGGTTGGCAGAGACACACCGATTGCGGTCGGTGGCCTTGAGTGGAGGCGTTTTTCAGAACATCCGCTTCAGCGAAGTCGTCCGATGTGTGCTTGAGGATTCAGGACTGGAGGTCCTGGTGCATCGCCAGATTCCGCCCAATGACGGGGGGATCAGCGTCGGCCAAGCGGCCGTGGCCGCTCATCGAGCGGCCACGGCTACCTGATCAGGTGAACTGTCCTTCCTGCCGGAAGGAACGGGCCTTAAGCGGCGGGCAGGTTGAGTGTGACCTCCAGGTCCACCTCGTCCTTGATCTTGAGGACTCCCAGCTTGGAATAGGGCTTGATCCCAAAGGCTGTCTGGACGATCTGGGTCTTTCCGGTAATGGTCACCATGGAGCCTCCGTCGGTGACAGCCAAAGCCAACGTCACCACCTTGGTGGTTCCCGCCAAGGTGAGATTTCCCGCGACCGAAAAGCTGGATCCACTGCCACTGACCGACGTCGACTGGAAGGTCACCTGGGGGAACTTCTTGGTGTTGAGAGTCTTTTCCGTGTTCTGGGCGATCTCCGCCCTGTCCTTGTCGGAAAGAGGCTTGATCCCACCCGAGGCTGAGGCGATGGACAGGGAGGTAAGATCAACCGTTACCTGGACGCTCGATCCAGCCGGATTGGCTGAATCCAGATTGGCTGTTCCGCTCCACGACTTGGCCTCAAGAACCAGATCGTGGCCCATCTTGGCGCCGGCCCCACCCACATAGGTGCTGAGAGTAAGCCGCCCATTGGCGGGGCCGATCGAATGAGAACCGCTCTTCACTGTCATGGGACCGATCCTAGTGGCCTGTCGTAAATACGTTCAGGTCGGTGGACCCGCCCTCGCCACCGGAGACTTGGTGGCCCGACCCTCCCGCCGCGGGTTCCCCGGAGGGCGTCGGGCCGGATCCGGCGGGCGAGGACAGGTCAGCTACCAGCCTCGGGTTCCGGGAAGCAGCGCCGGACGGTCGTGAAGCTTGTGTGAGATCTTCTTGGCCCGGGGATTGCGGGGTTGGTAGTCCCGGTTGAGCAGCCGGTAGTAGACCCGCCGGTCCGTGTCGAAGCGGTCGCCATGGATCTCGGACCCGCCGGCCGGGTCGGCCACCAACTCCCCCTGGCGCTCGGCCAGGAGGCGGGCGGCCTCCTCCGGGGTTCCGGCCTCGGGCACGGCCTGGCTGAGCAGATTCAGGGGGAAGGCCATGGCCTGGGACAGTTCCTGGGCTCCTTCGGCCTCCCGGGCCTCGTGGCTCATGCGCTCGGGCACGGTGAAAAGGCGCCGTAGCGAGGGCCGGGCCCGAGCGGCCGGGTGCTGCGAAGCGTCTCCGTTCGTGGGGGAATCAGGCACGTCCGCCGAGGCTTCGGCCGACATCAGGCCTGGCTGGGCCTGGTCGTCGTGCTCAGCGATCTGTTCGGCAATAGCCACGGATTGGGTCCTCCTGTCATAGGTGAGGGGAACGATGTCTCGACTTCGCTGGTCTGCATGCGACCCGCTCATCCGGTGGAAGCCGGGTCGTTGTGCCTGGTCGTTGTGCCTGGTCGGTGTACTTGGGTCGTTGGACTGGGTTCGTTGAATTCGGTCGTCGCGTGCTGCGGTGTCACCCCAGGCACAAGCGAAAGCTTGGGCCTGGGGGTTGACCGCCCAGCGAATCAGCCGCTGGCCGCCACCCGGGACGTGGTGCCGTAAGCCGTGTCGAAGTCGCTGCCCGGCTGGTCGCCCCAGGCCAGGAGTTGGCTGGCCGCCTGATCGATGGAGGCGACGTCGTTGGCGATGATGCCCACGTACTTGGACACGGGGTCGGTCTGGTTGACGATGGACCGCACGCCGACCAGCACGGTCCCAACCGTGAAGCTCACGTGGTTGAGGGAGTAGGAGATGACGATCAGATAGGCCGCCAGAACCGCAACGATGGCCGCCACCCCGATCAGAGTCACTACCGTTTCTGCACCCATATTCCTCCGTTCGAAAATGCCAATTGATGGCGAATATTGATCTGGCTAAAAGCTACTGGTGTGGGGAACGCTCACTCAGGAAGCAGACGAGCCAAAGCCAATCCGTAGCGAGTCACGTTCAACCGAGCGGTTCCGGTCAGCTCACAGGTTCTGATCAATGTAGGCACGCAGTCGAGCGTTCCAGTCAGCTTGACCCCATGATCCAGAATGTCGTCTGCGTACTTGCGAATCTCAAAGATCGGCCTGAGCACCCGATTCAAAAACAAAATGCATACCGGGGCAACCACGGCTATGAGAACGATGTTTCCAATCCACCAAAGTGCCAAAATGCACCACCCCCTTGTCGGAACAACCCCTGCGGTCGGCGGGATTGTACGCCTGCCGTCCTGGACGCAAAAGAGTGTTGTTCGACTAGAGGCTTTGAGTCAGTGTTCTGTACCTCTAGTAACCGGTTACCCAAATGGGTCGCACGGCTCTAGCGAGCCAGGAGAAGCCGGGAGCAGGAGGAGCAGTAGAACTCGACGGCGTTCAGTTGGTCGGACCAACCGTCGGGCAACCATTGGATGCTCTTGCAATCGCGGCACACGACCTTGTTGGTGTGCAGTGCCTCGCCCATGCCCGCCAGGGCGAACTTACGGGTGGGACTGGTTCGGGGCCTGGCCACCGCCCGACCGTTGTGGGCTGACTGCTCCTTGGCCCGCCGCACCTCCTTAGCCTTGGCTTCGGCTGCGGCCCGGGCCCGGACCTGCTCGTGCCAGGGGACCCCGGCCGCCGCCCGGGCCGCTCGCACCCGCGCCTCGGACGTGTCGCCCCGGGACCCGGTTCGGAAGAACGCGTAGGCTTCGTTGACCTCGCTCATCCGCCGCTCCGCCTCCCGCTGCACCGCCGCCGGCGCGTCGGCGAAGCGGTCGGGGTGGAATATCTGGGCCAGGACTCGGAAGGCGGCAGTGATCTCGGCTTGCTTGGCCTTGGGACCGACACCCAGCACCTCGTATGGGGTCAACCCGATGCCACCTCCCTGTAAACCAACCCGAATCCGACCTGCTCCAAGCCGGGACAGCGCTGTTCAACCCGACACACCGGTGAACCTTCGGCGACCCGGGCGGCGCGAGCAGCAGTTATACGCCGCCGCCGGCCGACTGGACGTCCACGGCGCGAACGATGAATTTACTGCGGCCGCTGCGGTGCCGAGCGACACCCGGCGACTTGCCCCTCCAACCCCCAGAGGGCCTTTCGCCCGGGCCAGAACGGACTGTTCGTCATTTTGGACCCTGTTGTTCACTCTTGTGCCAGCCACTCGACATGACATCTGTTTACCGTCGGTCCATCGAAGCGGCACGATGGCCCATCGAAACGGCTCGACCACCCGTCGAAGCGGCCCGACGGCCAATCGAAGCGGCCCGACGCGAGGGTTGATGTTTTCATGGTGAGGCCCGGGGCTCGTAGGCGCTCCGCCGGGGACGATCGCCGGGTGCGGACGGCCGAAACCCGGTTGG
This sequence comes from Acidimicrobiales bacterium, assembly GCA_052390275.1. Lineage (GTDB taxonomy): Bacteria > Actinomycetota > Acidimicrobiia > Acidimicrobiales > AC-14 > JBQTHD01. The sequence continues at coordinate 4,101 of JBQTHD010000029.1, read as the reverse complement.
GGGAGTTGAGCAAGGAGTTGGCCCGCCTCAGGCAGGCCTTCGATGACCTCCAGGCGGCGGTGGTCATCAGCGACGAGCAGGGAAGGATCGTCCTGCGCAACCGGCGCAGCACCGAACTGGAGGAAGCCCAGCCCACGGGCGCCCTGGTGGCGGCGGCCACCGACGAAGTGCTCGGCGCCGCTCGCGACAACGGCCCCACCGGTCGGACTTTGGAGCTTCACGGTCCCCCGCGGCGCTCGCTGGTCCTGACCGCCACCCCTCTGATGGTCGATGACCGGCGGGTGGGCACCCTGGCGGAGATCGACGACGTGACCGAGCGGCGCCGCCTGGATTCGGTTCGCCGGGACTTCATCGCCAACGTGAGCCACGAACTGCGCACCCCGGTGGGAGCCCTGGGCCTGCTGGCCGAGGCACTCACCGTCGAGAGCGACCCGGAGGTGACTGCCCGGCTCCGGGGTCGGATCACGGTTGAGGCCGAGCGGGCCGCCCGGCTGGTCACCGACCTGTTGGACCTGTCCCGTCTCGAGGCGGAGCCGGCCGGGCACCCCGAGCGGGTGACGGTGGGCGAGATCGTGGCCACCGCCGTGGACCGGGTTCTGGCCCTGGCCGGGCGGCGGGAGGTCACCGTGCGGGCGCCCGACCTGGCCAAGGCCGAGCGGGCAGGCCCGCTCCCGCACCCGGGGTCCGCCGACGGTGATGGCTACGGGTCCGACCTGGAGGGGCCCCTGGGGGCGGAGTTGTACGGCGATATCGGCCAACTGGTCTCAGCCGTGGCCAACCTCTTGGAAAACGCAGTGAAGTACTCCGAGCCGGGAGGCGAGGTGGATCTCGCTGCCCGGACGCATCGGGGTTGGGTGGAGATCGCAGTGACCGACCGGGGCATCGGCATCCCGGCCAGGGACATCGAGCGCGTCTTCGAGCGCTTCTACCGGGTCGATCGGGCCCGGAGTCGGGAGACCGGAGGGACCGGCCTGGGCCTGTCCATCGTCCGGCACGTGGCCACCAACCACGGCGGAACGGTGGCCGTGGACTCCCGGGAGGGGGAAGGGTCGGTCTTCACCCTTCGGCTGCCCCTCGGCGGAGCGACATCCCTAAGCCGATGAAACCAACGTCCCACCAGCCGGCGTCCACCCGGCCCCCAGTGTCGGCTCCACAGCCAGCGTTGCGTCAGCCAGCGCCCTGAACCACAAGGAGATCTCAACCATGAACACGGAACACTCGAGGGTTCTGGTCGTAGAGGACGAGGAGTCCTTCATCGAAGCTCTGACCCTGGGGCTCAAGCGGGAGGGGTTCGCCGTCGACGTGGCCCGCGACGGCGCCGAGGCTCTGGCCCGATTCGAAGAGCGCCGCCCCGACGTGATCCTGCTCGATCTGATGCTGCCCAAGGTGTCCGGTGTCGACGTCTGCCGCCAGATCCGGGCCCGGGCCGCCACACCGATCATCATGCTCACGGCCAAGGACTCCGAGGTCGACGCGGTGGTCGGGCTGGAGGTCGGGGCCGACGACTACGTGACAAAGCCCTACCGCATGCGCGAGTTGGTGGCCCGGGTCCGGGCGGTCATGCGCCGAGCGGGGACGGAGATGCCCGATGATGAAGTCTCCGAGGACGCACTGGAGGTGGGTGACGTCCGCCTGGACCCCGACCGCCACGAGGTGACGGTGCGAGGGGAAAAGGTGAACCTGCCTCTGCGTGAGTTCGAGTTGCTGGAGCTTCTGCTGGCCAATGCCGGCAGGGTCCTCACCCGGTCGACCCTTATCGACCGCATCTGGGGTCACGACTACGTGGGTGACACCAAGACCCTCGACGTTCACATCAAGCGGCTCCGATCCAAGCTGGAGGAAAACCCGGCCCAGCCGACCCGCATCATCACCATCCGGGGGCTGGGCTACCGGTTCGAGAAGGCTCCGAGCCGGGTATGACCCCGCTTCTCCTGGTGCCGCGACCATGAAGGGCACGGCAGGGAAGCGATAACCCGCTCCCGACCCTGGCCGAGGAAGGTTGGATGGCGGTGTTCGCCTTTGACATCGATCGGTGGATCCGCTGTCTCGGGGGCTACCGACCGGTGGATACGATCCACCCCGACGGCCTGCCGGCGGCAGGGCCACCCGGGGCGTCAGTCCCATCGGGAGGAGCGCAGTGACCGAGATCCGCCGGCACTTCCACGAGGACATGGTCGACCTGCACACCGATGTCGCTCGACTGGCCGCCTTGGCGTCGGAGTCCATCCAGGCGGCCACCGCCGCGGTTTTGGAGTTCGACCTCGACGGGGCCGAGCGGGTGGTTCTCTCCGATGCCGAACTCGATGCCCTGACCCATGTGGTGGAGGAAAGGGTCTTTCTGCTTCTGGCCCGCCAGCAACCGATGGCCAAGGACCTGCGGGAGTTGGTCACCACCCTGCGGGTGGTGCACGAGTTGGAGCGGATTGGCGACCTGATGGTGAATGTGGCCAAGGCCACCCGGCGGCTCTATCCCGAACCACTCGATCCTCGGCTGCGGGGCCTGTTGGACCGGATGCGCGAGCAGGCCACCATCCAGCTCCAGGTGGCCAGCGAGGCCTTCTCCTCGCGGGACCCGGCCCGAGCCCAGGCCCTGGAGGATATGGACGACGTCATGGACGACCTCCAGAAGGAGTTGTTCCGCACGATCTTCAGTTCCGGCGCGGCCGACGATGCGGAGGTCGCGCGGGCCGTCCAGGTGGCCCTGGTTGGGCGGTACTTCGAGCGTGTGGCCGACCACGCCGTCAACATCGGTGACCGGGTGGCCTACATGGTCACCGGCGAACCTCCGGAGCCCCCAGGCCAGTAGGTCCAGGCTCCGATCGCAACCCGCAGGGAGTCAGACTCCTGTCGAATCCCGGCGGATCGAGTCCCCGGCTGGGTAAATTCCCAGGCGACAGGGGGCGCCGAGCTGACAGGCGCCGGCGTGGGTCGGCCCCCGGGGCAGCCCCCCGTCGCGCACCGTGATGTCTATGCCCCTGCGGTGAACAGACCGGGCGCCCCTCGGGTAGCGCCGCGTGGATAACTGGCAAAGCCCCGGTACGCGCCTACCCGGTGTTCCTAGCTAGGGGACCTCCGACGGCGAGATCGGTGGAACGAGCCCGATCAGCTGCGGGAAGGGCGCCACGTTCAGTATCTCGTCCAGGTTCCCGACGGAGAACACCCGCCCGTCGCAGTCACGGACCACCGGGCCGAGAGCGTCGTTCGTTCGGTGCCAACCGAGCCCGCCGAGGACAGCGAGTAGGGGAATCCCACCGAGCCGCATGGATTCGGCTCGTAGTCGCTCGAATCGGAGCGCCTTGTCGCGTGCAGTGCCGCCGTCGCCGGTCAGTTTGCATTCGAGTATCCCGCGAAGCGTGCCGCTGGTGTCGAACACGACGAAGTCCGGTGCTGGCTGGACGGTCAGTTCGAACCGTTCTGCAACATCACCCTGGTTGTGGGCACCTGTGCGGACATGCGGGATCCTGTTCTCGGTGAACAGTGCTTCGACGGCATCTTCGATCAGGTCACCGCGCTGTGTGCTGGTGGCGTCGAGGAGCTGCCGGAACGCCCCGCCGTAGTGCCGCTGGTGAAGCAAGGTCGAGTACGGCACTCCCTCTCGGGCGAACTTCGCTGCGGATTTGAACCCGTCTCGGCTGTCCGGTTTGAACTGTGGCTTGGTCACTACGCCGCCGGTTGCCTCGCCGAACAGCTCGCCGTTCATGACGCTCACGATGGTGAGCGCGATGCACTCGGCGGCGTTCGTCCCTGTCGCCGTGTCCTTCCCTTCCATGTTGTCCACCCGGGCAGCGGAGATGGCCGGGAGTTCCTGAACCTCGCCGATGATCTTCGTCGCAGCGGCGAACTCCTGCTTGGATAGCCCGCAGATCGTGCGCAAAGCGAGGAGCGCGACTGGGTGCTCGTGGAGTAGCCGCGTAAGCAGCTCGACGGACACTTCGGTGAACCCGTTGGTGACAGCGTGAGCTAACCGGTAGCTCCGGCGAGTTCAACCGGTCATCGCGACAGCGGCATCGTAGACGGTGGCGGCTGTTGACCAGCGGAGGCTGCGGCGAGGCATGGTGTTGATGCGGTGCTCAATGGCTCGGAGGTCGGCGGGGCTGTAGG
>JBQTHD010000028.1:0-42173 GCA_052390275.1 Acidimicrobiales bacterium | reverse complement strand
ACGAGCTGTACACCCGCCTGGAAAGCGTGCTGGGCGCCGAACCCGCCACCACCTTGATGTCGCACCTGCCTCCCGTGGGCTGGGCCGATGTGGCGACCAAGCGTGATCTCGACGGCCTCGAGGAACGAATGCACATCGAGATGCGGGCGCTCCGAACCGAGATGGGAGCGCTGCGGCTTGAGTTCAAGGGTGACCTATCCGGCTTGCGGGCCGACCTCGTCGACAAGATGGCCGCACAGACCCGAACCATGATCATCGCCCTGGTCACCGTCGTCCTGGCCATGGCCTCGTTGGGCCTGGTGCGTAGTTGACGACAGCGCCGGTGCGCTGGGCCGACGTCGCCACCAAGCGTGATCTCGACGGGCTCGAGGAACGGATGCGCGCCGAGACCGCGACGTTGCGGGTCGAGATGGGAGCGCTGAGAACCGAGATGGGGGCGCTGCGAGTTGAGTTCAGGGGCGACTTGGCCGCCGGCCTGGCCGACCTGCGGGCCGACCTCGTCGACAGGATGAGCGCCCAAACGCGCACCATGATCATCGCCCTCGTCACCGTGGTCCTGGCCATGGCGTCGCTGGGCCTGGTGCGGAATTGACGCCGGCGCCGGCGCCGGCGCCCGAGCGCCTCATGACTGAGGGCGTACTTGACGGCTTGATATCTCCCGCCGGAGGACGCCCGTGACGAAACGCTTGATCGACATCGACGACCGCCTACTTCACTCGGCGCAGACGGCCCTGGGCACGACGACGTACAAGGAAACGGTGAGGCAGGCGCTGGAAGGGGTTCTGGCCGAGCGGCGACAGGGGGTCGATGATGTCACCGCCCTACTGCGCGCATTCTCCAGCGCTATCACCGACCTCTCCGATCCGGAGGTGATGGCGGCGGCTTGGCGATGACGAAGAGATAGCTCGTCGACAGGTCAGCTTGGCCCGCGCTTACAAGCCGGCCCCGGTCGAACGGGCGGCGGCGCGAAGCTCGGTGACCATTCCTCGCTGGGCGTCGGGGACGCCGTCGGGTCCGGCGATGAGCGAGGCCATGGCGTAGCGGGCGCCGGCCACCAAGTCGACGGCGAAGGTGCCGGATTCGTCGGGGGCGAGCACGGGCATGACGGCCAGGGCGGCTCCGGGCCGGTCGGGGCCGGTCCACGGCAGCTCTCTCGCCGGCGGGGCGGCGTCGTCGAGTCGGAAGAGACTGAGCCGGTGCGGGAAGCGGCCGGCGTTGGTCACCTCGAACACCACCCGCCCGGCCGGCGCCCGGTTGGCGTGCACGAAGTAGAAGTCGGCCATGGTGACCGTGAGCGATGCCGGCGCGGGCGGCAGCCGGCGCCCGGTGGCGTCGGGCCGGCCCGAGCACGATGCGCCGGCCGCGCCCAGCGCCGAGGCCATCGCCACTGCGGCGAGAGCGCGGGCCGCCATCATGGGAGCGGCTCCCTCCGGCGGAACGCCCACAGGCCGGCGGCACCGGCGGCCGCCACCGCCGCTCCGGCCGGCAGGGCCCAGGGCGGCCGGCGAGAGGCGAAGAGCAGCGTGGCCCGGGCCGAGTAGATGTCGGCCACCAGGCCGGCGTCGGAGGCGTTGCGGGTGTCGGCCCAGGCGGCCAGGGAGCTGGTGGGGCCGGCCACCAGTGTCACCCCCGGGCCCACCGCCGCCGAGCCGGCCAGCAGGCCGCCGTCGAAGGGAGGGCGGCTCATGAACACGTTGGCGCTGAACCGCTCGGCATCGTAGGAGTAGGCGAAGGCCACGCCGGTGAGGAGGTTGCGCAGGTTGTTGCGGCGGTCGTAGAAGGCCACGTCGATGCGGCCGTTGGCGGCCATGGCCAGCCCGGGCTGGTACTGCCAGTAGCCGTTGCCCCGGGCGTCGTCGTTCACCCGCCGAGCCGGCTCCCAGCCCGCGCCCTCCCGCCGGCAGCGAAGGAGCACGTCGGGATCGCCATAACGGCCGTCGGTCCAGGCCAGGCAGGTGCGCCCGCCGGCCGCGGCCACCGCCGGTGGGCTACCGGAGGTCGACCGGCTCGGCACCACGGCGTCGTCGACCACGACGGCGGCGCCGAATCCGTCCTCGCCGGCCGTCGACGCCGTCATCACCTGCCACCTCCCGCTGCCGGACGCGGGGCCGCCAGGAGCGGACCGCCCGCTCGCCTCGTCGCTTGCGGCCAGGAAGCCCACCAGGACACCGCCGTCGGGGTCCACGGCGAGGTCGGGGCCTGACCGAGGCGGGCGCAAGGGATCGCTGACCGGCTCTGGGCCGGAGAAGGTGCGGCCGCCATCGTCGGAGTGGGCGGCCAGGATCTCACCGCCCTCGACCGCCGACCAGGCCAGGTGGATCCGCGACGAGCCGCCCGCCGGAGCGGTGACGGCAAGGCGGGCGCCGCGCGCCGGCCCCAGCACTCGCTGCGGTGGGCCGAAGCTCGTGCCCCGGTCGTCGGAGACGGCGAGGTACGCGCCCACCGGGACATCGGAGTTGGCCGCCAGCCCGGTGAAGAGAACATGGAGCCGCCCCCGGTGGTCGAAGGCGGCATCGGGCTCCGAGCAGCGGTCGACGTCCGGCGGCAGCCCCACAGCGGCGGCAGCCGGCACCCACGAGTCTCCACCGTCGCCCGAGAGGGCGACGCCGCACCCCCCGCTCGATCCGTCGACGCCGTGGACCACGACCGCGACGCGATCGTCGGTGGGGTCGGAGGCCAGAGTCGGTGAGTGGCTGCGGCGGCCGGTCCCCACATCGGTGGCGGTCACCGGCGCCTCGCGGCCCGGACCGGGCCTGCCTGTCGCGGTGGTGGGCGGCATGCCCCAGAGGGTGAGCCCTGCCCCGGCCAGGGACAGCAGCAGGGCGCCGGCGAAGGCCAGGGTTCGAGGCTCGGGTCGGGGGATGCCGAGGCTCACGGTCCGCCCCACGCCCGCAGGGGGAAGAGGGCCACCGTCGAGGCGAACATGACGAGCACGAACGCCGCCGATACCGGCCAGGGCACGTGGCGCCGGGAGAACAGGCGGGCCAGGCCCACGTAGACCCCGGGGAGCAGGATCACCACGTAGTAGATGTAGCTGACCCGGTCCCGTAGCACCACGGCCACCAGCAATCCGAATACGGCTGCGAACCAGGCCACGACCAGGTTGGACACATCGTCGCCCCGAGACCAGGATCGCAGGGCGGCCAGCAGCAGCGCCGGAAGGGCCAGCCACACGATGGCCGGCGTGATCCGGGACTCGAACTTGGCCAGTTGCCGCTCGCTGCCCGGCTGGCCGGGAGGAGCCGCCTCCTTGTGATAGAGCCCGAAGGCGCCCCGGTTGAGGATCCACTCCCAGGGCCGCGACACCGGGGCCAGCGTGCCCTGGGTCCAGGTGCCGCGAGACTGGGCCTCGAGTGCGAAAGTCGTGCGCTCGGCGTAGTTGAGCATCTGGCGGGTGTGGGTGACGGGGTCGTCGAACCTGGTCACCGCCTGGTCCAGGGTGCCCAGCACCACCAGATAGGTCACGGCCGAGACCAGGGCGCAGGCGGCCAGGCGCCCGAGCACCTCGGCGCCCGACGAGCTCGAGGAACTCGAGGCGCTCGAGCCAGCCGGTCGATCCGGGGCCAGGCCTCGCCGGCGCTGGGCCCTGCGCAGCATCTCCATCACGGCCAGGACGACCACCGCGGCCAGCCCCACCAGCTTGGCCGTGGCTCCGAGGCCGAGGACGGCGCCGGCCCACCACGGGTGGCCCCGCAGGTAGAGACCCACCCCCAGCATCATGAACACGACGACGAAGATGTCGAGGGTGGCGAAGCGGCCGTAGGCCAGCGTCATGTTGTCGGCGGCCATGAGGGCGGCCGCGCCCACCGACTCCCACGGGCCGGCGCCGGCGCCCCGGGCCAGCCAGTAGATGAGGGCGACAGCCAGGGTGCCGAAGATCACGCTGGGCAGCCGCCAGCCCACCGCCGTGTTACCGAGAAGGCGCATGCTCCCGGCCATGATCACCTTGGCCAGAGGCGGGTGCTCGAAGTTGGGGTCGAGCCCGAGCGGCTCCAGGGCGTAGGCGTCGTCGGCGCCGGGCGGGATGGAGGCGATGTGGCGGGCCGCGTTTACGTAGAAGACCTCGTCGCCCACCAGAGTGGCGGGCTGGCCCAGCCACACGGCCCGGCTGGCGGTGGACGCCACCAGCAGCAGGCCGAGAACGAGGAGGGGCCGGCACCTCGCGCGCCACCGGCCACCGCCTGGCCCCTTCGGCGCCGGAGCGGCCCGCGCCTCCGACGGCGCGAGGTCCTCAGCCGGTGACAAGCCGGACCCCCTCGACCGCACCGGAGGTGCGCAACCTGACTCGGCCCTCGCCCGACTCCGCCGGCGCCAGCGCCGCCGGGCTGCCGTCGCCGGCCAGCGACCGCCAGCGGCCCGACGCCGGATCGTGGACCTCGACAGCCCCGGCTGGGTCCGAAGGCCCGAGGCTGGCCACCACGGCTAGGGGCCGGCGCACGCCCACCGGTGCCTCGATCTCGTACACCCGGGAGTCAGGCGCCGGGCCGCAGGCGCAAATCAGGCGGGGCCGTCCCAGCCCTGCGCCCAGGTCGTCGACAGATGCGAGCCTCACCGCCACCACCACCGCAGTGGCCGCTGGCGCGATCGGGCGGCCGCCGATCTCCACGGCGGCCGGGCCTGGGCCCGACGCCACCAGGTGGACCCAACCCGGTGCCGGGCCGGCGCCGGCCAGGGCCAGATCCAGCACGGATCCTTCCCCGTCCATCAGCGCCCGGTCAGTGCCTCGACCAGAAACCTTTGCTCGGATTCCGGCCAGGTCCGGGCCGACTCCATATGCCTCCCTGCCAGGCCTTTCGTCGGTTTCCGGGATGCCGGAATCCCGGAAAAGGCTCCCAGGTGAGGCGCCAGGGGCATCGGTCGGGCCCTCGACGGCACCCAGCGCCGAGGAGATGTCGAGGAACTCTCCGGGGGCGAGCTCGGCGCCCAGCCGAACTGTCCCTTCCGACCCCTGCACCGTCAGCCCGCCCAGCACCACGTCGCCGACGTTGGTGATCCGACCGGTCACCCGTCCCTCCACCAGGCGCAGATCGCCGGCCAGGGCCCGGCCACCTCGCGACGTCGAGGAGGTGGTGACCAGCCGCTCCGCCCACCGGGGCGAGTCGACCCGCAGCCCGATCCCGTCCGGGCCGACCACGTGGTCGCCGGCCCGGGCCGGTGCCTCCACCTCGCCCTCGGGACGGGCCAGTCCGACCGGGCCGAGAACGCCCGAGAGCCGCCGGGGCGCGGGCTCGGGCGCGATGCTCGACGCCAACCCCCCCGCAGGCAGCACCATCTCTGCGACGCCGGGCCGGCGCGAGCGCAGCACCCCGTAACCCTCGATCCGGCTGGTACCGCCGGGGAGCACCGTCTGCACCCGAAACTCGCGGTACTCGACGGCGCCCCGCCAGGGAACGGCGACGGCGACCCAGGCGGCCCCGCCGCCAACCAGGGCCACGAGAACCGAACACGACCACAGGAAAGTCGGACGGCGGCGGGCCCGCACCACCAGGTAGCCGGCCGGGCCGACGAGAAGTGCGTAGCCCATCAGGGCCGCTGCGGCGAGCGGCGGCGGGGCGCCGGCCGGCCCCGGGCCGGCGCGCAGGAGCGATCGGGCCGCCGCCGGGCGGTCGGGCGAATCGGATGAGGGGCGGTCGACCGGGGCTGCGCCGGCCGGCACCGACGGGGCTGGAGGCGGTGAATGATCGATCCCGGCCCGGGCCAGGGCGACGTCCCGCGCCACCGCCCCGTAGGGCCCAGTGCGGCCCAGCTCCACCAGGGGGTCGTAGGCAAGCTGGACGATGCGGCCCCCGCCCAGTGGGCGCTCGACGATCAGCGGCACCCGCTCGGCAGTGCCCTCCAGGATCGACACCCCGCCGGCGATGGGTCCGGTGGCCACCAGGGCCGACCCTTGCGCGGGTAACGACGCCAGCTCGGCCAGCGGCGCCACCGAAGCGGTGCGGGTGGCGTCGGGCCGCAGCGGGGTGAGCGATTCGGGCAGCGCCAGCACCGTCCTGGGAGCCGCCGCTCCTCCACCCAGGACCAGGCTGCCCCCGAGAGCCACGAAGTCCTCCAGCGCCGCGACCTGCGCCCGCTCGAGGCCGGCGCTGTCGAAGTCGACGATGACGACGGCCGCCAGCCCGGTGAGGAGTGCAGCGTCGGCCGGGAAGTCCCGGGCCGAGGCGAAGCGCTCGCTGACCCGGAACGGCGGCCGGGATCCGCCGGGAAGAAAGGCCCGGCCGGTGGGCACATCGGTGAGCAGGCCCACCCACTGGTCTCCGCCGGCCGGGGCGGCGATGGCCTCGCCCGCCGCCACCGGCCGGCCCGAACCGTCGAGCACCTCGGCCCGGTACCGGCCCGGCGTCACCAACAGGCCGAAGGCGACGTTCTTTTCCTCACCGGCGGCGAGGCCAACCGGCACTCGATGGGTGGCGCCGCCGGCGCCGTCCGTGGGCCGGAGCACCACCTGGCCGGCGAAGCTGCGGCCTCCCAGGTTCTTCACCCGCACGGTGTAGAACGACCACGAGTCGGCATCGCCCACCTCCCAGGCCCACGACGACACGACTACACCCAGGCCCTCCTGGGCGTAGGCCGGGCGCCGCGGCCCGGCTCCCGGCCTGCCGGCCAGCGGGGCGACCCCCAGCACGGCGATCCCAAGTAAAGCGCCGGCGGCCAGGGCGGCAACCCACAGCCGCCCTGCAAAGCCGGCCATGGTCTTCGGGCGAAGCGCTCTCAGGTCGTCAGCTTCTTCCTCCGCAGGGCCGGTGCCAAGTTTCGCCGGTCGGCGAACACCTTTCCTCACCCGTCGCGGGTGATGTTTCGCCCGGAGCGGGCGGCTAGCGATGGTGTTTCCGGCCCCAACCCGCTCGCGGAGGTAACGAAATGGCCATCCAGGCAGCTCCCCCGACGGCGTCGATCGCCGACGACACCGACCGGCCCCGGTTCGAGCCGTTCGGATCCACCACGCCGAACCGCCAGCGCAGAGCCGGCCTTTTGATGATGGCCTCGGCCCTGCCCGTCGGGCTCCTGGCCCACTCCGCCTACGGACGGCCCCCGCGGCTGCACATCGTCCTGCTGGCCATAGGGGTCCTGGCACTGGGAGCCTGGCTGGTCGACGGCCGGCGCTATCTGGGCGCGGGGAGCGCGTCCGCGGCGCTGGGTCTGGCCTTCGTGCTGATGGAGCAGACGAACCTCGATCCCTACTTCTTGACCTTCGGGCTACTGGGCGTGGCCCTCCTCGTCGTCTCCCGGGTGAACCTGCGGGCCGTCGGGGGCAGCGCCGGTTTCCTCATCTACATGGCCCTCAACTCCGCCAACCTGCACCGGGTGGACGCCGCCCTGCTGCCCCGGGCCTGGGTGTTCGCCCTGATCATGTTGGTCTGGGGCGGCGCCGGCCTGAGACAGGTCAGAGCCGAAGGCGTCAAGTCGGGCGCTACCGTCACCGGCGACAGTGGAGCAGCCTGATCCGTCGAAGCGGCCCGGGGCCGAACCCGCCTGGGTCATGGACTTTCCCACCAACCTCCCGCTGAACCTCGGCCCACTTCTGGGACGCGAGAGCGCATTGGACCGGGTGGGCGGCCTGCTGGCCGGCAGGGGTCTGGTGACCTTGACCGGTCCTCCCGGCGTCGGGAAGACGGCGCTGGCCCTGACCGCAGCGGCCTCGGTCGGCACGAACTATCCCGGCGGCGTGTGGCTGGTGAACCTGGGCCGGATCGACCAGGCCGAGTTCGTCCTCCGCTCCGTCTCCTCGGCCCTTTCCACCCACGAGCGGCACGGGCTGAGCCCCTACGAGAGCCTGGTAGCCCGGATCGCCAACCGGGCCACGCTTCTCGTCCTCGACAACTGCGAGCACGTGGTGGCCGCCTGCGCCGAGGTGGTTTCGGCCCTTCTCGCCGCCTGCCCGGCGCTCACCGTGCTGGCCACCAGCCAGGAGCCTCTCGGGGTGGCCGGTGAGCAGACCTGGCCGGTGCGAGGACTCGCGGTACCCGACGACGTCCGGTCGTCGCCCGACCAGGCCCGATCCTCACCTCCGGTACGGCTGTTCGGCGACCGGGCCCGGGCCAGAAACCCCGACTTCACCATCACCGACGACTCGCTGGCCGCGGTGGTGGAGATATGCCGCCGCCTCGATGGGATACCTCTGGCCATCGAGCTGGCTGCGGCCAGGGTGGTGATGTTCTCTCCGGCCGAGATCGCCCGGCGCCTCGACGACCGCTTCGAGTTCCTCACCGGCGGCGACCGCGCCTCGCACTCGCGCCACGAGACTCTCAGGGCGGCCGTCGACTGGAGCCACGAGCTGCTCTCCGAGGCCGAGCAGACCCTGCTACGCCGGCTCTCGGTGTTCGCCGGATCCTTCACCTTCGGCGCCGCCGAAGGGGTCTGCCCGGGCGAGGGCCTGCCCGCCCGGCAGTGCCTCGACCTCATGACGAAGCTGGTGACGCGGTCCCTGGTGACCACCCAGCAGACGAGGCCGGGGGCGACCCGGTACTGCCTTCTCGAGACGATAAGGCACTACTACCGGGACCGGTTGCTCGAGTCCGGCGAGGCCGACCGACTCCGGCTGCGCCATGCCGCCTGGTACACGACCTGGGCCGAGAGAGCCGAACCCGAGCTGAGCGGTCCCGGCCAGGAGGAGTGGCTTTGGTGCCTGGACGAGGACCACGACAACCTGCGGGCCGCCCTCCACCAGGCGGTGTCGAGTCGCGATCCCGCCGACGGCCAGGAGATGCCGCTGCGACTGGCCGGCGCCCTCACCCTGTTCTGGCGCATCCGCGGCCACTACGGCGAGGGTCGGGGCTGGCTGGACCAGGCCTTGTCGGTGTCGCCCGACGGGTCGCCCGCCCTGCGGGCCAAGGCCACCTGGGGCCTGGCCCTGCTGGCGGCCATGGTGGGCGACTATGCCGCCGCGGCGCCGGCCGCCGAGACCAGCCTGGCCTCGTGGCGCGAGCTCGGCGACCTCCAGGGGATCGGCCGGGCCCTGCTGCTGGTGGGCACCTGCGGCCTCTACACCCAGGGCGTGGCCGCGAGCATCCCGGTCCTCCAGCAGGCGGTTGCCATGGCTCGCCAGATCGGTGACCGCTGGTGCCTGGCCCATGCCCTGGCCCTGTGCGGGGCGTCCTACAACCAGCTGGGCGACGCGCCGGCCGCCCGCCCCATGCTGGAGGAGTGCCTCGACGTGGCCCGGGCCGCGGCCGATCGCCAGTGCCTGGCCTTCGGGCTCGACGCACTGGGCCACGTCGCCTTCTGCGAGGGGGACTACGAGGCGGCCGAGGTCCTCCTCCAGGAGGCTCTGGCTCTGGCCCGGGCGACGGGCGGCGCCTACGAGGCGGCCGGAGCCCTCACCGATCTGGCCCAGGTCGCCGCCGGCCGCGGTGACCGGGCCCGGGCTCGGGCCATCCTGGGCGACGCCCTGGCCATCGCCCGGGGCACCAACTCCACCGACACCGCCGTCTACGCCCTCGAGGTCCTCGGCCGCCTGGCCGAGGCCGAGGGCGACCTCGGGGCCGCCGAGCGCCTCTTCGGCGAGAGCCTGGCCCTGGCCCAGGCGGCCACCGGCACGTCGGCGGCCTCGCTGCAGGGCCTCGGACGGGTTGCGCTGGCCCGAGGCGAGGCCGACAACGCCCAACCGCTTCTCGACCAGGCCCTGGCTCTGGGCCGCAGCAACGGCAACAAGGCCGTCACCGCCAGCTCCCTGCACGCCCTCGGCGACTTGGCCCGCGTTCGCCACGACGACGCCCGGGCCGCCGGCCTCTACCACGAGGCTCTCGCCCTGCGGGCGGAGATCGGGGACCTTCCCAACGCCGCCCTGTCGCTCGAGGCCCTGTCGGCCATCGATGCCGAAGGGAGCCGGGAGGCCCGGGCCGTGCGGGTGCTGAGCGCCGCCGATCGGCTGCGCCGGACCGGGGGATACGCCCGCTCCTCGCCGGCAACCGCGAGTCACGCCAGCCAGTTGGACCGCCTGGAGCAGGTTCTCGGCGCCTCCGAGTTCGAGGCGGCCTGGGCCGAGGGTGCCCAGATGTCTCTCGACGACGTGGTGGCCTACGTGTCCAAGGGTCGCGGCGTCCGCAGCGGTCGGCCGGTCGTGGGGTGGGCCAGCCTCACGCCGGCCGAGCGAGACGTGGCCAACCTGGCCGGGCAGGGCTTCACCAACGCCGAGATCGGTGAGCGGCTGTTCGTGTCGGTCAACACGGTCAAGAAGCACATGGCCCGGGTCCTGGCCAAGCTCGGCGTGACCCACCGGCGGGAACTCACCCGCCGGGGTCCAACCGAGACGTCGTAGGAACAGGCGTGGTCCGTAACTCAAATCCGACCCCCACCACTTCCCCTGGTTGCTTTCGACAGCGCGAGCTCCCGAAGTTGTCGATGAGGCGCTACGGATGAGGCGTCACCGTGTGTCGACGTCGGCACCGTCAGTCTTGGCCCAAGCCACCACCAGTTCTCCGACCTGTCGACCCATGGCCAGACCAACCTGGTCCGCCCGGTAGTGGATGCCGCCCCAGATGCGTGATTCGGCCTGGGTTTCGGCCCGCTCTTCAAAGGTGTCGGTCTGGTCGGGGAACAGGTAAGTCATGACCACCTGGGCGGCGCCGGCATAGGTGGCACTGCCGGATACATAGGCCGGGAACCGGGGGGTGGCGATCACCGGCTCGAAGTCGGAGTCGAGACCGAGATCACGTATGGCGTTCTCCGGGCGGGGGTTCCAGTAGGTGAACTTGGCATCCCAGGCCGAGATTCCCGCGTCGGCCAGGGCCACCGACACCAGAGCCATGGCTCGCACCGCCCGGGGCAGGCTCAGGGGGGGCCTGCTGGCGGATGCGGTGGTTGCGGCCCGGGCCAGGTCACTTTGGATGATGTCGAGAACGACACCGGCCGGCAGCGACGATCCCTCCAGCCCGGCGTAAAGGTCGGCGGCCCGGCGTTGCTCGGGGGTGATGTTGCGGGTGGCGTCGAGCACCTCCTGGGCCTCGGCCCGGAACTCGTCGGAGCCGTAGGCCGGAGGTGGCCCGGGGCGGAACTGGCTGCCCGAGGTCATGACCCAGGGCCGCCAGGTGCCGGCCAGGGGTTCGGTGGGCGGCGACGCCGCCCCCGGCGGCGGCTCCCAGAACGCCGGTCCGGTGCCGATGCCCGCCGGCCGCTTGCCGTCCCAGCGCCGATCCGAGCCGTCGCCGCGGGCGAAGGTGATGAAGCGCTCGGCCACCGCCCGACCCAACTCCAGGCCGGCGGCCACGTCGCTCGGGGTGTTGGCGCCGGCGTGGAGGCGGGACCGACCGGCGGCCTCGGCCATCTCCTCGAGGCGCCCGGCGGCTTGGGCCGGATAGAGGTGGGCCAGAAGTACCGAGGCGGCGCCGGCCATGGCCGCGTGCTCCGACGGGTACGACGGATCGCTGGACACCGCCACCCGGGGCGAGGCGATAGCCGGCGGGGCCAGGTTGTACTGGTACTTCCAGTACCAGGTGCTGACCATGGCGTCGTACATGGCCGCGTGCACCAGGGCGTAGTTGCGCGACGAGATGGGCGGGTTCTTGGCGGTCTTGGCCACGAAGTCGAAGGCCGTGTCGCTCCACGGCTTGGTCGGCATGGGGCCGCTGTAGCGCTCTACCAGCGCGGCCGCCTCCGGGCTGGTGTCGGCCACCATGCGCTCGACCTCGGCCAGATCGGCCTCGGCCTGGGCTGAATCGGCCGGCGGTGGGGGCGGGACGGCGATCACGGAGGGAGCGGTGACCACCCAGGTCTGCCACCGCCCGGCCCGGGCCTCGGCCGGCGCTGCCTGGGCGACCACCGGCCGGGTTTCACCTTCGGGACCGCCACAGGAGCTGAGCACGCCGGCCATCAGCAGGGCGATGGCCGCCGCGCCTCGGCGGCCGGCGGGCGAAAGCCTGGACATCGAGTGCTCCGATCGTGGGTTCATGGGGCGGCGAGGGCGGCGGCGGTGTAGGCGATGGCCACCGGTTGGCACCAGATGACGATCGACTTGATGCGCTCCGCGGCCAGATCGGCGGGAATCTCGTAGTTGTGACTGCCGACCGTCGACTTGAGGTCTCCGAGCACCACCTTGGGTGCGGCCACCGCCTCGGCACTCGTCGGCGGCCTGGGAGCCTCACTCAGCCACACGAACAGGTCGGTGTTGGCCGACACGGTGAAGTCGTCGAGGCGCAGGAAGCGCCGGCCGTCGCCCAGGGTGTAGATGCGGGCGGTGCCGCCCCCGGTGCGCTCGATGTCGTAGAAGGTGCCCTCGGCCGCCACCGCTGCGTCGGTCATCTCGGCCAAAGCCGGCTCGTTGAGCGGGGTTTCCACCTGCTGCTCCACGGTGGCGGACCAGTTGGCGCCCGCCTCGACGGCCAGCATGACGGGGCCGGTGAGAATGGAGAACGCCTCGCCCTTGGTCGGGCACGATCCGCTCACCAGCGGGCCGGGCTTCTTCGGCGGCGGTGTCGTGAGGATGCGCAGGAAACCGGCCTCGCACTGCCAGTTCACCCGCCATTGGATGGCGCCGTCGGCGATGGTCACCGAGGCGGTCTGACCGCCGGCATCTCCCGAAAGCGTCGCCACCGTCTCCCACCGGGGAGCGGCCCGCTCGGTGGATATGCCCTCGGCACCGTCGGTCGAATCGGGGATGGCGATGGCCAGCGTGGTGGGAACCTCGGCCGGCCCCAGCGTCGGGCGGGCCGGGCGGGCGCAGCCGGCGGCAAGCACGGTCACAGACAATGCGATTGCGCACTTCGAAGCCAAATATGTCCGCATTTCGACGGTACCGCTAGCGGTCACAATCAATAAATACAAACGACCGACTATGTAAATGTAATCTGCTCATAGCCTCAGGTTGCGCCCGGATCATGCGGCCTCCGACCAGAAGCGTCGGGCCCAGACAATGCCGACGGCCAGGATAGCCAAACCTGGTGCTGTGTGGTATACGGTCGCCGCCCACGGGGCCTGGCCTTTGCTCGCAAGCACGGCCAACGGCAGGTGGGTGAGGGTCATCCAGAGGCCGCATAGGACCACCGCTAGACCGGCGCTGAGCAGGATCGTTGCAGGAAGGGCATGGCGGGCGGTGACAGCCAACACCGTTGCAGAGACGGCCAGCAGGATCACCCCGGGAATCACATGGTCGGCGATCTCAACTCGGCGGGCGGTAGCGAGGGCCGGTCCGCTAAAGGCCGGCAACAGGGCCCACGTCCCCGCCACCATCCCCATTACCGGCAATCCTGAGGGGTGGCACCAGACTGTTTTGAACACGCCGGCCTCATTATTGACTCGGCCGTCCGTCATTACACGGACCATAGACGGCCCAGGGACCCCTGCGCGGCCACCTTTTCGGACGGCCCCATCATTCGTTCCGCTCCACGGCGAGCAAACTGGGTTTGCATAACGGCCAGGCTCGGCGATCACTCTCCAATCTGTCGACGACCTTTGGAGCGAACTGGGGCTCTCGACCGCTGGCGATCTCGGCCATCTCCTCCGCTGAGAGGTCCTCTCTTTCCATCAAGGCCATGGCTACGGCATCGAGAGCGGATCGGCATTCGACCAGGACCGACCGAGCCCGGCTGTGCGCCTCGGACACCAGGCGCCGGCATTCGACATCGATCTCGCGGGCTGACTCCTCGGAGTGCGACTGTCCGGATCCGTTGGAGCTGTAGGTCAGCGGCCCCAGCGATTCGCTCATACCCAGTTCGCACACCATCCGCCGAGCCAGAGCCGTTACCCGGACCAGGTCGTCAGCCGATCCGGAGCCAGGCTCGCCAAAGACGATCTCCTCGGCGGCTCGGCCGCCGAGAGCCCCGGCCATCCGGTCAATAAGTAGTGACCGCCCGTAAACCAAACGGTCGATTTCGTCTCCTTGGCGAGTGACACCCAGGACGTCGCCCTGAGCAACTATTGACAGACTTCGGGGCCTCTCGGCCCCAGGAAGAGCCAGCCCGACCAAACCGTGACCGGCCTCGTGGTAGGCCACCACGGCCCGGTCCAGGCCTGCCAGGGTTCGGGGCTGGGTCACACCGAGCATGGCTCGCTGTAAGGCCCTTTCGACCAGGTCGACGGGTATCTGGGCCAGCCTCTCGCGGCCGGCGAGCAGGGCGGCCTCATTGAGCAAGCCGGCCAATTCGGCGCCTGAGAACCCCTGGGTGAGAGCCGACAGCGCCTCGAGGTCGACGTCGGGGGCCAGGACCTTGTTCCTCGCATGGAGGGCAAGGATTGCCCGACGAGCGGCCCGGTCCGGAAGGCCGAGGGTGATGATTCGGTCGAATCGGCCCGGCCGGAGAAGGGCCTCGTCCAGCAGCTCCGGCCGGTTGGTGGCGGCCAGGACCATCACCGCCGATCGGGGTTCGAAGCCGTCGAGCTCGATGAGAATCTGGTTGAGGGTGTGGTCCCGCTCCCTCTGGCCGTCGGCGCCGGCGATCCGGCGGGCGCCCACGGCGTCGATCTCGTCGACGAAGACAATGGCGGGGGCGGCCGCCCGGGCCTCGGCGAACAGGTCGCGCACCCGGGCCGCGCCCTCGCCGGCGAACGCCCGCAGGAACTCGGTGGCGGCCACCGGGAAGAAGGCGGCGTTGGCCTCGCCAGCCACGGCCCGGGCCAGGAGGGTCTTGCCGGAGCCCGGAGGGCCGGCCAGCAGGACGGCGGCAGGCGGCCGGGCTCCCAGGTCGACGAAGTCGTCGGGATCGGCCAGGTACGAGCAGACCTCGCGAAGCTCCTCGACGGCCCCCTCGACCCCGGCCACGTCGGCGAACGTCACCCGGTGGCCGCTGGCTGCGAACCGCCCGAAGCTATTGTCCCGCTGCGACAGCCGGCGCTGGCGCTCAGGCGCCTCCAGGATGCGGCCGAGGCCAGCCTCGAGGTCGGTCGGCGAGATCACCGACCGGTCCGCCCGGGCCGCCAGCAACGCCCCCTCGTTCATCACGTTGGCCAGGTCGGCGCCGCTCAGGCCGATGGCCCGGTCGGCCAGGCCGGCCAGATCCACGCCAGCCTCCAGGGCCTTGTTCGTGGCGTGCACGCCGAGGATGGCCAATCGGGCCTCCCGGTTGGGGCGTTCCAGGCCGATACTGCGGTCGAAGCGTCCCGGGCGCAGAAGGGCTGGATCGAGCACATCGGGCCGATTGGTGGCGCCGATAACGATGATCCCCTGCAGGGGCGAGAACCCGTCGAGCTCGGCCAAGATCTGGTTGAGGGCCTGCTCCTGCTCGTCACGGCTCCCGGCCCCGGCTCCTCCGCTGGCTCGCCGACGACCGACCGAGTCGAGTTCATCGATGAACACAATGGCGGGGGCATGCCTGCGGGCCTCGTTGAACAGGTCCCGGACCCGAGCGGCGCCCACGCCGACGTAAAGCTCAACGAAGTCCGATCCCGAGACGGAGAAGAACGCAGCGCCGGCCTCGCCGGCGACGGCCCGAGCGAGCAAAGTCTTGCCGCAACCCGGCGGACCGAAAAGCAGGACACCCTTAGGCACCACTGCCCCCAGGGCGGCGAAGCGGCCCGGGTCGGCCAGGAAATCCTTGATCTCCCGCAGCTCGGCGATCGCACCATCTTGGCCGGCTACGTCGGCAAAGGTCGCCCCGGCCTGGTCGGCACTGACACGGCGGGCGCCGCTGCGGATGCCGAACAGCCCGGTCCCCTGTTGTTGCGACAAGACGAGGTAGCCGAAGACGACGACCACGATGAGCGCCGGCAACAGGAACGTTGCCGGTCCCAGGAGGCGCTTGGAGAACTGCGGCGCGATCTCGGTGGGAACCCGCGAGTCGAGCAGCAGGTCCACCAGGCGCTCACGACTGGCATCCTGCAGGTAAGGCAGGTTGTAGCGTCCCGCAGTGCCGTCGTTGCGAACGTACTGACCAACCACGTAAGAGTCCTGGTCCAAGATGCGGGCATCTCGGATCCGATTCTCGGCGACCAAGCGAGCAAAGGTGTCCAGCCTCAGTCGGTCCCCGGTCACTCGGGGGAGTGAGTTGCCCACCGCTACGACATAAAGGCCGAGGAGGACCAGGACTGCGCCGGCGCACCAGAACCCGAGGCGGGGAGCCGAAGGGCCGTCCCCTCGGGGTGGCCCGGAGGGATCCACCGAGAGCCTCAGCCCATCCGAAGATCAATCGCGGCGGTTACGTTCTCTGAGGCCTTGCGCTCGATGGCCGCGCTCCGAAAGAGGACGTTCCAGGCGCTCTTCTGCCAAACGGCTTGGCGGATCTGGATAGGACTGCCCTGGGTGGCCACCGAGATGGAGTTCGGGCCCAGCCGGGTGTCGGTTCCCACGGCCACATCCATGGCAATTTCGTCGGCCAGCGCGGACTGGCCGAAGTAGTCGGCGGCGAAAGCGGACCGGGCGCTGGCATCGTCGACAAATCGGAACACGAAGCTGCTGGCAATCCTCGGGTGCTGCGCAATGTGATCCTCCTCGGAACCAAAATTGCGCTGATCGATGGGGAGCATAAAGGTTGTGCAGGCTGCTTGACTGTCAGCGAAGAAGGCCGCATAGCCGGCGGTGGCTTTGGCCGCCTTCAGCCGGCCCCACCTATCGGCCAGAGACGAGTGAGTGATGGGATCCACGTCCCTGATCGCGGCCAGATAGCTATCGATGCTGCCCGAGTAAGAGCATTTCTCGAACCCGGTGGGCAGGTCGCCGATTTGGATCGCCACCGCCTCGGGCGTCGATGCGGCGCCGCCGCGAGCGCTCGACTCCTGCACTCGACCACCCGGGCCACCTCGCCCACATCCGGACAACACTTCCAGGGCGAGCGCGGCCAGGGCGATCAAAGCCGCGGCCCGCGATGCGGTCACGCTGGCGACGAACTTCGCCGCCTGCGCCGCGTTCCGACCAAGGCGGATCCTCCGGCCACCACGACGATGCCAAGGCCCGAGATGCCAACGGCAAGTACGAGGTCCTGCCCGGAATCGCTGTTGGGTCGAGTTCGTCGGGGATCGCCGCTCCATTGCTGTCCGAGATCCGGACTTGGACCTGGCAGTCCCCCGATGGGAGAGGCAGCGGCAGCGGGGGCGAGGCGGAAGGGCAACCGGCCCACTGCGACCGAGTCCACGGTCACTCCCTCCATCCCTAGAGCGTCGGCGGTAGGAGCCATGAATACGACGGCATAAGCCCCGGGCACCACATCGGGAACGGTGACCGGGAGGGCAAACTCGCCGCGTTCGTCGGTGATTACGGAGCCAATCACCCGGCCTTGAGTGTCACCCCACAGCACCTCGACGGGGGTGCGGGGTCGAAGGCCCTGGCCGGTCACGGTGGTCATGGTCTTGGCTGCACCCACGTCCGGAGCGATGAGAAAGGACCTGGGTAACGGCGTGCAAGCAAAGGCGGTACCAACAACTCCCAGAACCAAGGCGGAAACGCTCACCACCCCCAGCACGATCCGGCGGGGCACTCCGCGATTGTTCGTGGCTATCGCTGAAGCCCGGTTCATCCTAGAAAAGTGCAATGTGGAGAGGTTCATTTTTGATGAATCCCTAACCTCTGATAGGACTTCCAAAATCGCATCGCGGACCAAACCTATAGCCTTGGGCTGAAACCTGGTGACCGATCGACGCTTGGTGTGCTCGCCCAAGGTTCGCACCCCAGGATATCCAGCAAGCCTGAAGATTCCTTGAAGGTGGCGTTCATACCGCGGCCTGGGACGACCGCTTCCGGCCCAGTCCGATCAGGGCCTCTCGCAGGCTCCCACCCCCGGCCGATCGAATCTGGGCCAAGGGGCCGGACGCCACCATCGACCCTCCCTCCAACAACCCAATCCCTGTGCATGTCTGCTCCAACTCGGCCACGTGGTTGCTTGCGATCAGGATTGTCCGACCCATTCGTCGGAGGGCCGCGACGATCTCCCGCAGATCCTCCTGGGCACCCAGGTCCAGGCTGGAAAGATCGTCGATGAGCAGCACCTGCGGGTCATGGACCATCGCCCGCCCCAGGCACAGCCGACGCTGATAGCCCGGGGTCATGGAGGCCACGTAGTGGCCGCGGCGACCGGCCATGCCCAGCAACTCCAGAAGATCAACGGCCACTCGGTACCGGCGGGCCCTGTCCACCCCGTGGATGGCCGCATAAAACTGGAGGTACTCGACCGCTGTCTGCCGGGGATACACACCGAACGAGTCGGGGACGTAACCAACGACTGCTCTGACCCGCCCCGGATCGTCACCGACGGACACCCCGGCCACGGAGACCAGGCCGGCGTCGGCCTTCTCCAATGTGCAGAGGATGCGAAGCAAGGTGGTCTTGCCCGACCCGTTCGACCCGACCAGCCCGAAGACCTCTCCCTGCGGTACGGAGAAGGTGAGATCGCGCAGCACATCCTTCGATCCCAGACGCTTTCGCAACCCGGTGACTTGAACTGCAGCAACCGGTTTGACGGTCTCGGCCATCGCCAAGGCTGTCACAGGGGCGGCAGCCTCCGGCAGCAACCCTGGCGCCCCGGCCCACCTGGGTCTCAGTGGCCGGCCGGGTCGCCCCCGGCGGAACTGCCTACTGAGCAGCAGCAGCCTCGCTCAGATAAGGCTGGCGCCTTGGACTTCCCGGGACTCGATCCGCCGACGCCTACATGTGCAACCGTCGCCGAGCGTATGGCGGAGATGGCGGCCCGATTCGGCCCGGTCCGGTTCGATCGGGTCATGGAAATGGCTCTCTACGACCCGGCGAATGGTTTCTATGAGACCGGGGGGCGGGCAGGGGGTGCCGGCGGGGCCTTCATCACCAGCCCGGAGATCGGTCCTCTGTTCGGGGCGGTGATGGCACGGGCTCTGGATTCCTGGTGGGACGAAGCGGGGCGTCCCGTTCCCTGGGTGGTGGTCGAGGCCGGGGCCGGCAGGGGGACACTGGCCGCCTCCATCGTGGCGTCCAACCCTGACTGTGGTGGTGCTCTTAGATACGTGCTGGTCGAGCGATCGGCTGCCCTCCGGTCCCAGCAGGCGGCTCGCCTGGCACTCGAGCCCCCCGCCCAGGCACTGGGTCCGGGGCGGGTCGCCCGCGACTCCGGATGTCACCAGCCGAGCCAGTCCGGGCCGGTGGTGACCTCCCTCGCCGGTCTGCCGGCGCCCGGCACCGCCCACGTGGTGCTGGCCAACGAACTCCTCGACAACATGCCGGTACGCGTTCTGGAGCGGGTCGGCACAGCCGGCCGGTGGGCCGAGCTCCACGTGTCGGCCAACCTGGCCGAAGTGCTTCTTCCCGCCGAGTCAAATGCTGCCGGCGCCGCCGATCGATTCGCCCCCGATGCCCCGGTCGGAGCCCGTATCCCCTGGGCCCGCTCCGCCGTCGCCTGGTTGGATCAGGCTCTTGCGGTGCTGAACAGCCGACCGGATCCCGACGATGACCAGGAGCAGTCAATCCCGGGGCGGCTGGCGATCATCGACTACGCCTCGACCACTCCGGAGATGGCGGTCCGACCCCAGGACCATTGGATGCGCACCTACCGGGCCCACCGCCCCGGTCACGGCCCCCTGGCCAGCCTCGGCACCGTCGACATCACCTACGACGTGCCGTCCGACCAGTTGGCGGCCTGGCGATCTCCCCTGCGGAACCGCTCCCAGGCCGATTTCCTGGCCGACCACGGAATCGACGCCCTCAAGGAGGACGCTCGAGCCGCCTGGTACCGGGGCGCCGCCCATCCCGATCTGGCGACATTGGCCGCCCGCAGCCGGCTTGCCGAAGCCCAGGCCCTCGTGGACCCCGCCGGGCTGGGCGCTTTCCGGGTCCTGGAGTGGCTGGGGCCGCCGCCGGCGGGGTAGCGCCTCCCCCGATCCCACAGGACGGCTCGGCGAGAGAACGGCTGCAGGCCGGGCGCATATATCCACCATAAAGACCGATGGGTACCATTCCTCCATGGCCCTCAACATCAAGAATCCCGTCGCCGAACGGTTGGCACGTGAGGTGTCCGAGCTGACGGGCGAGAACAAGACCCAAGCGGTGCTTGTCGCTCTGGAGGAGCGCCTCGCGCGACTGGCTGCCGGCGCGCCGCAATCCTCTCCGTCAGAGCGACTTCGCATCGTGCTCGAACACGAGATCTGGCCGCAGATCGGTGCCGCCGGCACGGCCCGGATAACCAAGGACGAGCGCGAAAGGATTCTCGGCTACGGACCGGGTGGCTATTGATCGTTGACAGCTCGGCGATCGTTGCGGTCCTCCTTCGGGAGCCGGGCTTCGAGGCGGTACTCGAGCGGCTCGCCCCACCGGCTTCTGCGGGAATCGGAGCGCCAACCTTGGCCGAAACAGGGTTGGTTCTGACCACCAGGCTCGGGCATCCGGCAACATCCCTCCTGGCCAGGTTCATCGATGAAGCCAGCATCGCTGTCATCGCCTTCGGCCCTCAACATTGGAGCATGGCCGTCGGCGCCTTCCTTCGATTCGGCAAAGGTCGGCACCCGGCGGCACTGAATTTCGGCGACTGCCTCACATATGCGGTCGCTCGAATGGCCAACCAGCCGCTGCTCTGCCTGGGTAACGATTTTGCCCGCACCGACCTCGACCTCGTGCAGTGACTCACATCGAGGGGCCTGTCGGGCCGTGGCCGTTGGGGACCTCAGCCGGACAGGGGCATCTTCGCCCGACGAGGGCGTCCCAGGGGGGGGCATATCCTCGACATCCAGCCCTGCGGATATAGGAACCACCACTGTCCCGGGGGAGCCCAGCCTGCGTCGGGCGCGGCAGCCTCGGGGAGGACGTCATGTCCGAAGGAGTCGACGGTGGATTCCGACGAGGCCGTCCCACTGTGGTGGGACCTCCTCCGGCTCCCCCGGCTCCTCGCCGCGGGTCGCTCGGGAGCCGAAATGGCTGGCGAGGTGAAAGCTCCCATCGAGGCCATGGCGTGATCGTCACGGATGGCTCGGCCAACGCTGGTCCAGTCCTCCCGTAGACGGGCGTCCCACGACTGGTCCTCCTGAACGCCCTCGGACAACCACCCCCAGCCGGAGTCGTCACGGGACTCGGAGGCATGCAACCGACACTCCCGCGCTTGGCGTCCCTGCGAGCGGTCCGGGTTCAACGTGGTGTCCACCTTCGGGCAGGCCCCCTTTTCATCGGGGTCATCATCGGGGCATCGTCCCGACGCGACAACGGGGAGAGGTCCCCCTATCCGAGCGACGGACTCGGAAAGGTGATTTCCTTAGGCCTATCGGCTGGGCGGCGTCGTTAGGCTCGATCCCGGTGACCGACACAGCCAACCAAGCGCCGGATGATCCGCCGGGAAACCCGCCCGCCAACCCAAGGGTCAACCCCATGGGTGCAAAGCCTTCGGGTGCTCCGGCCGAAGGCCCGGCAATCGAGGACCTCTATCTGGAGGAACGCCAGTTCCCACCGCCTCCGGAGTTCGCGGATCGAGCCCTGGTCACCGACAACCAGATGCACGCTCGGGCGCAGGCTGATCCAGAGGCCTTCTGGGCCGGGCAGGCCGCCGACCTGGTGGACTGGTTCAGCCCATGGGACACCACCTGTGAGTGGGATCTGCCCTGGGCCCGCTGGTTCGTGGGCGGGACTTTGAACGTCGCCTACAACTGCCTCGACCGCCATGTGACCGCCGGCCGGGGGGACCGGGTGGCCTTCCACTGGGAGGGCGAGCCGGGCGACACCCGAACCATCACCTACGCCGAACTCACCGTCGAGGTTTGCCGGTTCGCCAACGTCCTTCGCTCCCTGGGCGTGAAGCAGGGCGACCGGGTGGCGATCTACATGCCCATGATCCCCGAGCTACCGGTGGCCATGCTCGCCTGTGCCCGGATCGGCGCGGCACATTCGGTGGTCTTCGGGGGCTTCTCGGCCGAAGCGCTCGCCGACCGGATCAACGACGCCGAGGCAGGCGTCCTCGTCACCGCCGATGGAGGTTGGCGGCGGGGTGCGATCGTGCCTCTGAAGGTCAACGCCGACGCGGCTCTGGCACGGACGCCCAGCGTCTCGGCGGTGGTGGTGGTGCGCCGCACCGGCCAGGACGTGGCAATGGCCCCCGGGCGGGACCGGTGGTGGCACGACGAGATGGCCACGGCGGCGGACTCCTGCCCGGCGGAGGCCCAGGACTCCGAGCAGTTGCTGTTCCTGCTGTACACCTCGGGAACCACGGCCCGCCCCAAGGGCATCATGCACACCAGCGGTGGCTACCTGACCCAGGTGGCCTTCACCCATCGCTACGTCTTCGACCTCCATCCCGACACCGACGTCTACTGGTGCGCGGCCGACATCGGATGGGTGACCGGCCACAGCTACATCGTCTACGGCCCGCTGGCCAACGGTGCCACCTCGGTCCTCTACGAGGGTGCCCCCGACACTCCCGGTTGTGATCGGTGGTGGTCGATGATCGCTCGCTACGGCGTCACCATCCTCTACACAGCCCCCACCGCCATCCGCACCTTCATGAAGTGGGGCGACCACCTCCCCGCCGGCCACGACCTGTCCACGCTCCGCCTCCTCGGATCGGTGGGCGAGCCCATCAATCCCGAGGCCTGGATGTGGTACCGGACCCACATCGGCGGCGGTCGGTGCCCGGTGGTCGACACCTGGTGGCAGACCGAGACCGGCGCCATCCTCATCTCCCCCCTTCCCGGGGCCACCACCCTGCGACCGGGATCGGCCACCTTCCCCCTGCCGGGAATCGGGGCCGAAGTGGTCGACGACGCCGGCCTCCCGGTGGCCCACGGCGGCGGCTATCTGACCCTCACCCGCCCGTGGCCCAGCATGCTCCGGGGAATCTGGGGGGACCCCGACCGCTACCGCCAGACCTACTGGAGCCGTTTCGAAGGCCGCTACTTCGCCGGCGACGGAGCCAAGACCGACGCCGACGGATACCTGTGGTTCCTGGGCCGGGTGGACGATGTCATGAACGTCTCCGGCCACCGGGTATCGACCGCCGAGGTGGAGTCCGCTCTGGTCGACCATCCAAGTGTGGCCGAGGCCGCCGTGGTCGGAGCCAACGACGCGACCACCGGCCAGGCCATCGTGGCCTTCGTGACCCTGCGGTCTGGCTTCGATCCGGCGTCGCCGGCGGACTCAGCCGCCCGGGGGGCCGAACTGCGGGCCCATGTCGCCACCAAGATCGGACCAATAGCCCGACCCCGAACCGTCGTTTTCACCGACGATCTTCCCAAGACCCGCAGCGGCAAGATCATGCGCCGACTCCTTCGGGACGTGGCCGAGGGCCGGGACCTGGGTGACACCACCACCCTGGCCGACGCCACCGTGGTGGCCGAAATCCGCCGCCGCGCCGCCGATTCCTCCTCGGGTGAGGACTGACGCCAAGACCGCGACACGGTGTCAACGGCAGTCGGCCAGAAGGGCCCGGGCCGCCTGGCGGCCGGGGGTGCCGGCAATTCCGCCGGCCGGGTTGGTACCGGCACCGGAGATGTACAGCCCGGCCACCGGAGTTCGCCACCGGCCCAACTGCCGGGTCGGGCGAAAGGGGCCCAACTGGTCGAGCGAAATGTCCAGATGCATGGGGTGGGCTCCGGGCCAGCCCCCGACCCGCTCCATCAGATCAGGAGTCCAGGCCGACGTCGCCTGGATCGAGTGCCGGAAGCCCGGGGCCCGAGCCTCGACGGTGTCCAGACATCGCTCGACGAACTCGTCGCGCCGGGAGTCCCAGCCACCCTCGAGAACCGACGGCGCCGCCGGGCAGGCCAGGTAGACCGTGTGATGTCCGGGTGGTGCCAGGCTGTCGTCGATGGCCGAGGGCGTGAAGGCGTACAGCGGGAGCGGATCGGGAAGGAGGCCGGCTTCGGCCCGGACCCAGGCTCGGGTCAGATCCTCGAGTCGATCCACATAGCTCGCGAGACCGTTGGCGTCGCCATCGGCAAAGCCGGGATAGGGCGGCAGCCGATCGGTGGCCACGTGAACCACGGCCTGGACCACGTTGGAGCGCCGAGCGGCCGACAATCCGGCGCCGACGGATCCTCCAAGGGGCGGATTCAACAATCTGAGCAGGGCGGTCTTGGGATCAACAGCGGTAATGACGTTGGTCGCCTCCATCCGTTCGCCTCCGGCCACAACCGCCTGGACCCGGCCACCGGGGGCCAAAATGGCTTCCACCGGCACCCCGCAGCGGAGCTCGCCGCCGAGAGAGCCGAGCCGGGTCACCAGGGCATCGGTGAGGTTCTGGGCTCCTCCCCGCCCGTGCCACTGGCCGAAGGCGTGATATGCGGCCTGCCAGAACGCAAAGATGGACCCCCCGGCGACAGTCGGGCCGACCCCGGCGTGGGCGGCGAAAGCCGCCACCGGCGCCCGGGTCAGGTCCGACCCCAGCCGGCGGCGCAGCAGCGATTCGTAAGGGCCCAGGAGGTCGGCGGCCAGCGCCGAGGGCCCGGTGCGCAGAGCCCGCAGGAGGTTCCGGCTCTGCCCGGCCAAGGCACCCGGTCCGCCGTCGCCGCGGATGGCGGGAAGCACGGCCTTGACCAGCGGGGAACCCACGGCCACGAACCGGCGGTAGTCCGCCGCCTCCGCCGGGGACTCCTGGGCGATCGACTCGATGGTGGCCTCCACCGATCGAAAGAACCGGACCCGACGACCGTCGCGGTGGATGGCCACCGAGAACGGGTCCATCTCCTGGTAGTCAAGGCCGGCGCCTGCCAGGTCCAACTCGACGGGGATGTCGGTCATGTTGATGATGTTGTGGGCGGCCGAATGCAGGTCGAAGCGGTAGCCGGGGATCGTTTCCTCGGTTCGTGATCCCCCGCCCGGGCGGTCAAGCTGTTCGAGAACCACCACCTCCCGGCCGGCCTGAGCCAGGTAGCAGGCTGCTATCAGACCGTTGTGCCCGGCTCCCACCACTATGTCGGCCCGTCGTCCCACCCCAAAGCCACCGTCTCCGGGCATCGTGAACCTCTCGGTCGTAGTAGCGGTTCCATGGCTGTGGCAATCAGTGAAGTTCGGGCCATCCTGGGGAACCAACCTGGGGAACCAACCTGGGGAACCAACCTAGGGAACCAACCTGGGGAACCCAACCTGGGGGACCAACCTGGGGGACCAACCTGGGGGACCAACCTAGGGAAACGGACGATGCCGCTTTGGACGGCGACGGCGCCGCGGAGTCTGGTGATGGCCGCAAGGAGCCTGGCGGGCTGGTCTCATCTGGCTGTGGGATAACCCGCCGCTTTCCATGCGGCCATCCCGCCGGGGACGTTGAGGACCTCCAGCCCGGCTTTGCGGGCCAGAATGCTGGCCATAGCTGAGGACCGGTAACCCGACCCGCAGACTCCTACGACGCCGAGAACGATGCCGGTACGAACCCGGACCCGCCCTGCCCTCCAGTGTCCGACGACGGCCACGGCTGCACCTAGGCCGACGCCCATCAACGAGACCGTGGTTGCCTCATCCACCGGACGGCCGAGAAGGAACACCAGGACCGGCACGGCCAGGATCGATCCGCCGCCTCCCAGTGCTCCCATAGTCAGCCCGATCGTCAGACCCAGTACGAGGGCCGTCGCAATCACGGCTGTCGTTTCCTCAGGAAACGTCGAACAAAGCCGACGACGGAGTCGTCAGAGCCGACGCTGCATCCCTGTCCGGGGGCCACCTCGGACATCACGTGAGGCTCATGAACAACCGTTCCACCTCGACCGGGTCGTACTGAGTGCTATCGCCCGGTTCGGCATTCTCCAGGCAGTGCTGAAGCCGGCTGACCAGGAGCGAGACTCCCACCCGGTCCAGGGCCTTACCGGCGGCGGCTACCTGCGTGATGACGTCCCGGCATTCTCGACCCTCTTCGATCATGGCGATGATGCCGCCCAACTGGCCCTGTATTCGACGCAGGCGGCGCCGGGCCGCAGCCACGACAGGCTCGGGAACCTCGCTCATGGCCTGACCCGCCAGTTCGATGGTGGCCTCTTAGGAGTTTCTCTACGAGGGAACCCGATCAGCATGGAAGTACCTCCTGGGTTGGGGTCTTCGTCGACTGGACCGCGGGTTGGGTCCCGCCGACTGGACTGCCGCATGGACGCGGCAATCACTCGTACCCGGATCAAAATACCCCCAACGGTATTCGGCACCGGCACAGCCCAGGACCCTCCATCAAACGCCAAGCAAACGGATCGCCGATGAACACCGGCCTATCTCGACGGGGGCCAGGTCCAGGATTCTGAAAGGACGTGGGCCCAGTTCCGGCCAGCCATGCGACCGGTGGAGATCACCGAGGCGATTGAGCGACGGCCGGGGGAACTGGCCAGCGCCCACGCCCTGGGCGGGGCCGACGCCGTCCACCTGGCCAGCGCCCTGGTCCTTTCCGACGCGGAGGTGGTTATGGCCGTCTGGGGACCGACGACTCCATGCCGGAGCCCGCGCCCTCGGCCTGGCAGTGGCCCCGGCCCATCTCGACTGATCGGCGACGTTTCGGAGATCACCTGCCTCGCCTGGCAACGTTGCGGCCTGGGCAAGGCGCAACGTTGCCGGGCGAAAGTGCGGCTGAGATCAGGCGCTGTAGATCGAAACCGTTCCCGAGGTCTCGTTGCCCACCACCAGCAGGTGTCGCCGGGTGGGGCTGCGGTCCGCGGGGACGAAGGTGATCCCCTCCGGACCGCTGTCGGGACCGATGGTGGTTCCGGCGAAGCTGCGGTTGGCCAGGTACTGCACGAAGGTCGGAGTCCGGGGGTTGCTCACGTCGAAGACCATCACCCCGCCGAGGCGCTCAAGGCCGACGAAGGCGAAGGTCCGCCCCCCCACCTGGCCGACGGCCACGCCCTCGGGCTCCGGGCCCTTGTTGTCGCTGCGGTCGTCGAAGGAGTTGGTCTCGTTGTTGGAGTTGAAGTTGGCCGGGACGAGGGTGGAGGTGAGGCGCTCCAGGGTGTCCCCACTGTCGAAGACCTGGCGGCCGGTGGCCGCGTCCAGGATGGAGAACGAGCGGGACCCGAAGGAGTGCAGCGCCGTCACCTTGCCGGCGGCATTGACCGGGGCGGGGGTGGCGGTGGTCACCGTGAGCCGACCCAGGCGGGCGTTGTCATTGGCGGCGGGAACGGCCGCGATGTCGGCCACCGCCCGGGCCCGACCCTCCTCGACGAACCCGGTGTACTCCCGGGCATCGCCCTCGTTGGCCGTGACGAGCAGCGTCCTACCCCCCGAGCGGAAGGCGGCCACACCGTCGGGCTGGTACATGCCCATAACCGGCCAGTTGGCAATGTTGATGGCCCCGGTTCCGGTGGCGCTGTCGCGGTCACTGGCGTCGATTCCCCGACCGGGTTGGCTGTGGTCTGAGTGGCCCAGCGGCCGAATGGCCACCACCCGGGCCCGATCCAGATCGATCTCGGCGATGGCGTTGTTCTCCTGGAGGGTCACGAAGGCTCGACGGCTGTTGGGATCGACAGCCACGAACTCGGGCTCCAGGTCCTGGGCCACGCTGGCCCCGGGGCCGAAGATCCGCACGGCCGGGTCCAGTTGGGCGGATCTCGGGCCGCCCACGTTGAAGTCGGAGAACCCAACGGTGCGTACAGCCGGGACCAGGGCCAGGATGCGGATGCGCAGAGCGGCCGAGATGCGCAGGCTGAGGAACCGGGTGTCGATGATCGAAATCGAACCCTCGGGATCGACGGAGTCGGCCTGGCCGTAGCTGGAAGGCTCACCTTCGTTGGCCACCACGGCCCGGGTCCCGTCGGGGGTGAAGGTGACCATGTCCGGCAGGGACCCCACGG
The DNA here is from genome assembly GCA_052390275.1 of Acidimicrobiales bacterium. Lineage (GTDB taxonomy): Bacteria > Actinomycetota > Acidimicrobiia > Acidimicrobiales > AC-14 > JBQTHD01. The sequence goes on along the minus strand of JBQTHD010000028.1, from coordinate 14,618 downwards.
TCAGGACTGTGATGCGCTCGCCGTCGAGGTAAACGGCCAGCACCCCCGGGTCGGTGCGAACCAACCCGGGAACCGTGATCAGCACCAGGCCGTTTCGGGCAGCCACGCTGGTGGGATCAGCCCCCAGATCACTGGTGTCGATTCGTCCCCTCAGCACCGGGTTGGCCGGATCCACGATGTCGAGGACATCGACCCCGGCCCCGTTGGTGACATAAAGCGTGCGGCCGTCCACGGCCACGATCTCGGCCGAACCCAGGCCGACTCCGGTGGCGTGGGTGCCGGCCAGAGCGAAGGGCGCCCCGCTGGCTCCCGCCGCCGGCATGTTGGCCGGTATCCCTCCGGTCATGACCCCGGCGGCAGCCAGGGCCACCATCGTCCGCCTGGTCCTCCCAGCCCTGGTGACTGTGACGCTGCCGCGGTCGATTCCGCTCCCATGCATGCGGCGCCTGCGCTCCATCTGATCCCCCGATTTCGCTCACGTCGCCCGTCGGGCGATCCAGCCAGCGGGGAACCTACGGAGCCCATGCGGACACACTCCCAACTGTGGGGAACGTCCAGATGATCTGTTTCGGTCGAACAATCACTCGCCGGGCCAGCCGACGCTTTCACCGTGGTTCCGGGAAGTTGCGTGTTCGGACCCCCGGCGGTGCGGCCGTCCGACCGGCGGCCCCGGCCGGGTCCTCGCCTTTTGAAGTTGCCTCGCCAAACCGCCGCCTAACGTCAGGGTTCGATGCCCGACGCTCCCGCCACCTCCGTCACATCCGCCCCGTCTGCCGGGATGGGACCGGGTCGGGCGCCCGGCCGGGATCACTGGTTCTGGCGGCAGAGGCCTGCGGCCGCCGGGCCGTCAGTGGTCTTCGACATCGACGGTGTCCTCTCCGACGCCCGGGGACGCCAGCACTTCCTCGACGGCTCGCTGGGCCGCAAGGACTGGCGGGGGTTCTTCGACGCCTGTGGCGACGACCCGGTTATCCGCGAGTTGGCCCAGTTGCTGTCCCTGCTGGACCCGTCGCTGCGAATCGTCCTGCTCACCGGGCGGCCCCAGCGGGTGTCGGACCGCACCCTGGCCTGGTTGGGTCGCCATGAACTCCGGTGGGATCTGCTCATCATGCGACCGGGTGGAGACTTCGGGCCTGCACTGGAGTTCAAGCGCACCGCCCTGGGGGAACTCCGCCGGGACGGCTTCGAGCCGCGGCTCGCCCTCGAGGACGACCGGCGCAACCATGACATGTTCGTGGCCGAAGGAGTTCCGTGCGTCTACATCCACTCGGGCTACTACTCCAACCCCTGACCGCCTCATGACCTATCGGGCCCTGTATCGCCGGTACCGGCCCCAGGTCTTCGGCCAACTCCGGGGCCAGGACCACGTGGTGGCCACCCTGCGCAACGCGGTGCGGGAGAACCGCACCGCCCATGCCTACCTGTTCAGCGGCCCACGAGGTACGGGCAAGACGTCGACCGCCCGGATCCTGGCCAAGGCCCTCAACTGCCAGGCGGTGGTCGAAGGCGAACCCTGCGACGCCTGCACCTCCTGCACCGACATCGCCGAGGGACGCTCGCTGGACGTGTTCGAGTTGGACGCCGCCTCCAACAACGGCGTGGAGGCCATGCGAGACCTGGTGAGCCGGGCCAACCTGGGAACGCCGGGGCGCTACAAGGTTTACATCGTCGACGAGGCCCACATGCTGTCGTCGGCCGCGGCCAACGCCCTGCTCAAAACTCTGGAGGAACCCCCGGCCCACGTGGTGTTCGTCCTGGCCACCACCGAAGCCCGGCGCGTCCTGCCCACCATCCGCAGCCGGACCCAACATCTCGAGTTTCGGTTGCTCACCGCCGAGGCGCTGGGCGATCACCTGCGCTGGGTGGCGGCCGATGCTGGGCTGGGGCTCGATGCCGGTTCCCTCGATCAGGTGGCTCTGGCCGGCAAGGGGTCGGTGCGCGACGCCCTGTCCGCCCTTGACCAGGTGGCAGCCGCCGGATCGGTTGAGGCCCCGGGCCCGAGTGTGAGCGACCTGGCCGATGCGCTGGCGGACCGGGACCTGCCCCGGGCACTGACCCTCTTGGCCGTCGAGCCCCTGGCCGCGTCCGAACCCCGCCAGGTGGCCGGCGACCTGGTGGATCATCTCCGCCGGGCCTTCTTGGTCACCCTCTCTCCGCAGGTGGCGGGAGTTCCCGCCGCGGCGGTGGCCGGCCTGGCCGAACAGGCCCGGCGGCTGGGACGAGCCCAGGTGGTCCGGGCCATGGAGTTGCTGGGACAGGCCCTGATCGACATGCGCGACGGCCCCGACCCCCGGGTCTGCCTGGACCTGGCCCTCATCCGCCTGTGCGTGCCCGAGACCGATCCGGCGCCGGCGGCCCTGCTGGAACGGATTGAGCGCCTTGAACGTCGCGACCGAGGCCCGGGGGCGGCCACGGCCGACCCTGACCAAGCGACTCTGGCCGGCGGATCCGTGACTGCGCCCGCTGCCGGCCCCGGGACTGCGGCCAGGAAGCCTCTGCCCCCTCCCCCACCCCGGGCCCGACCAGCCGGCTCTTCCCCGGACCCGACCTCCCCGAACCGGGCCTTTCCGCCGGGCCCGGCCTTTTCGGGCGCTGCTACCAGCATCTCCCCGGTCGGTCCCCCAACCGCCTGCGACCCCTCGGTCCCCCGCGCGCCGGTGGTCGCCACCGCCGGTGGGCAGGGCCGACCTCCCCCGGGCGAAGGCCGCCCGCTGGCCACGGCCGAACTCGGCGGAACGGGTCTCGGGGATTCTCCGGTGACGGGCCCGGCCGGGGCATTGGCGCCCACCCGCGATGCCCTGACCCTGGCGTGGGCAGACGTGATCCTGGACAGGCTTTCCGCCCGCGCCAAGGCCCGATTCCGGGTCGGGCGGTTCGTCGACCTCCCGGAAGGCCGGGCGGACGACGCGGCTCCGGACGGCGCGGTCGGCTTTGCCCTTCCCAACACCATCCACCGGGACCGCTGCGCCGAAGCGGTGGAGGAGGTGAACGAGGCCCTGAGCCTGCACTTCGCTTCGCCCGTACGCCTGACCCTGGTGGTCGAAGCCGATCTGGTGGCCCGTCCCGGCGCGTCCACCGGTACTGGTCGCGCTGCTACGGGCGCGCCGGTGACCCCGACGGGGGGCGCTGCCGCGAAGGAGCGGGACCGGCCCGGACCGTCCGTCGAGCCGACGAAGATGGTCGAGGCAACGCCGCCACCTCCTCCGGAGGACCTGGTTGATCCGGAGGAGTTCTTCGATCCGGAGGAACTGACCGACGCTCCGCCCGCGGCGGTAGTCTCACCGCTCCAGGCCGTTCTGGAGGCCTTCGAGGGAGCCGTGGTGGTCGAGAGTCCGCCAGGCGGCAGGTAGGCCTGGCCATCGCCAACAGAAGTCGCAGGGTCGCAAAGTTCGAAGAGGTCGCAAAGTTCGAAGAGGTCGCAAGGTTCGAAGAGGTCGCAAGGTTCGAAGAGTCGCAAGGTTCGCAGAGGTCGCAGGTTGCAGCACCCGAAAGGCCGGCGCAGCCGGCCCCGATCGTCCCCAAGGAGTTCCGCCGTGGCCAACCGGTACCAACCGCCCCGCCAGCCCAACATGGCGGACCTGCTCAAACAGGCCCAGAAGATGCAGGAGCAACTCATGGAGGCCCGGGCCGCGGCCGAAGAAGCCGAGGTGGAGGGCCAGGCCGGCGGCGGGATGGTCAAGATCCGGGTGACCGGGGCCATGGTCTTCACCGGCGTGAGCATCAACCCCGAAGCTTTCGATCCCGACGATCCGGGCATGCTCGAGGACCTGGTGCTGGCCGCCCTCCGTGACGCCACCTCGAAGGTGGGCGAGTTGAGCGAGTCGGCCATGGGGGGGATGAACCTTCCCGGCATGGACCTGGGCGCGGTTCTCGGTGGAGCCGGTGGACTCGGCGGGGCCGGGGCCGGCGGCGGCCCACTCGGCGAATTGTTGGGCGGTTGAGCGAGGCCCCGTCGGGCGCAACCAGGCCCGGTCCGCACCCCCATCCCTCCCTGCGGCCTTCTCTCTGAGCGTCGGGCCTCGGTGTATGCGGTCGTCGTCCAGCGACTAATCGACGAGTTGGGCCGGCTACCCGGCATTGGCCCCAAGTCGGCCCAGCGGATCACCTTTCACCTCCTCAAGCTGCCCATCGCCGACGCCCTGCGTCTGGCCCGCGCCATAGAGGAAGCCAAGGCCAAGGTCGTGGTCTGCGGTCGCTGTTTCAACGTGGCCGAGGCCGTCGAATGCGGAATCTGCGCCGACCCCGGGCGGGAGGCGGCGGTGCTGTGCGTGGTGGAGGATCCCCGCGACGTCGTGGCGGTGGAGCGGACCGGGGAGTTCCGGGGCCGCTACCACGTGCTCGGCGGAGCCATCAACCCCCTGGAGGGCGTGGGGCCCGACCGCCTCCGGATCCGGGAGTTGTTGACCCGGCTCGACCCAGAGGGAATCACCGAGGTGATCCTTTGCACCAACCCCAACATCGAGGGCGAAACCACCGCCATGTACCTGGCCCGCCTGCTGCGCCCTCTGGGGGTGCGCACCACCCGGATAGCGAGCGGCCTGCCGGTGGGCGGGGACCTGGAGTACGCCGACGAGTTGACGCTGGGCCGGGCGCTGGAGGGTCGACGGGAAGTGGAGGCGTAATGCCCGAAAGCCGTCCCGAACCCGAAGGCGGGCCCTGTGAAGGCCGCCTCGTGCCCGCCCGGAGGGCGTGACATGACGCCGAAGGGCGAGGTCTTTCCGGAGGTCGAGACATGACGCCGAAGGAGGACCTTGTGGAGGACCGGGGCCTTCCGGAGGGCGAGGCCATTGCGGACGGGAACGCTGGCCTGGTCGTGTGCCTGGTCGACGGCACTTACGAGCTCTTCCGCCATCACTACGGCCAACCCGAAAGGGTGGGTCCTGCGCCGGGAGTGGTCGGGGTCCTGGGCAGCATCCTGCGCATGTTGGAGTCGGGAGTGACCCACCTGGCCGTGGCCACCGACGCCGTCGTGGAGTCGTTTCGCAACCAGATGTGGCCCACCTACAAGTCCAGCCAGGGCATGGATCCGGAGATCCTGGGCCAGTTCGGTCCGCTTGACCAAGCGTTGACCGCCCTGGGAGTGAAGCTCTGGGCCATGGTCGCCTACGAGGCCGACGACGCCCTGGCGGCGGCAGCCGCGGCCCTCGGCGCGAGCGCCGAGGTGGGCGTCGTTCAGGTGATGACGCCGGACAAGGACCTTGCCCAGTGCGTTCGGGGTGCCCGGGTTGTCCAGGTGGACCGCCGCCGGGGAACCACCTGGGACGAGGACGGGGTGCGGGCCCGCTACGGCGTCGGCCCGGCCTCCATCCCCGACTGGCTGGCTCTGGTGGGCGATTCGTCGGACGGGTTCCCGGGCCTGGCCGGCTGGGGACCCAAGACCGCCTCGGCCGTGCTCGGCCGCTATGGGCACCTGGAAGCCATCCCCACGCTCGGTGCTAACTGGGATGTCGAGGTCCGGGGGGCCGCCAAGTTGGCGGGGACGTTGGCCGGGAACATGTCGATGGCCCGGCTGTTCCGGGACCTGGCCACGCTGCGGACCGGCCCCGAGGTCATCGGGCCGGTCACGCCCACCGACCTGTTGTGGACCGGCCCCCAGCCCGGGTTCGCCGCCCTGGCCGAGACTCTCGGGGCCGGCGAGTTGGGGCAGCGGGCGGAGTCCCTGGCGAACTGACCGGCGACTCGGAGGGAGGCCGGACTCGGTACGCAAGTTGTGAACAAGCTTCCCCAGAGCCAGTTCCTTTTCGATCCCGGCGCGGCTTTCCGCATCGGGGTCCGGGCGCTTCTTCTTGATGTCGTCCCAGCACGAGTAGTTGGCCATCGTCGCTGCTTGGGGGAGCGCTTGGCGCAGGCCTTCGCGGCCTTGCGGCCCACGTTTCGTGATGGCTGGACCCGGCGGCTCAACCGCTGGTCCACCTCTGGGCGCGCAGCCTGCGAGCGCCTCGCAGAGCGAGCACGCCCGCCACTGCGATCACGGCGCCCCCGACCAGACCCAGCGTCTGCACGCCGACCACGGCCAGCGCCACCGCGGCCAGCGGCGTCATGACGATCTCGGCGCCCGCCTCCAACGTCTGGTTCAGCGACAGGATGCGGCCGTGGGCCGACGCCGGCGTATAGCGCTGGAGAAGGGTCTTGACCGGGACGTAGAAGAAGGCCACGCCGACACCCCAGACGAAGACGCCGACGAACGCCACCGCCAGTGACCGGGTGCCCAGATACAGGGCGGCAGCCAGGCCGGAAAGGATGGTGGCCACGGCCACGTTGGCGGGCGTGGCCACCCTGTCGCCAATGGCGGCGATGACCAGGCCGGCACTGACCAGCCCGACCCCGAAGACGGCCTGCAGGAGGGCGAACATGGTGTCGGACTGGCCCAGCACGTCGCGGACGTACAACGGCTCGAGCACCCCGAACAGCGACCACAACAGATACGTACTGGCGGCCACGGCGAGGGTCCAGCGGACACCTCGCTGGCGCCGGGCGATGCCCAGGCCCTCTCGCAGGTCCCGCCAGGTCGATCCCTCCGCCGGCGGCGCCTTGTCGGGGATCGGCGCCGGGCCCGCCCCAGCCAGGCCGGCGGAGGCGGCCCGGGGCGGTGCCGCAGCCACTGGCTCCGCTCCCACCCGGATGCGTAGCGCTACCGCCAGGCCGACCAGGAAGCTGAGGGCGTCAACCAGGAAGGCACCGGCGAGCCCCCACCGCAGGTTCACCCCCGCCGCCACCAACGGTCCCACGATCACGGCCAGGTCGTCGGCTCCGCCCAGCAGGGCATTGGCCCGGACCAGGTCGCTGTCGTCGACCATGCGGGGGGGCAGGGCGTCGAGGGAGGCGGCGCCAAGTGACTCGATGAGGCCCAAGGGCAGGGCCAGAGCGATGATGGCGCGGTAGCTGGTCGCCTGGGTCAGAGCCAGGGCGGAGGCGAACCCCAAGGCGTTGGAGACGATCAAAGTGCGCCGGGGACCCAAGCGGTCGATGGGCACACCCAGTAGGGGGCCGAACAACGCGCCCGGCAGGGCCAGCACCACGAAAAGCAGGGCCAGATCCCCGGCCCCGGCGTCGAAGCGGAACGCGGCCAGGCCCCAGATGGCGATCAGCGCCACCCAGTTGCCCACGGCGTTGACGGCCTGCCCGGCCAGGAGCAGGCGAAAGCCCGGGACCCTCAGCACGCCCACCGCCCGACCGTAGGGGAACCCGGCCGTGAATCTCCGGCGATTTCACCCCCGGCGTCGCAGGCCGAAGCACACAGCGGACGCAGCGGTGGGCCACCTACTTACCGAACGGTGACAGTTAGCCTCGCTGCCAGTGCCCTCCACCAACTTGTCTCCCTCGGACCGGCCAGCCCGCCCCGGTGAGCCGGAGCCGGGGGACGATCTGGCCACCCGCAAGCGCATCGCGACCGAGCCCGGGTCCCCCGGGTCCGCCGCCCGCCAGGCCGAAAGGGGAAAGCTTTCTGCCCGGGCCCGGATCGACCTGCTGTGTGACCCGGGGACCTTCTGCGAGCTGGGTCCCCTGGTTCGCCATCAGGCGCACGAGGCCGGACTTGGATCCCGGCCCTACACCGACGGAGTGGTCACCGGTTGGGGGCTGGTCGACGGCCGCAAGGTCTGCGTCTTCTCCCAGGACTTCACCGTCTTCGGCGGGTCTCTGGGAGCGGCCCACGCCGCCAAGATCCAAACGGTCATGGACCTGGCCATTTCGGTAGGGGTGCCGTTGGTGGGAATCAACGACGGTGCCGGGGCCCGGATCCAGGAGGGCGTGGCCGCTCTGGCCGGCTACGGCGGGATCTTCGCCCGCAACACCAGGGCTTCGGGCTACATCCCCCAGATAAGCGTGATCATGGGCCCCTGCGCAGGCGGGGCGGTGTACAGCCCGGCGTTGACCGACTTCGTGTTCATGGTGGGGGGCACCTCGTACATGTTCATCACCGGTCCCGACGTGGTGAAGGCGGTGACCGGTGAGAGCGTCACCACCGACGAGCTGGGCGGGGCCCGGACCCATGCCACCCGGTCGGGCGTGGCCCAGTTCACCGCCCCCGACGACCAGGCCTGCCTGGCCCAGGTCCGCCGGCTGCTCTCCTTCCTGCCAGCCAATGCCAGCCAGCCGCCGCCTCGATGCGAGCCGTGGGCGCTGGCCGAGGGTGGCATCACCAATGGCGGCGGCCCGGGGCCGGCGGGCCTGGTGCCGGCCGACCCCCGCCAGCCCTACGACATCACGTCGGTGGTGTCGTCCCTGGTGGACGCCGGTGACTTCATGGCCTACGCCCCGGAGTGGGCCACCAACCTGTGGTGCGGTTTCGCCCGGATCGAGGGTCGCCCGGTGGGCCTGGTGGCCAACCAGCCCATGGTGCTGGGGGGCCTGCTGGACGTGGACGCCTGCGAGAAGGCGGCCCGGTTCGTCCGGACCTGTGACGCCTTCGGCTTGCCGCTGATAACCCTGGTCGACGCTGCCGGGTTCCGGCCCGGAGCGGACCAGGAACAGGCGGGGCTGATCCGGCGGGGCTCGAAGCTTCTGTACGCCTACTGCGAGGCCACCGTCGGGCGCATCCAGGTGGTCCTGCGCACCGCTTACGGGGCCGCCGCGGTGGTGATGGGCTCCAAGGCCACGGGAACCGACCTGGCCTACGCCTGGCCCGCCGCGGCCATGACGGTCATGAACCCCCAGGCAGCGGTGGGAGTACTGCACCATCGGGAGTTGAGTCAGATGGAAGATCCAGGACCCGAGACCGCCCGGCTCGCCGCCGAGTACGAGCGCGCCTTCGCCAACCCCTGGATCGCCGCCGAACTGGGTCTGATCGATGACGTGATCGAACCGGCCGACACCCGGGGCCGGTTGGCCGCGGGCCTGGCTCTGCTCGAAGGCAAGGCCCGGACCCGCATCGCCCGCCGCCACCCCTGCGTGCCGCTGTGACCGCTCCGGTTGCCCCCCGCAACGGCCGCCGGGCGGATCGGCCAGGAGATGGAGATGGAGGCGAGGAACACGAGATGGTGGCGGCCGCGGTGGCCGTGGCCGTCCTCCTGGCCCGCCGAACGGGCTCAGCACCGCCGAGCCTGGTGAGCGGTAAGCCTGACAGCCTTGGTCCCGGCTCCGGCGCCGGTTTGGGGATCTCGGCGGCCGAGCGCGGAACTGCCGCCCCTGCCATCTCCGCCGTCGCCTGGACCGGGCTGAGCGGCGCCGGAGCATGGCGATTGTCGTCACCCGGGTCGCCCTTTCCGGCGCGGTCGAACGAGTAACTGCCCGAGCGCGTGTCCACCGAGTTCAGCGGTCCTGCCAGCGACCTGTGGGCCGGACGGCCCGCGGAGACCCGCGGCGACGATACGGCCCGCGCCGAATCCGAGCCCGGTGGTGGCGGCGACTTCGACCTCACCACCGTGAGTACGACCCATGCCGTGTTTCACCGTCAGGGCCAGGCGTTTCGCCTCGACGGCCTGGAGCCTGGGACCAGATACCAGGCCCGGGGGCACGATTTCGAGACCCTGGCCCGCCCCGGAGGCCAACTGCTGTGCCGGGTGGCCACCGTGAACGATCTCCATCTGGGCGAGACCGAATGCGGCCGCCACAGCGCCCTCGACATCGGGCCGGTGCTGCGAACCGAACCGGGCGACGTGCCCTACCCCACCCTCATGGCCCGGGCCGCGGCCGCTGAGATGGCGGCCATCGCCCCCGATGCGGTGGTGGCCAAGGGGGACCTGACCGACGCCGGCGCCCCCGGGGACTTGGCCGCCTTTCTCGATGCCATGGCCCCGGTCAGCCACAGGCTTCACTGGATGGCCGGCAACCACGACAGGGCCCCGGGGGGGAGGGTGGAGGGGCCCCACGTCTGCGAGGTGGCCCTCGAGGGGGTGACCCTTGCCCTGGTCGACACCAGCGTCGATGCCCTGGCCGGCGGACGCCTGGACGGCCACCAACTCGACTGGCTCGACGAACTGGGGGCCCGGGCCGATAGGCCGGTACTGATCATGGGCCACCACCAGCCCTGGGATCCGAACGAATGCGGGCCGGAGGTGCCCTACTCAGGAATGGACCAGACCTCGTCCATCGCCCTGGCAGAGGGGTTCGGCCGGCGGGACCGGTTGGTCGCCTACCTGTGTGGCCACACCCATCGCAACCGGGTCCGGCGCCTGGAGTCGGCCGGGGGGGCCGCCTGGATCGAGGTCGGCTCCACCAAGGACTTTCCCGGTGGCTGGGCCGAGTATCAGGTCTACGAGGGTGGGATCCTCCAGATCTTCCACCGCACCTCCGATCCTGCCGCCCTGGCCTGGTCGGAGCGGACCAGGGGCATGTTCGCCGGAATGTTCGGCGCCTACTCCTTTGGCTCGTTGTCCGACCGCTGCCTCAGCCTCAACCGAACGGCGTAAGGGTGCTGACGTGAGCGGAAAGCTGGACATCGGTTCCAATTCTGTAATCCACGGTGACAACCTGACCGTAATGAAAGGGTTGGCCAGCCAGAGCATCGATCTGGTCTACATCGACCCACCCTTCGGCACCGGACAGGTGCAGTGCCTCAGATCCATTCGTACAGGATCTGGGGAGAAAACCCGCGGTGGCTTCGGCGGCCGCACCTATAACTTCAAGGTCACGTCCGCTCACAGGTACCGCGACGACATGGCGCTCGACGAATACCTCGGGTTCCTGTATGAGCGACTCGCAGAAATGCATCGATTGCTGGCCGATGAGGGTTCGCTCTACCTGCATCTGGATCATCACACCGTTCATTTCGCCCGCCTCATGCTCGACGAGATCTTCGGGACCGAGCACTTCTTGAACGAGATTATTTGGGCCTACGACTTTGGGGGACGCGCAAAAGATAAGTGGGCGCGTAAACACGACAACATTCTCTGGTACGCCAAGTCCGACCACTGGACCTTCAATCGTGACGAGATTGAACGCATCCCCTATATGGCTCCGGGTCTCGTCGGCCCGGAAAAGGCCGCCATTGGGAAGCTTCCCACCGATACATGGTGGATGACGATCGTCCCGACCAACGGGAAGGAGCGCACCGGCTATCCAACCCAGAAGCCGCTGAAACTTCTGGAGCGCATCGTTGCGGGCTCCAGCACCCGCGGCGACCTCGTAGCTGACTTCTTCTGCGGCAGCGGCACCACCGGCGTCGCCGCCAAGCGCCTTGGCCGGCGGTTTCTCCTGGTGGACGAGAGCGCGACCGCCATCGAGATCGCCAACCGACGCCTCGCCGAGGTAGCCGCCCCGGCCCCATCGCGGTTCGAAGACGTCGGCTGAATCGGGCCTACATGCTGCCATCGATGCGGGCAGCCTGTACCCCGAGTTGAAGGCGGAGATGGATGCTGCGCTGAGCGAGTCCCGTGCACTTGCGGACAGGCCCCTGAAGCGAGTGCGCGAACCTCTGCATGACCTTGGGATAGGAACGTGACGTCCGTTTGACGTGTTGTTCCTGCGGCGGAAGGCCTGTCATAGACTTTTGCCCGTGGTTGCGAACTACGCCGAGAATTTCCGGGTAGCGTGCGAAATGCACGAGGCTGGTATGGCCTTAATGCGCCTCAACCTTGCTCGCCGCCATGAAGGGTGCAGTCCGGCGGAACTCGATGAGTTGTTCTGGGCATGGCTGACTGACCGCCCTCCCGACGCCCCGGGACGACCCCGCCCCCTCCGCCAGATCTGAGTCAGACCGTGGCTGGTATTGCTGAGGCGCTGGCGTCACTGGCCTCGGATCTGGTGGCGACCTTCAGGCGTTGCTGGCTGTCGCTGCGGAGGCCGACATCGAAGTCGCCCGTCACAGTGCCGTTCTGGTTCAGCAAAGGGGCTGCGCGCGAGGGCGGAACCTTCTGAAGCTTCTGGCCCGATTGCTCGACACCGAAGAGGACGGGCGGGCGCTGCCTTAGCCTGAGCGGGTGAGCCAACCAGAGGGCGCCCCAGGCCGAGGATCAGAAGCCGTCTTTCCCGCCGACGCAGTTGGGGCCAGCAAGGCGGTCCGGGGTGCCGATGCCACCCGGGGCGATGACACCCGGGGCGATGCCGCCCGGGGCGATGCGGCCCCCGGCGATGGCGCAGACCCGGCGGCGGCCGCCGCCAGTGCTCCTCTCCCTCCGGCCACCAACTCGGTGGGGATCCTGGCCCTGGTGGGCGGCGGGGAGTGGACCCCGGGGTGCACGTTCGACGCTGAGCTACTCGCCGCCTCGGGCACCGACGTGGTGACGGTCCTCCCCACCGCCGCGGCCTACGAGCACCCGGAGCGGGCCGTGGAGACCGCACGGGTCCACTTCGCCCCGTTGGGGGCCAAGGTGGAGGGACTCATGGTTCTGGGCCGGGCCGAGGCCCTGGACCCGGCGCCGGCCCGGGTCCTGGCGGCCAGTCGCTTCATCTACCTGGCCGGGGGATCCCCCCTGCATCTACGTTCGGTGCTGAAGGACTCGCCGCTGTGGTCGGCCCTGGTGGCCGCCTGGCGATCGGGCGCGGTGGTGGCCGCATCCTCGGCCGGGGCGATGGTCCTCGGCGATCCAATGGTGGACCCTCGGGGCGGTGCCTTCACCCTGGGCCTCGGCCTCATCGAAGACCTGGCGGTGCTGCCCCACCGCAATACCTGGTCGGCTGAGAAGATGGGTCGAACGGTCCACCTGGCCCCGGCACCGGTGACCCTCCTGTCCATCGACGAGGCCACCGCCGCCATCCGCGATCCTCTTGGACGCTGGCGGGTGGCCGGGGAAGGCTCCGCCGCCGTCCACCAGGCTGGCCAGCTTTCCCCGCTGAACGATCTGATCCTTTGACCCAGGGTTGGCACCGTGTCGCGCGTGGGACCCCGATCGACTTAGGACTCTGTGATCGTCACCTTCTCGATGGTGACCAGATCCGTGGGGGTGCCGGACGCAGATCCACCGGCCTCGATGGCCTTGACCACGTCGAGGCCCTCTGTCACCTGGCCGAACAGCGAGTACTTCGCGGGTAGTCCCTCGCCCTGGGGCCCGGTGATGACAAAGAACTGGCTGCCGTTGGTGTCGGGGCCGGAGTTGGCCATGGCCAGCGAGCCCAGTTCGTACTCCCCCTCTCGGGGAAGTTCGTCGGCGAACCGGTAGCCGGGTCCGCCGCTCCCGTTGCCCTGAGGGTCGCCGCCCTGGATCACGAACCCGGGTATGACCCGATGGAACTTGATGCCCTCGTAGTAGCGGTTCCGGGCCAGAAAGACGAAGTTGTTGACGGTGTTGGGTGCCCGTTCGGAGTCGAACTCGATGGTGAAGTCCCCCTTGGTCGTTTCCACCTGGGCCGAGTAGGAAGCGGACGGATTGAGGCAACGGGGCGGGGCGGCGTCGAAGGCCACCTTGCGCTCGGTGGTCCCTGCCGCTGGCGGGCACCCGGGCGGGGGAACGAAGGGGGCGGTGGTCGTGGACTCGCCGGGCACCGTGGTGGTGGCCTCCTCGGCAACCGTGGTGGTGGCCTCCTCCGCAACCGTGGTCGAGGACCCGGTGGCGACTTCTTCGTCGCCGCCACGTGTGACCAGAAAGACCAGCCCCACCACCGCCAGGGCGGCCAGGGCCACCGTGATCCCCGATCGGCGCTGACGGGCCGATCGGGTGGCCGCAGCCTCGGCCGCCACCCGCTCCGCCCGGGCCTCACGGTGTCGCTGGCGCTTCTGACTGGGCACGCTGGCCGCCTCCCTCAACTCCGGCAGCCGGTGACGGCGCCCCCGCCGGCATCCACCGGACCGGGGGCAGGGTAACTGCTCCCGCTGGTCCGGTAACCGTGAACGATCGCTCTCGCCCGGCACCGGATGCGCAAGGATGGCGCCCCGTGGCGCTGCTGGTTCAGAAGTTCGGGGGAACGTCGGTGGCCGATGCCGGCCGCCTGAGAGCGGTGGCCGGCCATGTTGCCGCCACCGTCGCCGCCGGGAACCATGTGGTGGTGGTGGTCAGCGCCATGGGTCGAAGCACCGACGATCTTCTTGCTCTGGCGCAGGAAGTCTCGGTCACGCCCCTGGCCCGGGAACTCGACGTGGTGGCCACCGCCGGGGAACGGATCTCCATGGCCCTGTTGTGCATGGCCCTGGCCGACCTGGGCCAACCGGCCCGTTCGTTCACGGGGCAGGCGGCGGGCATATTGACCGATTCCAACTTCGGCAGGGCCGCCATTGTCGACATCGACCCCAAAGCTGTGCTGGCTGCCCTCGAAGCCGGCGAGGTGGCGGTGGTGGCCGGCTTTCAGGGGGCATCGGCCGAAGGTGAACTGACGGCGCTGGGCCGGGGGGGGTCCGACACCACCGCCGTGGCCCTGGCCGCGGCCCTGGGCGCGGATTCCTGCGAGATCTACACCGACGTGACGGGGGTGTTCACCGCCGATCCCCGGGTGGTCCCCCGGGCCCGTCGCCTGGACTCGGTCTCCTACGAGGAGATGCTGGAAATGGCGGCCACCGGGGGCAAGGTCCTGGCGCTTCGCTCGGTGGAGTTCGCGCGCAACCATGGGGTCGAGGTCCACGTCCGGTCCAGCTTCACCTGGGAGCCCGGCACCTGGGTCGCCAACCCGGCGAGCAACGCATCTAGTGCCCTGACCATGAACGCTTGCCCGCGTGGCTCCGAGTCAGAAGCGTCGCTGGCAAGGCCGCAGGACGAAGCCTCACCCTTTGCGCGAGTCGAGGACGAGAACGCAGCCAGCGGCGGTTCTGG
>JBQTHD010000027.1:0-81211 GCA_052390275.1 Acidimicrobiales bacterium | reverse complement strand
CCAGCGCCAGGGGGCATGGCCGCCCGCATCCTCGATCTCCTCGACGTCGACCCCACCACCACACGCTGACCACCGGGCTTGCAATGGACGATTCGACGCTCGCTCATGTGCGGAACACCCGGCTAGTCGTCGCCCCGGAGGATGGCCAGCAGCCGGAGGATCTCCACGTAGAGCCACACCAGGGTGACCATCAGCCCGAACGCGGCCAACCACGAGTAACGGGCGGGGATGCCCTGGCGGGCGCCTTCGGCGATCAGGTCGAAGTCCAACACGAGGTTGAAGGCGGCCAGCCCGATGGCCACTACCCCTACCAAAATCCCGAGTGGCCCCTCCCGGAGGCCCAAGCCACCGTCGGTGAAGAAACCCACCACCAGGTTGATCATCATCAACACGAAGAACCCAATGGTTGCGCCCATCACCATGCGGGTGAACTGGGGCGTGACCCGAATCTTGCCACTGCGGTAAAGGCCCAACATAACGGCGGTGACAGCGCTGGTTCCCACCACGGCCTGGACGACTATCCCGGGATAGGCCTGGTTGAAGAACTGGCTGATCCCACCCAGGAACACGCCCTCGACGACGGCGTAGGCGATGATCGGGCCCGGGTTGGTGACCTGCTTGAAGCTTATGTAGAGGCCGAGGACCAGCCCGACCAGGGCGGCGGGAAGAGCCAGCGCGCCCAGACCGAGGGACCACGTGACCGCCCCCGAAGCTAAGGCAGCGGCCAGCAGGATGCCGGTCTTGTTGGTGGCGTCCTCCACCGTCATGCGGCCGGTGTGGCGGGAGGAGGCGCTGGGGCTGAGGTAGGCCATCTCCAATGGATCGTCGGTGACGGTCGGCCCGCCGGGGCGGCCACCAGAGCCGAAAGGACTGCGAGCGAGGGCGGGGTTATGGCTAGATGGCATGGAATCCTCCTGTTGGCACCGCCGGAGCTACCTGGGTTTGAGGCTTTGGACCGGCTGCGGAGACGATACGACTCCGGCCGGCGCGTTGGGGCCCGCCTTCAACGTCTGAGACAGGATGCTGCCCGAAAGGGTTACGGCCTCGGGCTCTCGGCGAGGTGTTGTTCCTGGTGGAGGCAGTAACCGGCAGCCAGGAAATTTTGGTCCGCGTAGGCACTACTAACCACCAAGAAGAAGGAACAGGCCCCCGACGGTGAAGGCGACCATGGCAGCCACCAGGGGGATCTGGGATCGGGCCGCGCTACTCGCCGGGAACAGGGCATGAGCCCGGTCATGGGCCACCACGACCCCTGCAACATGGCCGGCCACGATGGATCCAGCCTGGATCCAGGCGACCAGGTCAGTGGAGACCAGGGAGTAGTTGACCGCCCGGTCGCTGGTGCCGAAGAGGTCCCAGCCCAGCCCGAAGGGATCACTGAACAAGGTCAGTGCGATCTGTCCCTCCAGCACCAGGAGGGAGAAGTAGTGGGCTACTGCGTAGGCCAGGGCGATCGGTACCAGCGAAGGGGCGAAAGCCTCCGCCAATCCCTTGACTCCGGGTGCTGGGACCGATTCCACTCGGGATGTTCGGGCCATCACCGCCACCGCCGCCCAGTAGAGGCCGGCCACTACCCCTATGGCGACCAGCAGCCCGGTCGTCCCGAGCAGCATCGAGCCGGCGGTACCGGGGGCGCCGTCAAGCCGCACCCAGGCCTGGGTCCGGGTAAATCCGTCGAAGGTGGTTGACCCAAGCAGCACCAGGACCAGCGCCACCATGCCGGGGGCGGTGCGCAGTTGGGCCAGGCCGGCGAACGGGGGTCGAATCCTCCATTGCCCCCGGTCATCGCGCCCCAAAGGCGCACCGGCGGCCAGGATGGAGAACCAGGCGGTGAAGCCCTCCCCCCGAACCAACCAATCTCGGCCCCACCGCCGGGCGGCGAAGAGAACCCAGAGGGTGTAGCCACCCATGGCCAAAGCGATCACCCGGGGTTCGGATTGGCGGGGATAGACCAACTCCAGCCACACGAATCCGCCCAGAGCCCACGCGGCCGGTCGGTAGCCGGTCAGCCAGCCAGGTTGGCCGCTGGGGTGGGCCGGCCCGCCGGCCAGGTCGTCGACGAGGCCGGCCAGGCTGGTGAAGGGGTTGATGGCTGCCCACAGGTCGAACACCAGGGCGTTTACCAGGGCGATCCCGACCCACAGGAGGACGTAAACGGTAACCGGGGCGATGTTGAAGGTGGGATCCGGACTTCCGGCGGTGGCGGCAACCAGGGTGACCAGATAGGCGGCCAGGCCCAACCAGGGGGCGACCGAGGCCAGCACGGCACCGACCCGAGGCCATTTCATTCGGACCGGTCGGCCTATAGGCCGGTTCTCCCACCGACTCGACGTCCACAGCACTCGCACCGCGGCGAAGGAGACCAGGACGACAGCAGCCCCCCCGTAGATCACCATCCAACGAGGTAGTGGGAGGTCGGTGCGCCCACCCAACCCGTGGGCCAGGATTTCCAGGCCCCGGTTTTGCATCAATGCCCGGTCGCCGTCACCGAACCTCGATGGTGGCGAGCAGGCTGTGTCGGGCCTCCAACTCGAGTTCGTGACGACCGCCGATGGTTGCCACGAAGTCGATCTGACCGACTTGCCCCGGGCCTACGGCGGCCCGCAGATCGTAGGTGTGGAGGTGGACCTCGTCGGCGGTATCGGCGGTTACCAGCAACCGCACCGCCTCGCCGAGGGCCACCCTCACAAGCCCAGGGCCTTCGGGCGCCTGCCCCCCGATGGCTGACAACTCCACTGTTCTAACCGCCGGGGTTGAGGGAACGACTGCCGTGGTGGAGGGCTCCTCGGAACTCGGGGTGATCACCGACGACGATGGCGCCACCGGCGGCGGGCTGGTGACGTCCGTGGCCGGTCGGGCGGCGTCCCCGCAGGCGACGAGGACCATCAAAGTGGCGACCAGCAGGGTCCGAGCGATCAGACCAGGTGCGACCCTCATCTGAGCCATCGATTACTGGTCATCGATGTACTGGTCATCGATGTACTGAATATTGATGGACTGGTCATTGATGTACAGGTCGTCACCGGCCTGCGACAAGTTCCCCTCGTCTTGCGGAAACCACTCACGTAGTGGGATTAGGAGAGGGTGTCAGATCCTTGTAAAGAACCGCCTCCTCATTGGATCGCTGGTAGTACGAAACCACCACCACGGCGATTGCGGTCAGGGGGACGGCGAGGAATGCGCCCAGGAAGCCTCCGATGAGAACGCCGGCGGCCACCGCCCAGACCGTCACCAGGGGGTGCAGGCGAACGGCCCTTTCCAGGATGAAGGGTTGCAGGAGATTTCCCTCCACCTGCTGGACGATAAGGGTCGCCCCCACCACCAGGAGCGCCGTTCCCGGCCCGTTGGCCACCAGGGCCACCACCGCGGCAATAAGTCCGGCGGCGGAGGCACCGATGATGGGAACGAAGCCGCCGAGGAAGGTCAAGACACCCAACGGCAGGGCCAGCGGCACGTCGAGGACCCAAAGGGCCAGCCCGATGAGCACCCCGTCGATAAGACCCGTCAGCCCGGTGGCCACCAGATAGCCCCGCATGATCAATCGGGAACTTCCGGTGAGCGCCACGAGGTCGTCACGGCAGGAATCCGGTAGGCGCTGGCGCATCCACTCGCCCATGCGCTGGCCATCCTTGAGCAGGAAGAAGAGGGTGAACAGCATGAGAACCACACCGCTCAGGAGTTCCCCGGCTGTTCGGGCGCCCGAGGCCGCTCCCTCCCCCAGGCGCGCCACGCCGCTGCGAAACGCTCCCCGGAGATCGGCGTCGAGTTCGGCCACCCGCTCAGGGGGCAGGCGCAGTGGCGGCCCCTCCGCCCAGCGGCGGGCCACCTCCGCTCCTTCGGTCAGCTTGTCCCCCAGGGCCCCGAACTCCCCGGCCACCCCGACTCCGATCCATACCAGGATCCCCACCAGCGAACCCAGGCCCCCCAGGAAAACCACGGCGGCGGCCAGGGCTGGCGGCCAGCCTCGACGGCGCAGCCGGGCTGTGGGTCCCTCCAGAACCGACGCCAGGAACAGGGCCAGGATCACGGGGATGACCACCACGTAAAGCTTGAGAAGCCCGATGATCAGCAGTGCCGCCGCGGCCACCACCACCAAAAGCCGCCAACCCCAGCCAGCCAGGCTTCGAAGCAGCCAGGGAACCGCGACCGGCCGTGGCGGCCCGGGATCGACCCGGTCCTCGATACGCCGAGGAAGCAACAGGCGACGGGGCACCGGGGGGACGGCCCGCTGCTCCCCCGTGCCGGGTTCAGCTTCGATGCTCATCGTCGGGCGTCTCCGCCGCAGAGGCTCATCACGCTTCTTGGGTTGGCAGACGACCGCTACCTTCAGGCACCCCTCGCCGCCAACAGCCTCAGCGGGTTAGCGGAGCGACCGGCGCCCCGGTGAGATCCCGAACCTTGCGGTCAAGAACGGCCAGAAGTTCACGGTAGGAGGTGCTGAACGAGGCAATTCCTTCGGCCTCGAGTTCAGTGGTCGCCGTCGCCAGATCCACCCCGTACCGGCCGAGTCGCTCCAGGTCGGCCCGAGCGGTGTCAAGGTCTCCCGGCAGCGTCGTGGCCACCCGGCCATGGTGGGCGAAAGCATCCCGGGTCGCGGGGGGCATGGTGTTGATCGTGTCGGGACCGATCAACTCTTCGACGTAGAGAACATCCCGATACGCCCGGTTCTTGGTGGCGGTGCTCGCCCAGAGCAGACGCTGCGGCTGGGCGCCCTCCGCCGCCAGGCCCTGCCACCGGGGCGATAGCCCGTGGGTGATCCAGGCGTCGTAGGCCAGGCGGGCGTTGGCAATCGCCACCCGCCCGCGAAGCGGAACCTCCTCTGGCAACCGCGAGTCGATCTTGCTGTCCACCCGGGACACGAAGAACGACGCCACTGATCGGATTGCAGCGACGGGCAGGCCCTCGGCAACCCGATCGGCGAGACCATCGGTGTAGGCCGCCAGCACCTGCGAATAACGCTCCTGGGAAAAGAGCAAGGTGACGTTCACATTCACGCCGCTGGCCGTGAGTTGGCGGATGGCGATCACCCCGGCGTCGGTGGCGGGGACCTTGACCATCACATTGGACCGATTCAGACGACGCCAGATGTCCAAAGCCTGAGTGACCGTGGCCTGGGCGTCATCGGCCAGGTCCGGGGTGCACTCGATGGACACGAAGCCGTCGTCTCCGCCACTGGCGTGATGGGTCGCGGCCAGGAGATCGGCGGCCCGACCCACATCGGCGATGGCCAGGGCCAGGAAGAGGTCACGGGAATCGGTGCAACCGGCTGCCACCAGTTGGCCGAGTTCAGCGTCGTAACAGTTGGACTCTGCCGCCAGTGCGGTAGCGAAGATTGTGGGGTTCGAGGTGGCTCCGCTGATACCGCCCGCAAAGATCCAACGCTCGAACTGACCGGAGTCGAGCACCTCCCTGGAAAGCATGTCGACCCAGGCAGCCACGCCGGCCCGGCGCAGGGCGGCCATCCGATCTGAGGCGGGGGCGGGCGGCACGGTTGGTGCGGTGCGGTGGTCCTGGTCTTCATTGGACGTCTGCGCGGTCAATGTCGTGCCCCCATGTCTCGATCCGTTGATCGACGGCGCCGGAACCATTCTCCGGGATTCTGGCTTGTTATCTGGCCTTTGATCCTGCGTTTGGCCTTTGATCCTGCGTTATGGGCGTTCGGTAGAACATGGCCTGAGTCGTTCTCGGTTCCGCCACCCGGGATCGACGTCTCAACCGTAGGTCACCGATCCGACCAACATCGGCGATTGGCGATGGTGTCGCTGTGAGGCCCCCCGTTCCCTACCCGCGCCCCGGGCGACACCTCGGACCAGGTTTGCCGAGGACGTGAATGCGGGAACGAACGGTCGTAATCAACAGCGGAAGTGCCTCGGCTGGCCGGTCCAGTTGGACCCTCCTTGCGAAACGGACGGCCAGATCCAGACACGGCGAGGCGCTCTAACCATTACGGAGGAGAGCCAATGAGCAAGACCGACAATCCCGGGTTGGCGGAGGGCGCGGTCCCGCCGGAGGACCGCCGACCGGCTGAGCCGGGGAGGGGACTCATCGCCGAGACCGACGAGTGGGTCAAGAGCGGGTCTTCGGGCGGAGGGGGTCCCGTATTCACCGCTGGCGGCATCATGCCTGGCGGGACCGAGTTCGAGAGTTGGAAGCGGCCGCTCAAGGGAGATCCCGATGCCATCCTTCCGGCCGGGAGCGTGACTCGACCGATCGGCGCACCTGCACCACCCCCCGAGGAGCACGTCGATCAGGGCGAGCCGGTTCCCGGACCGGAGACGCCGAACAAGCGGCGGGGCTGACATGGGCATCGGAGTCAGCGTCTTTCTGATCGCCCTCGGCGCCATCTTGACCTTCGGGGTCGAAGCAAGCGTCCAGGGTCTGGACCTTTCTTCCATTGGCGTGATCCTGATGATCGTCGGTGCCCTGGGAGTCATCGTCGACATGGTCATCTTCGGTGACCGCCGCCGCTCGACCACCATCACGCAGGCCCCGGCCCGACCGATCGACGAGGTCGTCGAGGTACGTCGCTACGACCAGATCTGAGTCGCTTACGACCAAGATCCAAGGCGGGGCGACCGTGGCCCGATGAGCACCTATCCGGCCGGGGCTACCGAAGGCCTCGGCCGGGTGGGCCGTCGAACTTTTCTGGCGGCCATGATCATTCTTGTCGGGGTCGGCCTGACCGGCACCTTCGGTGTGCGAACAGCCGATGTGACCCAGTCAACCAACGGCTACGAGGTGATCGTGAGCCATGCCCGGGTGACCAGGCCGGGATTGGCAACGCCCTGGTCTTTGACAGTGCGGTCGGCCAGGGGTTTTCCCACCGGCCAGGTGGTCATTTCCTCGACCGCCGAATACTTCGAAGCTTTTGACCAGAACAGCCTGGATCCCGAACCGACCGGAGCCTTCAGCGACGGGGATCGGCTCATTTGGCGTTTTGAAGTGGATCCGGTCGCAACCACGTTCCAGGTCAACCTCGATGCTCGTATCGAACCCGGGATCCAGGCCACCAGGCTGGTCGGACGCAGCGAAATTCTGGAGGAAGGCAGACTCCAGGTGGCGGCTGGCTACTCCACCTTGGTCATGCCATGACCATCTTGGCCATGCCCATGACGATCCGAGCCCCGGGGGCAGCTCCGGCTCGGGTGGAGATGAACCAGTGGAGATGAACCAGTGGAGATGAACCAGTGGAGATAGTCGTTCGCTCCGCGGTCATCTTCGTGTTCTTGTTCGTGGTCACCCGGGGCATCGGAAAACGGGCGCTATCAGAAATGACCGCCTTTGACCTGATCCTGGTGGTCACCATGGGCGACCTGGTGCAGCAGGGCGTCACCCAGGAGGACATGTCCATCACCGGGGCGGTCCTGGCGGTCGGCACCATGGCCATCCTGATGGTGGGCCTGGAAACTCTGGGCTTTCGCCTCCCCCGCCTGCGACCGGTTCTGGAGGGCACCCCGGTCATCCTGCTCAGAGACGGAAAGCCCATTCTCGCCGCCCTTCGCCGAGAGCGGATATCGCTCGACGAACTCACCGAAGCGGCCCGGGAGAAAGGCATAGCGTCGTTGAGTTCGGTCTCCTTTGCCGTCATCGAGCCCGACGGCAAGTTCTCCTTCGTCTCGAACACCGACTTCGTCTCGAACACCGACGCCGCCACGCAGCAGTGAGGCCCGGCGCATTTTGGCGCCGGGCCCTTGGTGATGCGTCAACTTGGGGTGAATCCCTTGACGTGGTCGTTCTGGCTGGGAGGTGCTCAGACGCCCGAACCCCGCTCGCCAGGGAGTTGGGGGGAGGTGGTGTCGTACTCGGCGCCGGAATGGCCTGCACCGGTCCCGTTGGCGGAGGCGTCGTCAAGGGCCGGATCTCCCAGCACCTTGCCGCCTCGCAGGTCGTCGGGGCCTTCGGGGGCGTCGCTCAGGGGTTGACCAGATTCGTCGACCTTGGCCATGGCAGTCCTCCTCGATGTCGAGTAGGCCCGCACGGTGCGGGCTAAGCCGTCTCTGCCCGGCGTCGCCTGCTTCGAAACCCTCGCCCTGGGAACCGCCGGCGCTGGGGGGCGACCACGCGAACCTCGCTCCCCGCCATCAGTTCTCCCCCGCCCATCAGTCCGCTGCCCGCCTCGATACGCACCGGAATCACCAACTCTGAACCGGTCCGCCCCGACCACCCACCCTCAGGTGCCGTTTTTGACTCCGGTCGGACGGACGCGTAAGCCCGTTGGCCGACCACTGCGGTCAGCAGGCGGCCGCGAAACCCAGGCGCCGGCTGGCCGGGTCCGGTGGCCGGCAACGGTTCCAGGCCCGGCGGCCAGGCCAGAGCCTGAACCAAAGGGAGATCGTGTCCCTGGCCGAAGGCCGGACCCCTCACGGTGCCACGGCCACCGCCGAAGCGGTCATCGCCGTAGGCCCACGGCCACGTCACTCATCGCCCGGCCAGGAGGAGGGCGCCCAGAACCACCAGCAGAACCAGACCCACCACGACTACCGGCCACGACAGCCAGGTCCCGCGTCCCGGCCAGCCCAGCGCCGGGGCCGCCGGGCGCAGACCGCGTCGCCTCGGACTCGATCCTCGACCGCTGTTCGCCTGACTTTTGGCCCTTCCACCACTGATCCCCCGGCTCCCGTTCCCCCGGCTCCCGTTCCCCCGGTCGATCACTGGCGTCGACGATCGTGGGCTACGGCCCGACGAACGCTTCTTCGTCGCCTTCGACCCAGACGACTGGTTCGGGACCTGGTCGGCGTTTTCGTGGCGGACCGAGCCTCCAGCACCGGGGGCCCTACGCGTTTGCGCCGGTCGGGTGCTGGCCGCAGCCTGACGCCTGCGGGCACCGTTGCCCCGGGCGGGCTTCCAGCCATCCCCGCAGCTTCGACACACGGCCGCCCGGAAGCGCTCGGATCCGCAGTTGGTGCAGGCCTCGGTCTGGGTGCTGGCCCGAAGCAGCGTCACCCGCCAGTCACCCGCCGGCGGCCGATCGGCGGCGGGGCCGGTAAGAGCCCTTTCCACCAGGTCGTGTGTCCAAAGCGGCAGGCAACTCAGGCCGACGTGCTGGCCCTGCTCAGAGGGCAGGTTGAATGAGTCCGGATCGAAGAGCCAGGAGTCGTGGGCGGTGATGTTGGCCTGCACGCTGTCGCGGGCCTCGGATATGTGGGACCCGCCGAAGGGGTTGACCCCGCCGAGGAGCAGTTGGGTGATGATCATGGCCAGCGAGAACCGGTCCGAGGCCAGGCTGGGCCCCTCGGTGGGCAGCTCCGGAGCGAAGAAGTTGCTGGTCACGAAGCGAGGGCGCAGTATCAGCCCGCCTCCGGGTGCGGCCACCCCGAAGGAATCGACGTCGATCAGGTTGCAGAAGCCGTCGGAGTCGATGAGGACGTTGGCTCCGGACACGTCACCGATGACGAAACCGCAACTGTGGACAGCCTCGACCGCCTCGGCCAGGCGGATCGAGGCGATGGTGGCGAACCTGAGGTCCTGCTGCACCCGGGACGAGACCAGCCAAGACGACAGGGGCAGGAAGCGAGTGGTGTCGGTTCGCAGCACGGCCAGCCCGATCGGCGTGGTGCTGTCAGCCGCCTCGTAGACCAGGCACTTGGGGCAGGCCACCAGGGGAAAGGAGTCGTCCTCACTCACCCCCGATGCCACCAGTTGGTCGAGGTGACGAAGTTGGGCGAAGTCCACCAGGCGGATCGCCTCGTCGGGCACCGGTCCGCCGAACATCTTCAAAGCCAAAGGCGCGGCCTCGGCCGGATCGGATACCGCATAGACCTCGGCTGCTCGGCCGCGCCCGAGCAGCTCTCCGGCGGTCACCTCCAACCGGCGATAGGAGCCCTGGAGGAAGTAGCTCTGGTTATCGGAAGGCAAGGGCCAGCCCTATGTCGTCGCCTTTTCGGCTCTGTACGTCTGCGGTGGCCAGTACCGCCGCCACCTGGTCGGGGCTGGCCCCCCGCCGGAGGTCCTCGACGAGGTTGGCGAACATCTCCGGGGCTGGCCGGATTTCGATCGCCAACCGGCCATCCACCCGCACGCCACCCCGGGCCGCTGAGGCTTCATGTTCGCCGCCGGGGGCGGGGGCCGGTTGCCCTCCGTGGGACCCGGGTCCGCCTCCGTGGCCCCCGGCGTCGGTCTCCGGTGATGCCGTCGAGCGTTGGTGAGCTTCCAGAAAGGGCTCGAGGCCGTCGGTGGACAGAACCAGCCCAACCAGATCGGGATCCCATATGACCCGCAGCCGAGGCTGGGCCGAAACGGAAACGAAGCTGGTTTCGTTGGCCATGGCCCCCGGAGCCCGCGGGGCCATCAGCAGATGAGCACCACCCGATCGGTCGGTCCCCACCAGGAATCCGTCCCCGATGGCGGCACAGGCCACAGCCTGGGGACTGACCCAGGCCAGGGCCAGGGTGGTGTCCCAACTCCGGCCGCCCGCGACGTCGGAACGGTCCTTTGAACCACTCGGACCCATGCGGTTGGTGGGGTCTCTCGGAAGGTTCGAATCTGTGTCCCGGGTGGCGGCTTCGGTCAGGAATCGCCCCACCACCTCCGAACACAGATCGTCGACCGCCGCCACCCTCTCCGCCGGGGCGGCATTGGTTCCCAGGCCCTGACACCGGGAGGCCGCGTCCAGGGCCAGTTCGACGGCCAGGGCTGCGGCCTGGTGGCCCACGCACGACCGCCCGGCACCGTCGGCCACCACCAGGATTACTTCCTCCCGGCCCACCGCGACGGATCCCGCGGAATCGGCGCCGGGAGCGCCAGTGCGGAGGTGGCTGCTACCGGTGACGGTCAGGCTTGCGTGAGCCCACCTCCGTCGGCGCGTCATCAGGTCTCTAGGAAATCCTGAGCCATCTGGTTGGCCCGGCTGTTCGCCACCCGGACCGTCCGGTAGATGGCTTCGGCGGAATCATCGATTCCTGATATGGCGCTCATGCTGGTGGACACGAACTCCAGGTAGGACCGCAAGGGCCGATTGCGCAACGGGTAGTGGGCCTCGGGGGCGATCAACTCCAGCCAGTCGGTGCGGGCCTGCCCCGTACCCAGGGCAAAGAACAGAGCCGCCTTGGATCTCTCCGCCTCCCGCAGGGCCGTCAATGCGTCGTGCATGGGTTCGGTGGGGTGGCCGTCGGTCAACAAAAAGACGATGGGTCGGGACTCATGGGTCCGGCCCTCGTTGGCCAGCGACCGCTTCCGACGGCCGATGGCCTCCAACGCCCCCAGGATGGCCTGGTCCATGGGGGTGGCACCCGAGGCCACCAGCGCCGGGATCCGATTCACATAGGCGGCGTAGGCAAAGGGCTCGGGAGGGCGGGAGTCGCCCTGGCCCAGGTCCAGCCATTGGAAACCCATGCCGGAGAACACCCCGATGGCGATCTCACCGTTGGCCTCCAACTGGGGGATGGCGTGCATGTCCTCCGCTGCGAAGGACTGCAGGGCGTTGTTCAGCTCGTCGATCCGGGGAACTCGGCGGCTGGAACCAGGCTCCTGCATGGACCCCGACGCGTCCAGCAACAACACAACCAGATTGCGCGATGCCTGCCGCTCGGGCGGGAGAGCGACGTTGGCCGCAGTGCGTAGATCGGTCATGGGCGCTGTCACGCTACCGGCCCAGTCTGCAGATTCCCTGAATGGTCGACCGCTCCGGTGGTGGGCCGGTGACTTGGCGGTCTGGCCGATGGTGGGGCAGGTGTGGGCGATGAGGGTTTTGATCCCCCGACCTCTGCCGTGTGAAGGCAGCGCTCTGCCGCTGAGCTAATCGCCCCGATGCTTGACACTTCGCCGCTTGACACGGCGCTGACACGGCGCTGCTTGACATTTCGCCGCTCGACACTGGGCCACAACCAGGTGGCCCGATGTCGCAACCACGGCACCCTATCCGCCGACGGGCAGGCACTGCCCAGAAGCCGGGGCGCAGTGGGCGTGATGGAATACCCAAGGTGCGCATAGCCATAGTCGCCCCGCCGTGGGCTCCAATCCCCCCCGCTCTCTACGGGGGCATCGAACAAGCAGTGGATTCCGAGGCTCGCGCCTTGGCTCGGGCCGGACACAAGGTCAAGCTCCTGGCCACCGGAGAATCCACCTGCCCGGTTCCCCGGGAGGCCACCCTGGCGGCGGCCGAGGGTTACCGGATCGGGTCGACGGTTCCCGAACTTCATCACGTGCTGTTGGCTTACCAGCACGTTCGGGCCGACCCCGACGGGTTCGACGTCGTTCACGACCACACGGTGGCCGGACCCTTCCTGGCCCCGGCGCTGTGTTCAGTTCCGGTGGTGACGACCATCCACGGCCCTTTCAACGACGAACTCCGGGCCCTCTACGCGCGGCTCGACCCGGCCGTCGCCCTGGTGGCTATCTCCCACGCCCAGCGTCGGTCCGCGCCGGAGATTCCCGTCGCCCAGGTGATCCACCACGGTGTGGACGCCGAGCGGTTTCCCATCGGAACCGGCCAGGGGGACAGCCAGGGCGACTACGTGTTGTTTCTCGGACGGCTGGCCCCGGAGAAGGGGGCTCATCGGGCCATCGAGGTGGCCCGCAAGGCCGGAGTTCGGCTGTTGCTGGCAGGCAAGGCCCGGGAACGGCCCGAACGCGATTACCTGGCCAACCGGGTCACGCCCCTGCTGGGTGATGACGCCGTCTATCTGGGCGAAGTGGACCACGAGGAAAAGCTGCGCCTGCTGGCCGGGGCCCGGGCAACCCTCTTCCCCATCCGCTGGCCGGAGCCTTTCGGCCTGGTCATGATCGAGTCGTTGGCCTGCGGAACGCCGGTACTGGCCTTTGGCGAGGGAGCGGTCCCCGAGGTGATCGAGCATGGGGACACCGGCTTCGTCTGCGCCGATATCGGGGGGATGGCCGAGGCCCTGGCCAGGGTGGACACCCTGTCGCGGGACCGGTGCCGCCAGGCCGTCCCCGGCCCCGTCTCCGAGGACCGCATGGCTGCCGAGCTTCTCGCCCTCTTCGAGCGACTCCTTTCCGAACGAGGCTGATTTCCACCTTGTTCCTCCTTGCATCCTCCATGTTTCCTCCTTGCATCCTCCATCAGATCTCGAAGGGGTCGACCTCCACCCGCAGCCGCCCGGCGGGCCGCTCGACCCCGGCCAGAAGATCGCACAGCCGGCGGTGGTCGGGGCCTCGCAGCAGCCAACGATCCGATCCGATATCGATGATCTCCACCTCCCCACCCGAGTTCTCAATCTCAGCAGTCAGAGCCTGGGCATAGCCCGGGGCCGACGGGCCCGACACCACGGCGGCGGCCGTCTCCGGCGGCAGGCGGAGGGCGGCCCGCAGGGCCCCTTCGGTGACGGCCACCCGGCTGGGGTCCGCGTGAAGGGCCGCCTGGATCACCTCATGGCCCGGCTGGCGGGTCTGGACCAGTACCCGGCCTCGGCCCCGGCCACCGACCAGTCGGCTGGCCCGGGCCAGTAAGGCCAACGCCTGCTCGGCCGCCCGGTAGCGCGGAGCTGTCAACTCCGAGTCAAAATCCAAGAAGGCCACGACGGAGGCTGAGGCCATCTGGCCGAAGATGGCCCCGGTCCCAACCGTTACCGGCTGGTTCGGATGGTCGGCGGCAGGGTCGGCCGCTGCAACGGTGCGATTGTGTCCGGCGGCGGTGACCTCCGTCACCGGCCGTCCCAGCAGGGCCGCCAACTCCTCGACCGCCCGGCTGACTCCCGGTCGCAGACCTTTGAGCCGCTGGCTGGCGCAGGCCGAACAGGCGGCCGGGCGAACGCCAGGGCAGCGGCGACAACTGAGGCGGCCCTCGCCCAGTTCGGCCGCCGCCCCGCAGGAAGCGCATACGGCCAGTTCGCCACAAGCGGCGCACACCACAAGGCGAGCCCGCCCCACCCGGTTCAAAAAGCAGGCGACCGGCCGGCCATCGGCGTCCAAGGCCTGGCGGAGGCTTCGAACCAGATCGGGCGACCACAACCCGGCCCCCGGCGGCTCCGCTCGCCGATCGATCACCTCGATTCCGGCCCAACCGGCCCGCTCTACGTCCCGGGCCATGGTGATCACGGGGGCGGCCGCCAACGCCTCGAGTGACGGACACGGCGAGGTGAGCAGGCAACCCACGCCCGCCCGCTGCGCTCGTTCGAGGGCCACGTCTCTGGCATTCCAGGTGGGCGCCTGGGTCTGGGCCAGGGCCGGATCGTGCTCGTCGATCACCAGGACCGCACCCAAACGGGGCCGGGGGGCCCAGACCGCTCCCCGGGTACCCACCACCACGCCGCCGCCGGACGCAGCCCGGCCCCAGTGCTCCGGCCGACTCCAGACCTGGTGGCCCTGGGCCTGGAGGCATCGCGTGACAGCCGCCACCTGGCCAACGGTGGGGACAAGGATCAAAGGGTCCGGGCGGCGGGCCGCGGCCAGGACGATCTGGTCCCAGGCCGTGGCCGGGGCCAGGCGGAGCAGCCCCCGGGGCCTGTCCATCAGCCGGTCGGCCTCGGCCGCCTCTCCGGTCAGCAAGGGCCGAATGACCGGTGCCGAAGCGGGGGGTGCCGGAGCCGGGGGTGCCGGGCGGTCAGGCGGTGCTGGGCGGTCAGGCGGTGCTGGGGAGACCAACGCCGCGATGGGGGCAGGAGGTGGCTGGCGGGGGTCCACGTTGACCGGGGGCGAGGCGCTCCTCAGGGTCGAACGAAGCCGCCCCGCCCACCTCCAGGCGGCCCAGTGGGCCAGAGCGACCACGGCGTCATCGGGCCCGCGGCTCGACACCATCGCCAGAGAGGACAGCTTGTGCTCGGTCCTGGGTTCCGAGTCGAGCTCGATCACCCAGCCGCCGACCCGACGCCGCCCGAGAACCACCCGGACCAGGGTCCCGACGCGCACCCGGTCCTCCCAGCCGACCGGGACCAGATAGTCAAATGTCCGGTGAAGCCCGGCAACGTCGGGAAGGACCCGGGCGATCAGCACCTTTTATCGGCCCCGACTGATGGCCTGCGAGCCGGTGAGTCGGCCCGGGCCTGTGGAGGTGGGCCGGTTCAGATCCCCAGGGCCGAACGCACCTGGTCCAGGCGGGGCGTCTGCTCCCAGGAAAACTCCTTGTCGGCCCTGCCGAAATGCCCGTAAGCGGCGGTCCGCCGATAGATCGGGCGCCGAAGATCCAGGTCGGCGACGATGGCCGCCGGGCGGAGATCGAAGACGTCGTCGACCATGGCTTCGATACGCCGAGGATCAACCTCGGCGGTACCGAACGTCTCCACCATGACCGATACCGGGCGGGCCACACCGATGGCATAGGCCACCTGGATCTCACAGCGCCTTGCCGCCCCCGCCGCCACGACGTGTTTGGCCACCCAGCGGGCGGCGTAGGCGGCCGACCGGTCCACCTTGCTGGGGTCCTTTCCGGAGAAGGCCCCGCCGCCGTGGCGGGCGGCGCCGCCGTAGGTGTCGACAATTATCTTGCGCCCGGTCAACCCGGTGTCGGCGTGAGGGCCGCCGAGAACGAAGGTCCCGGTCGGGTTGGCCAAAAGGTCGTAATCGTCACCTGCGAAGGCCTCGGGCAGCAGCGGGCCGATGACGTGTTCACGCAGGTCGGGCTTGAGTTGGGACTCGATATCCATCCCGGGCTGATGCTGGCTGGAAATAAGGACCGTACGCAGCGCAACCGGCCGACCGTCGACGTAGTCAAAGGTCACCTGGGTCTTGCCGTCGGGCCGGAGGTAGTCCATCAACCCGGACTTGCGCACCTCGGCCAGCCGCTGGGCCAGGCGGTGGGCCAGCCAAATCGGAAGCGGCATGAGATCGTCGGTCTCGTCGCAGGCGTAGCCGAACATCATCCCCTGGTCGCCGGCCCCCTGGGACGAGGCCGTGTCCCGCCCGGGGGCGCCGTCGGCGGCGGCCGCGCCTGCGGCTCCCGCACCCGTCCGAACCTCATAGGCCTGGGTAACCCCCTGGCTGATGTCGGGCGACTGCTCGTCGATGGCGGTGATCACCCCGCAGGTGTTGCCGTCGAAGCCGTAGGACTCCCGGTCGTACCCGATGGCGCAAACCGTTCTGCGAACGAGTTTGGGGATGTCGACATAGGCGTGGGTGGTGATCTCGCCGGCCACCACCACGAGGCCAGTGGTCAGCAGCGTCTCGCAGGCCACCCGACCCATGGGGTCCTCGTCCAAGATGGCGTCAAGGATGGCGTCAGAAACCTGGTCGGCCATCTTGTCGGGATGACCCTCGGTGACCGATTCCGAGGTGAAGGTGTAGTTGGTCATCGCTCTCCTCCGATTCCTTCGCCGCTGCCCGGCGGCGCTTCTATGAGCCGGGCCACCACGGCATCGAACACCCGGGCCGCCACCTGGCGCTTGGTACCAGCCTCAACCGGTTGGCTCCATCTTGGCTCACCGTTCACCTCCTCCCCGGTCCCGGCCCCGCCCGGGCGCCCGATGGGCCCAACCAGCACCGCTTCGGAGCGATCTCCACCCATTGCCGATACCGGGTTGGCAACCACCAGGTCGAGGCCCTTCGCCTGACACTTGGCTTCACCGGCGGCAGCCAGGGCGGCCGGTGCCGGGTCACTCTCGGCCGCGAAGCCGACCAGGACCTGCCCGGGGTGGCGCCGGCGGCCCAACTCGGCGGCAATATCCAAGGTCGGCTCCAGGACCACGCTGGTCCCTACCTGGGCCTTGGGCAACTTGACGGCCGCCGGTGCCGCCGGGCGAAAATCCGCCACTGCCGCTGCCATCACCACCACGTCGGCGGTCTGGGCTTCGGCCAGCACCGCCTCGGCCATCTCCGCCGCCGTCTGCACCGCCACAACCCGCACGCCCGGCTCGGCCGGCCCCTCGATCGAAGTGATCAGGGTGACATCGGCCCCCCGGGCCCGAGCCTCGCGGACAAGAGCCATTCCCTGGCGGCCGGAGGACCGGTTTCCCAGGTAGCGCACCGGGTCGATCGGCTCCCGGGTCCCGCCAGAGGTGATCAGGACCCGCCGACCCACCAGATCGTGGGGTCCGAGAGCCAACTGCACCGCCGCGACAATCGAGCCGATCTCAGCCAGGCGGCCGATCCCGTGGTCTCCTCCAGCCAGGGGGCCGCTATCGGGCCCGGCGAAGATCACCCCCCGATCGGCCAGTCGGGCGACGTTGGCGACTACCGCGGGGTGTTCCCACATTTCGGTGTGCATGGCCGGAGCCAGGATCACCGGCGAGCGGGTGGCCAGCAGCAGATTGACCAGGAGCCCATGTGCCAGCCCATGGGCCAGGTCCCCGATCAGGCGGGCGGAGGCCGGGGCGACCAGGACCACTTCAGCCCAGCGGGCCAGATCGGTATGTGGAGAAACTCCCGGTCCCTCCCACAGCGACGACCGGGTCGGGTTGCCCGACAGGGCCGACAACGTGGCCGCTCCGATGAAGTTCGCAGAGTTGGCGGTCAGCACCGGGACCACCTGGGCCCCCGCTCCCACCAGCGCCCGGCAGAGTTCGGCCGACTTGTAGGCGGCCACGCTCCCACACACCCCCAGCACGATCCGGCGGCCGACCACGGCGCCATCCGTCGGTTGCGATGTCACCGGGTGGTCAGAGCCATCCGGTGCGGACGGCTGAAAGATCGGAGGAGGCGACGTGGGGGACGACGGTAGGGAAGGCGAGGTAAGGACGGGCGAAGGTAGGGCTAGTGCTCCGAACCCGTGTCGGGAGCCTCCGCCAGGGCCCACGCCGGTGCGGCATCGCCATCGGCCGTCTCAGCCGAGGACTCATCCTCCCCCGCCTCGGCCACCACGTCCACGAACACGATCTTTTCGGCGGCGATCTCCTCAAGGGCGATGGACAGGGGTTTGCGCGATACCGAAGGGACCTGCGGCGGGATCATGGCCCCCAGTCCCTCGCCCAACTGGCTGAAGTAGGAATTGATCTGCCGGCCCCGCCGGGCAGCCAGGGTGACCAGCGCAAACTTGGAATCGACCCGACCCAAAAGGTCTTCGATCGGGGGATGAATCAGGCTGGAGCGCTCCGACACCACTTACCTCCTGGAACCTTGTCGTCGGATCGGAGAGTTCCGACCGACTTACCCGCAGGCCAACCGGCTACCGGGGCGTCGCCTCCGAGACGGCGTCTCTTTCCGGGCTGGCGGCCGACCGGTGGGCCTGGAGAATACCAGCCACCTCCGCCGTGGCCCGGCTCAAGTCGTCGTTGACCACCACATGGTGTGCCAGCGTCCGGGCTCGGGACTCCTCCGGGCCGGCCAGGGCAATGCGGCGGGCGATCTCGGTCGGGTCGTCGCCTCGTGCTGCCAGGCGTTCGGCCTGAACCTGGCGGGAGGGGGGAACTATGAGCACCACCACGGCATCGGGGCATCGGGACAACACCTGCTCGGCCCCTTGGACGTCGATCTCCAATACGACGTCGCAGCCAGGCGGCGGGTCGGGAACGGGAGTTCCATACAGCTGGCCAAAGACCTCGGCCCACTCCAGGAATCGCCCCTCGGCCGCGGCCTGCTGGAAATGCTCCCGCCCGACGAACTCGTAGGCGTCCGCCACCTCTCCCGGGCGCCGGGCGCGGGTTGTCCACGAACGGCTGAGCCACAGGCGGGTGTCGCCTGCCATCAGGGCGGCGACGATGGTTCCCTTTCCCACCCCCGACGGACCGACCACCACCACCAGCAGGCCCCGGTGACGTGCCGCCACCGAGGACGGAGGCGTCAGGGTTGGGGGGAGCGGGCCGGAGTCGTTGACTGGGCCCGGCGGGGATTCCAGGTCCGAAAGCTCAGGACGCGAACATACGCAGCAGAGACTCCCGCTGCTGGGCACCGAGCCCACGCACCCGACGGGCCTCGCTGATCCCGACTTCCTCCATGACCCGGCGGGCCCGGACCTTGCCCACGCCCGGCAGCGACTCCAAGACGGTGAGCACCTTCATCTTGGCCACCACCTCATCGGTTGAGCTGGAGGCGAGCAGTTCGGCCAAGGTCGTGGTGCCCATCTTGAGCTTGTCCTTCAGCTCAGCCCGCTGGCGGCGGGCGACGGCGGCCTTCTCTAGAGCCTTCTGGCGATCTTCTGGTGATAACGAGGGCGGCAGCGGCATGCAAAGCACCCTAGCGCGCCACCCCAGCGCCTACCCAGTGCCTCCTACCAGCCCTTATTGCCTCCGCCTCGATCGTCCGGCCCGGTCACACCCCCGTCAAGGATCGAACGAGAGCCTCGGCGGCGGCCGCCGGGTCGGCCGCTTTGGTCACCGTGCGACCCACCACCAACAGATCGGCGCCGGCGGCCAGGGCTTCGGCCGGGGTGGCGAACCGGGCCTGGTCGTGGGTGGCCGTGTCGGCCATGCGGATGCCCGGCACCACGCAGGCGAGGCGCGGGGCCAACTGCTTGACCTCGTGAACGTCGGCCGCGGCGCACACCACACCGCGGCATCCAGCATCGAGGGCGCAGGCCACCCGATGGCCCAGGATGTGGGCGGGAGCCCCGGCGTCGCTGGTCAAGACGGTCACGGCCAGAGCCATTGGTTCGGCCAGGCCGGCTGCTGCCGCCCCTTCGGCCAGGCCCTCGACCGCTGCCCGGACCATGACCGGCCCCCCCTGGGCGTGAACCGTGAGGTAGGACGCCCCCAGCGAGGCCACCACCCGGGCGGCACGGCGCACCGTCGTGGGGATGTCGTAGAGCTTGAGGTCGCAGAACACCTCGAAACCGGCGGCCGACAGCGCCGTGACCGCGTCGGGGCCGGCGGCGGTGTAGAGCTCGAGGCCGACCTTGACCACGCCAAACCAGGGCGCCAGCTCCTGGGCCAGGCGCAGGGCTTCGACCAGGTCGTCGGAGTCGAGGACCAGGGCCAGGCGAGGGAGCAACTCCGCCGGGGCGCTCAAAGCGGATCCGCCCAGGGGCGCTTCGGGTCACACGCTGCTACAGGCTGCGATGGCGACCCGGGGGGCGGTGGTGGCCCGGACCGGGGATGCGAGCCGGGTCGTGGCATCGGCCCGGGAAGCGGCGAGAACGTGGTCATGGACTCCTCCTCGAGTTGGTCGGCCCGACACGGCCGAGGTCAGCCACACGCAATCGGCGGTGATCGACACACCATCGAATGAGTTCGGCCTGGACCCGGGCGGGTGCCCGGGGGTCGGCGAAGGTGGCGGTTCCCACCGCCACGGCGTTGGCTCCGGCCACCATCATCTCCGCGGCGTGAACCCCGCGGGTGATCCCTCCGACTCCGATGATGGCGGCGTCGGGAAAGGCATCGCGGCATTCGGCCACGGCCCGGACGGCGACGGGCCGGATGGCCGGACCGGACAGCCCCCCGGGCCCGGCTCCCAACCGCGGCCGGCCGGTGACCGGATCCAGAGCCAGCGCCCGGACGGTGTTGACCAGGGTCAGGGCCTCTGCCCCGGAATCGAGCGCAGCCTCGGCTATCGGGCGGATGTCTGTGACGTTGGGACTTAGCTTGGCCCACCGGGGACGCCCACACCCGGCGGTGGCCGCGATCACCTCGGCGGTGGCCTCAGGGGAGTGGGCGAACATGTGCTGACCCCCGTCGAGGTTGGGGCAACTCAAGTTGACCTCCACGGCCACCACTTCCACGGGGGCTCGACTCATAAGGTCGGCGGCCCGGGCGTAGCCGGCCACGGTGGATCCCCAGATGCTGGCCACCACCCGCGCCCCGGTGGCCACCAGGACAGCCAACTCCTCATCGATCCAGCGCGCGACACCCGGGTTCGACAGACCCACGCTGTTGATCATCCCGGCCTCGGCCTCCACCACCCTGGGTTCTGGGTTGCCCAACCAGGGATCGGCCGACAGTGACTTGACCACCACCGCGCCCAGTCGGGCCAGATCCATGAACGCCGCCAGTTCCGCTCCGTGACCCGAGGTACCCGAGGCCGTCATCACCGGGCCCGGAAGTTCCACCGAACCCACCCGAACCCGGGGATCAACTTTGGTTTCCGACCGACGGGTGATCACCGCCGGTGCCACTCCTGCAACGAACGAACACCGAGTCCATGGACCCGCCAGTCGGCGATGCCGGCGGCCGCGGCCAGCGCGGCAGCCACGGTGGTGAGGCAGGGAACCCCGCAGCGGGCGGCAGCTTGGCGAATGTAGGCGCCGTCGGCGCGAGGTCCTCGGCCCCGGGGGGTGTTGACCACCATCTGGACCTCCCCACCAACCAGGAGGTCCACCGCCGTGGGCAGACCCGCCGCCGGCGCTTCCGACGGGTCCACGGGTGGCGCCGACGTTCCGGCGACGCCCCCCAACTTTGCCACCACGCGGTCCACCGCCAGCCCGGCAGTCGCCAGGAAGGCGGCGGTGCCCTCGGTGGCGGCCAAGGCGAAGCCGAGGTCGACGAAATGTCGGGCGGCCACCAGACCGGCCGCCTTGTCCCGGTCGGCCAGAGAGAAGAACACCCGGCCCCGATCGGGGAGATGATCGCCGGCGGCGGACTGGCTCTTGTGAAAAGCCAGGCCATAGGTGGCCCCGATGCCCATCACCTCCCCGGTGGAGCGCATCTCCGGGCCGAGCAGCGTGTCGGCCTCGGGGAACCGGCTGAAGGGAAGCACCGCCTCCTTGACGGCCACATGGCCCTGCACGGGCGGCGGAACCAGGCCCTGGACCCGGAGTTCGGCCAAAGAGGCACCCGCCATCACCCGCGCCGCCACCTGGGCCAGCGGGACCCCGGTGGCCTTGGCCACGAAAGGCAGGGTGCGACTGGCCCGGGGGTTGGCCTCGAGCACAAAGACCTCGGATCCGGTCGGGCCCTCCTTGACCGCAAACTGCACGTTGAGGGGGCCGACCACCTCCAGGGCGTGGGCTATCGCAACGGTGTGGCCGCCGATGGTGGCCACCACGTCGGGTTCCAGGGTGGGCGGGGGCAGAACGCACGCGCTGTCGCCGGAGTGGACGCCGGCCTCTTCCACGTGCTCCATCACTCCGCCAATGAGCACCTCGCCGCCCGCGTCGCGAATGGCGTCCACGTCCACCTCGACCGCGTCCTCCAGGAACCTGTCGATCAGGACCGGTCGATCCGCCGACAACCCGCCTTCGCGGCCCAGGGAGCCAAAACGCCCCAGCGCCTCCATGGCCCGGGCCAGGCCCTCGTCGTCGTAGACGATCTCCATGGCTCGACCGCCGAGGACGTAGCTGGGGCGCATCAGCACCGGATATCCCACCCGGTGCGCCACCTCAAGTGCCACCTCGACCGTGGCCGCCGTCCCTCCTGGCGGTTGGGCGATACCCAGGTCCGCACACAGAACCGACCAGCGTTGACGATCCTCCGCGGCGTCGATGGAGGCCGGAGCCGTCCCCAGGATTCGATACCCGGCCTCGGCGATGACCCCGGCCAGCTTCAGCGGGGTCTGTCCACCAAGGCCGACGATTACTCCCGCCAATGGCCCCGAACCCGGGGTCGCTCCCGAACCACCGGACTCGGACTCCAAGACGTTGAAGACGTCCTCGGCGGTCAGGGGTTCGAAGTAGAGGCGGTCGCTGGTGTCGTAATCGGTGGACACCGTCTCGGGATTGCAGTTGATCATGACCGTGTCGAACCCGGCTTCGCGCAGGGCGAAGCTGGCGTGGACGCAGCAGTAGTCGAACTCAATCCCCTGGCCGATTCGATTGGGCCCCGACCCGAGGATCACCACCGACGGGCGGGTTCCAAGCACGACCTCGTCGCTGTCGCCGGTGCCCCCGGGGCCGTGGCGGTCGTAGGTGGACAGCTCGTAGGTGGCGTAGTGGTAGGGGGTGGCGGCCTCGAACTCGGCCCCGCAGGTATCGACCGTCTTGAACACCGGCCTGACCCCGGCTGCGGTGCGCAGGTGGCGGACCCGGGCGGGATCGATCCCCCAGAGCCAGCCCAGTTGGGAGTCGGCGAAGCCCAACCCTTTGGCTTCGATCCAGGTGGCGGCGTCCACCGAGCGAGGCTCCCGGTCAGCCAGGACCGCCCTCATCTCGGTTATGCGCAACATCTGATCCAAGAACCAGGGGTCCACCCGAGTCGCGTCCGCCAGGGCCGCGACGCTGATCCCCCGACCCAGGGCCGCCTCCAATTGGAAGGGTCGGTCGGGGGTGGCCACCGAGGCGGCCGCCACCAGGGCCTGGTCGTCGAGAGAGTCATACAGGGTCTCGGCCGGGTCGCAGTTGAGGCCCAGGCGGCCGTGTTCCAGCGACCTCAGACCCTTTTGGAGGGACTCGCAGAAGGTCCGCCCGATGGCCATCGCCTCCCCCACCGACTGCATCCGGGTCCCCAGCACCGGCTCATGGCCAGGGAACTTCTCGAAGGCCCATCGGGGGATCTTGGTGACGACGTAGTCGATGGTCGGCTCGAAGCTGGCCGGGGTCCGGCGGGTGATGTCGTTGGGAATCTCGTCGAGGGTGTAGCCCACCGCGAGCCGGGCGGCGATCTTGGCGATCGGGAATCCGGTGGCCTTGGAGGCCAGGGCGCTGGACCGGCTGACCCGGGGGTTCATCTCGATCACCACCATCTCCCCGTCGACCGGGTTGACGGCGAACTGGATGTTGGAGCCGCCGGTGTCCACCCCGATCCGGCGGATACAGGCAAAGGCGGCGTCGCGCATGGCCTGGTACTCGAAGTCGGAGAGGGTCTGGGCCGGAGCCACGGTGATCGAGTCCCCGGTGTGCACCCCCATGGGGTCGAAGTTCTCGATGGAGCAGACCACCACACAGTTGTCCGCCCGGTCCCGCATGACCTCGAGTTCGTACTCCTTCCATCCGGCGATGGAGCGTTCGACCAGGATCTCAGTCGCCGGGCTGGCGGCCAGGCCAAGCTCGGCCAACCTCAGGAGCTGGTCGGGTCCAGCGGCGATTCCGGTCCCGGTGCCGCCGAGAATGAACGATGGCCGGACGATCACCGGATAACCGGTTGTCTCCGCCACGGCGAGGGCCTCGGGCACCGTGTGGGCGAAGCCGGAGGGAGGTACGGAAAGGCCGATCTCCCCCATGGCCGCCTTGAACCGGTCGCGGTTCTCCGCGGTGGATATGGCATCGGCCGACGCCCCGATCATCTCCACGCCGTACTGGCCGAACACCCCCGCCCGGGACAGCTCCATGGCCAGGTTCAAGGCGGTTTGGCCCCCCAGGGTGGGCAGCACCGCGTCGGGACGCTCCCGCTCGATGATGGCGGTCAGGACGTCGGCGTCAAGGGGCTCGACATAGGTGCGATCGGCGAAACCGGGGTCGGTCATGATGGTGGCCGGGTTGGAGTTGACCAGGATCACCCGGTAGCCCTCCTGGCCCAGCACCCGGCAGGCCTGGGTTCCCGAGTAGTCGAACTCGCACGCCTGCCCGATGACGATCGGGCCCGAACCGATGAGCAGTATCGAGGTGATGTCGTCCCGACGAGGCATCAGGCCGGCACACCATCACCGGCTGTCGCCCCGCGGACGCCATCCATCAGGTCGGCGAAACGGTCGAACAGGTAGCGGGAGTCATGGGGCCCCGGCCCAGCCTCAGGGTGATACTGCACACCGAAGGCGGACAGGTCCTCCCGGCTGAGGCCGGCGACGACCCCGTCGTTGAGGTTGGTGTGGGTGATGACTGCATCAGGGACCGAGCCTGCGACCACGGCGAAGTTGTGATTCTGGCTGGTGATCTCCACCGCACCGTCGTCTGCTCGGCCCACAGGTTGATTGCCCCCGTGATGCCCGAAGGCCAGTTTGGTGGTCGAACCCCCAAGAGCGAGGGCTAACAACTGGTGACCCAGGCAGATGCCGAAAACCGGGACCCGGCCCACGATCTCGGCCACGTTGGCCGCCGCCCCGGTGACCGCCTCGGGATCTCCCGGGCCGTTGGACAGAAAGACACCGTCGGGCGCTCGGGCCAGCACCTCGGCCGCCGGGGTGTAGGCCGGCACCACCTCCACCCTTCCCAGCCGGGCCAACTGGGCCAGGATCGATGACTTGATGCCGAAGTCATAGGCCACGATGTGGCGAGGGCGGCCTCCGGAGGTCCCCCCCACCGGTTCAACCATGTAGGGCTCCGCGGTGGTAACGGTGGCCACCAGATCCACTCCGGAGGTGCCCGGTTCGGCCGCGGCCGCCACCCTGAGCGCGGCGATGTCAGCGGGGCCGAAGGCCGCCGGCATGGCTCCGGCGTGGCGGATGTGGCGGGTCAGCCGGCGGGTGTCGACCCCGGTGATGCCCGGAAGACCGTGGTCGGTCATCCATGACTCAAGGTCCTGGACTGATCGCCAGTTGGATGGACGCCGTGTGATGTCCTTGACCACCAGGCCCCGACAGGCGGGCCGGGCTGATTCGTCGTCGGCCCCGGTCAGCCCGTAGTTGCCGATGTGGGGATAGGTGAAGGCCACGATCTGGCCGGCGTAGGAGGGATCGGTGAGCACCTCCTGGTAGCCGGACATGACGGTGTTGAACACGACCTCCCCGCTTGCCACCCCACCGGGTGGAAACGCCCCCATCGCCTGGCCGACGAAAACGGTGCCATCGGCCAGTACCAGGGCGGCGGCCTGCCGGCGGGGCGGCGCCGGGCGAGCGACCCGCATCGAACCGATCCGTTCAGTGTTGGCCATGGTTAGCCCCTCCATATGGTCCGCACGCTCCGAGGGGTCCGCACGCTCCGACCCATCCCGATGCCCCGAGCCGTCCCGATGCCCCGAGGTGTCCCGACGCTGAGACCGGCTCGGATTCTGCGACGGGTCCTGACGCGGCGACGGTGCAGGATTGCCGCCGCTCAGCATGTTTCGGCTGGTCAGGACTGCGTGTCGTCAGCACAACTGCGCGTCGCGAACGGTTGGCACCCCGCCGAGGACGGTGTGGACGACCTTGCCGGTCATGAGCCTCCCGGCGTAGGGGGTGTTGCGGCTACGGCTCGCCAGGGCGGACGGATCCACCACCCAGGTGGAGACCGGGTCGAAGACGCAGAGGTGGGCGGGCCGGCCGACCGCGATCGGACCGCCGTGGTCGGCCAACCCGGCTATGGCCGCCGGCCGCCAGGACATGGAGGCCAGGATCGCCCGCAGGCTCATTCCCGCCT
Organism: Acidimicrobiales bacterium; assembly: GCA_052390275.1. Classification (GTDB taxonomy): domain Bacteria; phylum Actinomycetota; class Acidimicrobiia; order Acidimicrobiales; family AC-14; genus JBQTHD01. Next base: position 55,314 of record JBQTHD010000027.1, on the reverse strand, counting down.
CGCCCAGGCGTTCCAGCGCCAGCGGCAGGGCGGTCTGGAGTCCGAGCATTCCCGGCGGGGCCAGATCGAAGGGACGCTCCTTGTGTTCGGCCGCGTGGGGGGCGTGGTCGGTGGCCACGGCGTCAAGAACCCCCTGAGCCAGACCTGCGGCCACCGCCCCGACGTCGGCGGCGGGGCGTAGCGGTGGGTTGACCTTGAACACCGGGTCGAACCCCGCGCAGGCAGCATCGGTCAGGGTGAAGTGATGGGGCGCAGCCTCGGCCGTCACCGCCAGGCTCGCCGCCTTCGCTCGGCGCACCATCTCCACCGATCGGCCGGTGGAAAGGTGCTGAAAGTGGATCCGGGCTCCCCTGGTGCTGCCCATCTCCAACAGCGCCAGGTCCCGAGCGACCATCATCTCCTCGGCCGCAGCCGGGACTCCGGCGATGCCCAGGCGGGAGGACCACTCCCCTTCGTGCATGTGACCCCCGGCCGCCAGGGCCGGATCCTCGCAGTGCTGGGCCAGGGTGAGTCGGTGACCGGTCATTGCCTCACATCCCGCCGCGTACTCCAGGGCCCGGCGCATGAGGTGGTTGTCCGCCACCCCCGAACCGTCGTCGGTGAACACTCGCACCCCCAGGGCCGCCATCTCCGCCATGGGAGCCAGGCGCTGCCCAGCGCGCCCGACGGTGATGGCGCCCGACACGGCCACGTGACAGGCCGCGCCCCGGGCCAGAGCGAGAACGTCCTGCACCACCGACGCGCAATCGATGGGTGGATCGGTGTTGGGCATGGCCACCACAGCGGTGTAGCCCCCCAGGGCCGCCGCCGCACCACCGCTCGCGATGGTCTCGGATTCCTCGGAGCCGGGTTGGCGAAGATGGGCGTGGAGGTCGACCAGTCCGGGGCTGACCACACACCCGCCGGCATCCAACTCACAAAGGCCCGGATGCCTTGCCAGTTCGGGCCCCACGGCGGCGATAGTGCCGCCGGAAACCCGGACGTCAGCCCGCCGAGAACCTGAACTGTCGACGATGGTCCCGCCCCTGATCAACAGATCCGGAGGGCTGAAACCATCCCCGCCGCCCCACCGGCCCGAGTCCCGTTCCTCAGGCACCGGCCGGCCCCAGAAGGCTGAAAAGAACGGCGGTGCGCACGGCCACGCCGTTGGCCACTTGGTTGGTAATCAGGACGCCCGGCCTGTCGGCCACCTCGGCGGCGATCTCGACGCCCCGGTTGATGGGCCCCGGATGCATGATCAGCGCCTTGTCCCCCATGGCGTCCGCCCGCCGGGAAGTGAGCCCATAGCAAGCTGTGTACTCCCGCAGCGACGGCAGGAGGCAGTCCGTTTGGCGTTCCTGCTGTAGGCGCAGCAGGTAGACCACATCCACCCTCGGCAGCATCCGATCGAGGTTGCCGCTGACCTTGACCGGCCAACCCGCCAGGCTGGGGGGCAGGAGGGTGGGGGGCGCCACCAGCGTCACATCCGCTCCCAGCATGGTGAAGGCGGCGACGTTGGACCGGGCCACCCTGGAATGGCGGATGTCGCCGACGATGGCGATGCGCATTCCCTCCAGGGAGCCTCGCTCCTGGCGCAGGGTGAAGCAGTCGAGCAGAGCCTGGGTTGGGTGCTGATGGGCACCGTCGCCGGCGTTGATCACCGACGCCTTGACCCAGGAGGCCACCCGGGCCGGGGCACCGGCCGAGGGATGGCGAACCACGATGGCATCCACGCCCATGGCGGCGATGGTCAGGGCGGTGTCGCGCAGGGATTCGCCCTTGTGGACCGACGAGGTGGAAACCGCGAAGTTCATGGTGTCGGCGGAAAGGCGCCGGGCCGCGGCCTCGAAGGACAACCGGGTCCGGGTGGATTCCTCGTAGAACAAAGACACGACCGTCCGACCTCGCAGCGCGGGAACCTTGGGCATGGCCCTCTCGCTCACCTCCACGAACTGGTCGGCCAGGTCCATCAGGCGGCCGATCCCGTCGGCGTCCAGGTCGGCGATGTCGAGAAGATGACGGGTCGGCGACTTGCGAAGGGTCATGGGAGCAGCCCCTGCTCCTTTATGCCGACATCCACCCCGTCGTCGTGGACGTCGACGAACTCCTGGGGCCGGGTCGGCAGGTTCTTCCCCACGTAGTCGGGACGGATGGGCAGTTCCCGATGGCCCCGATCCACCATCACGGCCAACTGAACGGCCCGGGCCCGGCCGTAGTGGGTCAGGGCCTCCAGGGCGGCCCGGATCGTCCGACCGGTGTAGAGCACGTCGTCGACCAGGATGACGGTGCGTCCGGTCAGGTCGAAGGGAATCTCCGTGACCGCCTGGGGGGTCAACGGCCGCAGGGCGATGTCGTCGCGGTAGAAGGCCACATCCAGAACACCGACATCCAATGTGGTTCCCGCCGCGCCCACACGCCCAGTCGGAGGCGCATCGGACATCGCGGCCTCGATCCGAGCCAACTCCACCGCCAACTTCTGCGCCAGGGGCACGCCGCCGGTCTGCAGTCCGATCAGGATGAGGCCGCCGAAGCCATGGTTGCGCTCGGTGATCTCATGGGCCATTCGAGTCAGCGCCCTGCGCAAATCGTCGCCCGTCATGACCCGGGCCCGGGCAGAGAAAAAGCCCCCGTGAGGGGGCGTGGCTGCTCGTTCCCTCTCGGCCAAATGCTCGACTCCTGTCCGTGCCAGCCTCACGGGACCAGCGTTAACGGTTGGTTACCTGCTCATGACCTCTACCGCGCTGTCGGTATCGCTCCGAAACCTGGCCGACCTTACCTCGCCCCGCCTCAACGGGGCCCTCCAGCCGGGGCCGGGGCCCCGCTCGGTCGGGCCACCGCGCCAACAGCCGCCGGCAGGGCCACCAGGAAGCGGCACCCCCCTTTCCGGTTCTCCACCCGGATGGTGCCCTGCAGCGCCTCCACCAGTCCCCGGGCGATAGCCAGCCCCAGGCCCGCACCGTTGTCACCGGTCCCCGAAGTCGCGATGGCGCCGCGCCCCGAGGGCGTGCGAGCGGGATCGCCACGGAAAGCCACGTCGAAGACCCGGGACAGGTCACCGTCGGGGATCCCGCCGCACCCGTCGTCCACCCAGACCACGGCCTGGTGTGCCTCGCTGTCGATGGACGCCTCCAGACTCACCGTTCCCCCGACGGGCGTGTGGCGGATGGCGTTGTCGAGCAGGTTGCGCACCACCCGGGTCATCTCCGGAATGCCGATGCGGGCCACCGGAACCGGGTCCGACACCCGGCCATGGAGGTGGACCCCTTTGGCCTGGGCGACCGGGGTGGCCCCGGCCAGAGCATCGGAGAGGATCTCGTCCAGGGCCGTCGGTTCCGGACTCAGCCTCAACACTCCGGAGTGGATCCGCGACAACTCGAAGAGGTCGTCGACGAGACCGGAGAGCCGGTCCGACTCGGATCGAATGGTCCGGTAGTAGCGAGAAACGGTGTCGCCATCGGTCACCAGGCCATCCTCCAGCGCCTCGATCATGGCCCGAATCCCGGCGAGCGGGGTCCGCAGGTCGTGGGAGACCCAGGCCACCAGTTCTCGCCGGCTGGTCTCGACTGCTGCGGTCTGGCGCCGGGAATCCTCCAGGCGGGACCGGGTGGCCTCCAGTTGATCCGCGAGGCGGACCAACTCGTCAGGGGCACGTATGGGAGAGCCCTGGGATCTGGTCGGCTGGCGGTCGAGCGGCGATGATCCAGATTCGGAGCCCAACCCGCTGGCGAGAACTTCCAGGGACCCGGCGGCCGCGGCAAGGCGCCGACCGAGAACCAGGGCCACGGCCACCCCGACGGTGCCGGCCCCAGCCATGACCACCAGAAGGGCGGCCAAGTCCGACGACGAAAGGAACATGGCCCGGGACGCCCCGACAACGCCGGCCCCCACCGCCACAAGCGGGGCCAGAGCCACCACTGTGGCCTCCAGGGCCAGGCTCGAACGCCGGCGGCGGGCGATGAGGGCGCAGGCCACCACGCCGGCCATGGCCGCCCCTCCCACCGACCAGGCCACCAGCGGCGCCGGGCTCATGGCTCGAACCGGTACCCGACACCCCACACCGTCTGAATGTGGGCGGGGCGGCTGGGATCGGCCTCCAGCTTCTCCCGGAGGCGACGAATGTGCACGGTGATGGTGGACATATCGCCGTAGTTGTAGCCCCACACCGCCTCGAAAAGCTCCTCCCGCCGCAGGACCTGTCCCGAGTGCCTCATGAGATGGACCAGCAACTCGAACTCCCGGGCCGCCAGCACCACCAACTGTCCATCCCGGCGGACCTTCTGAGCGCCGACGTCGACTTCCAGGTCTCCGGCCGCAATGCGGTTGGGTCCGGCCAGGGGCACGCCAGCACTTCGACGGAGGACCGCGGTCACCCGGGCCACCAGTTCCCGGGGGGAGAAAGGCTTGAGCACGTAGTCGTCCGCCCCCAACTCCAGACCCCGAACCCGGTCTGCCTCTTCGGTCCGCGCGGTGAGCATGATCACCGGCACCGGAGGCGACTGCCCTGGATGCGCATGCAATGGGTGCGAGCCTCCGCCACCGGACGCCCCAGCAGTGGGTTCACGCAGGCGGCGGCAGACCTCGAACCCATCCAGGCCGGGGATCATGGCGTCGAGGACAACAAGGTCGAAGGGGTCGGCTTGGACCCGTGCCAGCGCCTCGGCACCATCGGCACAGACGTCAACCGTGAAACCGTCCCGCACCAGGTATCGGGCCACCACCTCTGACACGGTCGGGTCGTCCTCGACCACCAAGATGCGTAGCCCGGAACCGACGACGCCGTCTCGGACGACGCCGTCTGGGACAACGCCGTCTCGGACGACGCCGTCCGGGAGGCTGCCGGCCGGGGCCCTGGCGGCCGCAGCCGGGCCCGAGGGAGGACCGGTATCGCTCACCGTTGGTGAGTTTGACCCAGGTGCCACCGATGCGCCCGGTCACCGGCCGATAGGGAGGCGAGTTCAGAGTTTGTTTTCAGGTTCAGGTCGCCATCATCCTGCTCGGCCCGGTAGCAATGCCCGGTGCCCGCCACCGCCCCGCTCGTACAGGCCCGCGACCCGGTGGGTGAGCGCCCCACGAGGGCGGAGTCGTCGCGGCTGGTCCTGGCGGAGGACCCCAGCGGGCAGGACTGGTCGGTGGATCTGGAGGTCGAGCGATGGATGGGGGTGGCCGACGCGGAGGAGGCGTCCCTGCTCGATTCCCTCCCCGGGCCGGTGATCGACCTCGGTTGCGGGCCGGGCCGCCTAGTCACTTATCTGGCCGGCCGGGCGAAGCCCGCTCTCGGGGTCGATTCTTCGGCGGTAGCGGTGGCCCTGGCCCGCCGACGCGGGGCTGCGGTACTCGAGCGCGACCTCTTCGACCCCCTGCCCGGGGAAGGTCGCTGGGCGGCGGCCCTGTTGTTCGACGGCAACCTGGGGATCGGCGGCAATCCCCGCCGCCTACTGGCCCGGTGCCATGATCTTTTGATGCCCGGAGGGTTGCTCTCGGCCGAGGTGGCTCCCCCGGGCACCGCCACGCGCAGGGTGACCGCACAGGTGGAGGCGGCCGGCCTCCGGGGTACGGCCTTTCCCTGGGCCCAGGTCAGCGCCACAGACGTGGGCGCCCTTGCCCGCCGCGGCAGACTCGATCTGCTGCGACTGGATCAGATGCCCTCCGGCCGCTGGTTCGCGCTGTGCAGGAGGCCGGAGAGCACATGACCCGTCCGGCCAGGGCGGCGGGTTTGAAGAGCCTGACCACCCATCCCCACCTGCCTCTGCGCCAGGGCGCCTATCGGTCCCCGCTGCGCGACGAGCGCCTGGCGTCGATTCTGGGAGCCTCACTCGGCATCTTGTTCTTCACCTGCTTCTTCACCGGTCTCTACTCCCACCTGCAGCAGAACCCCATCAGTTGGCTACCCATCCCCACCCGGCCATCCGGTCTCTACCGCTTCACCCAGGGCCTCCACATCGCGACCGGCATCGCCTCGCTTCCGGTGCTGGTGGCCAAGTTGTGGCTGGTGTGGCCTCGGCTGGTGTCGCGGCCGGCCTTCATCGGCGTTCGGGGCCTGTTCGAACGGATTGGGCTCCTGCCCCTGGTGGCAGGAGGAATATGGCTCACCTTCTCGGGCGTGGCCAACATCGCCCAGTGGTATCCGTGGCGGTTCTCCTTCACCGCCAGCCACTACTGGGTGGCCTGGATCACCATCGGGGCGATGGTGGCCCACATGGCCTTCCAGTGGCGCACGACCCGGCGAACCCTGACCCGGCCATCGCGCCGACCGTCGCTGGCCGACGCCGATCCTCATCTTGGCGCCTCCCATGAGCGGGAACCATCCGACGACTCCACCCCTGTTGGCGTCCCCGGCGAACGCCTCTCGCGCCGAGGGTTTTTGTGGTCGGTGGCCGCCGCCTCGGTGACCCTGACCGTGACCACGGTGGGCCAGACCTTCGCCCCCCTCCGCCGCCTGGCCCTCCTGGCCCCCCGGGATCCCAAGTTCGGACCCCAGGGCCGCCCGGTGAACCGGTCGGCGGCCGCCGCCGGGGTGGTCGAGTTGGCCCGGGACCAGGACTACCGCCTGGTGGTGGAGGGCAGGGTGGCCCGACCTTTGACCCTGGACCTCGACGACCTCCGCCGCCGGGCCGATGCCACCGAGGTCCTCTCTATTGCCTGCGTCGAGGGTTGGAGCTATTCAGCCCAGTGGCGCGGTATCCGGGTGGCGGATCTGTTGGACGAAGCCGGGGCCGAGGCCGGGCGAACGGTGGTGGTCGAGTCGCTCGAGCCCCAGGGAGGCTTTCGCAGTTCCACCCTCAACCCCGGCCAGGCCGCTGCCTCCAACACCTTGTTGGCGACCCATCTCGACGGTGAGGTCCTCGATATCGACCACGGATTCCCCTGCCGACTGGTGGCCCCCAACCGGCCCGGGGTCCTCCAGACCAAGTGGGTCACCAAGTTGGTGGTCATCTGATGGGGGCGACATCGGCCGGGCGTCGACTCTGGATCGGGGTCGGCCTGGGCGGGGTGATCGCCGCCATTGGTCTCCGGGGCCTGTTGATACACGCCGAAGCCACCCGCCCGACCCTGCTTCTGCGGTTCTTGGTCGGCGGACTCGTTCTCAACGACCTGATCGGAGTCCCGACCCTTATCGGGTTGGGGGTGATAATCACCCGCACCGTTCCCGGTTGGGCCCGGGCCACCGTTCAGGCCGGTCTGGTTGTCTGCGGCAGCCTCATCCTCTACAGCTACCCCCTGGTGCGCGGCTATGGACGTGCGTCGGGAAACCCCAGTTCCCTCCCCCACAACTACGCCGCCAACCTCGCGGTCGTACTGGCAGTGGTTTGGATCGTCTTGGTCGGCGTCCTGATTAGGCGCTACCGCCGGCGTCCGCCGGCCTCCTGACCAGCCCGAGTCCGCGGAGCGGTCGCGCCAGCCTCCTACTCACTGCACGTGCACCAAATCAAAGAGCGCCCCCAAGAGGGGCGCTATTTGAGTGTGATACCCGGATGCAGCTGTTGCTGGGGTTATGGAGGTTGAGACCACCTGTCGCAGAGGTTCCGGCCTTAGTTCTCCCGTCGATGACGTGACAGGTTTGACTTAGGGGACCTGCTGGGCGGCCGCAATGAGTTCCAGGCGGCTACGACCGGCCGGCTTTACCGAACCCGGTCAGGCGGATCTTCTCCGTCGCTGCCTTCACACATAGTGTTCGCCATGCCATGACCTCCTTCGACGGATGTCCGGAACGGGTAACCAGCGCTGGAACTAAGTGAACCTTCGCGCCATATGCGCCAAATGTCAACGCTCTATCGATTAACTCTCTCGTAGCGGCGGGGTCCCGGGGCCCAGGCGACGCCGCCCTCTGGCGCACCCGCCATGTCAGGCGGCCGGGCGAACCTGGGCGGCCACCGCGGCCAGGAGGCCGTTGACGAACCGGGCCGAGTCGTCGGTGGAGAAAATCTGGGCCATCTCCACCGCCTCGGCCATCACCGCTCCGGTGGGCACGTCCGGACGGTGGATGAGTTCAAAGATGGCGATTCGCAACAGGGCCCGGTCCACCGCTGCCATCCGCTCCGGGGCCCAGTCCCTGGATTGACGGAGGATCCAGTCGTCGATCTCCGACCCGTGCTCGGCCACCCCACTGACCAGGTCGGCGGCATAGGGCGCCGGGGGTATCACCAGGCCGGCCAGCACGTCCGCTGGACTACACGCCTTGGCGTCGGCCTCGTAGAGAATCTCCAGAGCCCTCTCGCGGGCCTGGCGGCGGCCGGCGGCCAAGGTGGTCAAAGACGAATGATCCCGGTAGCCGGTACTAGGCCCGGGTCAGGTAGTCGCCCGACCGGGTGTCCACCTTCACCCGATCGCCGGGGTTCACGAAGAGGGGAACCTGCAGGACCAACCCTGTCTCCAAGGTGGCCGGCTTACGTGCGCCGGACACCCGGTCACCTTGGAGTCCGGGCTCGGTTTCGGCCACCGTCAACTCCACCGCGGCCGGCAACTCCACCAGAACCACCTCGTCGTTGCACACTCCGAGCACCGCGGTGTCGGACTCCACCAGGAAGTTGCCGGCGGGACCAAGGGCTTCGGGCGGCACGTTCATCTGGTCGAAGCTGACCGAATCCATAAACACGTAGGCGGTTCCTTCCCGATACAGGAACTGCATCTCCCGTTTGTCGATCACGGCCTGGTCGAGTTTCTCATCGGCTCGATAGGTCCGATCCAGCACCGCCCCGGTGCGGACGTTCTTGAGTTTGGTGCGGACGAAGGCACCACCCTTGCCCGGCTTGACGTGTTGGAACTCCACCACGGTAAACAACCCCTCAGGAAGGTTCAGGGCCATGCCGTTGCGCAGGTCGTTGGTTGAAACGTTCATGCCACCACCAGTTCTTTGGGAGCGTTGGTCAGGATCCGACATCCCTCGGCGGTGACCAGGACAGTGTCTTCAATACGTACTCCACCCACCTCCGGCAGGTACACGCCGGGTTCGACCGTCACCACCTCGCCCGCGGCCAGAACCGCGTCGGAGGTGGAGGCCACCCGGGGATCCTCGTGAATCTCCAAGCCAACGCCATGTCCGGTGCCGTGCAGGAAGGCGTCGGCCCATCCGGCTTCAGCGATTATCTCCCGGCAGGCGGCGTCGACCTCTTTGGTGGTGACCCCTGCTCGGACTGCAGCCAGCCCGGCGGCCTGGCTGGCCCGGACCACCTCGACCATTCGGGCGCGGATGGCCGACGACGGCTCCCCCACGCACAGGGTCCGGGTCATGTCCGAGCAGTAACCGTCGACCAGGGCACCGAAGTCGATGACCACCAGTTCTCCCGCCTCTATCCGCCGGGAGCCGGGCCGGGCGTGGGGCTTGGCCCCGTTGGGCCCGGAAGCGACGATGGTCTCGAACGACGAACCCTGCGCCCCGCCCCGGCGCATGGCCATGTCCAACGCCAAGGCGATGTCAGCCTCGGTCGGTCGATCGGCCAACTGGGGCCGAACCTCGGCCAGGGCCCGGTCGGCAATGGCGGCGGCCGCTGCCATCCGGTCCACCTCACCGGCATCTTTGACCTGGCGCAACTTCTCGATGAGCCCGGTGGTGGGAACCAGTTCGGCATCGGCGAACCAGTCCGAGGCGTAACGGCGCTGGGCTGCCCAGGTGACGTCAGCCGCCTCCAGAGCCAAAAGACTCAGCCCCGCGGCCGCCTCGGTAACGAGGTCCCTGTGGGCTTTGCCGGTCAGGGCTATCTCCACCCGGACCGCCGCCCCTGTCGCTGCCACCTCGGCGGCGGACTGATCCCGGTAACGGCCGTCGGTCACCAAAAGTGCATCGTCGGGAAGGACCAGGAGCAGACCGGCGGACCCGGTGAAGCCGGTCAGATAGCGGATGTTGACCAGCCGGGTAACCAGGATCGCCTCGGCCGGCGGCTCACCCTCGGTTGCGGCCTCAGCCAGGCGGGCCCGCAGGCGACCGATACGGCCGGCCACGTCCATGGGAGCCAGCGAACTTGGTGTCGAATCAATCATCGAGTGCCTTCCTGGTGGCGACCGATCGTGACTCGCTCAGAGGGAGAAGCTTCGTCCTGCGGCCTTGCTTGCGACGCTTCTGAGCGACCCTCTTGGAATGGGCCACGCTGGTAAGCGCTCATGGTCAAAACACCAGGGCGACCGAGGTTGACGATCGGGGGATTCACGGGAGCAACCTTGCCACGGCCGACACCGCCAGTTCGTACACGAGGGCACCCAGCCCGCTGATGGTGCCGGTGGCCACCGGGGAAACCACCGAGGTGTGTCGCCACGGTTCGCGGGCGTTCGGGTTGGAGAGGTGCACCTCGATGACCGGGCCCTCGAAGCAGGCCAGGGCATCGTGTAGCGACCATGCGTAGTGGGTGAAGGCTCCCGGGTTGATGATGATGGCCGCAGCCCGTCCTCGGGCGGAGTGGATGGCCTCCACTAGGTCGACCTCCGCATTGGACTGGAGGTGCTCCAGGGCCAGGCCCGCCTCGTTGGCGCAGCCGCGAGCCCGGGCCACGTGGTCTTCCAACGTGTCCGTCCCGTAGATCTCGGGCTCCCGCGTCCCCAGGAGGTTGAGGTTGACTCCCGACAACACCAGGATCAGAGGCGGCTGTGCGTCTGCGTTCACGCTTGCACCCGGGAAGACGTACTGCCCTTGACCAGAGCGGAGTAGTCGACCTCTTCTCCGGTGGCGCCGGCCTTCTCGCCCGGGGTGGCCATCTCGCCCGGGGTGGCCATCTCGCCCAGGATGGCCAGAACTGCTTCGGGGGCGACCCCGGCCACCACCTCGGGCCCGGCCGGCCCGTCGAGGACGAAAGTGAGTCCCGCACCCAGGGCCTTTTTGTCCCGGCCCATCAATGCCAGCAACCGGGCCGGGTCGGCTCCGGCCGGAAGCCGGGTGGGAAGCCGGTAGCCGGCCACCACCGCCTGATGTTCGGCCACCCGCTCATCGTCGATCCGGCCCAGCCGGCGGGCCAAGCGGGCAGCGAAGACCAGTCCGGTTGCCACCGCCTCCCCGTGGCGAAGGTCGTAGGCGCCGGCGGTTTCGAGGGCGTGCGCCAGGGTGTGGCCATAGTTGAGCAGGGCCCGGCGGCCGGCCCCGTCATCGCGCTCGTCAGCCTCCACCGCCCGGGCCTTGGCCGCCACGCAGGCCGCCACCGCCTCCTCCAGGCTCATGGTGGCCAGGTTCGGGACCCCCAAAAAGGCGTACTTGGCCATTTCTCCGCGGCCGCTGCGCATCTCACGATCGGGCAGGCGGCTCAGGACGGCGGTGTCGCAGATTACGGCTCGGGGCTGCCAGAAGGCCCCAATAAGGTTCTTTCCCTCCGGCAGATTGACGCCGGTCTTGCCCCCGATAGCAGCGTCGACCATGCCCAACAACGTGGTGGGGACGGTGATCAGGTCCACCCCCCGGTGGTAAATGGCGGCGGCGAACCCGGCGGTGTCGGTGACGACTCCCCCACCGACGGCCACCACCACGTCGGCCCGCGTCAGACCGAACTCTGCGAAATCCCGACAGACGCTCTCGACGTTGGCCAGCGTCTTGGCCGCTTCTCCCGGCGGCAATACCACCACCCGTTGTGTGATGCCGGTTTCAACGGCCACGTCAATCCCCGCCTGGGTCACCACCACGGCGCGCTGGGCCCGGTCGGGGATCAGCCCGGCCAGTCGGCACCGAACGCCGGAACCAACCAACACCTCGTAGGCCCGCTCCCCAAGGCCCACGGCGACGCTTCGGTAAGGCCTGCCAACCGTCCAGCCCGAGTCGGCTTCGGGAAACGGTCCGCCGCAGGCGGTTGCGCTCAGCACCAGCTGGGCCACCTCGGCGGGATCGCGACCATCCACTTCGATAACCCGGTCCGCCACCTGGTCATAAAGGGGCCGCCGCTGGGCGTCAAGGCTGGCCAGGCGGGAGCGGAGTTCGTCCTTGTCGGCCGCTTCCAGCAGAGGCCGGTGCCCGCCGGCGGTCTCGTGTGAGGCCCCGGCGGAGGCGGCCTGGCGGTCATCCCACAGGCGGTCGACCAGGGTCTCGACCTCGGCCCGCAACCAGATCACCGGGTGATGGCCAGCCAGGCGGTTGCGGTTGGCCCGGTCCAGGACCACCCCGCCGGCAGCGGCCACCACCGCCGGGGCGGGCAGGGCCAGGCCGGCGGCCAGCGCCTGGGTTTCGAGTGACCGGAAAGCCTCGACCCCGTCGGTCTCCCAGATCTCGCGCACGCTGCGCCCGGTCTGTTTTGTGATCCAGGCGTCGCTGTCGAGGATCTCGCCCCCCCAACGCTCGGCCACCAGGCGGGCCACGGTGGTTTTTCCCGTTCCCATCATTCCCACCAGGACGATGACCGGAGGGCGAATCAAGCCAGCGCCCTGACCACAACCATCGCCGCCTTGCTGTTCACGGTGCCAGCGCCCCGAGGTAGGCCCCATGGTTGCGGACCATCTCGGCCACCGTGTCCCCGCCGAACTTCCGGAGCGCCTCGGCGGCCAGCACCAGGGCCACCATGGTCTCGGCCACTACGCCCATGGCCGGAACCGCTGTCACGTCGGTCCGCTCCTTGAAGGAAACCCCCTCGGCTTTGGTGACCACGTCAACGGTGCGGATCACCGGGCGGTTGAGGGTGGCCAAGGGCTTCATGGCCGCTCGGGCGATGAGAACCTCGCCGTTGGACATACCCCCCTCGATTCCCCCGGCCCGGGCGGTGGGTCGGCGGTACCGTCCCGGTGGCTCGTCGCCATCCCACAGGATCTCGTCGTGGGCGGCGGATCCCCGGCGGGCCGCCACCTCGAAGCCGTCGCCGATCTCCACCCCTTTGACCGCCGGGATACTCATCAACGCCGCAGCCAACTGGGCGTCCAGACGGCGGTCCCAGTGGACGTGGCTACCCAGGCCCACGGGCAGTCCATAGGCCAGGATCTCGGCCACGCCCCCCAGGGAGTCCCCCTCCCGGGCCGCATCCTTGATCTCAGCGATCATCGCCGCCTCCGCTGCGGCGTCGAAGCAGCGGACCGGAGAGGAGTCGATGGAGCCCAAGTCCGCGGGGCCGGGTCGATCGGTGGACTTGGTGGCGGCCGGACCCATGGCCACAACGTGGGAAAGGATGGAGACGCCCACCTGTGCCAACAGGGCTTTGGCCAGGGATCCGGCCGCCACCCGAGCGGCGGTCTCCCGGGCCGACGCCCGCTCCAGTACGTCTCGCGCATCGTCGAAGCCGTACTTCTGCATGCCAGGCAGATCGGCGTGGCCGGGGCGGGGCCGGGTCAGTGGCTTGAGCGTTTTGCCTGGCGCCGGATCCATCTCCTCGGTCCACTTCGGCCACTCGGAGTTGGCGATCTCGATGGCCACCGGGGATCCGAGGGTCCGACCGTGGCGCACCCCGCCCACCAGGGTGAGTTCATCGGCCTCGAAGCGCATGCGAGGCCCCCGCCCGTAACCCAACCGACGGCGAGCCAGTTCCGATGCCACCTCCTCGACGGTCACCCCAAGGCCGGCCGGAAGACCCTCGACGATGACCACCAGCGCCTTCCCGTGAGATTCGCCGGCGGTCAGGTAGCGCAACACGCCGTCAGCCTAGGTGGGGGGGTGTCCTGACGCTCTCAGCCGCCCAGCCAGGCCCGGGCGATGGGGTTGCCGAAGAACACCGCCAGGGCGGCGCCGGCCGCCAGAAAGGGGCCGAAGGGGATGTGATCCTTGCGGGTCTTGAGCTTGAGCCCAATAAGGGCCATTCCGATCACCGCTCCCAGCAAGAAGCCCAGGAAAAGGCCGATCAATACTTCGGCCAGGCCGTTCCAACCCAGAAACAACCCGAGAATAAACGACAGGCGGACGTCGCCAAAACCCATTCCCCCCGGCGATATCAGATGAATGACCAGCATGGACCCCCATGCGATTCCCGCGCCCAGCAGCGCCGACTTCAGGTGTCCCCAGTTCCCGTCCAGTGCGGCAGCGGCCACCACCAGGGGGACGGCGAGGAAAATCGTCGGGTAGACGATCCGGTTGGGGATTATGTGGTGCTCCAGGTCTATGAGGCTGATGGCCAACAGTGACGTGAAGAACACCAGGTAGGCAGGCAGTATCCAGTTGGCCCCAAAATGCAGGGCGGTGGCGGCGAAGATCAACGCTGTGGCCACGTGAACCATTGCCCGGCTTGACGGCGTCCTGTCCGTGGTCGTGGGCCGCGAGGGATCCTCGAGTATGGGGGAATCCGCATTCTCGGACGGATTGGCGTTTCCGGTCGGGCTCACCCCATCGATGGTCGGATTCACCCCTCTGGCCGCAACCGGACCTGAGGAGAGCCCAAGGGACGCTGGATCGCCGGCTTCATAATCGCTGGCTCCAGGGTCGCCGACTTCAGCGTCGCCGGATTCAAGGTCGCCGGATTCAAGGTCGCCGGATTCAGGATCCCCGGATTCAGGATCCCCGGGATCGGGACCTCCGGGCCTGGGGTTGGCCGGCCCAGGATCCGCCGCCTCAGGGTGGCCCGGCCCAGATTCGCCGGGCCCAGATGCGGCAGGCTCCGGATCGTCAGGCTCGGGGAAGGGCCACCGCCCCTCGTTCGGGGGTAAAAAGACCGCTGCGCCCCCGATGGGCCACAACCGGCGGCGGGCGGGGATCCGATCGACAAGAAGGTTGACCAGCCCGCCGGCGGCCAGACCCACCACGGCGCAGGCAAGAACGAAGGCGACGGAAACGCTCATCGGGGCCCGTCAGCGAGGGGTAACACCGGATCTGCCGGCACCGAATCGCTAGACATTGGCGCAGCGGGCTCGGTTACTTGGGCGGCGCCCCACATAACCGACAGGGGCGCAGGCACACCGGTCCACAACAAGAACTGAGCAGCGGCCTGGTGAACCAGCATGCCCAGGCCATTGGCCGTCCGGGCCCCCGCCCCGGCCGCTGCCACCAACAACGCCGTTTGCTCGGGTTCGTAGATCAGGTCCACCACCATCTGCCCACTATGGAGGTGTTCAGCCTCCACCGGCAGTCCCTCGGGGCCGCCGGTCATGCCGATGGGAGTGGCATTGATGACCAGATCGGCCCTTTCCACATCTTCAGCCTGGCCCACCCGTCCGACCGGCCCAGCAAAGGCGCAGGTCGCGATGGCATTGGCGCGGGTCCGGTTGACCACCGCCACATCGGCTGCCCGGGCACGCGACAACGCCCGGGCGATGGCCCGAGCCGATCCCCCCGCCCCCAGGATCACGCATCGGCGCCCACCGGGATCGAAGTCGTCGGCCAGGAGCGACGCCACCAACCCGGTTCCGTCGGTGTTCTCCCCCCGTAGGCGCCCGTCGGCTTCACGCACCACAGTGTTGATCACCCCCAGCGACACGGCATCGGGCGAGGCGCGGTCCACCTCCCGGGCGGCGCCCTGCTTGTGGGGGTGGGTAATGGACATGCCATCGAAGCCACCCAGTGCGGCCATGCCCCTGATGGCCTGGGGTACCCGGTTGGGGGCCACCTCTAGCGCAACGTAGGTCCAGTTCAGCCCGGTAGCTGCAAAAGCGGCGTTGTGGATGGCCGGGGATCGGGAATGGGCGACCGGCTGGCCGATAACGGCTGCCAGGCGGCGCCGATCGCCCACTACTTACCCGCCATCAGAGGAGACTCCTGGCGGGCCGATGCAGCCTTGAGCCGCTCGAAGTCGGTCTCGTTGTCGGCAGAGCCACCGCTGCCGTCGGCATCAGCCAAACGTAGAAGATCCGGAGCACCACCGGCGATGCTGGGCAAGGCGCCCTGGATTGGTGATGAGCCCCGGCCGGTGCCTGACGTAAGCGATTCTCTGTCTCGCATGAGCCCATTCTCCAAGTTCCCACTGGAGACTCGATTTTCGATTAGTTCCCTCCCGGTCGCCCACGTTCTCGATCAGCTTGAGGGTCCCCTCCACAATGGTCACTTGGTAGCGCCCGCGTGCCGCAACGAAATCCCATGTAACGACAGGCAACGTCAGGAGACGCCCAGATTGCCAAGAATCTGGAATTGCTCGACCTCTCCGAGGCGTCAAACCGGGCAACAATTCGCAAACACGACCATAAAATCTATAATTCATTGCCCTGCGATTGCGTATTATCATCGTTTCCTAAGGGCTCTATAAGATCGCTCATCATACCAGGAAGGTAATAACATTCGATATCAACGGAGGCACCCAAAATACCGATTAGCTTGATATGGTCGGAAGATAAGTTGATACCGATGGAGCTGTTCATATCTGAGTAGCGCCCAACGATAGATAGTTCAAGGCCCCCCCCAACATGCCCAGCCTCGGCAAGTTCACCAGCTCTCGCCTCAGAGCGCCCGAGCAAATCGTCAAGATGCTCAGTTATATCGTGCGTAGGCAGCCGATGAGACCGAAGCTCCCATTGGTTAAATCGCCGAGGCAATGTGCTCCTCCCCGACATAGACCCGGCATTGGCGCAAAAATCTGGTTCCAGACCCACGATATGAGTAAAAATTTCCGGAGGTACCTCCAAGGAAAAGATACCCAGGATAACCGACCACGAGGTTGCGGTCATTTTGGATAGCGATAGCCGGTCGGTCATTCGGGAGCCTCAGTTGCCATGATCGGCGAAGAGCGTCGCCAAGTCAGGGGCTCCCAGGATCTCACCATCGCTCCTAAATATTTCGATCTCTACTTCCCCATCCCGCATGAACTCTATTTCCCAATGCTCTCCCGGCACATTAACGCACACCATGACGGCGTCAGGACGCACACTTGTCAACGTAAAGCGAAAACGTCCCGCAGTGAGACGCCGCAAGAAGTCGAGCAGGCCCGGAACTGGAGCGTTCTCCTGATGCTGCGGCAGATCTCTCACCGGTCGTAGTCAGCTCGACTGAGGAGTTTCTTGATCGTCTTGAATCCAGGCTCATTCCTTTGGGCTCGACGATCGACCTCAGCGATGGGCATTTCTCTAATGTCTTCCCATGTCGGGGCCCCAGCCGGCAGAGGCTGACGGGTGATCGAGGCTCGCTTACGTTTGAGAACTTCGCCGACGGTCGGACGTTCAGAGGGACCCTCTCCGTTAGGATGACGAGGACCAGTGTCCTCCCCGTCGCACTCGATCGTGCGGTCACGGGGCGGTGCTCTGTTGATGGCCCGGCGACCGCCGATTCCTGGGATGGGGTTGCCCAGGATTTCGGGTCCGGGCTCGGCGGGCGGGGTGCGCAGGACGGGAGGTCCAATTGCGGGGGGGTTGCAGGACAGCATCAGGATGGGACTCAGAATGCTGTCGCAGCCGCCGCCGAAGAGGGGGGTCAGCCCGGAGGGGTCGCTCGAGTTGACGGGGTTGGCGTTGGAGTAGCCATAGACCTCGCCGGTGATGGTCTCGAGGGGATCCCGGGTCAAGAAGTTGGCGGTGGCCGGGTCGTAGTAGCGGGCCCGCAGGTAGATCAGGCCGGACTCGGCGTCGGTGTATTGGCCGGTGTAGCCAAGGGGCTGGTCGATAGCTCCCGTCGAGGCGGAGCGCTTGCCGTAGGCGTCGTAGGTGTAGGTGGCGACCACGGCCCCGGTGGAGTCGGTCAGCACCCTGGTGCTGCCCAGTTGGTCGCCGTGGTAGTAGAGGGCGTTGCCGGCGGAGTCGATGCGGACGAGGGGCTGGTCGCCGGGGCCGTAGACGTAGCTGACCCTTGAGGCTCCGCTGCCTTCGCTCAACAGCAGGGGGAGGCTGGCCGAAGCGTCCCAGGTGAAGGCGGTGGTGTTGGTCCCGGTGGTCTTGGCCATGCGCAGGCCGTCGCCGTTGTAGGCATAGGTGGTGGGGGTTGGCGCCGGCGGGGCAGCAACGCTCACCGGCGTGGTCCGGGTGGTGGTGGAGGCGTCACCCACCTGGCCGTCGGTGTTGAGCCCCCAGCCCCGGGCGCTGGCATCGGGGGCCCGGGCCAGGCTGTGGTTGGTGCCAGCGGCCACGTCGGACATGGCAGGCAGTCCGCTCACCGCCACCGGGGTCTTGCGGGTGGTGGTGGTGGCGTCGCCCAGCTTGGCGTTGGTGTTGGCCCCCCAGGCCCGCACCCCCCCGCCTGCGAGCACGGCCAGGGAGTGGCTGGCCCCGGCATCGATTGCGCTCACGCCCGCCAAGCCGACCACGGCCACCGGGGTGAGGCGGCCGGTGGTGGTGCCGTCGCCCAGGCGTCCCGAGCCGTTGGAGCCCCAGGCCCGAACGGTTCCATCGGATAGAACGGCCAGGGAGTGGACGGCCCCGGCGGAGATCTTCGTCGCTGTGGCCAGACCCACCACATCGACCGGGCTCAGGCGCTGAATGACGGTTGCGTCGCCCAGTTGGCCATTGGTGTTCAGGCCCCAGGCGGCCACGGTGCCGTCTGTGCGAAGGGCGAGCGAGTAGTTGTCTCCAGCGGCGATGGCGCTGACGTTGCTCAGTCCCGCCACCACCACCGGTGTCTTGCGGGTGATCACCGTGCCGTCGCCCAATTGGCCGTTGGTGTTGCGGCCCCAGGCCCAAACGGTGCCGTCTGTGCGCAGGGCAAGTGAGTGGTTGGCCCCGGCGGCAACCGCAGTCACGTTGGTCAACCCGCTCACCGCCACCGGGCTGAGGCGCTGGGTGGTGGTGTTGTCGCCCAGTTTTGCGTTGGCGTTGTTGCCCCAGGCCTTGACCGCCCCGCCGGCGACGACGGCCAACGAATGGCTGGTGCCCGCGGCTAGGGCCGTGACCCCCGACAGGCCGCTGACTGACACCGGCGCCGAGCGGGACGTGACCGTGGAGTCACCCAGTTGGCCGTTGGCGTTGCGCCCCCAGGCTGCCACCGTGGTGTCAGCTCGTAGGGCGAGGGAATGAAAGGCCCCGGCGCTTATGGCGCTGAATCCAACTGAGGGCCCCGGGACCGAGGTCAGGCGGTTGACCTGGTCGTAGGTGAAGCTGCGGGAGCCCCCGGTGGGTGGGGTCACGGTGGTGCGGTTGCCCCGGGAGTCATAGCCAAAGGTGGTCGCCCCCGCCGGCGGACTGGAGCAGGGGCCAGGCAGCGGCCCCATGTGGCAGAGCTGGTTGGCGGCGTCGTAGGCGCCGATGGCGCCCAGGCCGGTGGTGAGGTTGTCGGCCGGGTCATAGGTGTAGGAGCCGGCATCGACCGCTCCGAGCTGGTTCAGCGGCGTGTAGTTGTAGGTGTGGTTATCGGCTGGGACCCCGGTTGAGGTGACCGATACCACCTGGTGCGCGGCGTCGCGCCCGTAGGTGAAGCGGGCCAGGGTGGCCGCCGCCTTGGTGGCACCGATAGTGCTGAGGCGATCGGCGCGGTCATAGGTCCAGCCCTCGGCGGTGGCGTTGGCCAGGGTCTTGGCTGTGAGGTTGTCGGCCGCGTCATAGGCGAAGGCGTGCACCCGGCCACCCTGGTCGGTGACCTCGATGAGGTTGCCGGCTGGGTCATAGCGGCGGGCCACCGTGCCCCCACCGGGATAGATCAAAGAGGTGAGGCGCCCAGCCAGGTCATAGCCGTAGCCGACCGATTGGCCGCCGCCGGCCACGGTGGCGCCGGTGGTCGAGGCGCTGAGGCGACCCAGTGAGTCCCAGGTCCAAGTCGACGTGCCGGTGCCGTCGGTCATGGCCGTGCGCCGCCCGACCGGGTCGTAGGTGAGTGCGGTGACGTCGGGTGTGGCCGGATCGGAGTAGTCGATGCCGCGAAGCTGGTTGGCCAGGTCATATGTGTAGGTGCGACAGCCGACCGCCGGGCTGGCCCCGCAGTCACCACCGGGGTCGATGCGGCGGATGAGGTTGCCCACGGCATCGTGGATGGTGGTCGTGACCCGGCCGAGGGGGTCGGTGGCGGTGTTGCGCCGCCCCAACGGGTCATATCCATAGGCGGTGGTGGCGCCGGCCGCGTCGCGATAGGAGCGCAGGGCGCCGTCGCCGAAGTACTCATAGGCCACGGCCGATCCGTCAGCCCGGGTGACCGCCGTCAGCTCGTCGGCTGGGTTGTGGGTGCGGCTGGTGATCTTGCCAAGGGGGTCGGTGGTCGAGGCCACATTGGCGTTGAGGTCATAGGTCCACTCGGTTCGACCCCCCAGCGGATCGACCACTGCGGTGGGAAGGTTGTCGGGTCGCAAGGAAATGTTGGTGGTGAACTCCGCCGGGTTGGCGCCCGGCTCGTTGCCCCGGGGACCAACCTCGCTCGATTTGCGTCCGACGGCATCGAAGGTGGCTGTGGTCTTGTTCCCAACGGGATCAGTGGTTGACACACGGTTGCCGGCCGCGTCGTAGGAGAAGCTCCAGCGCCCCCCGGTGGCGTCGACCATCGACGTCAGGTCGCCGGGGCGTGCCGGGGAGGCTTCGGCGTAGTTGTAGGTCGTGGTCGCAGTGGCCACGGTGGCGCCATCGCTGTTGCGCAGTGGGGCCGACACCGAGGTGAGGTTGGACCCGGCGTCATAGGCCATGGTGGTGACCACGCCACTTGCGTCGGTGCTCGCGGTGAGGTTGTTGGCCCCGTCGTAGGTGAAGGTGCTGATCCGCCCCAGCGGGTCGGTCTCGGAGGTGACGTTGCCCCGGGGGTCATAGCTGCGCACGGTGACGCCGCCGTTGGGGTCGGTTTCTTTGCTGATGCCGAGGGTGGCCGGGTCGTGGTCGTAGATCCAGGTAGCCGCCGACGGCGTGCCGGCTCCCTTGGTGATGGAGGTGAGCACGCCACTGGCGTAGGTCTGCACCTGGGCATTGCCTTTGGGATCGGTTATGCGGGTGGCCCCCGGTGTGGTGGTGTAGTCGAAGGTGGTGACCCGGCCAAGGGGGTCGGACTGACTCACGGTGCGCGACTGGGCGTCGTAGGCGTTGGTAACCACCGGCGCTGGAGTGGTGGTGGTGTCGGCGAAGAACTTCGGCTCTCGCATGGTGACCAGCCGGTGGGTGCTGTCGTAGGTGAAGGTGGTGTGGCCCCCGGTGACGTCGACGACGTCGACGAGATTGCCGGCGCCGTCGTAGGAGTAGGTGACGGTTCGAGGTGGGCTGGCGCTGTCGGTGGCCGAGGTGATCCTGGTGCCGGTCAGGCCCAGGGTGAGAGTGCGGCCAGACGAATCGGTGACCACGATGGTGCTCGGGTTCGGACGGGTCAGGGTGGTGGCGTAGCCGTTGAGGTCGGTGATGGCCACCAGTTGGCCACCGGCGTTGAAGTCGAAGCGCTCGCGCTGGCGACGGGTGAAGGTGAAGGTGCCGTCGCCGTTGGCCACCAGCGAGGCCAAGGTGCGCGGCGCCACGTAGTAGCCGCCGTCGCCGTCGGATGAAAAGGTGGCCTGACTGCCGTTTTCCTGGGTGATGGTGACTGTGGCGGTGGGGGCGTCGATGGACAGGGCCATGGTGTAGGTGGAGGCCCAACCGAAGCCGAATCCGCTGTCAGCGCCGGCGGCCAGGGAGTTGTAGGTGCGCTCCAGATTGATACCCGGGCCCCGTCCGCCAATGGCCAGGTCGGTAAAGCTGTGCCAGAAGTTTCCGCTGGCACAGTCGATGGGATAAAGGGTCAGGCTGCAGCGGTCGGTGATCCCCGTTGGCCCGCCTGGGCCCAGGATCTCTCCGGGCAGGGGGATATTGGCAATGGCCAGGTTGGCCACATTCACCGGGGCGGGGCGGTTGGCGGTGGTGGTATCGCCCACCTGGCCCGAAGCATTGGCGCCCCAGCCAACGGCACCTGATCGGTTGATTTTGATGGCCACCGAGTGCGAACCCCCACCGGCGACCACCAGCGCACCGTCGAGGCCAACGGCGGTGACGGGCACGACACTTGCGGCACAGCAGGTGTTGTTGCCCAGTTGGCCGTCTGAGTTTGACCCCCAGGTCCGAACGCTTCCGTCGCTTGGCACCGCCAGCGAGTGCGACGATCCTGCCCCGATGGCGTTGATGGCGCTCAGGCTTGCCACGGCTCTCGGCACCGAGGACCCGACTCCCGGGGGGTTGTAGCCAAGCTGACCGGCGTTGTTGCGCCCCCAGGTCCACACCCGCCCGTCGGTGCCGAGGGCCATGGAGTGAAACAGCCCGGCGGCGATGGCGGCGATGGGGGGAAGGCCGGCCACCTGTTCGGGTGGGTCACCGTCGAAGTTGGCCGTCGATCGGCCCAGCTGGCCGAAGTTGTTGTGGCCCCAGGCCCAGACCTTGCCGTCGTTGGTGAGGGCCAGGGAATGACTATCGCCCCCGGCCACGGCCACGAAGCTGCCGCTGACACCGACCACCGCCGCTGGAGTGAAGCGGTTGGTGGTGGTGCCGTTGCCCAACTGGCGAAATATGTTGTTGCCCCAGGCCCGCAGCGATCCATCGGCCACGGCCAGGGTGTGGTTGGTGCCCGCCGCAACGGCGCTCACGTTGGTCAAGCCACCGGCAACGGCTACGGGGGTGTTGCGCTGGGTGCCGCTGCCGTCGCCCAACTGCCCCAAGCCATTGGCTCCCCAGGTGCGAAGGGTCCGATCGCCAACAATGGCCACGGAGTGGTTGAGCCCGGCTTCCACAGCCCGAACGCCACCTATACCGGTGACGGCCACCGGC
The DNA here is from genome assembly GCA_052390275.1 of Acidimicrobiales bacterium. Classification (GTDB taxonomy): domain Bacteria; phylum Actinomycetota; class Acidimicrobiia; order Acidimicrobiales; family AC-14; genus JBQTHD01. The sequence goes on along the minus strand of JBQTHD010000027.1, from coordinate 32,919 downwards.
GTGGAGGTGGGGGCGCTGGTGGTGGTTCCATTACCCAACTGTCCTGAACCATTTGAGCCCCAGGCCCTGACAGTTCCATTGGGCAAAACGGCCAAAGAGTGCGTGGTGCCAGCCGCTATTCGCTGGGACCTCGATAGAACCGCTTCGGCCCGCTCCAGCGGCAACGGCGTGAAGGCCTCCAGGATTGGAACGCTGGCCCCGAGTAACGCCACCGCCAGAATCAGCCGGATGCGGGCGATGATCGGGCTCATCAGGGGCGTCCGCCGGGGTCGAAGTCGTCGGCCGCATGAGAGCGACCAGCCCAGTCCCGTTGGGATCTGTGTCCTTGTTGGTGTCTGGCGACCATCAGAGAAGGCCCTTGCGGGCGGAGGCGGCCTTGAGGCGCTCGAACTCCGCCCCGGTCTCAGCGAAAGCATGGCTTCCATCGGCATCGGCCAGGACATAAAAGATCCAGGGAACCACGGGCGGGTCCAGGGCAGCAGCAAGAGCGGCCCGGCCGGGGTTGGCTATGGGTCCCGGCGGAAGCCCGGCGATGCGATAGGTGTTGTAGGGCGAGTCGACCTCGAGGTCCTTGAACAACAGTCGGGGCTTGTTTACCCCAAGCGCGAACTGGACGGTGGCGTCGATCTGCAGGCGCATGCCCCGATCCAGACGGTTGTAGATGACCCGGGCGATGGGGCCTCGGTCCTTGTCCACCCGGGCCTCGCGCTCCACCAATGAGGCCACCACCGCCGCCTGATGGGGCGTCACCCCCAGGGCCCGGGCCTTGGCCTCGATCCCCAGTTCGGCTGCCAAATCATCGAAGGCCGCCACCATCCTGGCCAGGATCTCAGCCTCGGTGTCGATGGCCCGAACCAGGTAGGTCTCGGGCAGGACCAGTCCCTCCAGGCCCTGATCCGCAGGTTGGTAGCGGGATCGAATCTTCCCGGAGGCAGCCGCAGCCATGAAGGCCTCGGCGCGGCGCCCCGGTAGGCGGCCGACGATCTCGGCCACCTGGGGAATGGTCAGGCCCTCCGGGACGGTGAGGCGCTGTTCGGGGGCGGACGCAGGGGCACGGCTCAGGACCTCGGCCACCTCTGCCAGATCCGCCCGCTGACGAAGCGTGAACGCTCCCGCCTGTATGGCGCCGGCGTCGGTGAAACGCAGATAGCGGACGAAGAAGCTTCCGCTGTCAACGACTCCGGCTTCCTCCAGGAGTCGACCAACCTCCTCGGTGCTGGCCCCGGTCGGGACGGTGATGCCCACCTCCGGACCGACCGGGCCGGGGGGTTTGAGCTGACGATTAAGCCACAACCCCCCCACCAGACCGATGACCAGCATCAGGCCAGCCAAGGCACCCAGGACCACTAGGACCCGCCGGCCGCGAGAGTTGAGGGTCACCGGTTGGTGTCCAGCGTCATAGGCCTGGTCGCCGTGCTGTTCATCGGCTTGTCTCATCTCGATCCCCCGCAAGGCGGCGGCTGTCCAACCAGGACTGCAGGATCACCGCCGCGGCGGCAGCGTCCACCGATCCCCGGCGCTCGCGGGAGTTACGGCCGGCAGCGTTCATCTGGCGATGTGCGGTAACCGTGCTCATCCGCTCGTCATGGCATTCCAGCGGAACCCCCAGAACTTCCGCCAACGCGGCGGCCTCTGCCTCGGCCGCCATAGCTGCGGCGCCGCGTACCCCACCCAAAGTCAGGGGCAGGCCCACGATTACCGCCTCGGCCTCCAGTTCATCGGCCAGATCTGCCAGGCGACGACGATCGGCCGCGGCGTCGGGCGATCGATCGATCACCCCATGAGGAAAAGCGATGAGTTCGCCCGGATCGCAAACAGCCACCCCGACCCGGCGGGTGCCCAGGTCCAACGCCATCACCCGCACGGCGGCCCGGCCGGGTCTTCCGGTGCACGAACCGGCGCCGCGTCAGCAGCGGCCTCCCCCGCAGCCGGGCCGTCGGGGTCAACAGGTCCGGCCATTACGTGGCCCCGGAGGACACCGCTGCCCGCGCCAGGTCCAGAGCCTCGTCAAGGCGGGACGGGTCCCGGCCCCCGGCCACCGCCACGTCCGGGCTGCGGCCGCCTCCGCCGCCGGTGAGTTTGGCGGCCGCCGCGATCAGTTCGGAGGCCACCAGTCCCGACCCCGCGGCCACCGCCCCGACCAGAGCCGCCCCCCCTCCGGGGGGCGCACCGCCGAGCACCACCGCCCGCACCCCGGGAACCTCCCGCACGGCCAGAGCCAACTCCCGCAACTCGTCGCGCCCCAAACCGTCACAGCGGGCCACCACCGCCCCATCCACAGCGGAGGCGGCAAGGTCCCGGGCCCGATCCCCGGCTTGGGATCGTTTGGCCAGACGCAGAGCCTCGGCCAGGGAGCGGTGGTCATCCAGAAGTTTCTCGATGCGGTCGGGAACCTCGCCGGGGGCCACCCGCAGCAGCGAGGCCGCCCGGGCCAGGGTTTCGGCTTCTCCCCGGAACCGGTCGAAGCTGCCCGTTCCGGTCACCGCTTCCAGGCGGCGCAGGTTGGCCCCGATAGATGACTCCGAAACGATGGCCACCGGCCCGATACTGCCAAGGGCGTCGACGTGGGTGCCCCCGCACAGTTCGACCGAATGGGGTCCGGCCTCGACCACCCGGACCACATCGCCGTACTTGTCACCAAAAAAGGCGATGGCTCCTTTGGCCCGCGCCTCATCCATGGAGGTTTCGTAGGTGCGCACCGGCGAGTTGTCCAGGATCTGCGCGTTGGCCAACCGCTCGATTGCGGCCAACTGGGCGGCCGACACCGGCGAGTGATGGCTGAAGTCGAATCGCAGGCGATCGGGGGCCACCAGCGACCCGGCCTGGCGGACATGGGAGCCCAGTACCTCACGCAGGGCCCAGTGCAGCAGGTGGGTGCCGGTGTGGTTGCGGCGGATGGCCGCCCGCCGGGTCACATCCACCGCCAGGCTGGCGTCCTCGCCGGGCTCGACCTGGCCCTCGGTCACCTCCGCCACATGGGCCCACAGGCCGGGCAGCACCTGCTGGGTGTCGATCACCCGGGCCCGACCCCCGGCCGTCACGATCCATCCGGTGTCGCCCACCTGGCCCCCGCCCTCGGCGTAGAAGGGGGTGACGTCGGCGAATACCTCGACACCGACTTCGGCGCGTGCCGGGGCGGCCTCCCTCGGCGCCGAGCCGTTGGGCCCGGCCGGCGCGGTAGGAACCTCGTGGGCCATGACAGCCAGAATCCGGGCTTGGCCCTGGGTGGCCTCGTAGCCGGTGAAGCGGGTCGGGCCGTGAGCATCGACGATCTGGCGCAGGCGCTGGGTCCGATCTCCCCCGCCGGCCACCGGTTTGGAACGCGCCGCCCGGCCGGCGGCCCGCTGGGCGTCCATGGCCCGGGTGAAGCCCTCCTGGTCGACCGTTACCCCGCGCTCGCCCGCCACCTCCAGGGTCAACTCCAACGGAAAGCCATAGGTGTCATGGAGTTTGAAGGCCACGGCGCCGTCCAACTCGGCTCCCGGCCCCAACGGGTCCAGCGCCTCATCGAGTAGGGACGTTCCCGCTTTGAGGGTCGACCGGAAGCGCTCCTCCTCCCGGGAGGCTGCAGCGACAACTGCATCCCTATCGACCACGAGGTCCGGGTAGGCCACCCCCAGGACCCCAACGGTCGCCTCCACCAGCGCCGGGGTGATGAGCGTGGTGGCCCCCAGGCCCACGCCGTGACGCACGGCACGGCGGATGATCCGCCGCAGCACGTAGCCCCGGTCCTCGTTGGAGGGTGAAACCCCGTCGCTGAGCAAAATGGTCATGGCCCGGCCATGGTCGGCCATGATCCGCAGCGACCGATCGGTCTTCTCTGCTTGGCCGTAGGCCCGGCCCACCGATTCCGAGGCGGCCGCCACCACGGGGGCCAGCACGTCGGTTTCGAACACCGACGCCGCCCCCGTCAATATCGGCAGGATCCGCTCCAACCCCGCCCCGGTGTCGATGTTGCGCCGGGGCAGGTCATCGAGTCGGCCCTCCGCACTGCGCTGGTACTGCATGAAGACCAGGTTCCAGATCTCCACATAGCGCTCGGGTCCTCCCACCTCGGGACCACCGGGGGGACCATGATCGGGACCCTTGTCCCAGTAGATCTCCGAGCAGGGACCGCAGGGTCCAACTCCACCCTTGGCCATCTCCCAGAAGTTGTCGTCCCCCAGGCGGCTGACCCGCTCGGCAGGCACCCCGACATCTCGCAGCCAGATGTTCTCGGCCTCGTCGTCGCTCGTGTGAACCGTCACCCACAGCCGATCCGGATCCAGCCCCAGGGTCCCGGTCACCAACTCCCAGGCCATGGGAATGGCCCGGTCCTTGAAGTAGTCCCCGAAACTGAAGTTGCCCAGCATCTCGAAGAAGGTGAGGTGGCGGGTGGTGTCGCCGACGATGTCGATGTCAGCGGTGCGGAAACACTTCTGCACCGAAGTGGCCCGGGGCGGGTCCGGGGCCGCCTCCTCCCCGACCAGGATCCCGATGAACTGGTTCATGCCGGCGTTGGCCAGAAGCGGGGCGGCCGGGTGATGGGGAATCAGGCCGCCGGAGGGGACCCGACGGTGGCCGCGCTCAACGAAGTAGCCGGTGAAGGCGTCCCGCAGTTCGGCCGAGTCCCTTGGCGACCGGTGCTGCGGTGGCCGGTGCTGAGGCGACTTCTGCGAACGCGTTCGGTTGTCGATGTTCTGGCTCAAGCGCGCCGACTCCGCCGCCGGGCGGCGGGCCGCGAACCTGGGGTCAGCGCCGACCGGGCCCGCCCGCCCGGGGACGGGCCTCGGGCCGGTGATCCCACGGAGGCATCGCTCAGGGCCGGCCGTCGACGTCGATCGCGCTCCGGGTCGATCTCGGCCCAGAGTTGGGCCTCCCGCTCGGCCATGGCCATACGTCCCTCCTGCGCCGCCAACTGGAGCTCCCTGCCCACGTCACCCAGTCTGGCCCGCAGGTCCCCGACAATCTGGGACGGGGCCAGGCGGGACAGGCGGCGACGAACCCGCAGCATTGCCGACACCGACGAGGCCGCGCCCACCACCATTCCGGTGGACAACCAAAACGCCCGCTTCATCCGGCCTCGTCCCCGGCTGACCCTGCGCCCAACCCGGGTTGGGCAGCGCCAAGCCCGCCGACTGCCTCGCCTGCGGTCAGACCTGAACCTTTGGACCGCCGAGCGCGTCCAGGGCTGAGCACCCTGGTCAACTGACCTCGGCGCAGGCGACCCACCGCCCGGGCGCCGCCGGTGGCCAGGGCCAGCACCTTGACCGCTGGATTGGATACCAGCGTGTAGGCCAGTTTGGAGGCCGAGTCGACCGTGCCGGAGATGGCATCGGCCCGGGTCAACAAGGTGTCAACCTTGCCGAGATCGGCCTTGGCCTGGCGGACGACCTCGTGGGTGTCGTCGAGAAGGGGAACTGCCCGGGTATGGAAATCGTCGATGGCTGAACGGGCCGAAGCCAGCGTCCTGATCAACGAGACCAGGGCCACCAGGACCAGGACGAATAGGACAGCGCCGGCCATGGCCCCCAGCACCAGCACCACTGTTTCCAGGGCCCCGTTCATGGCTGGCACCGCCCCCCACATCCGCTCGAGGCGACACGAACCACAACCGAGACTAACCCCGACCAGGGTCCCAGCCGGCCAGTCAGGGCGCCAACTGAGGGTCGCGGGCCTCCGCCAGGAGGCGGTCAAGGTCGATGTCGCGCACTCCCCCCAGGATCTTGGCCACCACCACCCCGCTGGGATCGATCAGGAAGGACTCGGGGACACGGGCCACACCGAAGTCCAGTGCCACCCGACCTTTGGGATCGCTCACCATCGGCCAGTCCCCCCCCTCCTTGGCCCGGTACTCCCGCACGGCGATATCGCTGTCGCTGTAGACGACCCCGACGACTGAGGCGTCGCCCAGGCGGGCGTGAGATTCGGAGAAGCGGATGAGATCGTCGTGTTCCTGGCGGCAGGGGACGCACCAGGTGGCAAAGAAATTGACCACCACCCATCGGCCCCGCGTGGAGTCGAGGTCGAAGCTCTCGTCGTCGATGGTGACTGCGTCGATGGAGGGAGCGGGACGGCCCACCAGGGGCGAGCGCACCGCCCTTTGGGCCGCCGGAGGGCGACCGGCCAGCACCGCAGCGAGCGCCAGGACCACCAGGCCCACGGCCAGGGCCACCCACTTGACCGACCTCCGCCCGGTCGGCCGCGAGGGGGTCAATCTGCGACCCGATTCCAGGGCTTGAGTTGAGAGGTCGGCCGTGTCGGTAGACGGTAGCGACGTCCCGTCGGATGGTGCCGACCTACCGTCGGGTCGTTCAGACCCGTCGGGAGATAGTTCAGGCGGAGATAGGTCAGGCGGAGATAGTTCAGGCGGAGATAGTTGTGGCGCCACTCTCGACGGCTTGGCCACTTCGTCTGTCATACCGGGGGCCAGCCCAATTCGGCCAGGCGGCGCTGGATGGGTCGAAGGATCGGACCCCACCAGCCACCGATCAGCAGGAGCCCAACCCCCACCAGCAACGCCCCCCCGGCGCGCTCTATGCGGCGGCCGTTGCGGCGTAACCAGGCCACCGACCCGGTCGCCCGGCGGTACCCCAAGGCCAAAGCCACAAACGGCAGGCCCAGGCCCAGCGAGTACAGCGCCAACAGCAGCGCCCCCCAGGCCACACTCTCGGTGGCCGCTGCGGTGGCCAGGATGGTGGCCAGGATCGGGCCTATGCAGGGGGCCCAACCGGCGGCGAAGGCCATACCCAGAGGCAAGGCCCCGGCAGGACCCCGCGGCAGTCGGGCCAGGTCCATCCGCCGCTCCCGCTTCAAAAATGCGGGCAAACGGAGCAGGCCGAGGTTGGAAAGGCCCAGGATCACCACCACCACGCCCAGGGACCGGACGACCGGACCCTGATTGGAGAACAGGGCCGCGCCCGCCTGCTGGACGGCCACTCCCAGGACGGTGAAGACCAGGGTGAACCCGGCCACGAACAACAGCGCCGCCCGCAAGGTCACGGCCCGGGCCTGCGGTGCCCCAAGGTCGGCCACCGGGAGGGCGGACATGAAGGACAGATACCCGGGGACCAGGGGCAGACAGCACGGCGAACTGAACGAGACCAGGCCAGCGGCCACGGCCAGCAAGGGCATGGTGACCACTTCGATGGACATGGCGTCATCAACCTACCGGGGCCAGGATGGGCCCCTATGGGCAGGTTGGGACCTCGTTTGGTGGTGGCGGGGGTGGCTTCGGGGGTGGGCAAGACCACCGTGGCCACCGGGTTGATGGCCACCCTGGCGGCCCGGGGGCTCAAGGTGGCCGCGGCCAAGGCCGGCCCCGACTTCATCGATCCCGGCTATCACGCCCTCGCCACCGGCCGCCCGGGCCGAAACCTCGACCGCTGGATCTGCGGGCCCGAAGCCATGGGGCCCCTGGCTGGCCGGGCCTCGGCCGGCGCGGACCTGCTGATCGTGGAGGGGGTGATGGGCCTTTTCGACGGAGCCTTCGAGCCCCCCGACGCCAGTACCGCCGCCCTGGCCCAGGATCTGGAGGCTCCGGTAGTCCTGGTCGTGGACGCCTCCGGCATGGGGGCGTCGGTGGCGGCGGTGGTGGAGGGTTACGACCGGACCCTGCTGCGGAACTACGGGCGGCCCCTGGCCGGGGTCATCCTCAATCGGGTTGCGGGGGCCGGCCACGAGGCCATCCTTCGGGCTGCCCTGGGCGACGTCCAGACGGTGATGGGCGCTCTCCCCCGAGACCCGGCATTGGGCTGGCGCGAGCGGCACCTGGGGCTGGTACCGGTGGCCGAGGACCCGGTGGGGGTCCGCCGAAGCCTGGACCGGTTGGCGGCGGTTGTGACCCGTCACTGTGACCTCGAGGCGCTCCTGGCCGTGGCCGGATCGGCGCCACCTCGCGAAGTGGGTGAACCGGTGAGGCCCCGACTGGTGGCCGCCGATCGGCCGGTGCGTCTGGCTTTGGCCGGTGGCCCGGCCTTCACCTTCGCCTACCCGGACAACGGCGAGGCTTTGGCCGGCGCCGGGGCGGAGTTGGTCGGCTTCGACCCTCTCAGTGACCCTGAACTTCCCGCCGAAACCGCTGGCGTGATCATCGGCGGAGGCTTTCCCGAGGTTTACGGGCCGGCCCTCGCCGCCAACCGCCCGCTGCTGGCCCAGATCCGCCACCTGGCCAGAGCCGGCCTACCCATCTGGGCGGAGTGCGGAGGCCTCCTGTGGCTCTGTCGCACCCTGGAGACCCGACGGGGGTCGCCGTTGCCGGCACCCGGGGAGCCAGGACCCGGGTCGGACCGAGGGGCGACGTTTACCGCCGGGTGCACCACTGATCGAGGTACGTCTCAACCGGGGGAAGCCGGTGGGCCTCCATTTCAACGGTTCGAACTCGCCGGGGTGCTTCCGGTCACGGCCCGGATGACCGATCGCTTAACGCTGGGTTACCGGCGGGGACAGATGGCGGTGGACACCCCCCTGGGCCCCGGCGGTACCCAGTGGCGGGGACACGAGTTCCACTACTCGATTGTCGATCCCCCCGGAACAGCGCTGGCCTGGGTTGGCCGCACCGCCTCGGGCATCGGTGGGTTCGCCATCCCCTCGATGCTGGCCTCCTACGTCCACCTTCACCTGGGAGCCGACGTCGGTCCAGCCGAGCGTCTGGTCGCCGCCGCGCTGGCCTGGGACACCAAGAACAACCAGCCGGGCTGATTCTCCGAGGACGACAGCGCCACCAACGGCTCGCCGCTCTGGCGAGGCCACCCAGCTGCTGCTTGGCTTAGGCTGTCCCGGTGGCTTTCGCCCTGCCCTGGGGAGCCGAGCTGGGAATCGACGACCTGCGGGACCTCCCTGAGGACGGTCACCGTTACGAGTTGCTCGATGGGACCCTCCTGGTGACGCCCTCTCCCGGAATTGCCCACCAGAGTTGCGTCTCGGTCCTCCTCACCACCCTGGCGGACGCGTGTGGACCCGAGCATCTGGCCTTCACGGCCCCCCTCGACGTGATCCTCGGGCCGGGCACGGTCTTGCAGCCCGACGTTCTGGTGGTTCGCCGGGCCGACATTGCGGGCCAGCGTCTCCAAGGCGTCCCGGTGCTGGTGGTGGAGGTCCAGTCGCCCAGCACTCGCCTGATCGATCTGAACCTCAAGCGGCACGCCTACGCCGACGCCGGTGTGCCGTGGTACTGGTTGGTCGACCCCGCCGGACCGAGCGTCACCGTTCTCGCCCTGGCCGACGCCTCCTACCGCCAGGAGGCGTCGGCCGGCGGAGGCGACGCGTTGCGAGTGAGCGAGCCCTTCCCCGTGACTGTTGTTCCCCAGGACCTGCTGCAGGGTCTCGACATCTGAATGCAACACGGTGTAGCCGCGGATGATTCGCCTCACCCCTGGCCCGTAAACAGCCGGCTTGGGTGCTCCTGCCAGGCACTTCCTTAAGCATTCGACGCCGGAATCCGGGCAAGGTTCGCAGGCGAGGAACTAGTGCTCCGATTCGCAAGTCATGTGGACGTGTCGCCGAGCGCTCGGCGTCGAGAGCAAGGCGCACCGGAGCCTCGATACCCTCGCCGTATTGGGGTGAGGAGCAACGCAGCTCTCGGCGTCGAGAGCCGGCGAGACGTCACTGGAACTTGCGAAACGGTGCACTCTAGCTAGGTGAGCGCTCCGAGGGAGTCGGGGTCAAGGGGTAGGCCCACGATCCCGGCCAAGTGGGCCAGGTCTCGATCGTGAGCCAGGACGGCCACGCCGGATGACAAGGCCACTGCGGCAACCAGGCAATCGATGAGCCCCCTGGGCGTGACGCCCGCCCGTCGGCACTGCCGATAGGTCGAAGCCGCTGCGGTGAAATGAACCACGGGATCCAGACGCAGGAGGGCAAAGCGATCGAGAAGGCGGCGCAGGTCCTCTTCTCGCCGATCGCTTCGTGCGCCGGCCAGCACTTCCATGATCACCGGCTCGGTGACGGCCACGTCATCGGTGGTGGCGATGAGATGAGCCAGCCTTCGATCGACCCTACTGCCGGTTGCCCGGTCGAACTCCACCCAGGCGGAGGTATCGACCAGGATCACCGCTCCCCGGCAGCCACATCTATGCGGTCATCGGGGCCGACGCCGATGGGCACGTCCGATGGAACCTGGCCGATCGCTCCGGCCCCGCGCATGCTCAGGGCCTCGCTGCGGCTCAACGGCTGCCCGGCCAGGTGGCGCAGGGCCAGGTCCACTGCATCTGTCTTGGTGGCCAGTCCATAGCGGCGCATCACGGTGGCCAGCCGTTCGTCATCGATCTCGATGTTGGTTCGCGACCGGGAGGGCCTGGCGCCCGACTGTTCAGGGGATTTCATACACTAACTTTACACCTGGCGATCGTGATCGGCTCGGCCGAGATCGTTCGACCTTTCGTGATGAGGTGACCGCCGGGGCCCGCATGCTGTATGTCGCCGGTAGGGGCAAAAGCGCCGATCGGCACTCCTCGAGAAGCTGGAAATAATTTGAGCGGGCCGAGAGGCAGCCCTCGTAAAGTCGGTCACGAGGGGGTGGGTGTTTCGATGGAATGCGCAGTGGAAGTCGACGCCCTTCGCCGGGTGTTCCAGCCCAAGCGGCGTCCGGAGGTCGTCGCCCTCGACGACATCTCGATGTCGGTACGCGTCGGCGAGGTCCACGGGCTGTTGGGCCCGAACGGCGCCGGCAAGACCACTCTCGTCAAGGTCCTTTCCACGGTGCTTCTGCCTTCGGCGGGCACGGCCACGGTCATGGGCCACGACGTGGTCACCGCGACGGCCGCCGTACGACCTCGGATCGGCATCGTCTTCGGCGGTGACCGCGGCCTTTACAACCGGCTCACCGCCCGCCAGAACCTCCGCTATTGGGCTGCGCTCTACAAGCTGGCCCCCAAGGACGCTCGGGTCCGTACCGATGCCCTCCTTGACCGGGTCGGTCTGACCGAGCGGGCCGACGACCGGGTTGAGACCTATTCCCGGGGGATGCGTCAGCGCCTGCACCTGGCCCGGGGCCTGGTCAACGACCCCCCGGTCCTGTTCCTCGACGAGCCGTCGACGGGTATGGACCCCGTCGCCGCCCACGAGTTTCGTTCCATCGTCCGCCAGCTCCAAGGCGAGGGCCGGACCGTCTTCATCACCACCCACGACATGGCGGAGGCCGAGGCCCTGTGCGACCGGGTCACCTTCATCGACCGCGGACGCCTCCTCGCCACCGAGTCCCCGGCCGCGTTGTCGGCGCGACTGTGCCGCTTCGAACGGGTCGAATGCGAGGATGCGTCGGCCGGCGTGCTCGCCATGCTCGGCTCCCTGCTCGGCGTGTCCCGGGTCTCGACCGTCGGTGGCACCACGCGCATCGAGGTCGGCTCCCAGGCGGCCGTGGCCGAGGTGATGCGCCACCTGGTGGATGCCGGCGTCACGTCGCTGCGGGTGGCCCGGCCCACCTTGGAGGAGGTCTACCTGGGGATGGTCGGCGAGCGGGGCCTGGAGGTCTGATCGTGCACGGGATCGCGGGCGCGGCCCGCATGCAGCTCCAGCTCGTAACTCGGGACCGCTCCTACCTCAACGAGATCATCGCCAACCCGTTCTTCGCCATCATCTTCCTCGGCATCGTCAAGGCTGCCAATCGCGACGACCTCACCGGTTTCGCCATAGTCGCACCGGTGCTGATCACCCTCTGGAACATGGCCATCGAGATCTCCGGCGGCATCGTCGACTCCGACCGCTGGCAGGGGACCATGGAGGGGGTGGTGGCCTCGCCGGTCGGCTACCCGTCGGTCATCCTCGGCCGGGTGCTGGCGGTCAGCTTCCTGGGCCTCTTCGGGGTTGCCGAGACCGGCATCGTCGCCCGAGCGGGCTTCGACGCCAGCGTGACCGTGCACCACCCGGGCGTCCTCGTCGGTGGCCTGGTGGTAACCGCCCTGGCCATGACGGGTACGGCCACGCTGCTCGCCGCCGTGTTCGTGCTCACCCGCACCGCCCTCACCTTCTCCAACACGATGAACTACCCGTTCTATCTGCTCGGTGGCGTGCTGGTCCCGTTGTCGTTCCTCCCCGGGTGGATCCGCCCCGCTGGCTCCGTGGTCTTTCTGTCCTGGAGCGCCGATCTCCTGCGCGACTCCCTGGCGGCTGCGCCCGTGGAGAACGTCGCCTTGCGGTTCGCCGTGGTGCTCGGCCTCGGACTGGTGGGCCTGGCGGCCGGAAGGGTGGTGCTCGCAGTGGTACTCGACCGGGTCCGCTCGCACGGGACCTTGGGACTCGAATGACGCAGGTCCGCCAGTGGTGGCGCGTGCTCGCCTACGCGGCACTGAAGGGGTTCCAGGGCTTTGCCGGTATCTACACCCTGCGTAGCTGGACCTTCGGGTTGCTGGGACGCATGATCACCCAGGTCGCCTTCTTCGCTTCCATCGGGACGCTGCTGGGCTCGACCCAGCAGGTCGAGTTCCTCCTGGTGGGCAACGCGGTCATGGTGGCGGCCAATGGTGCCCTCACGGTCGTGCAGACCACCAGCGGCGAGCGTCGCACGGGCACGCTCGTGCTGCTGGTGGCGTCTCCGACGAGTCCGGTCCTGGCCATCATGGGTGGTACTTCGTGGTTCATTGCCAATGGATTGCTCACCTCGATCGGATCCCTGGTGATCGTGGCCCCCATGTTCGGCGTCGCTATCCCGTGGGCCCGCCTGCCGGAGTTGCTGGCGTTGCTAGTCCTGGTGACGGGGTCGATGTACATGGCCGGCACCTTCATAGGCGGGGTCGTGATGCGTTTCCCAAGCATCCAGCGCAGCACTTTCAATATTTCCCGGCTGGTAGTCATGGCTCTGTGCGGCGTCAGCATCCCCCGCAGCTTCTATCCCGACCCCGTCCGGCATCTGGCCGACGTCCTACCGTTGACCCACGGGCTCGAAGCCATCCGGGCCGTCTTCCACGATGGTCCCGCCAGCTACATCCTCGCCCAGGCCGCCTTGGAGGCGGCGGTGGGGGCCGGCTGGCTGGCGCTCGCCCTCTTGACCTTCACCCGCATGGCCGACGCCGGCCGTCGCAATGGCTCGATTGTGTTCGCCGGAGGCTGACGGGCCCGGACCTCACCCGATCCGGTTATCCGACCGTGAAGGAACTGGTGAACATGCCTTTGGTGGCATGAGGCTTGAAGTCACCCAGAAAGTCCGGGATGGCGCAGATGAAGGCGTACCGCTTGCCCGCTTCAAGATCGAACTCGCCCGTTGCCGACAATCCAGGAGCGACGGCTGGCCCAGTGAGGAACGTCATCGGCGGGGGGCCGCCTTCGTTGGCCAGCCATGCCACTGCGTCATCTACGTCGGAGCCCTCGGACAGTTCAATGAGGTTGACTTCATGTATCTGCTTGCCTTCATTGGAGATCCCGACGACGTTTGGCCCGGCGACCAGGGTGGGAACGTCGGCGAAGCCAAAGTCGACAGCCTTGACCATTCCTCCCGCCGGGAGATCTCCCTCGGGACCGTCGGTCACCTTCACGTCGACGATCATCCCCTTCGCAGTGTGCGGTACCCCATCGGGCGTGGGAAGGGCGCAGTACAGGACATAGTCACCGGCTGGGAGGTTGACCACCATTTTCGTAGTAGCACCGGCATTGGCAGTGGCCAGCCCCAGGACGTCCTCGTACGGCGGCGGGCCTCCCGTTGAAGGACCGGTGAGGGCCGCCTTGACATCGGCGATGGTCTTGCCGGCCGTGGGCCGGGCGAAGGCGGCAAAGTGCGGTTCCTTGCCGACATTGCTGTAAGAAAACTCGACCAGACCACCGGAGAAGGTGGCGGGAACCACAAAGCCAAAGTCATTGGCCACGATCTCGATGGGGGTGGGCGTCACGCCCTCGGCATCGTCGCCCGGCGCCCCGGCTGGAGGCGCCTCAACTGGGCCGGCTGTATCCCCGCCGTTGCCGCAGGCGCCCAGAACACCGGACACCAGGAGGATCACACCGAGCGCTGCGAACCGCTTCCTCATCGGTCCTCTACTCCTTCTCCCCCACAGATTCTTCCGACGAAACAGGTGATCTCCGACGATAGTGATCTCCTCGATGCTGTGCCCGGAATCTTTCCGTTCTGCGCCTGCGGCGCATCGGCCCCTCCGGGGCGGCCCCCGGCGATAGTGTCCCCGTGGAAGTTGATCCCAGCCGGTTGACAGTCCGGCGCATCGGCCCCTGAGGGCGATTCTGTGATCCGGCCGCCCGAGGGTCGACCGGCAAGCCAGGCGATCACCGATAGTTCCCAACCTGCCGAGGTGGCAGCGTCGATGAGGCTGGTGGGAGTAGGCATGGGACCCGGTGACCCCGGGTTGGTAACGGTGGCCGCGCTCTCGGCGCTGCGATCGGCCGATCGGGTCTTTGCCCCTTCAGTCGCCCCCGACGTGGTGGGCCGGGCCGAATCCGTGGCCCGGCAGGCCTGCCCCGACGTCCGGGTCGAACGTCTGGTGGTCCAAATGTCCGGGGCCAACTGCTACGCCGGGGCAGCCCGGGTGATCCTGACCGGCCTTCGGACGCCGACCGCCGGGCCGGGTCTACAGGGTCAGACCAGCGGTTCCGGCGATCACAGCGACGGCGGCGGTCGCAGTGTCGCCGTGCTCACCTTGGGCGACCCCAACCTCTACAGCACGTTCTTCTCCCTGGCCGCGGCGGTGACCGACCTGGACCCGACTATTTCGGTGCGGACCGTGCCCGGAATCACCGCTTTCCAGGCCCTGGCCAGCCGGGCCGGAATGTCGCTGGGGGACGGCCGGGAGAGGCTGCATCTGGTCACCGCCCTCGACGGTGTCGATGATCTGGACAGGGCGCTGGCTGATCCCCAGGCGACCATCGTCGTATACAAGGGCGGTAAGCACCTTCCGCAGGTGGCCCAGCGGCTGGCGGCGTCCGGTCGCCTGGACGCGGCGGTGATGGGCGAGTTGATGGGCCTGGCCGGCGAGCAGGTCCGGCCGCTGGCCGAGGTGGCCGACCAGCCGGCCTCCTACCTGGCCACCGTTATCGTCCCGGCCATGGCCTCCAGACCGGCCGGCACGAGCCGAACAATCAGTTCCATGGCTGGCGTCGGGGCCGGCACCTCCGCGAAGACCGGAACCGAGGCCGGCCCAGCGGCGAGTTGCGAGGTCGCAGGCGCGGCCGGCCCGTCGGCAAGTTGCGAGGTCGGAGCCACGGTCACTGCCATCAGTTCGGCACCCTCCGGGCCCGGCGCCCATGGCCAGGGTGAGCGAAAGTGATCTCCTTCGTCGGGGCCGGTCCTGGGGCCGCCGACCTGATGACCATCCGGGGGGCCGGTCGGCTCGGCGCCGCCGACGTGATCATCTGGGCCTCGTCGCTGGTCCCCGAGGACGTGCTGGGCCATGCCCGCCCGGGGGCAGAGATCCACGACTCAGCCGTCATGACCCTGGAGGACGTACTCGCCCTTTATGAGGCCAACCCGCCTCCGGCTCGGGTGGTTCGCCTCGCGTCGGGGGATCCGTCGATCTACGGAGCGCTGGCCGAACAGATCGACTGGTGCCGGACCCAGGGCCGAGAGTTCGAGATCGTCCCCGGGGTCAGTTCCCTGGGGGCGGCGGCCGCAGCCCTCGAAGTGGAGTTGACCGTACCGGGTGTGGCCCAGGCGGTGGTGCTCGCCCGCCTGGCCGGGCGGACGGGAGCGCTTGACTCCCCCTGCCCCCTGCCCCCCGGGCAGTCGGTGACCGACCTGGCCGCCGCCGGGGCCACCATGGCGGTGTTCCTCAGCGCCGCCCGGGGGTCCGAACTCAGCGCCGCCCTGCTGCACCCACCCAGCCGATATCAACCAGAGACTCCGGCAGCGGTGGTGGTGCGGGCCAGCCGGCCCGACCAGGTTGTGGAGCGAACCACGATTGCCGGTTTGGCCGCCACCCTCGATCGCCTCGATGCCCGGGTTACCACCCTGATTCTGGTTGGGCCGGCTTTGGCCGCTCCCCTGGCCCGAAGTCGCCTGTACTCCCCTGACTACGCCCACGCCCATCGCCGCCGATCCCTGCCGGGTACCACCATCGGGCGCCCGGCCTCCTCGGCGTCATCGCCGACGGTCCTGCCTTCGACGGTCCCGATGCAGGCATGACCGATCCCCAGACCGACCCAGCATCGTCATCTGAAGTTGCCATATCTCGGCGACGTAGGGCGCTGCGAACCGGTTTCACGACTGGAACCTGTACCTCGGCTGCGGCCAAGGCGGCCGCGCTTATCTACCTCCGGGGTGGTTCGGTAACTACAGTTGACGTTGCTCTGCCAAGCGGAACCCGGATTAGTTTCCCGGTGGTTCGCCCCTGCGGGTCAGCCCCGGTGGCTCGGGTGACCAAGGACGCCGGCGACGACCCAGACTGCACCCATGGTGCTCACCTGACAGTGGAAGTGGCGCCAGCCCCGGCCGGCCCGGGGAAACCGATGACCCGACTGGTGGCCGGTGACGGCGTCGGCGTGGTCACCCGCCCGGGGCTGGGCCTGGCCGTCGGCGCCCCGGCGATAAATCCGGTACCCCGGCGGATGATTCTGGCGGCGGTCGGGGAGGTGACCACCGAGCCTCTGGAAGTGACCGTTTCGGTCCCCGGGGGCCAGGCCATGGCCGAGCACACCACCAACTCCCGCCTGGGCATCGTGGGTGGAATTTCGATCCTGGGCACCAGTGGAATCGTTCGCCCCTTCTCAACGGCCGCCTACCGGGCGTCGGTCCTCCAGCAGGTGGACGTGGCCGCGGCCAGCGGAGAGAAGCTTCTGGTTATGGCCACCGGCAGCCGAAGTGAAGTGGCCGCCCAGCGGCTTTTCCCTGGGTTGGACCATGTCTGCTTCGTCGAGGTCGGCGATTACACCGGCGCCACGCTGGCCCGGGCCCGGATCCGGGGCATGGACCGGGTGGTGTTGGTGGCCATGGTCGGCAAGATCACCAAACTGGCCGCCGGGGTGATGATGACCCACTTCCGACATTCATCGGTGGACGGCGACGTCCTGGTCCAGGCGGCCCGAGCCACCGACGCCCCCGTCGCCGTGCTCCAGGCGGCCACCGCCACGGCCACCGCCCGCCACTTCTACGAAACCTGTCGGGCTCTGGGGCGGCCCGAACCCCTGGGCTGGTTGTGTTCCGCCGCGCGCCATCACTGCAGCCAGCACGTGCGGGGCCGGGTGGAGGTCGAGGTGATCATGGTCGACTTCGAGGGCCAGGAGGTGGTGGCCCGTGGCTGATTCGACCTCCCTGGTGGCGGACAATCCGGCGGAGTCGTCGATGGCTCAAACCAAGGGGCGAGCCGAGCGAGCGGACGCAGACCGCCGCCTTGAGGACCAGGTGAAGATCGATGTGGTCGGGCTTCTCGACGATGGCCAACCGGCCACAGCCGAGGCCTCCCATGCCATCCACCAGGCAACGGTGCTGGTTGGGGGCGCCCGGCTTATGGATCGACAGAACGTCGGTGACCGCGTGCAACGGGTGAATCTCGACGACGGAATCAACTCCGCCCTCGACCTCATGGCCGTATTGGTGGCCAGGGGGGAGAGGGTGTGCGTTCTTTCATCGGGCGATCCGGGTTTTTTCGGAATCGGGAGATCCCTGAGCGCGCGCTTCGGATCTTCGGCGCTGCGAATTCATCCTGCCCCCTCGTCGGTGTCGGTGGCCTTCGCCCGTTTGGGATTGGCCTGGGACGGTGCGGTGGTCGTCTCCGCCCACGGCCGACCCCTGGAGGCCGCCATCGCCGCGTTGGACCAAGTTGCCCATGAGCCCTGGCGGCCGGCGGCCATACTCACTTCGCCCGACAGCCCCGCCGAACGCATCAGCCAGCACCTGGTGAGGTCGGGCTGGGCGGCGTCGCGAGCCGCCGCGGTGGCCAGCCGCCTGGGCGGGCCTGACGAGAGCATGGCTGTCGTCGACCTGGGCACGATCGCCGCCTCGAACTGGGATCCACTTTCGGTGTTGGTCCTGCTGCCCACCACGGCCGCTCAAGGAGCGACGATTGCCTATAACCCAGTGGCCGAAGCCTCCTCGCCGACCCAAGCCTCCCCTAGGGCCGAGGGATTGTCCGGCCGAACACCGGCCAATCTGGTGTGGGGTCGTCCCGACGCAGAGTTCGCCCACCGGAACGGGATGGTGACCTCGGCCGAGGTCCGGGCGGTGATCATCGCCAAGTTGGAACTACCCGTAGCCGGGGTGTTGTGGGACCTCGGAAGCGGAAGTGGTTCGGTGTCGGTGGAATGTTCCCTTCTTGCCCCTGGCCTGGAGGTGTGGGCCATGGATCGTGACCCCGAGGCCATCGCCACCACCATGGGCAACGCCGAACTCCTCGGAGCCCGGATCAACACCCGCCTCGACACTGCGCCCGCCGGCCTCGCTGCGCTGCCCGACCCGGAGCGGGTGTTCGTGGGCGGAGGCGGAATGGCGGTACTCCAAGAGGCGTGGAGCCGCCTGCGCCCCGGAGGACGACTGGTCGCCTCGTTCGCCGCCGTCGACCGGGCGGCTGCTGCCTATCGCCTCGTGGGGAACCTGGTCGAGATCAGCGTCAACCGTGGCTGCCATCTTCCCGACGGTGGAGTTCGGCTCGCGGCCGGCAATCCGGTCTTCGTCGTATGGGGTTGCGCCGCAGCCACTGATGATCGCTGTCGGCTGAACCACCCGGGCAAGGGTTGAAATGATCGATCCGAACGGCGAAATCATGGTTGTCTCCATCACCGAGCGCGGGCGCGACATCGCCGCCAAGGTGTCGGTTGAACTGGGATACGAGTCCCGTCACGGAGATATGGCCCAAGCTGTCCGAGACGGTTGGGTCCGGTACTCCGGGTTTGTCCTATTCGCCGCGGTGGGGGCGGCCGTTCGAATAATCGCCCCCCTCCTCGACAGCAAGGACGCGGATCCTGCGGTGGTCTGTGTGGACGAGATGGGTCGGTTCGCCGTGGCCGTCTGTGGGGGCCACCAGGCGGGGGCCAACACCCTGGCCGTCCGGGTGGCCTCGGTGCTCGGAGCGGTTCCCGTGGTGACAACGGCCACAGACTCAGCCGGCCTCGTCGGTCTCGACACGCTCGACGGCCTGGTCGCCGTCGGGGATCTGGCCGCCGCCACCCGCGCCTGGCTTGACGGCCGCCCGCCCGTGATGTTCAGCCTCATTGAATGGCCGCTCCCGCCGGGTCTTTCCGGAGCCGACCTGATCCATGCCCATCTCGCCCATTCCCTTTCGGCGCAAACCGATCGAGTCCATGCCACCCTGGCCGACGCCGCCCTTGTCGGTGCGGACCTCATCCAGTCCGATCTGGTCGAGACCGGCCTGGTTGACGAGCTTCTGGCCGGGTCCGGTCTGGTCGCGATCAGGCCGGCCACTGGGGCGGACCCGTCCGAGCCTGGGTCGGAACCCAAATCCGGCGGATCGGTGGTGGTCCTCACCGATCGGTGCCTCTCGCCTATGGCCGGGGTGGTCGCCCTGCATCCATCGTCCCTAGTTCTGGGTGTGGGCACCTCCACCGGTGCACCGGGGGACGAGGTGGCTGCGTTGGTGAAATCCACGCTGGCCGCAGCCGGGTTGGCCCCGGAGTCAGTCAGCGAGGTGGCCACCATCGACCGTCGAGCCACGGCGCCCGCCGTCATCGCGCTGGGCTATCCCGTGCGCTGTTTCACCGCCCAGGAGCTGGCCCGGGTCGAGGTCCCTCACCCCAGCGAGGTCGTCCGAGGCGCGGTCGGCACGCCCAGCGTGGCCGAAGCGGCCGCCCTTGCCGCGGCAGGGCCCGACGGAACCTTGGTGGTGCCCAAGACCGCCTCGGCTTCGGCCACGGTGGCCATCGCCCGGCGGAGCCGTCCCCGGGGGCAGGTGACGGTGGTGGGCCTCGGCCCGGGACACCGGGACCACCGGACCCCGGCAGCGGCCCGGGCGGTGGCGACGGCCGACGCCGTGATCGGATACGGGCCCTACCTGGCCGCTTGCGCCGACCTGATCCGCCCTCACTCCACGGTCGAGCCGAGCCCCATCGGTGCCGAGGAGGAGCGAGCGGCCGCAGCCATCAGCCAAGCCATTGCCGGATTGCGGGTGGCGGTCGTCTGTTCCGGGGACTCCGGCATCTACGCCATGGCCACCCTGGTCCTGGCTGCGACCGAGGCTGCCTCGCTGGACGATCCCCGCCTGAAGGTGGATGTGGAGATAATCCCCGGAGTCACGGCGGCCACGGCCGCGGCTGCACTCCTGGGGGCACCGTTGGCCCACGACCACGCCAGCATCAGTTTGTCCGACCTGCGCACCCCCTGGCCTGATATCGAACGCCGGATCCGGGCGGCCGCAGAGTCCGACCTGGTGGTCTCCTTCTACAACCCCCGCTCCAAGGGTCGTCACTGGCAGTTGACGGCGGCTCTTTCCATCCTGGCCCGGGACCGTAAGCCCACCACGCCGGTGGGCCTGGTTCATGACGCCACGCGGCCCGACCAGCGGGTCGAGATCACAGAGTTGGCCAAAGTGGATCCGGAGTCGGTGGGAATGACAACCTGCGTCATCGTTGGATCCACGGCCACCCGCATCGTCAACGGCCGAATGGTCACGCCCAGATGACGCCTTCCCTCGGACCGCGGCGGCACCGGCCGGCCCGAGGCGATCCATCAGAACGCGAATCATGAGATTCCCCCGCTCGGATTCGGTCGCTGCCTGGGCCAGCGGACGTGGCCCTGCCTTCGTCCTCCCGATTGGAATCGGCGACGCCTGCACCGCCTGTGGGGCCTGTCTGGCCACCTGTGGGCCCCGTGCCCTGACGCCAGCCCCTGTGCGCCCGAGCTTCTGGCCCCAACGCTGCACCGGTTGTCTCGAGTGCGTGGAGGTCTGTCCTCGGGACGCAGTACTCCTTTGCGGCGACGGAGGGATCCCGCGGCCGATGGCGACGAAGGCACGGCCATGAGTTTCTCCATCGCCAGCGAGAAGCTGGCCTCACTTGAGATTGATCCGGTCGTTCATCCCATCGAGGTGGAGAGCTACCGGCGGATGGCGGCGCGGTTGGATCTGAGCGGGTTCGGGCCGTTGGCCGCTCACGTAGTGGCGCGGGTGGTTCATGCGACGGCCGAACCGGCCCATGCCGCAAGACTGGTCCTGACCGAGGACGCGGTGGCGGCGGGCGTTGCCGCCCTGACCGGTGGAGCCCCGGTCATCACGGATGTCCAGATGCTCCGCGCCGGCCTGCCTGGCCGGCTGAAAAGCCTCTGTTTCCTTCCCGTCGATGAGATCGACGGCGCGGACAGGACGCCGGGCGGGCTCATCCATGCGGTCGGACCCCAGGAACCGGGCCAGGACGCCGGCCAGAGCGGCTGCCACGGCGAGCCTGCGAAACCGGATTCAGGCACCATTGATCCCCCCGCCACCCGCTCGGCCGAAGGCATCCGCAGGGCGGCCCGGGCTCACCCTCATGGCGCGGTGTGGGTGGTCGGCTGTGCCCCGACCGCCCTGGAGGAGTTGTGCCGCCTGTACCAGGCCGGCGAGGTGTGGCCGGCCCTGGTCGTGGGCACGCCGGTGGGATTTGTCGGGGCCACCGAGGCTAAAGAGCGTCTGCGGGCAAGCGCGATGCTCTCCATTTCCAACCGGGGCGAGACGGGGGGCAGCGCCATGGCTGCCGCCGTGGTCAACGCCCTCGCTCGGTTGGTCCCGCCCGGCGATGCCCCCGCTGCGTCGCCCCTCAAACCCACCGTGAAGAGGCCCCGCCAATGACGCTTAGAACCGATCGCCACAGCATCGGGCGCAGGCGATCAGATCATGCACCCCCCTCCCCCGACCAGCCCACACCCCTCGCCGGATCGCACTTGGCCGGATCGCACTTGGCCGGATCGCAACTGGCCGGATCGCACTTGGCCGGATCGCAACTGGCCGCGCAGCACCGGGCGGGTCCCGTCCTGGCCGGGTCCCCGTCCGGCGATCGCACGACTGAGACGGTGGACGCCTTGCTGTCCCAGACGGACCATCGGGTAACTGGAATCGCCGGCATGGGCGCTTCACCCAGGCCCTCGATGTTGGTGATCGGACACGGGAGCCGATCCGAGGCCGGTGTGGCCGAGTACTGGCAACTTGCTCAGGTGGTGGCTGCCCAGGCTCCCTGGGTGGAGGTGGGATGCGGGTTCATCGAGTTGGCAAAGCCCGATCTCGACACCGCCATCGACGCGCTGGTCGCCGCCGGTGCCACCTCGGTGGTGGCCTCGCCCCTGATCCTGCTCGGCGCCGGCCACTTGAAGAACGATGGTCCCGCCGCTCTGGCCCGGGGCCGCGTCCGGCACCCCGGAGTCAGCTTCTCCTACGCCCGGGACTTGGGAATCCACCCGCTGGTCCTGGCCGTGGCCGCCGACCGCATCGCCGAGGCCACGCGATCCGACACGAAGGAAGCCCAGCTCGAGCACAGCCGGTCCGGGACGGGCCTGTCGGGCGGCCCCCAGGTCGAAGGCCACCAAGTCGACGGCCACCAGGTCGACGGCCACCAGGTCGACGAGGACAGTGCGCTAGCGGTGGTACTGGTCAGCCGGGGCTCGTCAGATCCCGACGCCAACGCCGACCTGTACAAGGTGGCCCGCCTACTGGCCGATACTCAGAAGCTGGGCCTCGTGGAGCCGGCCTTCGTCTCCTTGGCCCAGCCGGGGGTGCCCCAGGCTCTGGACCGCTGCCGGCTGCTCGGCGCCCGCCGCGTCGCCGTCGTTCCCTACTTCTTGTTCACCGGCATCCTGGTGGAACGGATCTCGGTCCAAGCCCGGGCCTGGGCGGCGGCCCACCCGGAGGTTCAGGTGCAGGTTGGGCGCCACCTCGGGCCGGACCCCCGCATCGCCCGCCTGCTGCTGGACCGGTTCGGCGAGGCCCGGGGCGGCCAGTCGCTCATGAACTGCGACATGTGCCTTTACCGCCACCCGATCCCGGGTTATCAGGACCGTCATCTCTCCCCTCCGCTCAGCCACTCCCATGAGCACAAGCACGACCAAGGCAACCTCCACCCCGATCCACCCGTCCACTTGAAAGGAAGTCGACAGATATGAACGATGAGGACCGCGAGGCCCTTCGCTCCCCCGGAGCCGACCGGGGCGCCACCGGCACCAGTGGGGCGGCGGTGGCGGGTACCCCGGCACTGGGCCTACCCGCCTGGGCGGTGGCTCTGGCCATCTTGAGCCTGGTCTGGCTCTACACCCTAACCCTGGACAACGGCCTTGTCCTGGGGGCCGCGGCAGAGACGGTGCACGAATTGTTCCACGACGGTCGGCACTTCTTCGGTGTCCCCTGCCATTGATGGACAGCAGCGATGGGCGCGTTGCGGGCCTCGCGATCGCTGACTCGGCAATCGGGGGGTGGGTTGTCGCGGAGCGGGCCGTGATCGACAGCCGATCGCGGACGGACGATCACTGAATGGACGGCCGCCCTGGATCCGTGGCCGCCGCCCGGCCGTCGACCAAGAGCCTGGGCCGAACCCTGTCCCGCGGTCTGGTTGCCGGCGCGGTGGGTGGACTGGCCATGGCCGGAGTTCTGCTGGCAGCCGGTGAGGGACCCCTGAGCGAGGCGATCGCCTTGGAGGTGGCCGCAGACTCCACCCCCGCCGACCTCCCGTTCACCCGGTCCGAGCAGGTAGCCGGGGGGGCGGTTGCGGCCGTGGCCTACGGAGCCACCCTGGGCCTGATCTTCGCCCTGGTCTTTTCTCGCCTGCGGCCCGGACACCGCCTGACGCACGGAGCCGGCGCCAGCGGCGACCAGAGCGTCCCGACGGGCGGTGCCAACGCCGGAGGGGCGGGGGGCGTGGGAGCAGGACGGGTACGTCGGGTAGACGCCAGCGCCTGGACCAGGTCCATGGCCCTGGCCGGGGCCGGTTTCCTCGGTGTTTACCTGGTTCCCTTCCTTCGCTACCCGGCCAATCCGCCAACCGTCGGCGACCCCGCCACCATCGGCCTGCGAACCACCGTCTACCTGGTGGCTGTGGTTTGGGGCGTCACGGCCACGTGGGCCACCTGGCGTCTCGGTCGGCACCTGTCCCGGCGGTCGTGGCCGTGGGATCGTGCCGTCCCGTCGTGCGCCGTGGTCTGGGCCGCCCTGGTGGTCACGGGGCTGAGCCTTCTGCCGGTGTCGCCGGACCCGGTCGGTGCCCCGGCCGAGTTGATCTGGAGTTTCAGAATCGCCAGCCTGGGCGGCGCTCTGGCCCTGTGGTCGGTCATGGGAACGGTGTTCGGCTGGCTGAACCCGGATTGAGCATCGCCCCAGGCGGATGGCAGGGCGTGCTGTTCGACTTTCACGGCACCCTGGCCCATGCCTCATCGTGGTGCACCACCCATCAGGAGGTTCTGGCCCACCACGGCCTGGCCCACCTGATCGAGGCCTGGTGCAACCCCTGGGTCGGCGGCGCAGCCGACGGCGCCGACCACGCCGAGCACTCACACAGCCGGGCTACCTACATCGCCTGGGAACGCCAGCGTCTGGCAGACCGGGCCCGCAGGCTCGGGGTCAGCGAAGAACAACTTCTCGACCTGTCCGACGACCTGCATCGGGCGGCCAAGGACCATCGTCTGGCCGCCTACGACGAGGTGGCCGAGACCCTGGAGGCCCTGAGGGCGGCCGGGTTGAAGTTGGCGGTGTGTTCCAACTGGGACTGGGATCTGGCTCAGGCGGTCGACGCAGTGGGCCTGACCGAGTACTTCGACGCGGTCGTAACTTCAGCGCAAGTCGGGGCTCGCAAGCCCCACCCCCGGATATTCCAGGCGACCCTTGCGGCGACCTCTCTCACCGCCGCACAGGCCCTCTACGTAGGTGACTCCTGGGGCCCCGACGTGGCCGGCCCCCGGGCAGTTGGTATGGCCGCAGCCCACCTGGTACGGGCCGGAACCGCCCCGGCTGCCATTCTCGCCGAGCCCCGGCCAGACCCCCACGTGGTCGACCCCAACACCTACGTAGTTGCCAATTTGGTCGACGTCAGGGCCCTGATTCTGCCCAATTAGTTAGGTACGTAGTCCTAAATAGTATTAATACTGTTCTGTTCTTGGATGCCGCGAAAGTATTGAGGAGCAGTGATGGACGCCGCTATCGACAACGGCGGCTACGTCACGCCCGGGCTACTTTCCATGGCTGAAACAGCGAGGGTCGCCCAGCCGTCAGGGCTGGCCGTCGGCCGCCGGGCGGTCGGCCAGGACCCCCACTGCTGCCGCGGCGGCGATGGCATCGGGGCAGGCCCCGGCCACCCGGGGCAGGGGGACGTCCACCTGGCCGTGGTCGCGATGAGCGGCCACCACCTGCTCGTGGTAGGCGTCAATGACGGCGGCGAAGCCGGGATCGGTATATGCGGCGCCATCGACCAGCGGGCCGGCCCGACCCTCGATCACTGCGGCCACGTCGTCGCCGGAAATGGTCTTGTAGGTCTCCAGGGCGTGGGCCACCGCCAGGACCTGTCGCTGGTTCTCCCGCAGCAGCGTCTCCACCCGGGCCAGCAACTCGGCCAGTTTCTCCTCGATGCGTTCGCCGAGGCCGGTGGAGAGCAGTTCCGGCGGCTCCTCGTGGCCCCCCGGCTTGCCCTTGCCCCGGGCCCCGGGCCTGCCGCCCGAACCGATACCCACCTGATGGGTGACCCCGTGGGAGGCGACACTGGCCCCCATTCCCCAGTAGCCCTCCATCAGGGTGACCACGTTGGTGGCCGCTTCCAGGTCCCCGGAAACGCCCGAGGAGTTGTCCTGGGCGAAGAAGTACCGCTCGCCGGCCAGCGACGCCAGCGCCACCATGACGTCGGCCTCGTATTCGCTGCGCCACCGGGTGAACTGGTCCTCCGGTGGAATGGAGGCGACCATGCCGAGGTAGTTGCCACCCTTTTCGATGGTGGCGATGTCGATGGTCAGGTGACGGCGGACACGGTATGCGGCCACCGCGTGGCAGGCCTCGTGCACGGCCACCGCGTGGCGCTCCCGTTCGATGTACTCCACGTCCTCCGGCGGGCCCAGGGCCTTGAACTGCTTGGCCCTCATCACGTCGTTCCAGGTGATGACCTCACGGCCCTCCCGGATGGTCTGGATCAGCGCCTCGTTGACGATGTCCTTCATGATGGCCCCGGTGGCGTAAGGGGTGATGGTGGCCAACTTGTCCAGGTCCTCGGCCGTCAACTCGTGGCGAACCTTGGCGAAGTAGCCCTCGTAGGTGCGGATGCGGCCCGGCTTGGAGGGATAGCCGACCTTGTAGACCCGGTCGATCCGGCCCGGGCGCAGCAGAGCCTCATCGAGCGCCTGAGGCAGGTTGGTGGCCATCATCACCAAAATCCGGTACTTCGGCGGTGGCTTGGGCCGCATGCCCAACGCCCGGCGGACCACACGGTTCATGAAGCCTCGGGGCTTCTTCAGTCCGGACAACTCGGTGAGGAGGGCCTGCAGCATGCCGCCTCCACCCATCCCGCCCATCATGAAGAACCCGTCGCGCCAACTGCGGGGGACGTCGGGAGCCTCGGAGCGGACCATGTCCCAACGGGCGAGGGTGTCGACGGTGCGGGAGTCCAGGTAGCCAAGGCCATTGCAGGCCGGGCTTTGATCCCAGGGGGCGGTGGCGCCGGCGGGCTTGGGTTGGGTTCCGCCCAATTGCCGGCTACCCAGCGAATCGGCCTCGTCGAAGAAGACGATGACCCCCCCGTATCGGGTGGCCAACTTCCGCAACCGGCGGAATACGCCCTTGACGGCCAGAGCACCGAAACCGAAAGAGGTCAGGCCGCCGGGATCGACGAAGACGTACGGCTTGCCCGTCTCGCCGGCGACGGCCTCGGCCATGAGGGTCTTGCCCGTACCCGGAGGACCCCACAACAAAATCCCGGCGGGTACATAGCCGCCCTTGGACTCGATGGACTCCGGGTTCTCCAGGAAGAGGATGTTCTCCCGGATGCGGTTGAGGACGTGATCCTGACCCCAGACGTCGTCGAAACGGGTCTTGATGTCGTCTGGGAAATAGACCTCGATGCCCTGGCGGGCGGCGTACCAGGCCATGCCCACGAACTGGATGATGATGACGAAGAACAACAGGGCGAACTGGAAGATCATGGGCAACGCGGCGACCGCTCGGGCCGGGGCCTCGAACAGCGCTATGAACGGAGGCCTGTCCAGCAGGCGGCCGAGAGCGAACGCCACGATGGTCAAAAGAACGGTCCAGCGCACAACCCGGGCCAGGCGGAACCTGGTCCAGGAGTTCATCCGGTCAGTCCTGGCGTTGATCCGCCCGAAGACCCGCTGTTTCCAGAACCGATGCCATCCGGGCGAGTTCTCGGAGAGGATGTAATGCAGCTGGCGCAGAATCTCGGCCACGATCAGCACCATCAGGAAGCGTCCGCCCCCCGAGGTCGATACCTCGTTGACGGCATCGAGGGCGCTAATGATGGGGTTCTCCGACAGCGTCGTCCAGAAGGTCACCCCCCACAGCCCCAGCAGCAGCACCAGCATCTTCACCCGGTCCCACTCCCCCATGGGCTTGCGGGTGGGAAGTTCGTCCTCCCGGGGGCGACTGGTGAACTCGGGACCGCCTACGACCACTTCGGTCCCGGCGTTGTCGGCGCTCACTGGGGCCTCGGAATGGGAAGGGACCAACCGGCGGCGGTCATGACTTGGGCTCCTTGACTGTCCAGGAATCAGCGATCTGGGTGATGGTGCTTTGGTTGGCTTCGAAACACTCGGATCGACATCCGATCATGAAGAAATAGACCAGGCGATGATCGGGGTCGACCATGCCCGTCTGGTCCACGACAAAGCTGTCGCCCGTCCCAGCCGACATCACCTCGTAGGCGAAGCGGGCCCCACTCAGGCCACCATCGCGCACGAATCCCTCCGGCGGTCGGATCAGTCGGACCTGGCCGGCCGAACCATCGAGTTCGTCCAGAGGGACGATCTCGTTGCGGAGGTCCTTGCGGGAATAGGTGTCGCGCTCCTCAATCCCCAATTCCCGCACCCAGGCCACCCCAAAGGGTTCTGACGAGCTGCGGAGCTTGACCAGCGGCCAGTTGTAGGGCAGGCCCCCCAGGGGGCTGAGGTCCACGATCTGGAACTCCGGCACCGGTTCGGCCTCGGCCAGGACCTGGAGGGGACGATCCAGGTCCAGTTCTCCCGTGGCGGCGAAGACGCTGAGGAACCGCAGACCGTTGCCGCTGCCGAGTCCCAGGGCTGTGCTGGGCCGAGCCAGGACTTCCTCCTGGTCGAAAACCTTCCAGGTATTGGGGACCCGGAAGAAGGCAGCGTCGTCGGAACTGGAGACGTACCGGAAGGCCGATCCCCCGCCGCAGGCCGACATCGCCATGGCAGCCACGACCAGGCCCGCGGGTGCCAGCCGGCGGGCCGTGCGAAAACGTCGAGCCTTCATGGTCACGGCGCCAACGGGCGCCCGGGCGACTCGCATTCGTTCATTCTCTCCCAAAAGTCGCCCACAGGCGACGCGACCGGGCGTTCGCCCCATGAACGCAACAAATGCCGGCCCGAAGGCCGGCATTTGTTGAACAGGTTCTGAGCAAGGGGTCGGGTGGGACCCCGCATCCCCTGCGACTCAGCGTCCAGGGACGCAGTCCTACGAGGAGGCGTCCGCCCGGCGGCGAAGCCGCAGGAGGGCCATGGCCCCGACCAGAAGGGCGCCACCCAGGGCCAGCGGGGTGGTGTTACCGCCGGTGGCGGCCAGGGTGCCGCCGCCCACCTGAGGACCGGTGAGCGTGACCTTGCCGGTGATGGCCCCGCCCTCGAAGGCAGCGTTGCCCCGGACGATGTCCTCACCAGCCGCGCCGCCCTTGCAGTTGCCCAGGTTGGCGGTGACGTCAGCGGTGTCCTTGAGCACCCCGGAGCGACCCGAGACCTTGCCCCGGACCGTCAGGTTGATGGGTGCATCGCCCTGCTTGTAGCTGCCGACGTTGTCGAAGATGGCCTTGGCCCCTTCGATGCGGCCGTTGGGCTCGGCTGCGCTCAGAGCCACCCGGGGACCACCGGTGGTCTCGTGGGTGTCAGTTGCCTTGATGCCCACCAGGTCGCAGTTGAACAGCGTGTTGTAGAGGCCGCCGTCGCTCGGGATCTTGATGGAGTAGTTCACCGTCTGGCCAACCTGGACCGGGTCGGGCTCGGCGGTCTTGCTCACCGGGATCCGGCAGCGGACGCCACCGGCGGGAGCGGTGGCCGAAGCCTCCATGTGACCGACGGCCAGGTCCGCAGCCATCAGGCCGGGAAGGGAGAGAAGCTTGACCCGGACGGCGTCAACCGCAGCCGAGGCCGAGGTGCCGTCGGCAGCGATGGCCGGGGCGCCGTTGCCCTTGATGGCCCGGGGCGGGGTGCCCAGCGTCAGTTCGGCGACGGGAGCCAGGTTGAGCGGCAGCCCGCCCTGGCCCAGCAGGTCCTGCAGGCTGAGGCTCAGCAACTGCACTCCAGCGAGCTTGACGGTCAGGACCGGGGTGCCGGGGTACTCGATCTTGGCTCCGCCGGGCTTGCCAGTGGCGGTGGCCCGAAGAACCAGTTCGCCGGCCACTTCAATGCTGACGGCGGCGGCAATCGGCAGGGCCGCTCCCAGCACCTCGATGGGGGCGACGGTCTGGCGGGTCTCTGAGACCACACCGAAGGTGCCGTCACCGTTGGGGACCATGTAGGTGACCGTCCGGGACTGCGAGGTGGCCCGGGGCGTTCCCGCCGGGGTGCTGGTGCCCAAGACGGGGGCAGCGAAGGATCCGTCGGCGTTCTGACCGAGCGTGTTGAGCAACTGCAGGTTCTCGGCGTAGCCCAGACCGAAGGTGAGCGGCCGACCCACCGGGCAGAAGTTGGGGTCGAAGATGGCCTGGGCCTGACCGCGAAGGGTGGAGGCGAAGGCAACCGGGTTGAGGCTGATCGGAATTTCCTTGGTGACCAGACCTGACGGCGGCGCAGCCGCGGCCTCGGCCCGGCCGGCCAGGTTCAGCTGGTTCACATCGACGTTCTGGGGGACCGGGGTGACCAGGCCAAGTTCGAGGCCTGCGCCCCGGCCGTAGGCGCTGCGGCCCACGCCCTCTGGCAGGACGGCCTGGCCGAACTCGCTGGTGATGGCCCCTGTGAGGCCAGTGGAGTTGACCGCACCCCCTGAGAAGGCGGCCTGTGTGCCCGCCACCTGGGTGTTACCCAGGGCCAGGGCGTTGAGAGCCACTACTGATCCAGTGCCGTAGGCCGAGAACGGCTGCTCGCTAACCGCCTGGGCGCCCACTGGCGCACCTGACGAAACCAACAATCCCCCCGTGATGCCGACTGCAGCGAAAAGTCCCGCAAGTCGTTTCCTCACCCATTGCTCCTTTTTGTTTGTTGTCCCCCACCTCTCGGCCGCCCCCTCATACCCGGCGTCGACCGACGGGAACCAGGGGGAGCACGAGCGGCGGCTCGTCGCCAACTCGGCAAAGTTACAAACTCTTGAGCCCCGTGTCACGTCCAACCAGCAACTTTGTGGCAGCAATCCCTCATTGGTGCCCCGCTGGCCAGCCGGGCACCGCTCTGGGTGGGCGGGCGAGCACATACCGAACCGCGGGCTTGGCTTCGGCGTTGGGCGACTTACCCGTCTGGTGATCGACCCGCCCGGAGCCCGGCGACGGCCCGGGCCACCTGATCGGCGGCCGATGCCACCGGACGCCCGGTGTCGACCATCAACCAGGCGTCCTCCCAGCCCGGTGGGCGCTGTGCGAACTCGCCCGCCACCCGGACGACGAGTTCTGGGGTCCGGTTCATGGCGGGATGGTTCTGTTGGCGGCCGCAGCGCTCCATGGCCACCGCGGTCGAAACCCGGCACATCACCCCCAGGCAGCCGGCGGCCGCGTCCCGGGCCACGGCCCGGGCCATCGCCTCCTGATCCTGGCGGGCAAAGGTGAAGCCGTCGAGCACCACCAACCGGCCCTGGCCGAGGTGGTGGGCGGCGGCGCCCAAGGTGGCGGCGTCGACCATGGCGGATTCGTCGAAACTGTGGTCGGCGGGATTGCACATGGCCACTCTGACCTGGTCTTTGTCGATCATCCGGAGTGTTGGCGCAGGGCCGCCGGCCTGGTGGAGGAGCTCGGTCAGGGCCGCGGCCAGCGTGGACTTGCCCGCCCCGGGCAGGCCGCCGAGCAGGACCAGCAACCCGTTCACCAAAGACGAAGATAGGGGGCCCGCCTGTCCGCCCTGGTTGCCCTGCCCGGCTCCTAGGTTGTCGAGGATGAGGATCCAGCGGGTCAACGGCCCCGGTGGCCGACCTTCGGGGCTGGCGTGGCGGGAGGACGGACCGGAATCCGGCCCGGTCCTGGTCCTCCTGCACGGCTTCCCGCTCGACTCGCGCCAATGGCTGCCCCAGTTGGCCGGCCTGGCTGGAGGGTGGCGGGTGCTCGCGCCCGATCTGGCCGGCTTCGGGGACTCGCCCCTGGTCGGAGTCCCCCGGGAGCGGACCCTGGTGGCCATGGCCTCGGAGGTCCTGGCCTGGCTCGACCAACTGCAACTGGACCGGGTGGTCCTGGGGGGCCTGTCCATGGGTGGGTATGTGGCCTTCGCCCTGCGTCGCCTCTGCCCCGAGCGCATCCGGGCACTGGTTCTGGCCGACACCCGGCCGGGTCCCGATTCCGTCGAGGTGCGGGCCCGCCGCCACGCGCAGCAGGATCTTGTCGAAGCCGGCGGGGTCGACCAGCTCCGTCCCCAACTGGTGGCCGCCATGTTGGGCGCCACCACCCGGTCGACGAGGCCGGAGCTGGTTGCTTCGGTCCTTGCTTTGACCGAACAGCCCGCCGTCGGTCTGGTCGGGGCCTTGGATGCCATGGCCAACCGGGCCGATTACCGAGGCGATCTGGCAGGCATCGACGTTCCCACCCTGGTGCTGGTGGGAAACGAGGACACCCTGTCCCCGGTGGCGGAGGTGGCCGAGTGGCAAGCCCGAATCCCGGGGTCTGAGTTGGTGGTGCTCCCCGGCGCCGGCCACCTCTCCAACCTGGAGGCGCCCGAGGTCTTCACCGTCGCTCTCTCCGCCTTCCTGGCCGACCACTCCTGAATCAAGGCCCCGGGGGATCCCACGAAATTCAGACAACCAGTTGCGTCTGCGAGTTGCCTGTTAAAACCCCGGACAACCCGCCCTCCGTGACAAGGGCGACAGTACATACATATCGCTGCGTAATATGTGCGCATGCTTCGGCGAACGACGATCGAAATCGAAAGCGCGCTACTGGACCAAGCCCAACGGTCCCTGGGCCAGACGACCATCCGTGGAACCGTTGAGGAAGCACTCAGGCGGGCGGTTGGGGCCGACGAAGCCGAAACTAGGAGACGAGCCCTCCGCCAAC
Organism: Acidimicrobiales bacterium; assembly: GCA_052390275.1. GTDB lineage: Bacteria > Actinomycetota > Acidimicrobiia > Acidimicrobiales > AC-14 > JBQTHD01. Next base: position 762 of record JBQTHD010000027.1, on the reverse strand, counting down.
AGCAGTTTCTGGTCGAGTTTGCGCAGCATGCCGATATCGACGTCCTGATGGCAGATGACATGTGGCGGTGAACGGCTGGATCCTCGACAAGAGCGCCACCAGCCGGGCCACTGAGCCCGAAGTCCAGAGGACCTTGGCCAGCCTGGCCGGATCGCTATTCGTGTGTCCGGTCGGCAAGTTGGAGCAGCTTTACTCCGCACGGTCCGCCGATGACTATCTGCGGCTCCGCCAGAGCATCGACGATGCTTTTCCTGCTGTCGCAGCTCCTCCGGACGCATTCGCGCTGGCTCTGGACCTGCAAGCCGCTCTGGCCCGACGCCACGGCTTGTGGCACCGGATCCCTATCCCGGATCTTCTGATTGCCGTAACCGCCGTTCACCATGGGCTCGGCGTCGTGCATGTCGATGCCGACTTCGAGCGCATCGCTCAGGTCAGCCCCCTCGCAACGCTGCGGGTGGGCTGAGAGACACTCGATAATCCCTGGGCGCGTGTGGACGGCAAGGGCAACCGCTGCTTGTCAGGGACCAAAGCGCCGATGACCGCAGGCCTCGTTGATTCCGTGGTGCCGAGGAGAACGTCGGCAGGTCTGGCGGGGTCAGGGTCGGCAGGTCTGGCGGAGTCAGGGTCGGCAGGTCTGGCGGGGTCGGCGGGGTCGGCGGGGTCGGCGGGGTCGGGTTCGGCGGGGTCGGGTTCGGCGGGGTCGGGTTCGGCGGGGTCGGGTTCGGCGGGGTCGGGTTCGGCGGGTTCGGCGGGGTCGGCGGG
>JBQTHD010000026.1:0-28432 GCA_052390275.1 Acidimicrobiales bacterium | reverse complement strand
AGGCCACCCGTCGCCAGGCCACCCGTCGCCAGGCCACCCGTCGCCAGGCCACCCGTCGCCAGGCCACCCGTCGCCAGGCCACCCGTCGCCAGGCCACCCGTCGCCAGGCCACCCGTCGCCAGGTCAGTGGTTGCGCAGGTCGATCACCACCCGGGGCGGACCCGACAGGGTCGAGACTCGGAAGTCCACCCGGTCACGGACCCCGATGGCCCAACGCAGCTGAGCCTCGAAGCCGCCGAGGGCCACCAGTTCCACGACCTCCGGGGTGGCCGGGCGGATCCGGGAGGGACCGGTGTACGTGCGAACGATGGGTTCGACGGACAGGTCGGCATCCAGGGCGTTCTCGAATGCCACCTCGACAACTGCCGCGCCGTCGACCGCTACCTCGTCGCCCGATCCGTCCGCCAGTACCGGTCGCTGGGTGTAGCCGATTCGATAGCCGGGCAGCGCGTTGGCGAACTCGAAGACCACCCGGTCGTAGCCCTCGTGGCGGGCCGAGCGGACGGCCCGCAAAAGGGCCGTCTCGGTGTTGCTGGCCGGGACGCTGACGTCGGCGGTCGAAGCGCCGGCCAGTGGATCGATGCCCCCGCTCGGAGCCTCATCGGGGCGATCGCCCGACCCGGAGGGAGGCGGGACCGAGGCCGACGGGCCGGTGTCCTCGGCGGGGACCGAGGTGGGGGGCGGCGACGGGGGACCCGGATCCGCATCGGTGTCGCCTGAGGTCCGAGCGCAGGCGGACAGGACCATCAGGCCCGCAAGCGCCAAAACCTTCAGAACCGAGGATCTGAGCATGGTGGAGCCGACGATCGTCTCGCGCCGCGGCGTCGGCGTTGGCGTCGGCATTGCCGTCGGCATGGGATGTGCCGATAGGTCGGACGAACCGCTGGTTGAGGCCCCGTCTCCTTGGCCCGGCGCGGTGAGTGGCACCTTGAGTCCTCCTGGCTCTACTGATCCGACAGTCACCGATCGTGTGGTGCCCGATCGTGTGGTGACCGATGTTGTCGGCTCTGGCGATTTGGGAGCAGTCCAAAGAACGATCTGCCGTCGGCCCGCCTGGACCGACGCCTGATGGGCACTATTGGTAGTCGATATCGGCCGTCGATCGGTCGAACCCGAGGCCGGTTCTAACGTCGCCGGATCGTGCCAGGGCCGACGCCGCTGTGACCACATCCGGGCTGGGCGGCGAAATGGCCACCTTCGCCCTGCTGGGTCTCGGCCCGGGAGCCGTCTACGCCGGTCTGGCCGTGGGTCTGGTGTTGATACACAAGGTGAGCGGGGTGATCCACGTGGCCCACGCCGCCGTCGCCATGGTGGGGGCCTACGCCTTTGCCGCCATGGTCCCGGGGCTCGGCACTGGCCTCGCCATGGTGGGGGCCGCCGCTCTGAGCGCCGTTGGGGGATGGGTCATCCATAGGTGCATTTTCACCCGGATCATCGCGACCGAACCCCAGGGGGTCGCCGGCGCACCCGCTGGTTTGGCTGCCTCCGTCGGACTCCTGCTCAGCCTCCAGGCCATCGTGGCCCTGACCCTTGGATCAGATACCCGAGGAATGCCGGCGGTCCTGCCGTCCTTCCCGTTGGAAACCCGCGGGATAGTCGTTCCCGTCGACCGAATGATCCTGGCCGGGTCGATTCTGGCCATCGCCGGAGCCCTGACCGTGTTCTTCCGGCGCAACCGCTTCGGGCTGGCCTGGCGGGCGGCGGCCGACGACCGAAAGTCCCTGGCCCTTATGGGCTGGTCGCCGTCAGCGCTTGGGGCCGTGGCCTGGACCGGTGCCAGCCTCCTCGGCGGGGCGGGGGCGGTGCTCACCGGCTCCATCACCTCCCTGCACCCGATCACGTCCTCGCTCCTGGTCGTTCCCGCCCTGGCCGCCGCCCTGGCCGGAGGAATGCGTTCGGTGGGCGGGGCCGCGGCGGGGGGCCTGGGCCTGGGTATGGCCCAGTCCCTGTTGCTGGTGGCTCAGGACCGGCTGGTGTGGCTACCTCGAACCGGCCTGAGAGAGGCCGTCCCCTTTCTGGTCATCGTCGTCGCTTTGGCCTCGGGTCGAGGTCGGGAACTGGGTCGCCCCCGGGGATCCTCGAGCGCGATAACGGCTGTCCACCCGAACGCACCCGGTCGCGGCACCTGGGGGTCGGGCGGGTCGGGCGGGTCGGGCGGGTCGGGCTGGTCCGGCGATTCCAGGCCGGGCGATTGCGGGCCTGGGGACTCCGAAGTCTCTCCGACATCGCGAGCCAGGGCAGGACTGCTTGGCGCGCGGCCGAGAGCAATGATTCCATCGGCCCCTCCGCTGATCGCCGTAGCCGGAATCTTCGCCTTGTTGATGGGAGTGGGCGGCACGGCCGGGCGCCTGGCCGCTCTCACCAGCCTTGTCGGCGCGGTTCTGTGCCTCTCCCTGGTCATCCTCACCGGCTGGTCGGGAAATATCTCGCTCGGCCAGATGGCCCTGGCGGGGCTCGGCGGTTTCGTCCTCGCCGGCGTGGGCGACCGACTGGGGTGGGGTTTCCCCGCCGCTGCGCTGGCCGGGGTGGCCGCGGCCGCCGCCGCCGGGGTGTTGGTGGGTCTGCCCGCCCTGCGGGTCAGGGGGGCGGGTCTGGCCGTGGCAACCCTGGCCGCGGCCGTGGCCATCGAGGACCTGGTGTTCAAGAACCCGAGCCTCACCGGTGGATTCGGGGGGACCCGCGTGGCCGCTCCGTCTCTCGGCCGCTTCGACCTGGGAGCAGGAACATCGCTGTCCTTCGGCCTGGCGGCAGTGGCCGTGGCTGTTGCGTTGGGGGCGGGCGTGGCCTGGCTGGGTCAGTCGCCACTGGGTCTGCGCTGGCGGTCCCTGCCCGGCGGGGACGGGCCGGTGCGGGCCTGTGGGGTCAACGTCAACCTGGCTGTGTTGGGGGTCTTCGGGCTCTCGGGGGCGGTGGCCGGGATCGGTGGGGTTCTGCTCGCCTACTCCCAGACCCGTCTGTCGTTCGGGTCCTTCACCGTTACCGCTTCTTTGACCCTGGTGGCGGTGGCCACCCTCGGCGGCCTTGGCCGGATCGGTGGCGCAGCGGCGGGAGGCGTGTTGATTCCCGGCGGGATCCTCTCATTCGCCCTGGCGCAGATCGGCCTGGAGCGATTCGGTTCGCTGGTCATTGGACTGGGGCTTGTGGTGGTGACCATGGTTGGGCCGCTGGGCCTGACCTGGCGTCGCCAGCGCCGGAGTTGCCGTCGGTCAGCCGACCGCGGCGGCTTGCGGGCGCCCGGCGGCAGACCCGCCAGCACCGAACCCCTGCACCGTATGGAAGGCACAGATCCTCAGTGGCTTTCCCTTCCCCAGGGCAACGATCCAACCCCATCCGGTGATCCAACCGGGGCCGGGTCTCGGCCCGTGGCCGGGCGGGGCGAAACGGGCGCGAGGGGCCGGGCCGGGCCCGCGGCGGCGGCCGAGGCGCTGCTGGTCGTTCGACGATTGACCGTCCGATTCTCTGGCGTGGCTCTGGGTCCTCTCGACCTGAGCGTGGCCCCCGGTGAGGTGGTCGGGCTGATCGGTCCGAATGGTGCCGGCAAGACGACTGTGATCGACGCACTCTCGGGTCTGGTCCCCTCCACCGGCCGGGTGGTGCTGGGAGGGCGCGACATCAGCCGGAGCCCGGCCCATCGCCGGGCACGGGCCGGGCTGGTGCGGACCTTCCAGAACCTGGATCTCTTCGAGAACCTGACCGTGGCCCAGAACCTGACCGTGGCCCGGAGACGATTGGCTGGCGAGTATCGGTCGAAGGCCCTCAGCGGCAATCTCGAAGGCATCCCCCATGACGGGTACCCCGGGGTCCTGACCCACGGACAACGGGCCCGGCTGGCCATGGGCCGGGCGCTGGCGGTGCCTCGAGGAGGCGGCGACCGGAGCCCTGGGGTGGTGATGCTGGACGAACCGGCCGCCGGCCTGGATCCGGCCGAAAGACAACGTTTGGGCGTATCGGTGACGGACCTGAGCCGGCAGGGCTGGGGGGTCCTCCTGGTCGAACACGACCTGAACCTGGTGTCGGTCATCTGTGATCGGGTGGTGATCCTCGACCAGGGGAGAGTCGTGGCCAGCGGGACCATGGCGGACCTCCGCGCCGATCCGCTTCTGGCCGGCACGTTCCTTGGTGTCACCCCGGGCCTCGATCCGGGCGGCGGGGCCGTCTGCAGTCCCGACGCCAGACACCGCCTGGCCGGGGCGTCCGCCGTTGACGGGGGACCGGAGAAGGAAGAATTCCCCAGGGACGCCGGCGGCGGTGAGTCTGTTGGTACCGCGGCCGGTGGGGCCGCGGCCAGGCCTGACGACGCCCGGGAAAGGCCGATGGCGGCCGTTGCCGACGTCCGTGGCCGCTCCGGTGAGATCGGAGATGGCGGTGGCCTGGTCGTGAGAGACCTGGCCGCCGGCTACGGGGCGGCGATGGTGGTCACCGGGTTCAGTTTCTACGCCCGTCCCGGCGAGGTGGTGTATCTGGCCGGGATCAACGGTTCGGGCCGCAGCACTGTCCTGGCCGCGGTGGCCGGGACCCTTGCGGCGACGGGAACGGTTGCCATCGACGGCCAGCCGGCCCCCCGTCAACCGGAGCGGCGGGCCCGGCTGGGTCTGCGCCTGGTGCCGGCCAGCGGCGGGCTCTTCGCCGGGTTGAGCGTTGCTGACAACCTCCGCCTGACTGGCTGGGCACCCACCGCCGAGGGCCGGCGCCGCCTCGGCGCCCTCCCCGGAGGCGAGCGGGTACTGACGCTTTTGGACCGCAAGGCGTCGGTTCTCTCCGGCGGGGAGGCCCGCCTGGTGGCCCTCGCCCGGGCCCTGATCGACCCTCCGGCGATCCTGCTCATCGACGAACTCAGCCTTGGCCTGGCGGCGGACCTGGTCGAAGCCTCCCTGGCCCACCTGCGATTGCTGGCCGACGACGCCCGGGTGGCGGTCGTGCTCGCCGAACAGAACGTCAATGCCACCCTGGGCGTCTCCGACCGGGTGTACGCCCTGGTCCGGGGCCGTCTGGTCTGGGAGGGTCCGCCGCAGGACCTCGACCCTGGCCTGTTGCTGAGCTGAGCATCGCCTGCGAACTGGTCGGGCGTAAGTGCCAGGTTTCGAGGCTCAAGCCAGCCGGGGAAACCGGCCGATAGAGGGCCCATGACTCCAACTTCGGCCCGGTTGGCCACGCTGGCTCGGGAGCTGAGCCTGACCCTCGACATCGACTTCGTTCCCACCAATGCCGGAGTCGGGTTCGGTCCCATGTCCCTGGCCGAGTGGTCGGTCCCGTTGATCTTCGACGGGCATCTCGGCCATCGCAACCACGCCCTGGTCCCCTGCGACTTCGTAGGCCACGTCCTGTGGCCGGCGCTGCGCCAGGTGGTCGACGAAGCCACCGGCCGTTCGTGGTGGACCTGTGAACTGGGCGCGTACGCGGCGGCAGCCATCATCGAGGACTGCCGTGGCTATCCCGTCGATCTGGATGCGGATGTGGATGGGCTTGTCGAGGTGCCGACCCCCGTCGCTCCACTCCCAACCAGGGCCTCGCCGCTGACCATCGCAGACGCCCACCCCGACGACGACGCCGACGACCGGTTCTCCCAACTGGTGGCCCGTGCCATGTCGCACCCCGAAGCCTGGAGTGTGGACGAACCCCTGTGGGTCAGCGCCTCGCCATCGGCCGGTCAGTAGCGCCCGGTGGCCCCCTTCTGGGCGTAGTTGCGGAGGCGTTCGATCCCGTCCACCTCGCCCAACCTGACCACGTCGCAGATCGCCCGCCCCGGGCCGACCAGCCCCTCCAGGGCCGAGTGTCCAGCGCTGCCGGCGGTGGGAACGTCGGTGGTGATCAACACCAGGGGGATGACCCGACCGGCCTGGTGCCAGACGGCCGCCTTCCCCAGTGCCTTCCAGAGTTCGTCTGCTCGCTTGAGGCCTGAGCGGGTGTTGGTGAAACCGCCAGAGACGTCGAAGGCCCAGTCCGCACCGCTCGCGTCGCAGGCCACGACACTCATCTCGATGCCCAGCCTTGGGTACTTCACGTCGGTACGAACGTCGCGGAACCCGCACCCGGCCAGCAGCAGACCGGCGACCTCGGTGGCACGGCGCCCCTCGCGCATTGCCCGAGCCTGGGCGTCCTCGGTTGGATCCGGTTCGCCGGCCACCGCCGCCAGCGCGACGGTGGGAAGCCGGTGGTGTCGCTGCGAGCGGTTGTAGGCCAACCGGGCCACCTCGTCGGCCACCCGAGCCCGGGCGGCGTGGACATAGGCGGGGTCGGTGTCGTAGCCGACGTAGTGACGACCGCTTCTCACCGCGGCCACCGCGGTCGACCCTGAGCCCATGAAGGGATCGAGGACCAGGTCCCCGGCGTAGGTGTAGAGGTCGATCAGGCGCTGGGGAAGTTCCACGGGGAAGGGGGCGGGATGGTTGACCCGGGTGGCGCTCTCGGGGGCCATCTCCCAAACGTCGGTGGTGGCCTCCAGGAACTCATCGCGAGTCAACGTCGCTGTTGAAGGCCGCTCACGATCGTGGCGTTGTCGCGGGGTCAAAGCCCGGTCGAAGCGGCCCTTGCTGGCGATGACGATGCGTTCGGTCAGGTCCCGCAGCACCGGATTGGCCGGGCGCTGGAAGGATCCCCAGGCACACGACCCGCCTGTCCCCCGACCCTTGACCCAGATGACTTCTCCCCGAAGCAGGAGACGGAGGCGATTCCCCAGGATGTCGATGACGTCGGCGGACAGAGACCGGTATGGCCGTCGACCCAGGTTGGCCACGTTCACCGCTATCCGCCCACCGGGTTCCAGCTTGTCCACACACTGGGCGAACACGTCGCCGAGCATTTCCAGGTAGGCCTGGTAGGTGGCGGGGATGTGACCCGAACCCAGGGCGGCTTCGTACTCCTTGCCGGCGAAGTACGGAGGGGAGGTAACCACCAGGGCGACGGTGGCATCGTCGACCTGGTCCATGGCCCGGGAATCGCCGGCGATAACGACGTCGACGGGATGACGACTCGTTCCCAGCACATCGTCGTCGGAGAGGACGGGTGCGCAGAACCGGTCGTAGAAGGCCGTCGAGTCGTGACCCTCCCGCCGACCCACCCCGAAACTCGACGTGGAGGTGGACGCCCGGCGCCCTTTTGGGCTTCCCGGGCTGGGGCCGGCGACCGAGGTTGGCGGCGGGACCTCGGAGGGCGGGGGCCGCCCCGGCCGAACCACGTCGTGCGAACCCACCGCCTCATGGGGGCCATCGGCTGTCACGGCAGCGGGATCAGGCCGACGCCTCCAGTTGCTCGACCGAGAAAGACCACAGCTCGGCCGAGGTGCCCACCGGAGCGGGACCCGACCCACCGGGGGGTGCACCGGCGGGTCGACCTTCGGCGCCGGCGGATCCGGGATGACCAGGGGGCCCGCCTGCGCTCTGAGATCCGCCAACCCCCGGTGGGGGTCCAGCCTGGTGGCCGCCGCCGGGGGGACCGCCGGGGCCGCCTTCGCCGCCGTGGGCCCGGGCAAAGGACCGGGAGTTCATCCACGCGTCGAAGGACTCCTGGTCCCGCCACCGCGTGTAGACCAGCCAGGTGTGACGGTCGTCGGTGGGCCGCAGAAGCTGGAACTCCTCGAAACCGTCGGACTTGCCGACCTCGCCCGCCCGGGAGGCAAACCGGCGGGCCAGTTCGTCTCCCTGGCCGGCCGGGACGGTGATGGCGTTGATCTTGACGATGCTCACCCGCCAACCCTAGGGGCTGGTGTGGTTCTGCCCAGGCTGGATGAGACACGCTGGCGAGCATGACCTCGGACCCCCTCGACCCGGGCGCCTCCGGAGTCGAGCCAGTCACCCAAGGGCCATTCCGTTCGGACTCGCCGGAGGTGTCGTCGCGTCGGCTCATCTGGCGGGGCCTACGAAAGCGGTGTGCCCGCTGCGGGGCCAAGGGGTTGTTCGTCGGCTACCTCAAGATGCGCGAGATCTGTCCGGGCTGTGGCTACCGCTTCGAACGGGCCGAGGCGTTCTTCCTCGGGGCGTACACGCTCAACCTGGCCGTGACCGAGATCCTGGTCTTCGGCCTCACCGTGGTGCCCGCCATCGTGGTCCTGGCCGCCAACCCCGATGCCGACGTCTGGCCCATGTTGGTGGGCGGCATCGGGGCGGCGGTGGTCGCCCCCTTCGCCTTCTACCCCCACTCCAAGACGCTGTGGAGCGCCATCGACATGGTCATGAGCCGGCCGGATACCCGACCCCCCAAGCACCGCGACCCGTCGCACCAGCCGAACGGCCGCCCCGGTAAGGGGCGATGAATCTGGGCACCAGCTAGAGGAAACAGAGTCCGGTGCGGGCGGCATCGCACCACCAGCCCAGTTCGTCCTCGCTACCCAAAGCTTTCTCCCAGCCGAACTGCACCAGGGTTCCCAGCAGGGCCAACCCCAACTGGCGGTCCCACCACCCTGTCGTGTCCACCCCGTGGGCCCCGAGCCGGGCTGAGAAGGCGTCGATGGTCGCCTCCTTGGTCGTCGGCAGCTTGGCCCGGTTGAGAGCCAGATACCAGCCCAACTCGTGACAGGCCGGGCCCTGGCCCACGTAGGCCCAATCGATGAGCACCGTCCGCCCGTCGGCGGCGGTCCCCATATTCGACGCCTTGGGGTCGCCGTGGAGCAGGCACGACGGGGTCAGAGCCAGGGCGTCGGCCAGGGGACCCACATCGCGGCGCAGTTGCTCGACCGCCTCGGCCACCTGGGCGGGGGCCCGGCGGGAGAACTCCTCCCAGCCCTGGGCCGCCACCCGGGGAACTCGTTCCGGCCAGCCCAGGCGGCCCTCGGCCTCCAGGGCCGCCTGTCCGAAGAACCCCCACCGGGCCTCGTAGGCGAGTAGCCCTCGCCCACCGTCGGAGAATCCCCAGGTTGCCGCGCACCACCCGGCCAGGTGATCGACGAAGGCGTCGTGTTGATCACCTGGCAGGACAGCGTCGCCTACCGAGGCCAACTCGCTGCACACGTCCCGCATCAACAAGGCGCCACCCCAACCGTTGCGCCCGTGCCCGTGGGCCGCGCCCACTGTGGCGTGGTCGATCAGTCCGGGAGCGGCATCGAGCAGGCCCATCTCCCAGGCCCGCACCGCCCGGCACCCCAGGTCCCCCGATGCCCGCATGGTGAAGTCGTCGTCGAGGTGCAGGTACTTGACGATGTGGGCCTGTCCCTCTATCCACACCCGCTCGAAGGCCGAGGCCGAGCGACCGTCAGGGTTGACGAACGGCTCGCGTCGATCGACGCCTGCCAGCAACTCCGCCACCGTCTCCACCGCCCCTGGCTTCACGCCACAACCTCCCACCGAACCGGTGATGACCGTCGCCGACGGCTCAGGCTAGGCGGGTCAGCGTGACCGTCACCTCCGACTGGGCCGCCGATCCCCCGCTGTATATCCCCTTTAGAGGGGCGACGTCTCCGTAGTCGCGGCCCCGGGCCACCACCACGTGCCGTTCCCCCACCTCTGCCCGGTTGGTGGGGTCATGGGCGGTCCAGTCCCCGGTCCAGGCCTCCAACCAGGCGTGGCTCTCCCCTCGCAGGGCCGATCCAACGACGGGGTCCGGATCGGGATGGAGGTAACCGGACACGTAGCGGGCCGGCACGCCCGCAGCCCGAAGCAAAGCAACGGACAGGTGGACGAAGTCCTGGCACACGCCTAGCCCCGCCCGCCAGGCCTCCACCGCCGAAGTGGACACCGTGGTGGCCCCAGCCTCGTAGTGCAGTTGGTCACCCACCCACGACAGGGTCGCGGCCACCGCGTCGGCCGGGGACTGGGACCGGGCCCGCAGGGCGGCACCCACCTCACTGATCTGGGTGTCGGCGGGGACCCAGGCCGATGGCGCCAGGTATTCGCAAAGGCGATCTTGGGCGGCGGGGTCCTCCAGCGCCTCCCAACCTTGGACCCGGGCCGGTGGCGCTGTCTGGTCGGGACCCTCGACCACCGAGTGACCCTTGACCTCCAACTCGGTGTGAGGTTGATGGACCTCGATGGCGTGGACCAGGGTGCCCCAGTAGTCCCAGTAGCGCGACACGAAGGCGGGCGGCGACACCACCACAGAGGAGTCCAGGGTGGTCTGGCTGGGCGTGGTCAACGGGGTGAGGCGGGCCTCGTTGTAGGACGTGGCCACCAGGGCCGAGTACCGGTATCGGGTGCAGTGCTCGATGGACATCCGCCACGCCATCAGGCGCTCCAGGCCACGGCCGCGGTGTGGCGGAAGTAGCGCTCAGCGATGGCGGTCCCGGCCCGGGCGCAGTCGGCCTGTACCCGGGTCAGGTGCTGGCCCAGGTTGGCCACCAGGTCCGGCCCCGACCCGAACTCCAAGGTTGTGCGGGCCCGGCCCAGGTGGCGGCGGGCGTCGTCGACCACCCCGGCCCGGCGCGCCGAGGGGTCGATCTCGGCCAGGCAGGCCTCGGCCTGGCTCAGGGCGCAGAACACCGATCGGGGAAACAACCGGTCGAGAAGAAGGAACTCCGCCGCCAGGGACCCGTCCACCGCCCGGCGGTAGGTGCGCAGGTAGGCCTCGTAGGCCGAGCAGCAGCGCAGGGTGGTGATCCATCCGCTGTGGCCCCAGGCGTCGCCGTAGCGGGCCGACAGCAGCCGGGCGGTCATGTCCACTCGTTCCAGGCTGCGTCCGAGCACGAAGAACCGCCAACCGTCGTCGTGGCTCAAGGTCGAGTCGGCCAGGCCGCCGAGCATGGCCGCGCGAGATTTGACCCACCCGAAGAAGGCGTGGGGCGCCTCCGCCCGGGCGGCCACAACCTGGGCGCCGAGAGCCTGGTAGGTGGCGTTGAGGCACTCCCACATCTCCGACGAAACGGCCTCGCGGATTCCCCGGGCGTTGGTCCACGCCGCCGATACGGAGCCCACGATCGAGGCGGTGTGATCGGGGTCGAAAGCCAGTAGCCGGGTGACCGTTTCGGAGTCCTGGCCTCCACCGGGCGGGGCGGCGAGGCCCATGATCTCGAGCAGCACCGAACAGGCCGAGGCCTCGTCGATGCTCAGGTCCTCCAGGAGCAGGTGATAGTGAACGTCGAGAATACGGGCGGTGTCCTCCGACCGCTCGACGTAACGGCCCAGCCAGTAGAGGGACTCGGCGATCCGGCTCAGCACGGACCCACCCGCCTGCCGCTTGAGATCCGGCTCACTGCTGTTGGCCGGTCAGGATCTGAGTGGGTCCCCGTTCCACCGGTTGGCCGCGCACCGGCGTACCGGCGGGCACCAGGACCGGGACCGGTTGAGGGCGGGGCCGGGCGTCGGCGGACAGAACCCAGGTGTCCTTGGACCCTCCCCCCTGGCTGGAGTTGACCACCAGACTCCCGGCCGGAAGCGCCACCCGGGTCAGGCCCCCGGGCGCCACCCAGATGCGGTGACCGTCGTTGACCGCGAAAGGCCGCAGATCCACGTGGCGGGGCTCGAACGCCTCGCCCACCAAGGTGGGCGAGGTGGACAAAGCGATGACATCCTGGGCGATCCAGCCTCGGGGGTTGGCCGTGATCCTGGCCGCCACGTCCTCCAACTGGGCGCACGTGGCCGCCGGGCCGATGACCAGGCCGTGCCCGCCCGAGCCGTCGACGGGCTTGAGCACCAGTTGGTCCAGGTGGGCCAGGACGTGGCTCAACACGTCCGGGTCGTCGAGCAGGTAGGTGTCGACATTGCCCAGGATGGGCTCGGCCCCCAGGTAGTAGCGGATCAGGGCCGGGACGTAGGGATATATGGCCTTGTCGTCGGCCACGCCGTTGCCGATGGCGTTGGCGATGCTGACCCGCCCCATGCGGGCGGCGTTGAGGATCCCTGGGCAGCCCAGGAGGGAACCAGGGCGGAAATGCAGGGGGTCGAGATAGTCGTCGTCCACCCGGCGGTAGACCACGTCCACCCTCTGCTCGCCGGAGGTGGAGCGCATGGCCACGAAGCCGTCCCGGCAGATCAGGTCGCGGCCTTCGACCAGTTCCACGCCCATCTGGCGGGCCAGGAAGGAATGCTCGAAGTAGGCGGCGTTGTGGACGCCGGGGGTGAGCACGACCACGTTGGGGTTGTCGCGCCCCGGGGGGGCCGCAGCCCGTAGCGCCTCCAGCAGGCGGGCCGGGTAGTCGGCCACCGGCCGGACCCGATGGCTGGCGAAGAGTTCGGGGAACACGTGGGTCATGGCCCGACGGTTCTCGATCACGTAGGAGATCCCCGACGGGGTCCGCAGGTTGTCCTCCAGCACCAGGTAGCGACCCCGGCCGTCCCGCACCAGGTCCACGCCCGATACGTGGACCCTCACGCCGTTGGGCGGCCGGAGCCCGAAGGCCTCCCGGTGGAAGTGCGAGGAGGAGGTGACGAGCCGGCGGGGAACGATGCCCTCCGCGGTGACCTGGCCGGCGCTGTAGATGTCGTCCAGGAACGCCTCCAGGGCTCGAACCCGCTGCACGATCCCGGCCTCGATCAACGTCCATTCCTGGGCGGGGATCACCCGGGGAACCAGGTCCAAAGGGAAAGGGCGTTCCTCGCCCAGCAGGGAGAAGGTGATTCCCTGGTCCCGGAAACTGCGGTCCCGGGCCCCGCAGCGGATCCGGAAGTCCTCGCCGCTCATGGTTCCCAGCACCTCGCGCAAGGTCTGGTAGGCGTCGCGGGTCTCGGTGGGGGTGACAAACATCTCGTCCCACGCCCCGGCCGGGACATAGTCATCGAAGAGGTCACCCACCCCGGCAATGGCTAACGGCCTGATGTTGCCCCCAGGTTTCGCCAGCTTGAACGCCTCAGGACTCGAGCGCCCGTCCACCCTGACCATGATCCTGGCGACAGGCATGGCCACCCGGACTCCCTGCCCAGCTCAACCGAGTGGGAACCGCTACCAGCGACGTGTCCGCTGGCAGCGACGACGGCAATCGACGCCCTCTGGCGGTGGTGCTCGGCCTCAAGGACCTACGGGCGCTTCTTCGTCGCGCCCTTTCCGAGGCCGCGTGGCTCGCCACGCACAACGGTTCTAAAAGTCCTCAATGGGTTCCCCGTCGCTGTCCCCGTCGCTGTCCCCATCGCTGTCCCCGTCGCTGTTCTTCTTGCTGGTGGTGGTGGGGGCCAGCGTGGTGGTCGTGGACTTCTTCTTGGTGGTGTCGGGGCCGCCCGCCGTCGTGGTGGTGGGACCACCGCCGGTTGTGGTGGGGCCGTCGGAGTCGACCGTAGTGGTGGTGACCCCGCTGGTGGTGGTGGGCCCGTCGGAGTCGACGGTTGTGGTGGTGGCCCCGTCGGGCGAGGTGGTGGTGGGCGGCTTCGGTGGCTTGCCGCCTCCACCTCCTCCCCGTCCGCCTCCACCGACGCTCGGCGGAGGAGGGGGGACGACGGCGGGGATGAACAGGGTGGTGGGCGCCATGGTGGAGCGGGCCGCCGGGGTTGAGGTCGCCGTGGTGGCAGATGCCGCCGGCGTCCGGCTATTGGCGGCGATGTTCTCGGATTCACCGCCACCCAGGACGTACTCGGCCACCAGGCCCCCCAGCGAGACCATCGCCAAACAGTAGAGAGCCACGTTGAACCGGTAGCGACCGGGCAGTCGGGCCCACCATCCCCCCCAACCCTGCTCGTAGGGGTTCATTGCCATTCAAGCCCCGACCGGGCAGCCCGGGGAAGCCCGAACCCGGGCAGCCCAACGCCGGGCCGGCCCCGGCCGGAATCCAACGCCCAGCCCGACGGCATGGAAGACCTAGCGCCCTGACCACAAACCATTGCCGCGTTTCTCCGGCCAGAACCGCCGCTGGCGGCGTTCACGTCGGTGACTCGCGCAGAGGGTGAGGCTTCGTCCGGCGGCCTTGCCAGCGACGGTCCTGACCCATCCTCAGGAAATGGGCCACGCGGGCCAGCGTTCAGGGTCAGGGCACTAGAAAAGGTCGTCGTCAAAGAAGTCGATGCTGGTCGTCGGCCGGGGCTTGGGGGTCTCTCCCGGATCGCCACCGTCGTCGACGGTCGTCGGGGTGGGACGGGTGGTGGTGGGCGCCGGACGGGTCGTCGTCGGCTTCGGAGGCTTGGTCGGCTTGGTTGGCGGGGCGGTGGTGGGCGGGGGCTGGGTGACCGGTGGGTCGGGGGGAGGCACGACGATGGGCGGGAAGGTGGGAGGGGGCGGAAGGGTCACCGGCGGGAGGGTGTCGGGCGGCGGGGCGGGGGGAGCCTCCGGCTCCGGCTCGGGCTCGGGAGCCGGCTTGGGGCGGGTGGTGGGGGCCCGGCGGACGGGGGCCCGGGTGGCAGGCGGCGGACTGGTGACGGCGGGGACGGGGGGAATGACCAGGGTGGTGGGCACCGTCTCGGCCACCGTGGTGGCCACGGTGGGATCTGGCGCCACCGCCTGCTGGGGGGGCCGCCCGGTGGCGAACAAACGGGAGTCGTTGCGACCGCCCAGAGTCAACTCGCCCACCAGGGCCAACAGGGAAAGCCCCGCCAGCAGGTACAGGAAAAAGTTCACCCGATAGCCGCGCGGGTGCATTGACCACCAGGCGGGTAGATCCCGCCACCATCGGGGCCGTTCGTAGGCCGGATGCATATGCTCGGTTGCCTCCTCGCCGTGCGGAGTCCCAGGCCGCCGGTCAAGCTAGTCCGGTGGGCAGCGGCCGGCAGGACTTTCATACCCTGGCCGAAACTGACTCCTACCGGGGCGGCGCCCTGTGGGACGGACACGGTACCAAGTTCACCGTCAGTTCCCGGTCGGCCGCCGCCATGGATCTTTGCCTTCTCGACCCGGCTGGGCAGACGGAGCGGCGCCTGGCCATGGAGCGGGCCGAGGACTGCTGGCACGTCCGAGCCGAAGGCGTCGGCCCCGGGCAGGTTTACGGGTTTCGGGCCCACGGCCGATGGGACCCCCGGTCCGGCATGTTCTTCAATCCTGAGCGACTCCTGATCGATCCCTACGCCCGGGCCATCGCCTCGGGCGTCGCCGACGGTGGGCCCATGTCGGTGGTGGTGGCCCCGGCCCGGTCGCAATCGTCGCCGCCTTTGTCCGCTGACTCCGGAGCCCAGGCGCCAACGCGGGTTCTGCCGGACTCCGGACTGCCGCGACTGGGAACCGCTCTCCGCCGACTTTTACATCCGACGCCCTGGGCCGACACCGTCATCTACGAACTCCATGTCAAGGGGTTCACCGCCGCCCACCCCGACGTGCCCGCCGCCTTGCGGGGGACCTACGCCGGACTGGCCCACCCGGCGGTGCTGGAGTACCTCTCAACCTTGGGCGTCACCGCAGTGGAACTCCTCCCTGTCCACCACTTCGTTCCGGAGCCCGCTCTGGCCCCCCGGGGGCTGACCAACTACTGGGGCTACTGCTCCATTGGCTACTTCGCCCCTCACGGGCCGTACTCCTCGGCCGGGGATCTCGGGGCCCAGGTGCAGGAGTTCGCAGACATGGTGTCGGCCCTGCATTCGGTGGGGCTCGAAGTGATCGTCGATGTCGTCTACAACCACACCGCCGAGGGCCCGGCCGATGGCCGGACCCTTTCATTCCGAGGCCTGGACAATGCCGCCTACTACCGCCTCGACCCCCACGACGCCGGCCGCTACCAGGACCTGACCGGCACCGGCAACACCCTCGACGCCGGCCGACCGGCCGGACTCAGGTTGATCATGGACAGCCTGCGCTACTGGGTCACCGAAATGGGTGTCGACGGCTTCCGTTTCGATCTCGCCTCCGCCCTGGCCCGGGGTAGCGGTATGTTCGACCCCAACGCCGCTTTCCTGTTGGCGGTCGCCCAGGACCCGGTACTGGCCTCGGTCAAACTGGTGGCCGAGCCCTGGGACGCCACGTCCGAGGGTTATCAACTGGGCCGGTTCCCCCCGGGCTGGTCGGAGTGGAACGACCGCTACCGCGACGCGGTCCGGGACTACTGGCGGGGTCAGTCACCCTCGCCGGCGGAGATGGGGTTTCGCCTCACCGGCTCGGCGGATCTGTTCGCCGCCGCCGGTCGTCCGCCCCGGGCGTCGGTGAACTTCGTCACCGCCCACGACGGCTTCACCCTGCGCGACGTGGTTTCCTATGACCGAAAGCACAATCGCTCCAACGGCGAGGACGGCCGGGACGGGGTCGACCACAACCGCTCGTGGAACTGCGGGGCCGAGGGCGACACCGCAGATCCGATCGTGCTCGCCTGCCGTCGCCGCCAGGTTCGAAACTTCCTGGTCACGCTGATGGTTTCCCAGGGCGTGCCCATGATTACCGCCGGCGACGAGATGGGGCGCACCCAGCGAGGCAACAACAACGCCTACTGCCACGACAGCCCCTTGGGCTGGCTGGACTGGGAACCGGGGGAGGAGGGGGAGGAACTGATCGCCTTCACCCGGGAACTCCTGGCCCTGCGTCGGACTCGCCGGGTGCTGCGCCGAAAGGACTATCTGGGTGAGGCCGACATCACCTGGTTCGACACCCGGGGTACACCCATGACGCCGGAGATGTGGTCGACCCCCGGGTCGGTTCCCCTGGGCATGGTGTTCCAACCCGTGGGCGGCCCCGGGGGCGACGGTCTGCTGGTCTTCATGAACCCTCAGGCCGAACCGGTGATGATGGTTCCCCCCCGCAGCGGCGGCCCAGGCCCAGCCCCGGACCTGCGTTTTGATGAACGCGGCGGGGGGGAACCGAAGGCGGACCCTGACCGCTACCCGGTGCTGGTGGACACGTCGGGCCGCCATCTGGGCCGACTTTTGGTCAGCGGCCTGTCGTACCCGGTGGACGCCCGATCCGCCCTGGTTTGTGGGGTCTGAGTGAGTGGGTCTCAGCCGGTGTTGCCCAGGCCGGCAGCAATCCCGTTGACCGTGGAAAGCAGCGCCCGGCGCAACAGGGGGGAGGGATCTGGCGACGACCGGATCTGGGCCAGCAGCCCAACCTGCAGGTAGCTCAGCGGGTCCAGGTAGTTGGCACGGGCCTCGATGGCCCGAGCGAGGCCGGGGTCGTGATCGAGCAGATGCCGTTGGTTGGTCAGGTGCAGTACTTCCTCGCGGGCCAACTCGAACTCGGTGGCGATCACGTCGAACACCGGCCGGAGGTGGTCGGGGACCAAGATGTCGACGTAGTGGGCGGCGATCTCCAGGTCGGTCTTGGCCAGGGTCATCTCCACGTTGGAGATGAACGAACGCAGGAAGTGCCACTCCCGGTGCATGTTGGCCAACGCCGGGCCCAGCCCGGCCTTGCGGGCCGCGGCCAGGCCACTTCCCAGGCCGAACCATCCCGGGACGATCTGGCGGGACTGGGTCCAGCCGAATACCCAGGGAATGGCTCGAAGGTCCACCAGGCCCCGGGCGGCGGCTCGCGAGTCGGGTCTGGACCCCAGGTTCAGTCCGGCCAGCGAATCAACCGGAGTTGACGAGTAGAAGTAGTCGGCGAGGCCGGGCGTGTCCATGAGCCGGCGGTAGGCGCCGGCGGCTTCGCCCGAGACCGAGTCCATGGCGAGGTCCCACTCGGTCAACACGCCCAACTCCACCCGGGAGGTGCGGTGCATGAGTGAGGCGTCGATCAAAGCAGCCAGGGCCAACTCCAGGTTCCGGCGAGCCAGGTCGGGAAGGCCGTACTTGGCAGATACCACCTCGCCCTGCTCGGTCACCTTCAATGGCCCATCCACCGTTCCGAAGGGTTGGGCCAGGATTGCGTCGTGGGTGGGGGCCCCGCCCCGCCCGACGGTCCCCCCCCGGCCGTGGCAGAGCCGCAGTGTGACTCCATGGCGCTGTGCGGTGTCGCGCAGATCCCGCTGGGCCTGGTGGATGGTCCACTGCGAGGTGGTGATACCGGTCTCCTTATTGGAGTCCGAGTAGCCGAGCATCACCTCCTGGATGTCGCCCCGCAGCCTGACCAGTCGGCGGTAGGAAGGGTCGCTCAGCAGATGCTCCAGGGTGTCCCCGGCCGCCCGGAGGTCGGCCACCGTCTCCAGCAGAGGTACGAACCCGATCCGGGCCACCCCCAGGGCCACGTCCACCAGGCCCGCCTCCCGGGCCAGCACCGCGGTGGCCAACACGTCATCGGGTCCACCGCAGTGGGAAATGATGTAGCTCTCGATGACGTCGGGACCGAAGCGGTCCTGGGCGGTGCGGATGGCGAAGAAGGTGGCCATCGTCCTCGCCGGGCCGGGGCGAAGGTCGGCGGCCGGGGCGGTGAGCGGCCGGCGACCGCGCAGTTCACCGGCCAGCAGCCGTGCCCGGGCCGGCCGATCAAGGGTGGCGTAGGCCGGCGCGAGACCATCGGCGTCGTACAACTCGCCCAGGGCCTGGTGGTGCAGGGCGGCGTGCTCGCGGATGTCCATAACCGCCAGGTGGAACCCAAATGCCGCCACCGTGCGCATCACTCTTCCGACGGCGGCCCCGCCCCCCCGGTCAGCCCGGTTCGCGGCCAGGGACCGCTCCATCTGGGCCAGGTCCTCCATCAATTGGTGCGGCCCGGCGTAGTCCTGGCCGATATGGCCTTGGGTGCCCGAGCCCACCCCGGCGGAGCTTGCAGTGGCCGAGCCCACCCCGGTTGAGCCGGCGACGGCCGAGCCCGCCCGGACTGAGCCTGCGGCGGCCGTGCCCGCCGAGGCCAAGCCAGGAGCGATATTGCCCGGCCCCGCGGGCTGGCCGGTGGGTCCGGCGGTCCGGCGCGCGGTGTTGGCCAGGCGCTCGAGAATGAAGGAGCACTTCATCCGATAAGGCTCGGTGGAAAAGACCGGCAACAGGCGTTGAAACACCGCGGGCATGGCCCCGGCGTCGGCCTCGATCCCGGCGGCCAACTCGTCGCTGATGGTGACCATCTCGGTCGACGAACTCAGCGCCCACATCAACTCCTGGATCCGGGTTCGCAGATGGTGAAGGGCCCGCTGGTGGGCCAGCCCAAGGGTCTCGAGGGTCACGGCGGGGGTGACATAGGGGTTGCCGTCCCGGTCGCCCCCCACCCAGGTTCCGAAACGCAGGGGCCGGGCGGCCAGGTCCAGCGGAAACCCGGCTTCCTCGAGGGCGTCGGCAAGGTCCTCGATCAGTTCGGGTACCACCCGGGCGGCCAGGTCCTCCAGGTGCAGGAGCATTTCGGCGGCCTCGTCGGCGGGCTGGGGAGACTGGTGGCGCAACTCGTCGGTCTGCCAGACCAGTTCGATGACCTCGGACAGGCGACGGTCGATGCGCTCCCGTTGAACGTCGGAGCGGGCTCCCGTTCGCTCCCCCAGAAGGTCGGCCAACTGGCGCAACTTCGTCAGGATGGATCGTCGGGCGGCCTGGGTGGGGTGGGCGGTGAAGACCGGGCGAAGCTCCAGGCGGGCCAGGACCGATGTCACCAGGTCTCGGTCCAGGTCGCCCTTGAGGTGGGCCCGCCGAAGCCGGTCGACGATGTCGTCGATTCCCCCCAGGTGCGCGTCAAGCCCGGCCGCCGCACCGTGGGCGAACTCCACCTGTTGGGACAGGTTGGCCAAATGGAAGGCGGTGGACAGCGCATGGGCCAGGCGGGCGGCGGTTCCCGGATCGAGTCCGGCCACGGCCGCCCGACCCCGTGCCGCGGTCGGGGAGTCCCGGAGGCGGGCGATCAGGTCGACGATGCGGCTGTCCTCCTGGCCCACCAGCACCGCCTCCAGGGCGGGAGCCAAGGGGCTGGAGGCGGGCAAAAGTCCGGCGGCGGCCAGGAGGGGCAGCGGGGCAGGAATCTGGCTCCCGGTGGTTGACGACGGGCCCGAAGCGGCGGGCAGGGCCGAAGTGCCGCCGGGCAGGGCCGAAGTGCCGTCGGGCAGGGCCGAAGTGCCGCCGGGGGGACAGGGTGGATCTCCGCTGACCTGGGCCGAAGCAGAGGATTCCGGGGACGCATTTCCCCCGAGGTGACCCGGCTGAGAGGGACGCGTCGACGTGGGGCTCATCGGATCATCCGTGGCTTTTTGGCTATGCGTCTCGATTGGCTGACCACGGGCGCCACCTTGGCCGTGGTCGGTGTCGGCGGGCTCCATGGCTGGTGACCATCCCATGAACTTCAGGACCCGTCCGACAAACGAGCACCGACAGGGGCTTCGGTTGGGCTGTCAGCGGTGTCGGTCGGGGCAGCGGCGTCCGTCGAGGTGGCGCTGGCGGCCGAGCGGGCCCATTCGTCGGCCGCTGTGGCCTCTGTTACCTCCAGCAGGGGCGCCGCGCCCCGGACGGCCACCAGCGAGGCAACGCTCAGCGACAGTGGATCGTCCAGGTCTCCCCCCTCCAGCCCGGACAGTGCCGCCCGGTGGGGGTTGGCGGCCATGGCCGCTCGAACGGCGGCCCGGACCTCGGCCGGTTGACCGGCGCACTCAAAGGGCACCGGACCCCGCCGCCCGCAAAGCGCGGCAACCAGGTCTGCATTGGCCACTTCAACCAGCGGGTCGGCTCCGATGCGGGCCACCACCGCCGCCGGCCCCGCCAGGGCTTCGATGACCAGGGCGGTCCACAGGCACTTTGGGCAGCGCCCGCACCATCCACCCGGCTGGCCGGCGGCGGCCGAGCGGTTGCAGGCCAGGTAGGTGTCGGCTCGGGCCGGGTCGTGCCTGATTACTGCCGCCACCACTGCCGTTTCCAATAAGGACCGAAGCGGTGAGGCGTAACAGCGGTGGGGCCCGGTAACGCGGGCCAAAGCCCGTTCGAATTGAGCCGACTTGGACCATTGGTGGTTGATCGCCCAGGGCTGGCCGTCGAACTCGGCGGTTAGGTTGGGGGCGTCATCGCTGGCGCTGTTGCCGGCAGCGACCCGGGTGGCCCCCAGGGTCTCCGCCACCGCCAGGCCAGCCACCGCCAGCCAGGCCGATACCGGCGTGTGGCCGTTTAGGTAACCGGCCCGGTTGAGGTCCAGCAACCGGCCGTCGAGGCTCCGGTCGATGGCCACCGGTCCTCCGCCCCACCCCCCAGAGGGGGCCCCGGCGGCCACCACGGCGGCGGACTCCGCTGTGGGGTTGACGGTGGCGGGAACCACCGACCACCGGTGCCGGCTCAAGATCTCGGCGGCGGCGGCGGAGTCCTTGCCCCCTGAATGCAAAAGGACCGCAGTCCTGCGCCCGGGTGCCCTTGCCTCGGGTTCGGGCAACGGGCCGTCGAAGTCGGTGGCCAGGTGGGGCAGCCACCCGGGATCGAGGCCGTTGGTCCACAGAAACTCCGCCATGGACCCCGCAACGACCTCGTCCCAGAAGTTCGCATCGCCCGGCAGGGCGAACCGGGCCTCGATCCGCCGGGGAACCGCCGCCTTCCAGTAGGACAGGGCGTCGACGACGGCCAGCATCCGGCCCAGCCCGATTTGGGCCGCCCTGGGCACAGGAGCCGTTCCCGGCCCGGGCGGATCGAGCCCGTCGACCCGGACGCGAGAGGTGAAGGTGGGGCCGGCCTGCAGGTGGATGTTCCAGGTCCCGTCCCATCCCACCGGGTCGAACGCCCACTTGGGTTCATCGATGACCAGGACCGGGTGATCCCGGCGAAACCGCTCCGCCGGTTCCCGCCGATCGGCGGGTTGGACCACCCACCGGTGGCGGCCGACGCTGAGTCGTGTCGTCGCGGCCACCGGCCGAGGGTAGTGCTCCGACCGCTGGTTCGGACCGGATCACTCCTGGGTCGGAGGCTGTCCGGGTACCTCGTGATCAGCCACTTTGCCCTCGTCAATGCCCCAATCGCCCTCGCCGGGACGCCGGCGCAGCCGACCTGGTCCGCCCGACCCGGCGGCTTCGCAAGCCGCTCGCGGCGTAGATCGCGCGCAGGTACCGTCGCCGGCATCGGACCCGAAGCCCAACGCTGCCTTCGCTGGTGCGACCTGGTTGGAATGAAGGTGGGCATCTGGGGTCTGGGAGTGGAGGGTCGGGCCAACCGGGCCCGGGCCGTAGCCGAGGGCGCCCAAGTGGTGGAGGTCGATGCGGCCGAGGGTCCCGACGGGCTCGCCGCCCTGAGCGAGTGCCAGGTGGTGGTTCGCTCCCCGGGTATCTCCCGCTACGCCCCCGAGTCCCAGGCCCTCGTCCGAGCCGGTTCCACCGTCACCGGGGGGATGGCCCTGTGGCTGGGGGGCCTCGATCCCACCTCCGCGGTGGCGGTAACGGGGACCAAGGGCAAGAGCACCACGACCGCTCTGTTGGCCCACCTGCTCAGCGGCCTGGGGGTGAGGGCGGCGGCCGGCGGCAACCTGGGCCGGGTGCCCTGGGAACCGGGGGCCGAAGAAGGCATCGACCGCTGGGTGGTGGAGATCTCGAGCTTCCAGGCTTCAGACTTGACGGTCGCGCCCCGGGTGGTTGTCGTCACCTCCCTGAGCCCCGACCATCTCGACTGGCACGGCTCCTATGGCACCTATGTGGCCGACAAGCTCTCCATCTGCACCCGGCCGGGTGCGGCCGTCACGGTGGCGGCGGACACGCCTGAGTTGCGGTCCCACGAGGAGTTGCTGGGTCCGCGGGTCCGGTGGGTGGGGCGACCGGGCTCAGGAGAACGGGCCTGGTGGGGTCCTTCGGGGCTGCGGGGAGCCCACAACGTTATGAATGCGGAACTGGCCAGGGCCGCCCTCGCGGAGATGGACGGCGGAAGCCTGGCGGGGGTCGCAGCCGACCTCGACCGCCTCGAGGATCTGGTGGCCGGCTTCGTTCCCCTGCCCAGCCGGTTGCAGACGGTGTGGACCGCCGATGGCGTCGAGTTCGTCGACGACAGCCTCTCGACCACCCCCATGGCGGCCATAGCCGCATTGGAGACATTCGGGGGCAGGAGGGTGGCGCTTTTGGTGGGAGGCCACGACCGGGGCATCGACTACCGGCCGCTGGGTCACTACCTCGCCGAACGCCTGTCCGCTGCCCGGGGGGGATCGGGATCAGCCAAAACCGGACCGGCAGAGCCGGGGTCAGCAGAGCCGGGGCCGTGCGGCGTCTGCCTGGTGGCAATACCCGACAACGGATCCGAGATCGTCCGCCAGGTGGCCGAGATGGCGCCGGGGGTGAAGGTCCTCGTGGCCGCCGACCTGGAGGAGGGCACCCGCCTGGCCTTCGAGTGGGCCCGGCCGGACGGGGTGGTCCTGCTGTCGCCCGCGGCTGCGAGCTTCGGCCGCTTCCGGGACTACCAGGACCGTGCCCAGGCCTTCACCCGGGCCGCATCGGCCGGCGGCGATGACGGCCGGCCAGCAGTGGACCTGGTTCCCCAAACCCAGCCAACACCTACACCAAGTCGAACGAGTTCCCCGCCGGTTGCATAGGCGCCCTAACCCGGCAATGGTTTGCCGAGAAGGTCACGCCGAAGTCGGGGAGAGACGTTTGCCGAGGATGACGGGACGGATCCGGCTTTGCCTCCTCCTGGTCGCCAGCCTGCTGATGGCCTCTCTCGCCTCGTTGGTCTCCCCGGCCCCGGCCGCAGCGACGAGTTCAGCCACCTTCACCTACACGGGAACGGCACAAACCTGGACGGTTCCGATCGGGTTCGCTCACGCCAGGGTGGACGTTCAGGGGGCAGGCGCCGGAGGCAGGGGCGGGCGCCTGGTGTGCAGCGTTGACCTGGTCCCGGGCGAGACGTTAGGGATCTTCGTGGGCGGCGCCGGCACGAACTTGAGGGGCGGGTTCAACGGGGGCGGAGCCCGCTCGGGCAGCTACGGCCAAGGTGCCTCCGGCGGGGGTGGAGCATCGGACATTCGCCGTCACGGCCAGGCACTGTCGAACCGTGTAGTAGTTGCCGGTGGAGGCGGGGGCGGCGGCAGCAACAGTCCGGAGGGTTCGGGGGGCGCCGGTGGGGGACTGACCGCTGGCAACGGCGGATCGGTGAGGGCCACTCGCTATGTCAACGCGTCAAGGGGGGGCCAAGGGGCCAACCAGTCAGGTGGCGGTGGGGCCGGTTCACCCGGAGGTGCCGGTGCTGGCAGCTATGGCAATGGAGGGGTAGGGGGAAGTGGCGGAGGCAACCCGAACCCGGTGAAGGGCGGCGGAGGGGGCGGTGGGCACTACGGCGGGGGCGGAGGCGGTGCTGCATTCAACAGCGGCTCGGGAGGGGGCGGCGGGTCGAGCTACGCCGGGGGTTGCTCTGCCAACGCACCCGGGGCCAGTGTCGTTCATACGCCCGGTTTTCGGATCGGCAACGGTGTCGTGGTCATCACCCAGGAGCCCCAGGGCGATGAGATCAGCCCGACCGAGCGCTTGGGCGGGAACCCGAACGTCAACATGGTCTGTCCGGGTGGCGGCGATGCCGACCCGGTGCAAACGGCGAGCGGAAACTTGTGGAAGACCTACACCGATGTGGTCGTTGGTGGCCGGGGACCAGCCCTTGCGTTTGGTCGGACCTACAACTCTTTTGCTGCGGGCCTTGACGGGCCCCTGGGATGGGGGTGGAGCTTCACCTATGGGATGCGAATAGTCGCAGAAGAGTCCCAGGTCACGGTTCTGACCGAGGAGGGCAGCCAGGTCGTATTCAGGCGTGATTCGGTCGGAGCCTTCGTGGCGCCGGCTCATCACCTTTCGTCTTTGGTTCGCAACCCGGACGGGACCTGGAGGCTGATCCGACGAGCGCGGGAACTGTTCGATTTCAACGCCGATGGCTCACTGGGCGCCATCGGGGATCTCAACGGTTATCGCACCACATTGACCTACCAGGGGGGCCGACTGTCACGAGTGGTCGATTCGGCGGGCCGGGCCCTGACCATGGTGTGGGCGGGTTCTCGAATCGACGCGCTATCGGATTCGGCGACGCCGCCGCGCCGGATCGACTTCAACTACGACGGTGCCGGCCACCTGGTCGAGGTCATCGACGTAGTGAACGGACGCCATCGCTTCGGCTACGACCTGTCGCACCGCATGACTTCAATCCGCCAGCCGCGATGGGTCGACGACACAACGACGATGCCGGTGCCCGAGGTGACCTTTCGTTATGACGGTTCTGGCCGGGTCGACCAGGTGCGTGATCCGCTCGGACGATCCAGCACCTTCGACTACTCGTCGATTCCCCGCAGCACCAAAGTCACCGACCCCGAGGGGAACGTTGCCACTTACTCCCACGCCGGCCAGTTGCTGGAAGCCAAGACCCTGGGATTCGGCACAGTCGATGCCCGCACCTGGGCGTTCCGTTACGAGACCCCCAGCCTGGGGTGCACGTCGGTAACAGATCCAGCGGGCGAAAACTGGACGGCAACCTTTGATCCGGCCGGGAACCAGACCTCACGGCGGGATCCAACCGGCAGGGAATGGATCTTCACTCACGACGGCCTCAACAACCTCCGCACCGCTCGCGATCCCAACGGCGTGACGACAACCTATGACTACGCCGGCCCAAACCTCACGCGCAGGGCGCGGCCGCTACTCAGCTCTTCCGGAGCAGTTCTCGCCACCCAAACCATCGGGCTCCACTACGACGACTTATCGCATCCGGGCGACATCACACGGGTGGTGGACCCGGTGGGGGAGAACTGGGAGTACGGATACGACCCCTACGGCTACGTGACGGCCATGATCGACCCCAAGGGAAGCCGAACCACCTGGTCTTACGACGACGTCGGCCGCCGCCGGTCCCTTACCACCCCTAGGGGCAACGCACCCGGCGCGAGCCCTCAGGACTTCACGACCCGATACTCCTACGACGCCGCCAATCGCCTGCTCGAGGTCCTCAACCCCCTCGGGCATCGATCCGAGCGCGCCTATGACCCAAACTCCAACCTGGAGTGGGTCTCCGACGGAGCACAGAACCGCACGACCTTCGTATTCGATCCAGCCAACCAACTCCGGGAGATGACAGAGCCGGACCAGGCCAGGCCGACCTGGCGCGCCGAATACGCCCCCGACGGGCGTATACGTCATCGCTTTGACGGGGCGGGAACCATCACTACCTACGATCACGACGCGGCCGGCCTGCTGCGCAGCGTGGTGCGCTCCACTCGGGTCACCAACTACCGCTACGACCCCGCCGGCCGGGTGACCGAGGTGCGCTCACCCGGAGGCAACTGCCTGGTCAGTCCCAAGCAGGGATGCATAACGCTCAGCCGCGACGACGCCGGGCGCCTCACGGGTGTCGACTACGCCGAGGCGGGCACCCCCGACGTGACGAATATTTCCTATGACCAGGTTGGTCGACGCCGGTCGATGACCGACGGAACCGGCACTTCGACATGGAACTACGACTCGCTGGGGCGAATCACCGAGCACGGCTCCGGGGAAGGGGCCAGCGTTGGTTACTCCTATGACCTCGCCGACCGCACCAAGACCATCGACTACCCGAGCGGTCTGCGTTTGGCCCACGAGATCGACTCCGACGGCTCGGTGGCGGCACTGGTGGACTGGACCGGGCGACGGACCACCTTCGCCTACGACGACGACGGCAACATCGAGCGCCGTCAAACCCCCAACGACGTGGCCCATAGCTGGACGTGGGACCGGGCCGGACGACTGGAGTCCTCAAGGATCGACAGTCTCTCGACCCTGCTGAGCACGACGTCTGAGGGACAGGTGGCCACGCCGTCGTTGGGGACTGCCGGAACCTTTCGAGACTTCCGGATCGAACGCTATGGCGATGGCAGGCTGGCCTCTGCCAGCACCGCCACGGCTTTTGCGGCCGCTGGGGAGTCACCGGAGCAGACCTATGCCTACCAGCCGAACGGGCGCCTCTCGGGACATGACCAGGCCGGTGCTTACGAGTACGACTCGGCTGGCAACCCAGTGGCTGTTGGCGGTCGTGCCCAGGGCTATGACGGCTTGAACCGACTGTGCTGGAGCGCTCCAGCGCCAGTCAGTGCCTCGTGCCAGTCCCCACCGCCGGGGGCCACCACCACGGCTATGACGAGCGGGGCCGACGTTTCGAGACGATCGCCCCCGGCACCGGGGCCGCCACCTTTGGCTACGACAGTGCCGATCGGCTGGTTGGGGCCGGTGGTTCGACGTATGTCTACGACGGCGACGGTCTGCGGGTGGCCAAGACCGGCACTTCGACAACCGGCACTTCGACAACCGGCGCTGCGACCACGAGATTCACCTGGGATCGTCGGGGTGGGTCACCCCGGCTGCTGGCCGAGACCACAGAACTCGGCACTATTGGCTACATCTACGGCCCCGACGGCTCACCGGTGATGCGCCAGGACGAGACAGGCCAGACCGTCTACTACCACCCCGATGCCCTCGCAAACGTGGGAGTGCTGACCGATGCCGCAGGGGCTCCTGCCGTTACCTATACCTACGATCCCTACGGAGTTCGCCGGGCCTCATCGACGGTCGTCTTCCAGCCGCTGGGCTTCGCCGGTCAATACCACGACGCCGAGACGGGCCTGGTCTACCTGCGGGCCCGCTACTACGACCCGACGACCGCCCAGTTCCTGACCCCCGATCCCCTGGAGGGGGGATCTTGCACTCCCTATGACTACGCCTGTGGCGACCCGATCAACGGCGGGGACCCGAGCGGCATGAT
Source organism: Acidimicrobiales bacterium (assembly GCA_052390275.1). GTDB lineage: Bacteria > Actinomycetota > Acidimicrobiia > Acidimicrobiales > AC-14 > JBQTHD01. Next base: position 1,169 of record JBQTHD010000026.1, on the reverse strand, counting down.
CCTCGACACCGTGGCAGACCTTGGCTTCATTGGCCACGACCTGTTCAAGCTGTTCACCGATGGCGGCCAGAACCTGACCACCAACCTCAGTGCCCTCGGCCTCGATGTGGCCGGCGCCGCCATCCCTTTCGCCACCGGGCTCGGCCCCGCCAGCCGGGCCGCCAGAACAGTGGCCCGAGCCGACGACGCAACCGACGTGGCCAAGGTGGCACGAGCCTCGAAAACGAGTCTCTTCCGGTCCGTCTCGACCGCTGAGGCCGATGACATCGCACGGTTCGGCGGCTTCCGAGCGGGGTCCAACTCGTATGAAGGCAAGCTCTTCGCGTCCACCGCCGAGGATGCGGCTCGCTACGGCCGGATCAACAACGCGCTGACACCTGGCGGCTCTCCGTTCCACATCGTGGAAACGCGCATTCCGACATCCCTGGCCAACTCCTTCGAGCGGATGACCTTGGACGGCATGCAGGCAGTCCACGTCGCCGAAAGCCAACTGGGCGCCCTCAACGTCGCAAGAGGCTGGCGGGCTTGGGATTGGGTCCCTTGGGTCGGAAAGCCGGGGGCGGGTCTGTGATGTCCGCGCCGCCCCTCGGTGCCTACATCCGGGCACAGCTGCGGATGAAGCCCACCGATGACGGTGGGCGGAGCAGACCGATCGCGTCCGGCTACCGCCCCAACTGCTGGCTCGGCGGGTTCACGGCCGACGGCGAGCGGGCCTACTACGACGCCGTCGTCTATCTGGAGTCGGCCGACGCTCTCGAACCTGGATTGTCCGCGCTGATCAGGCTTCAGCCCGCCTTCCCCGACCTCTGGAATGACGTGACAAGGGGTTCCGTGATCGACGTTTGCGAAGGCTCTCGCATCGTCGGCGAGGCGACGGTCGTCGAGCTGTTTCGTCACTATGAAAGCTCTCCCCGATGACCGCAAGCTCAGCCGAGCTATGAATCGGCCTGGGATCCGCGGAGGCTCCATACCTTGGAAGTGAGGATGGAGCATGACGACGAATAACCCCGCCCAGAGGCCACTATAAACCGCGCGACTAGATTAGGAGCGGACCCTAACCCGGCAATGGTTTGCCGAGAAGGTCACGCCGAAGTCGGGGAGAGACGTTTGCCGAGGATGACGGGACGGATCCGGCTTTGCCTCCTCCTGGTCGCCAGCCTGCTGATGGC
>JBQTHD010000025.1:0-55586 GCA_052390275.1 Acidimicrobiales bacterium | reverse complement strand
GGGTGGGGCGGTCGTGGGTGGGGCGGTCGTGGGTGGGGCGGTCGTGGGTGGGGCGGTCGTGGGTGGGGCGGTCGTGGGTGGGGCGGTCGTGGGTGGGGCGGTCGTGGGTGGGGCCGTGGTCGGTGGGGCCGTCGTCGTCGTGGTCGTGGTTGTCGTGGTCGTGGTTGCGACGACCGTCAACAGGACTCGGGGTGAAAACTCCGAGGTCGCATCTCCCGGAATTCGGGCTGTGGCAGCCACCCCGGAGGTGGTGAGCGGTGCCGGCCCGGTAAAGGAGAACTCCCCTGAAGACGCCGTGGCCGTGCCGTGAAGGAACTCACCCTGACCGCGATCGTTGGGGTGATCCGCGCCCGCTCCATAGATATCGATGAATGCCCCGTCGGGCCCGTCGTAGGTTCCTGAAACGGTGATGTCTGTCCCATCGAATGTGGCACTTGTTAAAATCGGGAAATTGAGGAGGTCGTTCGGTCCACTGTCGGCGTCACCTGGATCGTTCGGCGTGGGCCCATCGGAGGAGAGATCGATGGCAAGCACGGCGTTGTCAACGGTGGCGTTATCAAATATCTCCGCCTCTCCGAACCCATCGCCGCCATCCACCGTCACCCCGTTCTGATTCTGTGAAACGGTGTTATCCGAGACTAAAACGTTAAAGGACGATTCAACGTTCACTCCATCATCACCGTTGCTGAAGATGGCGTTACCACTAACCACCACGTTATTAGCGGATCGGACCAGGACCCCGTGCTCTATGCTCTCGGTTACGCCATTGCCGGGGCCGACTGTGACATCGTCACAGCCAACGCTAATACCGATTTCATTGTTTCCCAATGAGTTGTCAGTGACCTCGGTGCCGGCCGCTGAGCCCCCATCGCACGCTATGTCGATACCCTCGAAAGTCGATTGACTTACCATGTTGCTGTCAATCGTAGTTGAGGGTGAATTGAGGAGTCCGATCCCAATAGCATTCCCCTGAACCACGGAATTGCTGATCGAGTTGAGGGTTCCATCCTCAATTTTTAGGCCGGTTCCGTTCCCTATCAGACGCACAGAGTCGATCGCTACAGATCCGACCGTGTCGATGAAAATCCCGTTGGGCGCCCCGTTGATCTCAAGATTCTCGACCGAACTACCTGCCGCTCCGGCAACGAACGCCAGACCGGCTCCCTGCAGCACCACTCCAGACGGCTCAGAGTTAAGGTTCTCCCCATCGATGTCGGTCTCCCCCAATATCGCAGGGAGTCCCGTCAACAGGGTGATAGTGGCGGACCCGGGGATATCGAATCCGATGGTGTCGGCCTCGGGGGTGGCGTTGGCTGACGCAATGGCGGCTCGCAGGGAACCAGCGCCCGAATCGGCGTTGTTGACGACGAGGAAATCGGCCGCCACCGCGGGGCGGAGGGGAACAAGCAGGAGAACGGCCATGGCCACCAAGGCCCCGATCGCCATCCACACCTGCGGTCGGATCGCAGGGCTGGCCGGCATCGCTAGGCGGGAACTTCGCGATCCCAGTGCCATGGGTAGTGCGATTGGCACCCGTTGGCCTAGAGGGACTACGAGGCGAACCCCGGGCCTCCAGCCGGCAGGCGCCCGCGATCGGCCTTCCCCTTCGTCCCTTGCCCCCACCCCAGACCATCCCCCGGTGTCCGTTTTAGCGGACCTAAAAAGTGGTCCGAAGCCGGATTGTCGCACCTTTGGAAGTTCCTGCGCCAAGGCCCGCTGGTTGCCCGGCTCGGGAGGTCAAGGCATCGATCAGATTATGTTCAGAAACCGTCCAGCTTTCCTCTGGTTATAGAACTCTGGCGGCGCCGGACTCGCCGCGGGTCGCCGAAGATCCCAGGCGGACCCCCAGGGATCGCATTCGGGCTCCCTATCGGGGGGACTCGGGCCGCCTCTGTCGACGCGATGGGGCGGGGCCCCTCTGCTTCGACCAGGCGTCGATCAGTTGGGATCGCCACACCAGAGCGGCGGACAGGGACACCACACCGGCAACCAGTCCGACCAGAAGGGCGGCATCGAGGGACAGGATCAGGCCACTGCCCAGGAGCAGAGCCCCGGCCGCGCCGGCCCACATGGACACCACCAGCGGCAGGGGCCGGGCGACGACCGGACCTGCGGGACCCTGATCTGCCGTCGCCGGCTCCGACCGCTTCGAACCGTTCTGGGCGCCCACCGCCATCACGCTAATGGGTGGCGTGGAGCGCCTGGCTGGCCGGCCGCCCTGGGGCTCGCGACACTCAGACGGTTGGGTGCGCCGAACCTGCACCACATCGGCACAACCTTGGCGGGACTCCGCCACATTGCGTCCGTATCGTTCGACAGGTGCCCCAGAGAACCGTTGTCGTCATCGAGGACGAGGCGGCCATCGCCTCCGCTATTGCCGCCCGGCTCCGTACAGAGGGATTCCGGGTGGAGGTGGCCGGCGACGGAATCGCCGGCGTGGACCTGTGCCGCCGGGTGGCACCCGACCTGGTGGTTCTGGACCTGATGCTGCCCGGTATTGACGGCCTCGAGGTGTGCCGCCGGGTGCAGCAGGACCGCCCGGTCCCGGTGCTGATGCTCACCGCACGGGATTCCGAAACGGACATGCTGGTCGGACTTGCCCTGGGGGCTGATGACTACCTGACCAAGCCTTTCAGCCCTCGGGAACTGGTGGCCCGAATCCACGCCATCCTGCGCCGGATCGAGCGCACCCTGGTCTTCCCCGGACCTTCCATGACGGTGGGGGAGATCGAGGTGGAGCCGGCCAGCCGGCGGGTGCGGCGCAGCGGCCAGGAGGTCCATCTGACTCCTACGGAGTTCGATCTGCTGGCATGGCTGGCCGGGCACGTCGGGATCGTCTACACCCGCGAGCACCTTTTGGCCCAGGTCTGGGGTTACCGGGACGGCTCAGGATTCCGCACCGTCGACTCCCATGTGCGGTCCCTGCGCAAAAAACTGGGCCCCGAGGTCATTCGTACCGTCCACGGCGTCGGCTACTCGATGGAGCCGGCAGGCACGAAGGCGGCGCCGACGGACGGCCGCCTCGATTCGGCCGATGTGGTGGAGTCGGCCACGAGGTGAACCTCCGCCCGCTCGACCCGCTGTCGTCGATCAAGGTCAAACTGAGCGTGGTCATTGTGGCCGCCGTGGCGGTGACGGTGACGGTGATAGCGCTGGGGGCGAGCATGGGGTCTCCCCCCCTTGCCAGTGCGGTCATCGCTGCGGTCCTGGCCCTGGGCCTGGTGCAAATCCTGGCCCGGGGAATGACTTCGCCCCTGCGGGAGATGGCGACCGTTGCGGGGGCCATGGCCCGGGGCGACTACGAGCAACGGGTCACCGCCAGTTCCCGCGACGAGGTGGGAGCGCTGGCCGTTGCCTTCAACGCCATGGCCGCCGAGTTGGCCGGGATCGACCGCATCCGCAGGGACCTGGTGGCCAATGTCTCCCACGAGTTGCGCACCCCTATAACCGCCCTGCAGGCGGGCCTCGAGAACCTGGTCGACGGCGTCCAGGTCCCCGACACCGAGGCCCTGGCCGTGCTGCTCGTTCAGGCCGAGAGATTGGGCGCCTTGGTATCGCAGTTTCTGGAACTGTCCCGACTGGAGTCCGGCACCGTTCCCCTGGAACGGGAGAGATTTGCCATTGGAACTCTTCTGGAGGACGCGGCCCGGGACGTTCGCCTGCACTCGGATCGGGCGGAGGTGGTGGTGAACGTGGACCCGGTCGGGTTGGAGATCCACGGCGACGCGCTGCGTATCCACCAGGTCGTGGCCAACCTCCTGGACAACGCCGTGCGGCACTCCCCCGCCGGGGGCCGGGTGGAGGTGACCGCCAGAACCTCGGCGTCTGGCACCACCCTCGAGGTGTGTGACGAGGGCCCCGGAATCGATCCCGACGATATGGCCCGGGTTTTCGAGCGCTTCTACCGGGCCGATACCGCTCGCTCGGCGGTGGGCGGTGCCGGTCTGGGGCTGTCCATCGCCCGATGGATCGTGGACCTGCACGGCGGCCGGATCCGAGCCGAGTCCCGCCATCCCCAGGGATGTCGGATGGTGGTGTGGCTTCCCGCCGGGGCCGGTCCCGCCACCACCCCGGGGGCGACGTGAGGGTCAAGATGATTCTCCCCGCCCTGACCGAGGCCACCAGTCCCTTCTTTCGGCCGATCAAGTACTCCCTGTTTCCACCGCTGGGGCTGGCCACCCTGGCCGCATACCTGGGTCCCGACGACCAGGTGACTATCGAGGACGAGCACGTCGAGCGGGTTTGCATCGACGACGCGGAAGGGCCCGATCGCCCCGATCTGGTGGTCATCCAGGTCTACATAACGTCGACCCAGCGATCCTACGAACTGGCCGACCACTACCGCGCCCGGGGTATCCGGGTGGTGATGGGGGGCCTGCACCCCACGTCGCTCCCCGACGAAGCGGCCAGGCATGCCGACACCGTCTTTCTCGGCCCGGGCGAGGACATCTGGCCCCGGTTCCTGGCGGATCTGGCGGCCGGGTGCCCCGGTACCCGTTACCAGTCGACCCGGCGCTCCCTCGTTGGCGTGCCCCCTATCCGTCGCGACCTGATCAAGCGGCACCTGTACCTGGTTCCCAACTCGATCGTGGTCTCCCGGGGCTGCCCTCACGCCTGTGACTTCTGCTACAAGGAAGCCTTCTTCGAAGGCGGGCGGGGCTTCTACACCCAGGAGGTGGACGCGGCCCTGGCCGAGATCGACCGGCTTCCCGGCCGCCACCTCTACTTCCTCGACGATCATCTCTTCGGCAACCGTCGCTTCGCCTCCGCCCTGTTCGAGGGGATGCGGGGCATGGGTCGGGCCTGGCAGGCCGCCGGCACCGTCAAGGCGGTGCTCGAACCAGACCTGTTGGAGAAAGCGGTGGAGTGCGGTCTGCGAAGCCTGTTCGTCGGCTTCGAAACGGTCGACGCCGCCAGCCTGGCCGCCCAGCACAAATTGCAGAACCTGGGCCGCGACTACGGCCAAGTGGTTCGCCGGCTCCATGACCTGGGGGTGATGGTCAACGGAAGCTTCGTGTTCGGGATGGACGAGGACGACACCTCGGTGTTCGATCGAACGGTGAACTGGGCCGTCGAGGCGGGAATCGAGACCGCTACTTTCCACGTTCTCACGCCCTATCCCGGAACCCGGCTCTACCAGCGCATGGAGGCCGAGGGGCGGCTCCTGACCCGGGACTGGGACCTTTACGACACCCGCCATTGCGTATTCCGACCAGCACGCATGACCCCCGACCAACTGGAGGAGGGCTACCGGTCGGCCTACCGCAGCTTCTACCGCTGGGGGTCGATCCTGCGGTCGGCGTCGGCCGAACCCACCCTCCTCCGCCAGATCCGCCACGCCGGCTACGCAGCCGGCTGGAAGAAATTCGAGCCCTTGTGGGACTTGGCCATCAGGGCCAAGCGGGTCACCGCCGCCCGCCCGGCCCTGGAGGCATTGCTCACCGGGTTCGGCACACTGGATCCGGCGCACACGGCACCTGACCGGCCCGACCTGGCGGCACGATCGGGGGGTGAACCGGTCGTGCCGGCAACGAAGGGGGCAACCCTGCGCAAGCCGCTAGCCAAGTCGTCCGGGTAGTCGTTAGGGTCGTCGTTAGGGTCGTCGTTAGGGTCGTCGTTAGGGTCAAGACCAAGACTCACGCTGCTCACGAGGAGTCTCACAAGGAATAGACACAGAACGTCTCTAATGCTTCCGAGAAAGCCGGCTCGAAATAACCTTCACCCAACTTCGAACCTTCGTCGAGCTGGCCGCCACAGGGTCGGTCCACGATGCGGCCCGGCGTCTGGTGGTCAGTCCCCCGTCGGTATCGGCTGCGGTCGCGGCGCTGTCGGCGGAGATCGGCGTGAAGTTGGTGGTCCGCAGCGGTCGGGGGATCATGCTCACCCCCGCGGGGGAGGTCTTCGCCGGTTACGCCCGGCGGATCCTGGGGCTGGCCGAGGAGGCCGCCGGGGCCACCGCTGCCGTTCTCGATCCGGAACGGGGTCGTGTGCGCCTGGCGGCGGTGACCACCGCCGGGGAGCACGTGCTGCCGCGGTTGCTCGCCAGCTTCCGCCGCCGTCGTCGGGCGACGGAGGTCTCCTTGGAGGTTGGAAACCGGGCCAGGGTGTGGGAGGCCCTGACCAAGCGGGAAGTGGACCTGGCCATCGGCGGCCGCCCTCCGGCCGGCGGGGCCCTGCGGACACTGGCCACCCGGGCCAACGTTCTGGTCCTGGTCGCCTGTGGGAACGGCCGGCCCGAGGTGGTTGACGTCGGAGTCGAGCAACTGGCCGACCGGGTGCTCCTCTTGCGCGAGCCGGGGTCGGGAACCCGCCGCACGGCGGAGGAGATCTTCGAGGAGATGGGTGTGTCGCCGGCCACTCTGACCCTTGGGTCCAACGGCGCCATCCGGGAATCGGTCCAGGTGGGCCTGGGCATCACTGTGATAGCCCGGGACGCCGTCGCTCGGGAGTTGGACGAGGGCAGCCTGGTGGAGTGGCGCTGCGGGCCGCTCCCCGAGCAACGGGCCTGGCACCTTGTGGCCCGCTCCGGAGAGGACCTGCACGCCACGGCCGCCCTTTTTCTCGACCACGCCGTAACCGCCGGCGTCGACGGATTCACCCTCGGCAATGACGCCTGACCCTGGACGGCCAGTGCCGTGACGGTCGCAAAATCGCGACGATGTACGACTCCGGTCACTCAGGAGCCGATAGGCCCGCCGTCGTCCTTGGTTATGGCCACAAGGGCCGATCGGGGCCGGCTGGAGCCGGGACCCCCGGGGAAGGAACTGAACTCGGTGGGGTTGGCCGGGCTGCCGGGCAGGTCGTCGGGCCGCTCGCCCGGGTGCTGGATGCCCACGAACATGGTTCGCTCGTCAGGCGTGGAGAAGGCTCCGGTCACCTCGCACTGACGGGGACCGACCAGGAACCGACGGACCTCGCCGGTACTGGGGTCCGCCGCCAGCATCTGGTTGTTTCCAAATCCGGCGTAGGCCCCGGCGTTGATGGTGGAGGTGGAAACGTCGGTCTGGATCCACAACCGGTCGCTGGGGTCGACGTAGATCCCGTCGGGGGATCCGAAGGAGTCGCCGACGACGGTCGATCCATGGGCCGGCTGGCCGGGGTCGCCGGCCAGGTTGAAGAGGTCCCAGGTAAAGGTGGCGTCGTCGAAGTCCCGGGCGTAGCGCCAGCGGATGATGTGGCCGTAGACGTTGTTGACCCGGGGGTTGGCCGGATCGGTACCGGGCTGGCCGGTTGTTCCCCGCCGGGAGTTGTTGGTGAGGGTCAGGTACACCTCTTTGCTGGCCGGCCGGAAGTCCACCCATTCGGGCAACCGAACCGGTGGGCCTCGTTGGGTTCGGAGTCGGCCAGGAACCGGGGGTGGGTGGTGTGCCACAGGTAGCCGAAGCCGGCTGCGTTGATTCCGTAGCGCCGTTCGAGGGCGGTCGGGGTGCCCATGCGCCGGAAGTAGCCGTTGAAGTTCTCCTCGCAGGCCAGGAAGGTGTGCCAGGGGGTTCGGCCCATGGCGCAGTTGTTCAGCGTCCCCAACACCCGGCGGCCCGTCGGGTCGGCGCTGGTCCGCAGCAGCGGGTGGCCGGCGGCCGGGCCGGTGATGTTGATGGGGGTGGCACCGGTGATCCGGCGGGCGAAGGGAGAGGGCCGGCGGACAATCCAGTTTCCCCGGGTCCGGCGAACCTCGATGATCCCCACCCCGTGGGCGGCCAGGGACTTGTCGGTCTTGGCCGCCGTCCAGGCCTCCACTCCATCGGGAAAGAGAAGGCCGTCGTCGGTGTACTCGTGGTTCATGACGATCAGGCCGGCGGTGGAGGAGACCTGGGAACCCCCGAGGAGGAGTTGGATCAGGGGCAGGCCCAGGGATACTCCTGAGGGAAAGCCGAAGTAGATCAGCCCGTCGTTGTGCATACCCCACTGCTGGGCCTGCTCGGCGGCGGAGTTGGATGCGTCGGGAGCAAAAGCCGGTCCGGCCGACACGGGGTCGCCCCAGGCGATGACCACGTTGGCGCGGTACCCGGGCGGGACCACCACCTGGTCGGCAGTACTGGGGGCGATGCCGGCGAATCCCAGCAACGGACCGCGTCCGGGGGGCCGTCCCAGCAGCGCCTGGGCCGGGGCCGGGCCCCCCAGAACGCCGGGGCGGCCGCCCACTCCGGCCAGAAATGCCGCCGCTCCAGTGGCCAGACCGCCGGCCAGAAGTCCTCTCCGGCTGATGGCCCGGTCGAGAACCTGACCGAAGGTCTCGTTGCCCGAGTCATTGGAGATGATGTCGTCGTCGACTATTCCCATGGCCGGCCCCTTCCTTCATATGCGCGCCCGCCGCGTGGAGCGCTGTGAGTTGGCGAGAACGAATTCGTCCTGCCGGTCCCGCAGCAGGCCGTTGAAGGCCCGCCGCATGACCGGTGGATCCGTCTCGGCAACCGAACCTAAGGAGCCCCGGTTTCCAACAGGCCACCTCCTGCCCAACACCCAACCTGCGGTGCGCCAATGGTTTGGAGCGGAGGTGGCGGTTGGGCAACCGGAAGGCTTCCCTGGTGGCGGGAAGGCTCCTTGGCTAACGTCGCGGCGCCGTTCGTCAAGTTGTCGCCACCTATCGCCGGCCGTCGCCGGGCACCCCAGGAGGAATCGCATGTCCGATCTCGCTGCTATCGCCAAGGCCATGGTTGCCCCGGGCAAGGGGGTGTTGGCCGCCGACGAGAGCAACGCCACCTGCGGCAAGAGGTTCGCCGCCCTGGGCATCGACACCACCGAGGAGAACCGCCGCGCCTACCGGGACACGCTGTTGTCCACACCCGGAATCGAGGACCACATCAGCGGCGTAATCCTCTATGACGAGACCATCCGCCAGTCCTCCTCCGACGGAACCCCCTTCCCCAAGATGCTCCAGGACAAGGGGATGATCCCGGGGATCAAGGTCGACACCGGGGCCAAGGACCTGGCCGGCGCCCCCGGCGAACTGATCACTGAAGGCCTCGACGGGCTGCGGGAGCGGGTGGCGGAGTACTACGCCCTCGGAGCCCGCTTCGCCAAGTGGCGGGCAGTCATCACCATCGGCGACGGCATCCCCAGCGACTACTGCATCGCCGCCAACGCCCACGCCCTGGCCCGCTACGCGGCCTTGTGCCAGGAGGGCGGCCTGGTTCCCATCGTCGAACCAGAGGTACTGATGGACGCCGACAACGACATCGACACATGCTTCGACGTCACCGTCCGCACCCAACTCCGGGTCTTCGCCGAGTTGGCGCTCCACCGGGTGGACCTGGGGGGAATGATCCTCAAGCCCAACATGGTCATCTCCGGCAAGAAGTGCGCCACTCAGGCTTCCCCCGCCGAGGTGGCGGCCCGGACGCTCCAATGTCTCTACCGTACGGTCCCCGCGGCGGTTCCCGGCGTGGCCTTCCTGTCAGGCGGGCAGTCCGCAGCGCTCGCCACCGAGCACCTCGACCTGATGAACAAGGCCGGCACCCACCCCTGGGCCCTCACCTTCTCCTACGGCCGGGCCCTACAGAACGAAGCCCTCAACACCTGGTTGGGCCAGGCTGACAACGTGGCCGAGGCCCAGAAGGTCTTCACCACCCGTTCGGCCCTCACCGCCGCCGCCGTCGCCGGCACCTACAGCCCCGACATGGAGGCCGCCGCAAGCTGAAACGTGCCTCTGGAGATACAGACAGAGGAGGGCTCGGTGGCACACGCCACCGAGCCCTTTGCGCGCTCTCAACCGGTCCTATGGGGCGAAGGCCCAGTGGCTCGCCGTATCTACCCGCCAGTTTGAGACAGCCCTGAGGGACGCGGGTTCAGGAATCAGTCAGGGGCAGCGAGACCTGAAGAATCGTCCCCTGACCCGGGCGGGAAACCAGGCTCAGCCGGGCACCGATCAGTTCGGCGCGCTCCCGGATCCCATCCATGCCATAGGCCCGGTCCCCCGTGGCCCGATCCCCGGGGGGCCGATCGTTGGCGGCCACTTCGAAACCCCGGCCGTCGTCGCGAACGATCAACTCAACACTGTCGTGCTCACAGCGCAGGGCCAGATGGACGGAGGTGGCTCCGGCATGTTTGACCACGTTGGCCAGGGCTTCCTGCGCGATCCGGTAGAGGGCAACCTCGACATGCGATGGGAGTTCAACCGCCGACACCGCCACGTCGACGACCGGTCCCGGCAGAGAGCGGGCCAGGCTTTCCAGCCCGGCGGCCAGACCGAGGTCGTCGAGGACGGGTGGGCGAAGCCCAGCGATGGCACTGCGGGTATCGCTCAGGGCGTCAGTTGCCAGAGACTTGGCCATGGCCAGCTCACGGGACAGGGCATCAGCACGATCCTGGGCGGTCCGATCCTGGGCGGTCCGATCCTGGGCGGTCCGAACTTCGAGGGCCGGGTTGGCCACCCCGTCGTCGGCGGCCAGGCCCTCAGCGGCCAGGTCTTCAGCGGCCAACAAGTGGTACCAAAGGCTGATTAGCCGCTGACCTATCCCGTCATGGATGTCTCCGGCCAGGCGGCGGCGCTCGGCCTCTTGGGCGTCGATGATCTGGGTGGCGAAGCGCTCCAATGCCTCCTCCCGTTCAGCGAGCCGCCGGTACAACCGAGCGTTGTCCACGGTCGGGGCCAGCAGGGCTGCCACCCGCGTCAAAAGTGCCACCTGATCGGGCCCGTAGGCGTCGGTGGCGCGGGAGTGGACGTTGAGCACGCCAACCACCCGTCGGCCGCGAACCAGCAGCGGAACCGACGCCATCGAGGTGTAGTCCTCACCCCGCAGGGCGGGGATGTAGTGGTAACGGGGATCAGTCCACTTGTCGCCGATGATCGCCGGACGGGCGTTTGCTGCTACCCAGCCGGCCACTCCCTGGCCCATGCCCAGTTCGACTGTTCCCGAAAGTTGGTCGAAGGGGGGTGTGCCCCCAGCGAGAACCACCACCTGCCGCTCAGCATCGACCACGTGGACGAAACAGACGTCCGAACCGGTGGCCTCGGTGACCACCGACGCCAGCCGCCGACTGACCTCGTCGATGTCGAGATCCCCGGCCGTCACCTCGATGACCCGACGCAGCAGCCGGTTCTCGGCGGCCAACCACTCAGCCCCCGACCCCGCGCCGGGGCTGAGGGCGGCTGCCGCCGACTGGTCAGTACCGTCGCTCAGCGGAACACACCTTCACGCAGGGCGGTGGCGATGGCCTGGGCCCGGTCGTTCACCTCCAGTTTCCGGTACAGGCCGCGCGCATGGGTCTTGACCGTGTCCTCGCCGATTGAAAGCTGCACCCCGATGGCGCGGTTGGACAGGCCCCGGACGATCAACTCCAGGACCTCGCTCTCCCGCTGAGTCAGTCCCAGCCGAGCACCGGGCCAGAACTCCCCGCTCTGGAGGCGGGCGGCGGTCATGGCCACCCGTCCGGCCAGCGACGGGTCGATGGCCACATCGCCCCCCATCACCCGCTCCAGATGCGAGGCCAACTCCGAGCCGGTGACGGTCTTGAGGAGGAATCCTGCAGCTCCAACCCGAAGCGCCCCGAACAGGTACTGCTCGTCCTCGTAGACGGTGAAGAACACCACCTTCACCCCGCCCACCGCGACCAGGGACTCACAAAGGTCCAGGCCGCTCGCTCCTCGCAGCCGGATGTCCAACAGAACGACATCGGGGACCAAACGCCTGGCCAGAGGGAGGGCCTGGTCGGCCTCAGTGGTGGAACCGACGATGACCACCCGGTCGGCCTGGGCGGCGAGCATGGATGCCAGCCCTTCTATGACCACCTGGTGGTCGTCGACCACCAACAACCGAACCGGGAGGCGACGGACGCTGGGCGGGGCGGAGTCGGCAGCCGGGTCCAACCGGTCCCGATCCCCCATCAGATCGGCCCGTTTCGGCGCTCGGGCCCCGGCTCTGACAACCAATGCCTGCTCGCTGCCTCGATGGCCTGGGTCTCACCCCCAGAATCACCCGCTGGGGTGTAGCGCGAGGCGCCACCAACCCCTAGCTTGTACTGCTTCGACGGTGGCCGTCTGCACCCCGAAACTGCTCCCACAGCGAGGATCCTGCCATGAACCCTCCCCAACCCAGCCCCGTGGCCATCGTGCCCTCGGTCCTGCCCGCCGACTGGGCGCGGCTGGGTGAAGAGGTGGCCGCCCTGGAGGCGGCCGGGGCCGATCGCATCCAGTGGGACGTCATGGACGGCGTGTTCGTGCCCAACCTGACCGTGGGTCCCGACGTCATTGCCGCCGCCCGCAAGCACACCTCGTTGCCCTTCGAGGCGCATCTGATGGTGGTCAACCCCGACCTCATGGCCCAGCGCTACATCGAGGCCGGTTGCGAGCTGATCATTTTCCACGTCGAGACCGCCACCCACCTCCACCGGTCGCTGGGGGCCATTCGTGAGGCCGGCGCCAAAACCGGTGTGGCCCTGAACCCCCACACTCCCCTCGATTCGGTCCGCCACGTTCTGGACCTGATGGATCTCCTCCTGGTCATGACCGTCAACCCCGGCTTCGGGGGCCAGGCGTATATCGCCTCCATGGAACCCAAGATCGCCAAGGCGGCGGCCATGATCGCCAAGTCCGGCCACAACATCGAGTTGGAGGTCGACGGCGGTATAGGCGTCGACACCGTGGCGGGGGCCGCCGCCGCCGGAGCCCGAGCCTTCATCGCCGGCAGCGCCCTCTACCGCCATCCCGACGGGTTGGGTGCCGCCGTTTCCACCATCAGGGCGAAGGCCGAGGAGGCCATTGCCGGCGCATCGAACGGAGGCGACAACCATGGGTAGCCGCTCAGTGAGCATTCAGCGGGCGTGGCGGGGAACCGGCAACGGCGATGCCCCTCATCGGCCGATCATGTTGGCCATCGCCGGCGACAGCGCAGCGGGCAAGACCACCATCACCCGTGGCCTGGTGGAGGCCCTGGGTTCGGATCGGATCACCTCCATCTGCGTGGACGACTACCACCGCTACGACCGGGACGAGCGCAAGACCAAGACGTTCACCCCCCTGCACCCCGACTGCAACTACGTCGACATCATGGAGCAGCACCTTCAGCTCCTGGCTCTGGGTCACCCCATCCTCAAGCCCGTCTACAACCACAAGGACGGCACGCTCGGCCGGCCGCTGTTGGTGGAGCCCAAGGACTTCGTGATCATCGAGGGCCTGCTGCCGCTGCACTCCAAGTTGGCCCGGGCCTGTTTCGACACCACGGTCTACCTCGACCCGCCCGAGCCCATTCGCTACGAGTGGAAGGTCAAGCGGGACACCACCAAGCGGGGTTACGCCCCCGAAACGGTCATGGACGAGTTGGCTCGGCGGGAACCGGAATCGGCCGCCTTCATCCGGCCTCAGCGGGCCCGGGCCGACATCGTCATGCGCTTCGAGCGCATGGAGGGTAGCGCCGACCCCGAGGAAACCCTCTCCGCCACGCTCATGCTGCGCCCGACCATCTCCCATCCCGACCTGGCCGGCATCCTGACCGACGAGCACCGGCCGGCCATGCACCTCAAGCTTTCCCGGGACGACGACGGCAAGCCCGTTGACGCCCTGCACATCCACGCCCAGGCTCCCCGGGAGATCACCTGCGAAGTGGAGCAGGACATCTGGAAGCAACTGGGAGTGGACCAGCCGGTGCCCGAGTCCCTGGGCCAGATCGACGCCACCCACCGCTCCGAGCCGCTGGCCATCGCGCAACTGATCCTGCTCTACCACCTGTTCCAGGCCAAGCAGGGCGTCTGACGTACCTTCCTGCCGCCCCCGGTCAGAAGCCTGCGTCGTCTCAGACCGAGGTCAGCGACCGGCCGGTGAGATAGATGCCCCCGATGACGATGGCGGAGGCCGACAACACAGGTAGGTAGGGAGCGAGCCGTAACCACCGTTGACTTCGCCGGTCACGCAGGCGGGCCTCGATGGCTCCTCTGGCCTTGACCAGGATCAGTCCCGCAGCCATCAGCGTGGCGGCCATGCCCACTCCGTAGGCCACCACCAGCGCCAGACCGAACCAGGCCCTACCCAGGGCGATGGAACCAAGCAGGACGACCAGCGCCGACGGGCTGGGCACCATTCCCCCTGCGAGACCCATAGGCACCAGGGATCTCCAGCCCCGCCCGACCCGGGGGGACGGATGGGCGTGGGCATGCCCGAATAGACCGTGGCGGTGAGGCTGCCCGGCATGGTCATGATCGTGGTGGTCATGATCGTGGTGGTCATGATCGTGGTGGTCGTGATCGGCGTGGTCGTGATCGGCGTGGTCGTGACCGGCGTGGTGGCTTGGCGCCGCCACCAGCACGAGCGGGGCACCCGCCTTGGTTTTCACGCTGCCGGCGCCGGAGGCATCCGAGAATATGAGAGCGGGCACCAGCGGATCGGACCGCAGGGACCGGACCACGAGGCTGGCTCCGATTCCCACCAGCAGAAGCCCGCTGGCCGCTCCGAGCCACGGATAGATCGACTCTGGGGCCAGGGTGGTCGATGCGGAAAGCACGACTCCGAGCACCATGACACCCGAAGTGTGGGTGGCGGTAACGGTGAGCCCGATGATGGCCACGTCCCGGCGGGAGCCCTGCTGGGCCACCAGGTAGGCGGCCATGAGCGTTTTGCCGTGGCCGGGGGCCAGAGCGTGGAGCCCACCCAGGAAGCCGGCGACCAGCAACGCCAGCAGGCCGAATCCCAAGGTCAGGCTCTGGCGTGAAACCAGCGATGTGAAGGCTCGGGTGGTGGCATCGAGTCGGCCGATGTCGGACCCGGGTCTCTCGGCCGCCGCCGGAGCGGACTCCCCGCCGCCCGGGTCGACCACCAGGCGGGCCTGGCGCTGGTCGAGCGGAAGTTCGAGCAGATCCTCGGGGTAGGTACGCAGCCGATCGCTCACCGACCGGGCCGGAACGTTCGTTTCAACAATCGTCATTTGGTCCCCGGTGGCGGTGATCTCCCGCCATCCCACCCGGTCGGCCATGTAGGTGTTGGCGAACGCCACCGACGCCCTCTCGGCCCCCGGGGCGATTAAGCCCTCCATCTCGCAGGACAGTCGAAGGGTCGGTAAGCCGGCGGCCCCTTCGGGGAACTCGAGGGTCGCCTGCCTGGCCTTC
This sequence comes from Acidimicrobiales bacterium, assembly GCA_052390275.1. GTDB lineage: Bacteria > Actinomycetota > Acidimicrobiia > Acidimicrobiales > AC-14 > JBQTHD01. Next base: position 40,553 of record JBQTHD010000025.1, on the reverse strand, counting down.
ACCGCCACCGTCCGGCCGCCCACCTCCAGCTTCACCTGGCCCCGGGCCTGACCGCAGGCTCGCTCGGCGTGTGCCGTGGATTCGGCCGCGTCCACAGTCCCATTCCGGTCTCGGTCGATCTGGCGACGGGCCTGGAAGGTGGGGATCTCGGCCATGTCCACCACCAGGTCGATGGCGACTCGGTCGGCGGAGATCCGCAGGCCGTTGTAAGTGTTGACGGTGAAGTTCCCCAGCGGATGGGCCGCCGCGGGAGACGCCCAAAGCGCCGACCCGAGGATCACCACCGCCGCGGCGGCGCTTGCCGCGCACCCCCGGCGAACAAGGCTGGACGGGTGCCGACCGGTCGGCGCCGTCATCCCCGGACCCCGGGCTCCTGCGCCTTCAGAGCATTGAGCGTGGCGCGTGCCTTGGGGGCGGCCAGGAAGTTGAAGTGAGGGTTGATTGAAAGTGCGGCTTCCAACTCCCTGGCCGCAGCTTCGGTGTTCCCCATGGCCAGGTGGATCATTCCGGCGTGGTAGTGGAACAAAGGTCGCCGGGTGCCCAGGGCCATGGCGCGGTTGCTCCACTCCAGCGCCTCGGAGTTTCGGCCGTTGACATGCAGCGCCCAGGCGTGTGCGTCGGCCATGTCCATGAAGCCTCGCCGGGCTATCCCCGCGGCCGCCTGATCCAGCGCCCTGGCCGGGTCGCCGTGGTCGGCAACGAACAGAGTCGGCTCCACGTCGGCCGCTGCGCCATTGACGGCCAGGACTTCGAGCACCACGCTGAGCGCCTGGTACTGCTGTTCGGCCTCCTCTGAGCGGCCCAACGACTCCAGCAACTCGCCGAACTCGATCAGCAGATGGGGTTGTGGTGAGCGGGTCACCACTTGGGTGTAGGCCACCACGGCCTCGTCCATTCGCCCAAGAGCGGCCAACGCCCGGGCGCGCCCGGACATGAGGCCGGCAGCCGAATCGTCTGCGGCCAATCCCAGGTCGTGATGAACCAGGGCGCCGGCCGGATCGCCCGATCCGAAGGCCAGGTCGCCCAGGTGCTGGCGAGCGAATGCTTGCTCGGCCCGGCTGGAGGCACCCGACAGGGCGCGTTGCATAAGGGCTGTCGCCTGGGAGACGTCCCCTCGCAACTCCCAGGCGTAGGAGGCCCGGGCCAGCGAGGCGGTGTCGGGCCGCAGGTCGACCATTCGCTGAATCTCTTCGAAGCCTTCTGAGTATCGGCCCTGCTGGATGAGGGCGTCGCTCAAGGCTCCGTGGAGAACGGCGCTGGCCGGGTTTATGGCCAGACCCCGCCGGGCCCAGTCGCCGGCTTCGGCGAACTGGTGACGGCCGTTGCTCAGGGCGGACATTCCGGCCGCAGCCGCGTCGTTGTCCTCGGTATTGATGGCCAGGGACTTCTCCAGAGCCCCCTGGGCCCGGGGATACAAGGAGGGATCGCCGGTCATCCTGGCCTGATCCAGGTAGGCCAGCCCCAGCGACGCCCAGGCGATGTAGTCGTCGGGCACCCGTCGCAAGCGGGCCTGAAGCCCTGCGACCGAGCCGGGGTCGCCGGTCACCGCGGCAGGCGGCGGCGCGAGGAGTCCGTCCTGGGAGTCCCGAACCAGGCCCGTGAAGCCGGCCACAGAAACGACCAGAGCCAGAACCACGGCCAGAACGATGCGTAACGTCCATCGCCGGGGATCGGCACCGGTGGCTCCCCCAGACCGCGCCGGACTCTCAACGGCAAGCCTCGAGTCGGCCGCAAACCTCGAGTCGGCCGCAAGCCTCGAGTCGGCCGCAAGCCTCGAGTCGGCCGGCGGAGTCATGCCGGCGCAATCATTCGAGCGAAAACCACCACATTCTCGGTGTAGGACCTTGTCTTGCGGTCGAATCGACCCCCGCAGGTGATGAGACGCAGGGTTGACTCCGCTGTCGGCCCGTACACCTCCTTGGTTGGAAACCCATCCCGGGAAAAGCTCGCCACCCTCTCGACCACGAACAGGGACTCACTGCGGTCTGAGTTCTCCACGGACACGATGTCCCCCGCCTCGACCTCGGACAACCGGAAGAACACGGCCGGCCCCCGGTAGGAGTCGAAGTGGCCAACGATGACCGCCGGGCCGGGTTGACCCGGCGAAGTTCCGCCGGTCCACCAACCCGCCGCCCCGTACTCGCCCGGAGCCTCCAAACTTCCGTCGGGGGCCAGACCCAGACCAATAGCGCCGGTGGTCACGCCGATGCTGGGGATACGCACCGACAGCGGAGCCGGCAATCCCGTTGGAGTCAACTTCTCAGCGATCTGGTTCCCGGGCCCGGGAACCGGGTTGGCCGCCGCCGGTCGAGAACCAACGACAGTGGCCGCAACCACTCCGGCCCCCGCCTGTGCGGTAACCAGAGTGGCCAGGACCCACACCCTCCATCCCCGCTGCGGAGTTGAGACTCCGCAGCGGGAAGGGCGGGAACTGGCGACCAGGCCGGGATACACCGGTGGCTCTGGTCGACCGAGCCCCAGGTTCAGGCTCGGCTCCCGCGCATGACCAGGACGCTGGACCCGGCCAGGGCCAAGGCCGCAAGGCCACCGGCGGCCGGCCACAGGGGCAGCGAGGAGCCCGAGGCTCCGCCCGACCCTGCCGCTACACCGCCAATAGGAGCCACCTGGCCACCAGTGGCGCCCAGCGAGGGAGCGCCGCCGGATACAGGAGCACCACCGGTGCTGGGAACAGCCGCCACCGACGGCCGGCCTCCACCCCGTACGCCGCGGTTGACCGCGGCGAAGTGCGGCAGAGCGACATAAGGGAAGCTCTGGCCGAAGGCCAGGTCGTTCTGGTCAACGGCATCGCCGGCGGCCAGGGCCGGGACCAGGGTGCCGGTCTGTACCGCTCCGGCCACGGCCTGAAGCTCGATGTCGACCACGTCATCGATCAGCCGACGGCCGTTGGGGAATCCGGCCAGATCCTTGGCCAGCACCCCGAGGCGGTTGGGGTTGGCGCTGGGGGCGATGGCCATGTTGAGACGCATCAACTCGGCGGGCACGAACTCCGCCCCCTTCTTCCCGTCCCGGTTGAGCATCTGTGAGTTCAGGTCCACCGGGAGAGGGGCGTTGCCGTCGGGACCCTTGCACTCCTTGCACACACCGGTCAGGAAAATGGTGAACAGGTCGTTGCGGGGCGTCGGTGGGGCGGGGAGCTTGTAGATCGCCTGGAGCAGGCCGGGAAGAATGGGGTTGAGCACCTTGTCCACCACCGGCTGGATGGTGGCGTCCTTGTCCGGGGTCAGCCCGTTGAAGGCGTCCTTGAACTTGAGGGGGACCACGACCTCGTTGACCAGCGGGTTGCCCAGACGCGACACCTGCACGAACCCGTCGGCTGTGGCCGCTCCGGCCGGAGCGGAAGTGACACTGGCACCTCGCCGTTCGGTGGTGCTCCACACCCCGATCACCGGGTTGGCCGAGGCGTCGCCGCTTATGGCCAACTGAGTCTTGGGGACCTGCACCGCCAGGGTGTTGACGTTGTAGCCGCCGAGGGTGTCCTGGCCCACCTCGGAGAGATCGCCACCGTAAAGGAGGTCGAAGACCCGCAGGTCGAGGAAGAACGAGTCATCGGCCTGGCCGGCGAAGGTCTGCCCGCCGTCGGGAATCCCTCGAACGGCCTGGCGTCGAAGGGTGGCGTAGTCGGGCATGGACTTGACGCCCACGTTGGAGGGGGCCACCACCGCGTTGGTGATCAGGCTGCGGGACTCGCCCCGGGTGGTCCGGGTCAGCTCGTAGGTCTGGAAGACGTTCAGGTCCGGATCATCGAGGCCGGTGACCGGGCCGGTGTTGTAGAGGAACTGGTTGGCATCGTCGCGGATGTTGTCCTTGAAGGTCCACGAGTAGGAGACGTCGGCCCGGGCGTCGCCGTCGTTGTCGACGTGGATGTTGTACCGGGCGTCGGTGGCGAAGGTGTAGAAGTTGGGCCCGCCGTTGGGCTCCTGGAAGGGAATCCAGTTGGCCAGAAGTGTGACGGTGTCGGGCTTGTCCGGGCTGACGAAGGCGTAGACATCGGTGTTGTCCACCCGAGGGTCGCCTGCGATCAGTGGGGCCTCACGGTGGCTGGAGGCGGTTCCGATTCCAGGCCCCACGCCGGAGGCGTAGACCCCGGCGGCCAGAGCGGTGGCGGTGGCGGCCGCCGCCGCCGTCCTTAGAGCCGACCGCCCCGGGCGACGCCGAGTACTGCTGGCGGTTCCCGGTGGGCCGGCAACGGGTGGAAGGTGCGGTTGGGTCATGTGTCCTCCGGTCGTTTCGGCGGTGTGGGTGTCTGCGGGTTTGTTGCGTGGCCAGTTGCGGTGTTGGTGCATCTGCTGCGCGTTGCCTTTGCTGCGTTGCTGCGTTTGCTGCGTTGGATCAGCTGCGTGGCTGCGTAGCGGTACGGGCGAACTCGTGGTCCCGTCCGCCGGCTTGGTGCTACCCCTCCGACCAGGAGACATAACGAACGCCCGCTCCCTCCCGGCCAACCATGAGGGCCTGGGCGCACGCCAGGCCGGCCCGGGCCCCCTCGGCGGCCGCCACCTGGACGATCTGGGGCCCCGGGGTGGCGTCCCCGGCGGAATAGACCCGCTCGACCGTGGTGGCCCCCTCCGCGTCCACCATCACCAGACCGTCTGAGTCCAAAGCGCACCCGAGTTGGCGGGCCAGGTGGGTGACGGCCACCGTTTCGCTGCGCAGAAAGATGGCGTCGCACTCCACACGAGATCCGTCGGCCAAGGCGATGTGGTCGAGAACGCCGTCGCTTCCCACCACCGCCGATGCTGCTGCGGACGCCATCTGGGCCCGCTCGGGAATGGTGTCGGTGGGACCTTCCCCGCCCAAGGGGACGACGATCACCCTCGACGCCCAACGAAGTAGCTCGGTGGCAAAGGCCCCGGCGTTCCCGGCGGCGCCGAGAACCGCCACCTCCTGGTCCTTCACCTCGTAGCCGTCACAGAGATGGCAGACGAACACGCATTTCCCGTAGAGAGGCCGGAGGCCCTCGAGCGGCGGCACCCGATCGGCCACCCCCGTGGCCAGCACCAGTGCCCTTGCCGTCACCCGCCGACGTCGGTGACCGCCATCGCCTGGGGGAGGTCGGTCAAGGTCGGCCACGAAGGCCCCGTCCACCGCTTCGATCGCCTCCACTCGGGCCTCGACGAGTTCGGCCTCGGGGTAGCCGGCCAGATGGTCGCGGCCGGCGGCCAGGAGGGCCTCGGGCGCCTGACCGTCGAATCCCAGGTAGCCGAAACTGGCCTCCACCCAACGGTTGCGAGGTTCGCCCCGATCGACCACCAGGGTTTTGAACCGATGTCGGGCCAGCCACAGCCCGGCGGCGAGACCGGCCGGTCCGCCACCCACCACCAGTGCATCTACCGCCTCGGACTCAGCGATCTCCATGGCCGACCACCTACCCCGGACCGGCCGGCCTGCTCAGGCGACCGGACGGTTGTTCAGACCGGACGGTTGTTAGACCGGACGGTTCAGACCCGGCCATTCAGACCGGACCGTTCAGACCGAGGGTCGGCTCTTGACTCGGCCCGTGGCCCAGAAGTAGGTCCGCGCCTGCGGATCAGCCAGGTTGAATCGCCCCCAGAACCAGGCCAGGACGGCCAGTCCGACCAGTTCCTGCAGGACCAGAACTGTCCACCCCCGGGTCAGGGCCGGCAGCGGATCGGAGAGCGCCGACCCGGAGGCCGGCCACCAAAAGGTCCGGGTCAAGGTCCAGGCACCGTCGAAGATCAGGTGGGCGAAGGTGCCGATGGGAAGGGCCAGCCACCGTCGACGGGCCGCCCGCCGACGTCGGGTCAGGGCCATCACCGCCACCAACAGCACCACACTGAACGCCAGGGTGTGAGCGACCCTGGCCCCACCGAACGGTCCGTCGAGCAGGTCGGGCAGGACCGCACCGAGCATGACTACCCGATGGTCAAAGGCCGGGTCCCGGAACACCCCCCACACCAGGGCCAGAGCCATTCCCGCCGGCCACAGGATCACGGGGCCGACCGAGATCGGTTGGCAGGATTCAGTTGCGGACCAGCAGGCGACCACAATGGTCGCAATAGGCCAGGGCGTCGGGATCGAGCGATCTCAGGCTCTGCACCTCCATCGCAGGCAGGGCCAGATGGCATCCCCCGCAGCGGTCCTTCTGCAGGCGGGCCACCGCGATCCCACCATGGGAGACCCGCAGCTTCCGGTAGATCCCGTCCAACTCGGCGTCGATGGCCCCAGCCGCCTCGAGGCGCCGGTCGCTCCCCTCGGCCAGAGCCTGGTCGATCTCGGCCTCGGCTCGGACCAGGGCCGCCTTCGACTCAGACTGCTCGGCGGCCAGGCCGGCAACTTCAACGTTCGCGGCGGCCAGGGCCGCCTCCAAGGGCTCGGCCACCTCCATTGCCTCCAGTGCCCGCTCTTCCAGGTCCCCTCGGCGACGCCGTAACGAATCGACCTCGGCCGATAGGGAGGAGAGTTCGCGCGAAGCGACCACGTTGCCCGAGTAGAGGCGGCTCTCGGAGGCCGTTAACCGGGTCTCGTGGCTGGCCAGGGTGGCCTCGGCGTGGTTCGACGCCCTGCGGGCGGCCGCCGCCGCCTCGGCCGCCTGGACTTGGTGCTTCTGGGCGTTGGCCAGCTTGGTCCCGACCTCGACCACAGCGTCGCGTTCAGCCAGGTTGCGGCGACGGTGGGCCAGACGATCCGCCGCCGAATCCAGTTCCTGCAGAGCCAACAACGCGGCGAAGCGGCCGGGTGCGGCTTGGGAGCCAGCGGCGGGGGCCGTCGCGCTCCCGGGCCTGTCTGCCGCGGCCGTGTCAGTCATCGGAGTCGGAGCGATCCTTCGTGCGTTTGGCTTCGGAACGGGACTCCTCCTGGGGATCCCCGTCGTCAGGATCATCCTCCTGCGACTCATCGGACTGGCGCCGGTCTTCCTCGCCGGAGCGGCCGATGGCCTCACCGTCTGAGTCCACCACCCGGCCGGTACGAGGGTCGAAGGCCACGCCCGGCCCGCCCGACAAGCCTCCGGGAAAGACGAACACCGGTCCCTCCGGTAGGAACCTGCGATAGGAGTCGTCGTCGGAGGAGTCGTAGTAACCCTCCAGGTTTGCCAGCGTGGCTTCAACCTCTCCCTCCCCCGGGGGACTGATGAAGCGAACGGGCTGGGCCCCGACCCCTTCCGGGAGGGCAAAGCGCTCCACTGGACGGCCGGCGAGAGCTTCGGACATGTAGGCGGAGAACACCCGGGCCGGGAACGTACCGCCGTAGACGCGGGGCACCCCGCCCACGTTGAGCATCGGCACCCGGCCCTCGGGGGAACCCATCCACACCGCCGTGGACAACGCCGGCGTGTATCCCACGAACCAGGCGTCCGCGTTGTTGTCGGTGGACCCGGTCTTGCCTGCCACCGTCCAGCCCCGAACGGCGGCGGCCCGCCCAGTGCCCCGGGAGACGGTCTCGGACAGAACCTGGTTGGCCACTCGGGCGTGGCGGGCCTCCAAAACCCGGGTGGCCTCGGGCCGGCCCTCGATGAGGACCCGCCCGGAAGCATCAGTCACCCTTTCAACCAGATAAGGCGGTCGCCGGTTGCCATCCGCGGCCAGGGTGGCGTAGGCGGCGGCCATCTCCACGGCCGTCACCCCCTGACTTCCCAAGGTGATGGACAGGTGAGGGTCCAAGTGGTTGGTCACCCCCAGACGCTTGGCCACACCCACAACCTTGTCCGGGCCGACGACCTTGACCAGGCGGGCATAGGCACAGTTGACCGACGACACCGTGGCGTCGGCCAGGGACAAGATGCCGACGCCTTGTCCTTCGACGTTGCCCGGCACCCAGGGGTCGGGCTCACCACCTGGGTTGGCCACCGGACACGGCTCGAAGCCGGAGATGAGATCGTCGGGCGTGAGGCCGGCCTCCAAAGCCGCCACCAGGGTGAAGGGCTTGAAGGAGGACCCCGCCTGGCGGCCGTCGCCGTCGGTGGCCAGATTGAACCGGCTGCGCCCGAAGTCCCGGCCGCCCACCAGAGCCCGCAGGGCTCCGCTCGCCGGCTCCACCGAGGCGAGCGCCATGTTGAAGCGCCCACCGCTGTCGGGCGAGATCCGGGCCACCGCCTCCTCCGCCGCCTTCTGCAGTCGGGGATCCAGCGTGGTGTGGATTATCAGGCCTCCCCGGTATACGGCCTGGTAGCGGTCGGCCTCGGTGGCCCCCAGGCGGGAATCGGCCAGCAGGCCCTCCACTACCTCATCGAGGAAGTAGTCCGCCCCCCGCACCGCCTGTGGCGGGGGTTGGGTGGGGAGAGGATCGGCCCGGATGGCCGCGGCTCCCTCGGGAGTCACCCGACCCAGGCGCAGAAGCTGATCGGCCACGGTGGCCCGGCGCAGGGCGGCCGCCTCGGGCCGGGTGAAGGGATCAGCCCCAACCGGGTTGCGGATGAGCCCGGCCAGCAACGCCCCCTGAGGCCGGGTGAGCTGGTCCACGTCGGTGGAGAAGTAACGCTCAGCCGCGGCCTGGAGCCCGTAGGCGCCATTGCCGAAATAGATGGAGTTCAGGTACCGCTCGAGGATCTGGTCCTTGCTCATCTGCTTCTCCAGCCGGATGGACAGGGCCGCTTCCCGGACCTTGCGCCCCAGGTCCTGGCGGGGGGTGAGCAACTCGGTCTTGACCAGTTGCTGGGTGATGGTCGATCCACCCTCGAAGATCCCGCCCTTGGTCACGTCGACCACCAGGGCCCGCGCCATGGCCCGCGGATCCAGGGCACCGTGGATGAAGAACCGTTCGTCCTCGGCGGCCAGCACGGAATCGATCACGTGGCCGGGAACCCGGGCAAGCGGTATCGGCACCCGGTTCTCCTCGGCGTGGACCAACTGAAGAACACTTCCGTCAGTGGCGTGGACCACCGAGCGCGCGGCCAGAGCGCCAAACCGAAGGCGCTCCTGCTCGCCCGGCCCCACGGTTCCAGCGGTGAGGAACGACCGGGCCTGAGCGGCGATGAATCGCAGACCGACGGCGCCCACCATTCCCGCGGAGGCCACGACCGTCAGCCACAACATCGGGACCAGCACGCGACGCCAGGCTGTACTCACACCTAGGTTCTCACCACGTCCAAACATCCTGGGGCGCCCCCGACCAGTGACCGGCGGCCCGCGACCCAGCCGCCATTTCGATCGGCCAGCCGATCAGCCCCACTCCTCGCCCAGCATGGCCTCCAGGCGTTCCTTGCGCCGGGGCTTCTCGGTCTTGGGAGTCAGCTTGGCCCGGCATCGACCGGACAGGCCGTGAAGCCACTGGGTGGTGGCTTCGTCGTCGCCGGGCTCGATGACCACCCGGGCGTAGCAGTCGGGACAGCGAAACGTTCTGGGCATCCTGGCCTCTTTGGGCGGCGGCCGACCTGCTCGGATCGAATGAACCGGGCAGATGACCGCGGCGTCGGAGCCGTAGGATACCCGCACCCCGCCGATCGGGGGGCGCCACCCCATTTTCCTTCGGGAGGACGAGTGCCGTGACCACAATCCGTTGCCGCCTGGCCCCCTGGCCGCGGCTCTGATGAACCGGCTGGACGAGCTCATCGCTCGAGGTTCGTGCTCGGCCTGCGGGCAGGGCGTCTTCATGGACAACTCCATCGGCCGCGTGGCCTGCAAAGGCTGCAACCTGGTCACCGAGGAATGCACCTGCAGCGAGGCCCAACCCCTCGATAAGGTGCTCCCCTTCTAAAGGCCGTCACCTACTCCATCGGTACGATGGCGTCCTTACCGATGACCACCACGCCTCGCTCGGAGACGGTGAACCGGCGGCGGTCGTCCTCGGGATCAACCCCGATTCGGGCTCCGGCGGGGACCCGAACGTTCTTGTCCACGATGGCGTTGCGGACGACGGCTCCCGGACCCACCACGACCCCGTGCATGATCACCGAGTCCTCCACCAGGGCCTGAGATTCCACCCGGGCCCCGGGCGAAATCACTGATCGTCGGACCGTCCCCCCCGACACGATCGCCCCGGCGCACACCATGGAGTTGATCGCCTGCCCGGTGCCGCCTGGGCCGTCGAGGACGAACTTGGCCGGTGGCAGTGGGGGAATCGACGTGAAGATGGGCCACTGAGCGTTGTACAGGTTGAACACCGGATGGGCCGAAACCAGGTCCAGGTGGGCCTCGTGGTAGGAGTCGAGGGTTCCCACGTCCCGCCAGTAGCCCCTGTCCCGTTCGGTCACCCCCGGCACCTGGTTGCGATCGAAGTCATAAACGCAAGCCTCACCCGCCGCCACCAGGTGGGGGATGATGTCTCCCCCCAGATCATGGCTGGAGTCCGGATCGGCGGCATCGGCGGTAACGGCATCGACCAGCACCGAGGTGGTGAAGATGTAGTTGCCCATGGAGGCCAGGATCTGGCCCGAGCCGTCGGCCAGATCCCGGGCGTTGCGGGGCTTCTCGTGGAATGCGGCGATGCGATCCGACCCACCGGCTGAACCCTTGACCGGCTCGATGATGCCGAACTTGGTCCCCTGGTCGGCGGGGACCCGAATGGCGGCCACGGTCACGCCGGCACCGGACTCCCGATGGGCGGCCATCATCTGCCCGGGATCCATCCGGTAGATGTGGTCGGCGCCGAACACCAGGGTGTAGTCGGGCCGTTCGTCCCGCACCAGGTTGAGGTTCTGGTAGATGGCGTCGGCTGATCCGGCGAACCAGCGGGGACCACGGCGCATCTGGGCCGGCACCGGAGTCACGTAGTCCGAGAGCAGGGTGGACAGCCGCCAGGTCCGGGAGATGTGAAGGTCCAGGCTGTGGCTTTTGTACTGGGTCAACACCACGATGCGGAGGAAGCCGCCATTGGCCAGGTTGGACAGGGCGAAATCGATGAGGCGGTAATGGCCGCCGAAGGGAACCGCCGGCTTGGCCCGGTCGGCGGTGAGGGGGAACAGGCGCTTGCCCTCCCCTCCGGCCAGAACCATTGACAGGTAGCGGCCATCGGGCATGGCTGTTCGGTCAGCCGGGACTAAAGCAGTGAGAAGTCGGTGAGAGGCCAGACCTTGATGAAGGCCTTGCCCACGATGGCCGACTCCTCGATGGGGTTGAAGAACCGGCTGTCCCGGGAGTTGGAGCGGTTGTCCCCCATCACGAAGTACTCGTCGGCACCCACCACCCAGCGCGACGTCTGACTCAACGGCTGGCTGGTCTGGTCGGGCTCCAGGTACGGCTCGTCCAGCACCCGGCCGTTGATCATCACATTGCCGTCGCGAACCTCCAGGGTGTCCCCGGGAAGGCCGACCACGCGCTTGATCAGGTCCTTGGATCCTTCGGACTCATCGCCTCGAAAGACCACGACGTCACCGCGTTCAACGTTGCCCAGCCGGTAGGTGACCTTGTTGACCAGCACCCGATCGTTGACGGCCAGGGCCGGGGACATCGACAGGGACGGGATGTAGAAGGCCTGGATGAGGAAGGTCTTGACGACGAAGGCGATGAGCAACGCTCCCGCCACCACCATGATCCACTCCAGGGCTCCCCGGAGGGAGGACTGGCGGGGTACGGCCACCCGGGACTGCGTCGTAAGCCCGCGCTCGCTCATGTGAACGGCCACGCTACCGGTATCGGGCCAGGACCCTGGCCGCACCCCGGCTGGCCGCCAGGTGATCACCCTGGACCACGGTGGCCGCCGGGCCCAGTCGGAGCAACAGGCGCTCGAGCCAGGCCGGGGAACTGACGGCCAGGACCACCCGGTACCCACCGTCCTCGCCCTGGGTCCACTCCTGGGTCGGGTACTGCTCGATCACCCATCGGGCTTCGGCGGAAATAGCCAGTGTCACCCGGGGATCCTGCGGGCGGGGCCGATAGATGGCCTGCTCGGGCCGGTTGGCTGGCGGCTCGAAGCGGTTGCCGGTGAGGCGAGCGTGGCGGATGCGGTCCACCCGAAACTGGCGCTCGGCCACCGCCTGATGGCACCACCCGGTGACGTACCAGGCGCCGGCGGCGGCGAACACGTCATAAGGGTCGATGCAACGCCGGCTCCACTGGTCCCGCCCGGCGCTGTAGTAGTCGATCTCCACCTGCTCGGACAGGGCTTGAGCCCCGAGAACCGTGGCCATGACCTGGCCGTCGACCGGCTCCATGGCCACGTCCAGCGTTTTCCCCGGGTCCACGCTCACCACCTGCCCCAGCTTCGCCAGGCCCCGGGCCAGAGCCCCTCCCCCGTCGGCGCCGGGCGTGGCCATGGCCGCCTGCCCTGCAGCCAGCAGGGCCAGCGCCTCGGCCGGGGTCAGGCGAAGCGGCCGGGAGAAGTACTCCGCCAGGCGAATCCACACCCGCCCATCGCTGATATCGACGTCGATCAGCACGTCGGGGGTATACGGCGGAAGGCCGCAGAGAAAGAGAAGGTCCAGGTCGGCCACCAGTTCGGACTTGCTCAGCCCGAACCTCATGCACACCTCCTCCAGGCGGGGGCCATCTCTGGCGACGACCCAGGGGACGATGGCCAACAGCCGGGATAGGCGGCCGTCGGCTCCCAACTTCGCCGTCTTGGTCCGCCCTGGCCGCGGGGATCGCCCCGGGGACTCCAGTGGGGCGGGCTGGGTCGGGGCGGGCTGGGTCGGGGCGGGCTGTGTCGGGGCGGGCTGTGTCGGGGCGGGTTGGGTCGGGGCGGGTTGGGTCGGGGCGGGCTGGGTCGGGGCGGGCTGCGCGGCGGCCACCGCCTGCAGCCAGTCCACCATTCCCGCCCTCAGGTCCGGCGGATCGAGAATTTCCGCATGGTCCAACAGGCCCAGTACGAACGACCGGAAAGCGTCGGTATTGGTCACCCGAATGGAGAGTTCCACCGACCCGTCCGGCCGCCAGCGGACTACCGAGTCAGGTCCGACGCGACCCACAGCCCAGGCGGCCTGGTCGGCGTCGACGAGCAGGAGGGCGCCAACCGGATCCTCCTGACCCATCTCCCACGGAACCAGGGAAGCATTGGCCAGCGGCGAGGGGATCTCGAAAGCCCCGGGCGTCCCGCTCAGTTCCACCTCGGATTCGAGGCGGTCGAGCCGGAAGAGGCGGGGTTCGCCCCGACCCTGGTCCAGGCCTGACAGGTACCAGCGACCGACCCGGAACGACAGCCGCCAGGGCTCGACCCGGCGCTGGTGACCGCCGTATACGAAACGAACCTGCCGACGCGTGGCCACCCCCTCGAAGCACTCGGTCAGGCCCCGCGGCGCCGGCAGTTCCGCCCGGGCCTCGATGGGCGATCCGACCGAATCGAGCGGCCCGGTACCCAGTTTCCAAAGGGCGCTGAGGCCGGGGGCCCGGCCCGTTCCCGGGGTAACCGCCGCCGGTCGCCCGCCCGGCGATCCGGACAGGTCGGGCTGCATGCCCGACGGAGACGGCTCCAACTCCGGAGGGGCCAGGTTGATCCAGGAAGCGGCCAACTGCAGCGCGGCCAACTCGTCGGGGTCGAGACCGGGATCGTTGAGGTGGTACTGCTCCTTAGGTATCCGGTAGCCCACGTCCTCCGCCCGGTCGGACTCCCCCACCGCCTCGGTCACCACCGGAATGCCGAGTTCGCGCAGAACGTCCTTGTCGCGCTCGAAGGTCCGTCGAAAGGCGACCAGGTCGCTCGCGTAACCCGGAAGGCGGCGCTGGAGTTCCTCGGCCCGAAGCGGGCGCTCGGTGGCCAGCAACACCGCTGCCAGGTTCACCAATCGCTCCAGCTTGGACACGGGGCCCAAGCCTAAAGCGCTACCCCAGACGAAGCGTTCCTGCCCCGACGACCAGACGGGCGGCCCCCAGGCCGGCGGCGGCCGACCAGGCGAAGAAGCCCGGATCCTCACCCGGCCCGCGGCCCATGGTCGAAGCCGTGACGCGGGCGCTCCCCCCCAAGGTCCTGCCGTCGAACTCGGGCAACGGCACCAACGACACCAGCGTGTAGTCGATCTCCTCGGTGATCCCCTCCGGCCAGGAACCTCCGAAAGGCACGGGCACCTCCACCGCTGCGGTCATCAGGCTGAGACAGGTCACGGTGTGATGGCTGAGACCCCGATGCTCGGGACGGCCATCGGCGTCGGACCAGCGGGCAGCCAGCAGAGCCCGGCCACCCAGGCGGTTGGTGGCATCAACAACCCCCAGCACCTCCATGCCACTGAACCCGAACTGGCTACGGGTTCCCACCACTCCGGGGCCGGGCGCCACCACCACCGCGTCGGCCCCGGCCATGACGTCGGCCACTTGGAGGGCCGAATAGATGTTGACCGCCTCGAAGTCACCGCCGAAGGCCTGCCCCACCGAGACGGTTGCGGCCAGAAGACCGTCGGAAACCAGGGAGTAAACCTGGTCTGACAAAGCAACGGGCAGGGCGGCACTGTCGGTCATGACGTAGACCAGGCGCTTGCCCGGGGCACCGGCGGCGAAGGCACCCGCCACCGGACCCAACTGGCTGTGGAGGTCACAGGCCACCACCGGCAACCCTGCGAGGGTGGTGGCCGGGTAGAACGGGCCGGTCTCCTCCGCCGCCCCGGCGTCGTGCTGGAGGCTGGTGTAGCGCAACTTCATCACGGGCCCGCCGCCGGGGACGTCCACTTCATCGACCGCCAAGTTCCAGTGCACGAAGTGCCACCCGCCCGTGCCCAGGCCCAGATCGACGGCGGTGGTGTTGACCACCACCCGGTCCCCCACCGCGACCGGACCGACCAGATCGGTGAGCACGTAGGCGGGGTGCCCTTCCACCCGGACCTTCTGCAAGCCGCGTCGCTCACAGAAGACGTCGGTTACCCGACCGGCTACGAAGCGCGACATCCCAGTGGGGCAGGCTGAAAGCTCAGAGCCCGGCGATCAGGCGATCGACGCGCTCGTCGTGGGCCTTGAACGGGTCCTTGCACAAAACGGTGCGCTGACCCTGATCGTTGAGCTTGAGGTGAACCCAGTCCACCGTGTAATCCCGCTTGGCCTCCTTGGCCTTGCGTATGAACTCGCCTCGCAGGCGGGCTCGGGTGGTGGCCGGCGGCGAATCCACCGCCGCCTGGACGGCGGCGTCGGTGCAGATCCGCTCGACCATTCCCCGCTCCTCCATGAGGTAGTAAAGCCCCCGGCGGCGGTTGACATCGTGGTACTGCAGGTCCACCAGCGCCACGCGCGCATGACCGAGGTCCAGGTCGTGGCGGGCCCGGAACCGCTCGACCAACTGGTGCTTTATTACCCAGTCCACCTCCCGGTCCAGGCTGAGCGGGTCCCGGGCCAGCCCGGCCAGGCAGTGTTCCCACATCTTGAGCGCCTGTTCCTCCAACGGGCTCAGACCCTTGGCCTCGGAGTAGCGCAGAGCCCGCTCCAGGTACTCGTACTGGATCTCCAGCGCGGACAGTTCCCGGCCGTTCTCCAGTCGAACCCGGGTTCGACAGGTCACGTCGTGGCTGATCTCGCGAATGGCCCGTATGGGGTTGTCGAGGGTCATCTCCCGCATGACCACCCCGGGATCCTCCAACAGGCGAAGGATGATGCTGGTCGCCCCCACCTTCAAGAAGGTGGCGTACTCGCTCATGTTGGAGTCCCCGACGATGACATGCAGTCGGCGGTAGCGCTCGGCATCCGCGTGAGGTTCGTCCCGGGTGTTGATTATCGGTCGGCTGCGGGTGGTGGCCGACGACACTCCCTCCCAGATGTGCTCCGCCCGCTGGGACAGGCAGAAGGTCGCCCCCCGGGCGGTGTTGAGCACCTTGCCCGCCCCTGCGTAGATCTGGCGGCTGACCAGGAACGGGATCAGCACCTCGGTGTAGTGGGCCAAGTCGTCCCGGCGGCTGGTGAGGTAGTTCTCGTGGCATCCGTAGGAGTTGCCGGCCGAGTCGGTGTTGTTCTTGAACAGGTAGACGACGCCTCGGATCCCCTCCTCGCGAAGTCGCTGCTCGGCCGAGGCCAACAGGCTCTCCAAGATGCGCTCCCCCGCCTTGTCGTGGGCCACCAGGTCCTCGATCGAGTCGCACTCCGGGGTCGCATACTCGGGGTGGCTGCCCACATCGAGGTAGAGCCGGGCTCCGTTCTCCAGGAAAACGTTGCTGCTGCGACCCCAGGAGACCACCCGGCGAAACAGGTAACGCGCCACCTCATCGGGGCTCAGGCGACGCTGGCCGCGAAGGGTGCAGGTGACGCCGTACTCGTTCTCCAACCCGTAGATGCGGCGATCCACCGCGGCCAAGCTACCGTCGGAACCTCATGTCGCGGACCCAGATGGTGCGCCTGGCCACGGTGGGCTCGGTTTTCCATGCCCGGGTTATCGCCGCCCGCCTGGGCGCCGACGGGATCACCACCCAACTCAGGGGGGCAACCGAGGGGCCGTACCCCATGGGCCAGGTCGACGTTCTGGTGGACGAGTCCGACGTGGCTGAAGCCTCCCAACTCCTACTCATAGACGACCTCGAGTCAACCTTCGACCATGACGGCGGTGGTGGCAGCGTCGCTGCCGATGCGGAGGCCGACCTGAACGCGAACGGCCGTGTCTTCGACCCGGACGACGACCAGTTCCCCTCTGGCCGTCGGGCGGGATCGAGGGCGGTGTCGATGTCGGAGACGGCGTCCGTGCCGAACTCACGGGCTACCGGCCATGACCGATCTCGGCGATTGGGAAAGACGGTCGGTCGGATCGCCGCTCTGCTGGGGATATTGATCCTGCTGGCGGCGGTAGTGGCCCGTTCCTACCGCTCCGGGGCCCGGCCCGGGCCGGGGGGAGGCTCAGCCCAACAGGACGGCGATGTCCCCGCCTTCGACCCGGCGAAAGCACCGTCCGGCATCGGCCCGCACCAGTAGGGCGACCTCGATCTCCTCGACGCCCAGCGTCCTGTCGGCTCCGCCCAGGGCGGCCACCGCGGCGCGCAGAGCGCCGCCCTTGTCCAGTTGACCCGGGTTGGCGCCGGTTGCCTCCGAAAGCCGGGTACCGACCGCATCGGAGTCCCCGCCCAGCACCGCGGCATAGCGCTGGTCCACCACTGTTCCGTCGTAGGAAATCCGGTAGTACTGGTCGCCCTCGGCACTGGGTCCCAACTCGGCCACCAGCACCTCAACCTCCATGGGCTTCATCTCGTGGGTGAAGACCTGTCCCAGTAGCTGTGCGTAGGCGTTGGCCAGCGATCGGGCCTCGACGTCCTCGCGGGAGTAGGCGTAGCCCTTCATGTCGGCGTGGCGAACCCCGGCGGTTCGCAACGAATCGAACTCGCTGAACTTGCCCACCCCGGCAAACGCGATCCGGTCGTAGATCTCACTGACCTTGCGCAGCGTGCGTGACGGGTTGTCGGCGCACATCAAGATCCCCTGGTCATAGGACACGGCCACCAGAGCCCGGCCCCGGGCGATTCCCTTTCGGGCGAAGTCGGCCTTGTCCTTCATGACCTGCTCAGGAGCCACGTAGAAGGGCATGCTCATGGCCTGTCCTGCTCCCCAGTCCCGTCTCCGACGGCCTCGCCAACCGCTGCGGCTGCGGCCGGGAGGGCGGTTGGGCGTCCGGCCAGCAAAGCGGCGAATCGCTCGGCCACCTCGGCGTCGTTCACCCGTTCGAACCCGGCGGCGGTGATGGTGGCCACCGTCGGGTAGATCCCCCGCACCACGTCGGGGCCACCGGTGGCCGAATCCTCGTCGGCCGCCTCGAACAATCCCGACACCGCCAACTCAAAGGCCTCCGAACGGTCAAGGCCCGGCCGCCATCCCAGCTTGACCGTGGTTCGGGCGTCGCGGCCCCCCGAGCCGGTGGCTTTGAAGTCGGCCTCTTCGTAACGGCCACCGGTCACGTCGTAGCTGAATATCCGCCCGGTGGCCCGGCGCAGGTCGTACCCGGCGAAGATGGGCACCACGACCAGGCCCTCCATGGCCATGGGCAGGTTGGCCCGCACCATCTGGCCCAGCTTGTTCGCCTTGCCCTCCAGGCTGAGAGCCGAACCCTCCACCTTTTCGTAGTGCTCCAGTTCGGTTTGAAACAGCTTGACCATCTCCATGGCCGGCCCGGCGGCCCCGGCAATGGCCACCCCCGAGTAGCGGTCGGCGGCCATGACCTTGTCCATGACCCGGTGGGCAATCGTGTGGCCTTCGGTGGCCCGGCGGTCCCCGGCCATCACCACTCCTGCGGAGTAGCGCAGAGCCACGATGGTGGTTCCGTGGGTTATGGCCAACGGGCCTCGGGCCCCCTCCAGGTAACGGGCATCCACAGAGCGGGCGAAATCGGCGAACCCGTTGCCGTCGCCGACCATCTTGGACCCCGTCCGTTCCCGGCGGGCCGGGCTCGATCCCAGGTGGCGGATCAGGTCGCTGAAGCTGGGCCCGGGGTCATCACCCGGGGCGAAGGAGGGCAGGCGCATGAGCACCGGCAGGCTAATCCGCCGACGACCCGGGCGGATGGGGTGAATGGGCCTCCCCTGCACCGCCCGGGCCGAACCCGGTCGATAGCGCCGCTGGAGCGCTTCAAGGCCGGCGGGCCGTTCGTGCTGCCCACCGCGGCGCAGCTATATGGGGCGTTCTTGTGGTCCGAGCGGCGCATGGTGACCTAGACGACTACGGTCAGCGTGCACGCCAACACCTTTGAAGTCGACGCCGTCTTGGCGGCCCGGCGGGTGGAGCTGGGTTCGACGCCTCCGACCTGGCATCTGCATGGCTCTTGGGAAGCTAGGTCGACCTCCTTCACACACCATGGGCGAGCGTTCGTTTGTTTCGTTTCTACTAGCCTGGCCCCATGGCCCCCATCAGTACGGCCGATCGTGAGCGCGCTCGGCAGACGTTGCGGGCGCTCGGTAACCACCCCAAGATCACCACGGACGACGGCAAGCTGCTCGAGTTCCCCGCTTCCCTCGTTGAGCCGCTGTCGCAGCTCTTGGAATCTGTGGCCGATGGAGAACCGGCTCTCGTCCTCCGGTCGACGAAGGACCTAACGACCGAGCAGGCCGCCACAGTTCTGGGCGTTTCAAGGCCGACCGTCGTGCGGCTCGTGGGATCCGGCAAGATCCCGGCCCGCATGGTCGGGACCCATCGGCGGCTCGCTCTGGCCGACGTTCTCGCCTACCGGGAGGCATCGGCGGGTCGGCCCGAGGCCCTCGACGCTATGGCCCGTGGGGCCGACGCTCTGGAATCGGACGGATCGACGCTTACGCCGCTGTCGGGTGACGAGTTCCTGGCACGGGTTCTGGGGGCGCCTCCTCCCACTGTCGACGATGTCTCGATCACGCTCGACGGTCGACGGCTGGACAGCAAGGAGGCGGTCCTGGCGTGGCTTGCCGAGGTGGAGGCGGAGCGCGCCGCCGGGCGGTTCGTCAACTTCGAATGATCCGTGACGAAGCACCCTTTCTCGACCTGGATCAGATCCTGGCGGTGCTGGACCGGCATCTGGTCGAGTTCCTTGTGGTCGGTGGCGTGACCGCGATCGCCTACGGCGCGATCCGTCCGACGTCCGATCTCGACTGCGTCGCCCGGCGAAGCGGCACGAACCTCGACCGGCTTGCTGCTGCCCTCCGCGAGTTGAACGCCAGGCTCCGGATCGCCGGACTGAGCGACAAGGAGGCGGCCGCGCTGCCAACACAGCTCGACCGGGACACGCTCGCCCGCATGGAGATCTCGACCTGGCGGACCGACGCTGGAGACCTCGATGTGCTCATCGACATTGCCGACCGGTCCGGCCGCAGGATGGGCTTCGATGAGCTGATCGGCAGGGCCACCGTCCAGGACGTCAAAGGTCGCATCGCTCGCATCGCCGCGCTCGACGACGTGATCGCGTCGAAGGAGCGCGCGAATCGGCCGAAGGACCGGGAGGCGCTGCCGGAACTCCGAGCCTTGCGGCCTCCCCGTAGCTGATCGTCGGCAGGCCGCGGCCAGGCCGCAGGAGGCGGCGAAGGAGCGGTTTCCGACGGCCAACTACCGTCACGGCCAAACCGAGAAAGCGCAAGTCACAGCCCATATCCAGCTGTCACGGTCATCTGCGGACAACCCTTGGACACTCCCCCGCCTACAGTCCGACGCGCCACCTACACCAGCATGACCCTGCAGTCCCGGCGACCCTGGACCGCCATGCTCTGTCCGCGGTTCGGGTGGACGACGAGGGGGGCCAGGGCGTCTGGGTGGAGGCGTCGGTGGCCGAGGACGCGGTGGAGGCGTCGCAGCTCGCCCTACCGCTGGAGGCGCTGCGCTACCGCATCCGCAGCGAGGTGCTGCGGTCGCGCTACGTGACCAGCAGGGCGCGATCGGCGATCGTCATTCGGCACCCCTGCGACGTACCCATGCTGACCAGCCCGGGCTCCCCGTCCTACTGCCCGCCCTTTTGGATGTAGCTCTTGACGAACTCCTCGGCGTTCTCCTCCAGGACGTCGTCGATCTCGTCCAGGAGATCGTCGAGGTCGGACTTGAGCTTCTCCCCCTGACGGCCGACGGCCGGGACGACCTCTCCCTCCTCGGGCGAACGGGGCGAGTCGGGCTTGCGCTTGTGTTCTCTTTCGGCCATCGATGACCTCCCTACGGTGCCGGTTGGCCCAGAGCGGCCAAGAGCTCGCTCGGCGTCCGGCACGCCTCCAACAAACTATCGACGTGTTCGGCGGTTCCCCGCAGGGGTTCCATCATCGGCACCCGCCGCAGTGGATCAGAACCCAGATCGAAGACCAGGGAATCCCAGTTGGCAGCCACAACCGCTGCGCCGTAGCGGGCCAGGCAGCGCCCTCGGAACCAGGCACGGGTGTCCCGGGGAGGTTCGGTCATGGCCCGGGCGACCTCCTCGTCGGTGGTGAGGCGGGACAGGCCGGCCCGGGCGGCAAGGGACCGCTCCGGCCGGACGTCGTGGTACTGAAGATCCAAGGCGGCCAGGCGCGGATCACCCCAGTTCAGCTTGTGGCGCCGGCGGTAGCCCGAGACCATCCTGTGCTTGGCCACCCAGTCCACCCGGTCGGCCGCCCTGAGGGGGTCAGCCTCAAGGTCGGTCAGGACCGCCTCCCAGCGCTCGAGAACGTCGGCGCCGACCTCGGCCCCCACCGCCTCGAGGCCCCGGCTGGCCGCGTACTTGCGGGCCCTCTCCAGGTGCTCCCATTGCACGTCCAGGGCGGTCATGGTGCGGCCGCCCACCAGTGCCAGGGGCTCCGACAGCGACAGGTCCAGCGACACCGCCCGGTTGGCCGCCACCGGCGCGGCCAGGGCGAGGCTCGATCCACCCATCTCGTCGTCCTCGATCATCGCCAGGATCAGGGCGGTGGTTCCCACCTTGAGGTAGGTGGCGAACTCGGCCCGGTTGGCATCGCCGCAGATGACATGCAGGCGGCGGTAGCGGGCGGCGTCCGCGTGGGGCTCGTCCCGTGTGTTGATGATGGGCCGGCGCAGAGTGGTCTCGAGCCCCACAACCTCTTCAAAGAAGTCAGCCCGCTGAGAAATCTGAAAACCCACCGGGGCGCGGTGGCGGCCGGGAAACTCGCATCCGGCCTTTCCGGCTCCGGCAAAGATCTGGCGGGTCACCAGGTGCGACGGCAGGTGCTCCACGATCCGGTCGAAGGCCACGGCCCGGTCCAGCAGGTAGTTCTCGTGGCACCCGTAGGAGTTTCCCTTGCCGTCGGAATTGTTCTTGTAGACCGCCATCGACTGGCCCGCCGGCAGGACCCCGCTCGCCTCCTGGGCGGCCCTGGCCAAAATGGCCTCCCCGGCTGCGTCATAGAGCACCACGGACCGTGCGTCGGCGCACTCAGGGGAGGAGTATTCGGGGTGGGCGTGGTCCACGTAGAAACGCGCCCCGTTGTGCAACACGGTGTTGACCAGGTGAGTTTCCACCTCGGGGGCCATTGCCCCCTCGGCCGCCTCGGCGCCCCGGGCGTCGCATCCCGGCGCCTCGTCCTCGAAGTCCCAGGCCACCCGGTCGCGGACCGTTGCGGCGACGTAGGAGTTGACCAGCAGGGAGGATGATCCCACGGGGTTGGTGTCACCGCCGCGGACCATGATCCCGTACTCGGTCTCGATCCCCATCACCTTGCGAACGGCCATCGGAGTGACGCTACCCCTGTGGCCGCCCTTGTCCGGGCCGGCGGGTCAGGGTTGGATCAGAGGTACTGGCCCGTCGACACCCGCTCGATGGATCGGCCACCGGTGGCCTGGGTTCCCTTGGACACCAGGGTGCGAACGTAAACGATCCGTTCACCCTTTTTCCCCGAGATCTTGGCCCAGTCGTCGGGATTGGTGGTGTTGGGCAGGTCCTCGTGCTCCTTGTACTCCTGGCGGATCGAGGCCGACAGATCCGACGTTCGAATTCCCCGACTCTCCCCCGAGATGGCGCGCTTGATGGCCAGCTTCTTGGCCCTGCGGACGACGTTCTCGATCATGGCTCCCGACGCGAAGTCCTTGAAGTACAGGATTTCTTTGTCCCCGTTCTGGTAAGTGACCTCCAGGAACCGGTTGGCCTCGTCTGCCAGGTACATCTCCTCCACGGCCGCAGCGATCATGCCCTTGACGGCCCCCGCCGGGTCTCCACCGCAGGACTCGACCTCCCCGGCGTCGAGAGGAAGGTCGGCGGTGAGGTAGCGACCGAAGATGGCCGAGGCGGCCACCTGGTCGGGACGTTCGATCTTGATCTTCACGTCCAGACGGCCGGGGCGCAGGATGGCGGGGTCGATCAGGTCTTCCCGGTTGGAGGCACCGATGACGATGACGTTTCGCAGGGTCTCGACCCCATCGATCTCGGCCAGCAACTGGGGAACGATGGTCGCCTCCATGTCCGAACTGATGCCGGTTCCCCGGGTCCGGAACAAGCTGTCCATCTCGTCGAAGAAGACGATCACGGGCCAGCCTTCCTCGGACTTCTCCCGGGCCCGCTGGAACACCAGGCGGATCTGGCGCTCGGTCTCCCCGACGTACTTGTTGAGGAGTTCGGGACCCTTGATGTTGAGGAAGTAGGACCGGGCGTGGCGATCCCCCGATACCTGGCTGACCTTCTCGGCCAGAGAATGGGCCACTGCCTTGGCGATAAGGGTCTTGCCACAGCCAGGCGGGCCGTAGAGCAGGATTCCTTTGGGGGCTGGAAGCTTGTGTTCTTCGAACAATCCCCGGTGCAGAAAGGGAAGCTCCACCGCATCTGTTATCTGCTCGATCTGAGCGTCCAACCCGCCGATGTCGGCGTAGGACACGTCGGGCACCTCCTCGAGGATGAGGTCCTCCACCTCGGCCCGGGGCAGGCGTTCGACCAGCATCCCCGACCGGGCGTCGAGCATCAGGCTGTCCCCGGGGTTGATGCGGGTTCCCCGCAGGGATTCGGCGAGCTCCACCACCCGCTCCTCGTCGGCCCGGCCCACCACGACTGCCCGGACCCCGTCCTCGAGCAGTTCCTTGAGGGTTGCCACCTCACCCGCGGCGTCGTGGCTGCGAACCATGACCACGTTCAGCGACTCGTTGAGCACCACCTCCTGCCCCGAGACCAGCTCCTGGCCCTCCAGGGCCGGGTGCAGTGCCACCCTCATCTTGCGCCCGGAGGCGTAGACGTCCACGGTGGCGTCGTCGTTGCGCCCCAGGAAGGTGCCGTAGGCCGACGGTGGTTGGGTCAGCTTCTCCACTTCCCGCCGCAACTCCGCGATGTGCTCGCGTGCCTCACGCAAGGTGTAGGTCAGTTTCTCGTTGGCCGACACCGCCTGGGTCAATTGGCCCTTGGTCTCGAGCAGCCGTTCCTCCAGGGTCCGCACCCTCTTGGGCGCCTCGAGCAGCTTGCGGCGCAGCCCGGAAATCTCCTCCTCGAGCGCCTTCACCTGCTCCAAGAGGGTGCCCACCTCGGCCTCGTAGGCCGATAAGCGACGTTCGTACTCACCGCTGGCCGCTGGAATCACCTCCCCTTCGTGCTGGCTGGAGGCACCCTAGTGCCCTGACCATCAGGCACTTGCCATGCCTGCCGGGGGAGGGCGGCAGTGCAACCAGCCTCCGCCCGCGGGTGGCCAACCGGAAGGCCCCCGTGCGGCGGGTAGAGTTCGGGGCCGGCCGGGGGCCGGTGGTGACCGGTGCCATTCTGGGCCAGAGGCCGGGCCGGATCCACCAGAACAATGCAGCCCACGAGACGAGGCAGGGAGCTGACATGGGCATGAAGGTTTGGATCGACCAGGACCTGTGCACGGGCGATGGCATCTGCGAGGAGATCGCCCCCGACGTTTTCACCCTGCTCGACGACGGCTTGGCCTACGTCAAGGATGGCAGCAAGGTCCTGAGCGATCCTGGTGGCGTCGAGGGCCTGGCTCCGGTTCCGGCCGGAAAGGAAGACGCCACCATCGAGTCCGCCGAGGAGTGCCCGGGGGAGTGCATCTTCATCGAGATGGAGTGACGACGCCGACGGCGGGACGCAGGCGGTGAGCCTCGACCCGGTACTGCTGGAGGAATTACGGGTCACCAAGGCAGAGATCGACCGTCTGCAGGTGATACTGAAGGACATCGTGGGGCGTCTCCGCGAGGCCGGGGCCTCCGCTCCCGAGATCGCCGATGCCCTCCGGGGCTGAGGCCTTCCGTCCCAGACCCCGGGTCACTCTTGCCTGTTGTCCACCTGGTGCTCCGTTTCGGGGCTGTCGGGGTCCAGATTCAACGACACCGAGTTGATGCAGTAACGCTGTCCCCCGGCGCCGGGGCCATCGGGGAGCACATGCCCCAAATGTCCACCGCAGGCCCGACAGAGAACCTCTGTGCGTCGCATTCCGTGGCTGTTGTCGCTAACCAACTCGACGTTGGCCGCCACCGCCGGCTCGGTGAAACTGGGCCAGCCGGTCCCGGAGTCGAACTTGGCGTCGGAGCGAAACAACTCGGCCCCGCACCCCGCGCAGCGGTAGGTGCCGTCGGCTTTGGTGTGGACGTAGCGGCCGGTAAATGCACGCTCGGTGCCCTTCCCCCGGAGCACTCCGAACTCCTCCGCCGTCAGTTCCGCCCGCCACTCCGCCTCGGTCTTGGCTATCGCTCGCTCCACCGGTCCTCCCGATTCTCCTCGCTCACCGACGGTGCGGGACCAGGGCCAGGTCCGACTCAAATCTCCAACCCCGGGCTGCGAACCATCATCGCAACGCTATGTCAATGAGGGCCTGCGTTACGGCAGGGCGACATCGGCGACGTCATCGACATCGCCTGAGGGTGGTGATAGCGGCGGCGAGTCGGGCCGGTCCTCGAGCAACCGGGCCACGGTCAAAAAGCCGGTATGAGCCACCATCCGGTGGTCGGGTCGCAGCGACTGGCCCTTGGCGTACCAGCCGCGTTGGAGCACCTCGACGGTCTCGGCCAAGCCGAAGGGACTGTGCTCGAGGGCTGTGCGGAGTTGAGCAACCTGCCCAACGGTGGGGAGATAGGACAGCAACAGACCGCCGGGGCGCAGTGCCACTGCTGCCGGCTTCACCACCCTCCAGGGCTCGGCCAGGTCGAGAAGGACCCGGTCCAGTCCCCGCTCGTCGATCCCGTCGTAGACGTCGCGAAGTTCGATCTCGTAACTCTGGTCCGGGCCCAGAAACTGCTCGACGTTTCGACGGGCCACCTTGGCGAAGTCCTCTCGCAACTCGTAGCCCACCACCTGTGCCCCGGCCCGCAGCAGGGTCATGGACAATGCCCCTGACCCCACCCCGGCCTCGAGGACCCGCAAGCCGGGGCTGATGTCGCCCAGCATCAGAATCGGGCCCAGATCCTTGGGATAGATGACCTGAGCGCCACGGGGCATGGCCAGGACGAAGTCGGCCAGGGTCGGGCGCAGCACCGTGTGGCGGGCTCCTCCGGTGGAGACCACCGAGATCCCTTCCGGGCGCCCGAGGACGTCGTCGTGGAGGGTGATGCCGGCGTGGGTGTGCAGTTCTCCGGCGGTCTTCAGCACGACCATCCGGCGGCGGTTCTTCGAGTCGATGAACAGCGCTCGTTCACCTGGTTGAAAAGTGGCCGGGGGGCTCACTTCCCGGGTCTTGATCGGCGGCGGGGTACTCGGTCCTTCTTGGCGGGCCGCAGGTTGGAGATCTCCAGGCGTTCGTCGGGCTTCATGGCATGGCGGTACACAGTCTCCTCGGTGTTGCGGGTCAGCCGCCGGGCCAGGCGAATGGCGGCGCTGATCAGGGTGAACGCCGTCCACATGCGGGCCAGAGGCCCGTAGCGACCGGCAAGCAGGAACTTCAGGATTCTGCTCATGGCCGGTGGCGGATCGGTCGACGCACGGCGCC
Source organism: Acidimicrobiales bacterium (assembly GCA_052390275.1). GTDB lineage: Bacteria > Actinomycetota > Acidimicrobiia > Acidimicrobiales > AC-14 > JBQTHD01. The sequence goes on along the minus strand of JBQTHD010000025.1, from coordinate 14,494 downwards.
GGTGCGGGTGGGCGCCCGGTGCGGGTGCTGCATCAGGTGAACTTGTGCGCCGCCTCGGAAGTTCCACAGACGTCTCACCGGCTCTCGACGCCGAGCGCTCGGCGACACGTCAACATGACTTGCGAAACGGAGCACTAGCTAGAGACGCCGGATCTCGACGACGGTGGAACGCCGGCGGCCGCGGCGGCGGCCCAGCACGTAGGTCAGCGCCACCAAGGCCACCGCCGCGGTGCCGGCCCCGGCGGCGGCCGAATCACGCACGCCTTCGGTTCCAGAGGACACGGTGCCGGCCAACGCCCGCAGCTTGGCGGCAATGTCATCGGGAGTTACCGGCTGTTCGCCCTTGCCGCCCCAGCCCTTCGGGCCGGTCATCGCCGGGCCCGGGCCATCAGGCCAACGGCGGCTGCGGCGGCGGCCAGCACTGTGAGCAGGTAGGGGGCCCACGACCATCCCCCGACGAAGGCAGAACCGGTCTGGGTTTGCAACGCCCGCAGCAGACCCAGAACCAAGAACACAGACCCGATCCCGATCACCAGCGATCCCGCCAGCCCGTAAGCGAGGTAGCGGCCCAGGCCCCGCAGCGGGGCGATGGTCTCCTGGCGGGCATAGCCCACGACCATTTTCCAGAGGTCGCCAACGTCAGATGCCAGCCCATTGACCAATCGGGAGCGCGCGGACCGCCGGACCATCAAGCCTTCCTATCCCCCACCCAGCCGGTGCGCAAGCACGGCGGCCTCCTCGCTCAGCCATCCGGCCAGCCAATCCCGGCGTCGCTGAGGCTGATCATCGGTCAGCAGCCTTTGGGCGTCGGCTGGTCCCAGGCCCCCCAGTGCCGCTGCCTGCCACACCGCGGCCACCGGATCGGGATCCAGTTCGACTGTGGCCGGAACCGTCGACTCTCCCAACTCCGATCGCAAAGCCAGGACCCGTCGCAACGTCCGGGTAAGGCTCTCCTGGGTGGCCGATTCGGGTCCCAGGGCCGGCGATGCAGAACTGGGTGCGTCGCTGAGAACCTCGACCCTGGCCAGAGGGAATGGGTCATCGGGGAGCCATTCGCGGACCCGGACCCGATGGCGGCCGACCAGGCCCAGCCCGAAGCGTCCATCGGCAAACTCCACCGCATCGACGATGGCCGCCTCCGTGGCCACCATGGCCCGGATATCACCGCCGCCGACCTCGCTGCCCCGTTCGATCAGCACCACCCCCATCAGGCGATCCGTGTCCAGGCACTGGCGGGTCATCACCCGGTAACGGGGCTCGAAGACGTGAAGGACCATGGGGAGGCCGGGAAACAACACGTTCCCCAACGGGAACATCGGCAGTTCCCTTCCCTGGGCCAGGCTGGGACTCATCCGGAGGTTGTCGGTGCCCGGGCCCCGGCCGTGGCGCCCGTCAACGGTCCCAGGTCGCGCACGGCGGGGGCGTCCGGGTAGGTGGCGACCGCCAGGGCGATCCCGTCGGTCACTGCAGCGGCCGCCTGGGCCTCCACCCCGTTCACCAACACCGCGAAGGCCAGCGGTTCCCCGTTGGCCTCTCCAGCGGGCGCCATCCAGCCCGTCAGGCCCGCCACCTCCCGCAGGGACCCGGACTTGGCACGCAACCGTCCCTGGGCCGGAGTGCCCCGCAGCCTGCTGACCAGCGTCCCTTCCTCCCCGGCCGCCGGTAAAGCACCGGCGAGGATGGAGTCGGCGCCGGTGTTGACCAGAGTCTCGGCGAGAAGCCGGCAACTGGCCCGGTCGGAACGATCCAGCCCCGACCCGTCCGCCAGCACCAGGCCGTCGGTATTCACCCCGGAGGCGGCCAATGAGGATCGCACGACGGCCAGACCCGCCTCGGTGGAACCGGCCGCGCCGGACGTCGTCGCCAACTCTCGGACCAACAACTCAGCCGCCAGGTTGTCGCTGTGAACCAACATGTCGGCCGCCATCGCCGAGACCGGCGGCGACGTCACCGCGGCCACCGACGACGCCTCGGCCGGGGCCACCCCCTCGGCGACGGCACCGACCTCCACGCCCCGCTGGGCGAGCAGGCGAGCCAGGGTTGCCGCCGCGTGGACAGTGGGCGAGGGCGCTGCGGCCAGAACTCTGCGACCGTCGGTGATCAGGCCCTTGTTAACCGCCAGGGCCGACAGAGGAGTTATCTCCAGCCGGGAGGCGTAGGTCGCCAGCCAGCCCGGAAGGAAACGGGGGCCCTGGTGACGATGGTCGTCGGCCGCGAGGGTCCCGATACGGCGGACACCCGAAGCCACCACCATGTCGGCCAGGGCCTCGATCGAGGTTGCCCGGCGGGGCTGGCCCCCAAAACCAGCCTCGGCGGCAAACTCGGCGGTGGACAACAGGGGATCGCCCCCTCCGACCATCCAGGCGGTCTCCACCGCGCCGTCGAGAACCGGGGTGGATCGGACCTCGGTCCTCAGTTGAGCCAAGGGGCCCAGGCGATCGATGACGGCCCTGGCCACCAGCACCTTGACAGTAGATGCCGGGATCAAGGCGGAGTCGGGGCGCAGGGACCAGAGCCGTTCTCCATCGGCGGATCGGACGTCCACACAGGCGTTGTCGCCAACGGAGGCCACCGCTGCCGACAACGCCTGGTCCAGGCGAACCCCGGCCACCCGCTCCGCCACCAGGGCCGGAACGCGGCGAAGGCTGAAGACGGGCGTCGAGACCTCGGGCGGACCCTGGGCCACCGTCTCTGCGCCCCAGGCTGACGGCGGTGGCAGCGGCGATGGCAGCGGCGGTGGCAGCGGCGGTGGCAGCAAGGTCCAGACGCTCATCAGCAGAACCGTCGCCAACCCCGCCATGGGCATCGCGGACAGGGGCCGGTGGACCCGTCGGACGGTCAATCGGGGTTGATCGAAGGGTCGGTCGTGGCCCCAGGTGCCCTCGTCGCCCCGGCCGTCACCCCCTCGGACGCCTCCAACCCGGCGAACTGCACGCCAGCGGGACGCACCATGCGGCGCATCATTTTTCCACTCTCCGTCCGGGGCAGTTCGAGCCGAATCTCCCAGCTTCGAGGTCGCTTGAAACCGGCCAGGCGGTCGGCCACCAGCGCTTGAAGCTCGTCCAGATCGACCTCGAACCCGGGACGCGCGACCACTGCGGCGTGCACCCGCTGACCCCATTCCGGGTCGTCAAGGCCGACAACCGCGGCGTCGGCCACGCCCGGGTGGGAACAGATCACCGCCTCCACCTCGGCCGGGTAGACGTTCGTCCCACCGGTGATGATCAGGTCGCTGCGGCGGTCGCAGATGTAGAGGTAGCCGTCCTCGTCCAGGTAGGCGATGTCGCCCACGGAGTGCCAACCGCCCGCAAGGGAGTTCATGGCCGCCAGATCCGGGCCGTGGTACCCATCGACGGCCAGGGCCGTCCGTACGTAAAGCTCCCCCGGCTCTCCTGGGGGCGATTGCCCTCCCTCGTCGTTCACCACCTTCAGCTCGATGCCCCCGTAGGGCCGCCCACAGGATCCGGGTTTTCGCAACTGATCGCCGGGCCCGAGGATGGCGGCCAGGCCCAGCTCGGTGGACCCGTAGACCTCGTAGAGGAAGCCGTCTCCCAACTTGGCGATCACCTCCTGCTTGAGGGCGTACGGCACCGGGGCGGCGTTGGCGATGAGAGTGCGCATGGAGGAGAGGTCCGCGCCAGCGATGACGTCGTCGGGCAGCGAGACGATCCGTACCAGGTGGGTGGGCGCGGCGAAGGTGGACGTGACCCGGTGGCGACTGACCAACTCCAGCCACTGGCGCGGCTCGAAACGCGGCTGGATGACCAGTGTCCCCCCGCAGATATGGGTCAGGAGGGCAAAGGCATTGGGCCCGGCGTGATACAGCGGTCCGGTGACGAGGTGGACCTCGTCGTTCCCGAATCCCAGCGCTGCCAGCATGGCGCCCAGCAACGCCTTGTCGCTTCGGGTCCGTAGCGCCCCCTTGGGCCGACCTGTGGTGCCCGAGGTGTACATCATGGCCGCGCCGTAGCTCTCCGGAGGGGGAGGTTCCTGAGGCGATCCCTGGGCCAGCACCTCGTCCCAACCAGTCAGGCCCAGATCCGTGGGGCCCAGATCCGTGGGGCGCAGATCCGTGCGGCCCAGATCCGTGCGGCCTAGATCCGTGCGGCCCAGATCCGTGCGGCCCAGATCCGTGGGGAATGGATCGGACGAACCCATCATCACCCCGACGCGAAGAAGCTGGCCAGATCGGGCTCGGGCCACCTCGAATGCCGCAGCACACGAGGGGTCGACCGCCACCACCGCCGCCTGGCTGTCAGCCAGGACGTAGGCCAGTTCCGCAGCGGTGAAGCGGTAGCAGGCGGGTACCGCCACCAGGCCGGCCTTGCGACAGGCGTGCATGAAGGCAACCACGTAGGCCGAGTTGGGTCCGAACCAAACCGCTCGTTCTCCCCCCCGTGCCCCCATGGCCAGGAGGCCACTGGCCAGGCGGTTCACTTCGGTGTTGAGCTGGGAGTAGGTCCAGGACCGCTCACCGGAGATCAGGGCCGGACGGTCGGGAACCCCTGCAGCCCAGGCGGCCAGCGGGTCGAGCGGACCCTGCGCAGGTCTGTCGGCCACGCAGGGATCGTAACGACCCGCCCGGGGCGCCCCCGGGCAGGGGCGACCGAAGCAGGGTGACCGAGGCAGGTGCGACCGAAGCAGGGCCGGCGGACGGCCGTGGAGTTCGCGAAGCGGTGTATTAGCGTCACGGGTGATGCCGAGTTCCGTGGCCGTTTCCACCGAACCCGATCCCGCCGCCGACCCTCTCCCGGTGCTGCGAGCCCTCGCCGATCCCACCCGCCTGCGACTGTTCAGCGCACTGCGGGTCAGCGAGCGATGTGTCAAAGATCTGGTCGACGCCGAGCGCGTCCCTCAGCCCCTGGTGAGCCACCACCTCCGGGTCCTCGTCGATGCGGGTCTGGTTACCGTCCGTCGGGCCGACGGGTTCAACCTCTACGCCGTCGACCCGGAGGGACTCGGCGCCGCCCAGCGGGCCACCGGGGCCCTACTCGACCCCACCCATTTGGATCCGGCCGCTCAGCCCGGGGGAAACACTTCCTGCTGCCAGCCCGGATAGCCCTCGGCAGGCTCCATGGGTTTCGTCCTACGGGAGACGGCGGCGACCGGCCAGGTCGAACCGGTCGAGCATGGCAACCCCGGTTATCACCCGGCTGAACGAAACCCTCTCGCCCACCAGGTTGAGAGCGAGCAGGAGGCCGAGGAGGCCCAACCGAACACCCGGACCCAACGTTGCCACGATTGCCAGCCCGAGGGCGGCGCCGAGTGGGTTGGCACCGGTATCGCCCAGCATCATCCGCTCGCCCAGGTCAGGACCGAGCAACCCCAGACCGGCACCGATCGCCACCGCCGGCGCCACCAGCCCGTCGGGCAGCCCCGTGGCGACCGCGGCCACCCCCACGAGAACGAACAGCGCCGTACTGAACTTGATGGCTCGGCCCGGAGCCCGGTCCAAAAGGTTGACGAGGTTGGCGGCCAGGGCGACGATGGCTGCATCACTCAACAGGGTCGTGGTTGACGCCGGGGGTCGAACCATGGCCACCGCCACCAGGCTGAGCGCTGCTCCTCCCACCAGCTTCAGCATCCCGGTAGTGACTCGTCCCTGGAAAAGTGCCCGCAAATGCCCGGTGAATCCCCGATCGTCGCCGCTGGCCAGGACATCGTCGAGAAACCCCAGAAAGCCGAAGCCGACCACCGACACCAGTACCGCCGCCCGCAAGGCCGACCCCGACCCGCCCCCGAGCACGCCTGGGACCGTCACCGCGGACCGCCCGGCGCCCGCCAACGTTCGCCCCGACTCCACCAGCAACAACCCCACCACCACGAAGGCACCCCCGGCGGTGGGCACCGCCCGACCCCGGTAGTTGGACCGGGCCAGGCAGGGGGCACCCAACAGGCCGCGGCCGGTGGCCCAGCACAGCCGGGCGGCCAGGAAACCCACGCCCACGGCGCACAGAAACGCCAAGATCATCGGGACCCACCGGCCAGAACGCGGTGGGCCGGCTCGGCCGAGAACCAGCTCAGCGGGAAGGTCCCGGCGGCAGGGGCAAGACCCGCTGGGCCCCGGGCCCAACCCCGAAATGGCCAAACCGGCCCTGCTCCAGTTGGCGCAGTGCCACCACCGCTGCGGCCTGACCCAGAGTGGAATCCAGGTGGTCCACGGTCGACAGGCGCGAGGCCAGATCGGCGTCGGCTCGGAGCCGGGTGGTGTATGGGCGGCTGGGCACCGTGCCCGGTGGCTGCCCGGCGAGGGGGTCCGGAAGCGGCCACTCGGCGGCGAGGACTCCGGCGCCGGCTCGTACCAGCGCCCGAGCCAGCGGGCGGGCCAACCGCTCGTCATCCACTTGGGCCCCGGGGCCCGACAGGAGGACGAAGCGGGTCTCGGGCCCGGGCAAGGCTCCCAGGCCCACCGGTACCGGCCCGCCATTCCCCGCTGCCGAAGTCCCGCCGGTCGCCGGTTGGGCGGCCGGCGGCTCGAACACCGCGAATCCGGCCTGAACCAGTGCCGCCGGCCACCCCGGTCGGACCAGGGCGGCCAGAGCCGCCCCCCTCAGTCCCTCGGCCGAAGTTGGAATCGGCGCGGCCGGCGAGGCCGCAGCCTCGGCCGGCAGCGGGGCCGGTACCTGTCCCGGTTCCGAAGTCGGTTCCGAAGTCGGTTCCGAAGTCAGGCCCGCGGCTGGGGTCGGTGGCGTAGTTGGCTCGGGTGCGGGGGTAGCTGACGCGCTCAGCAGAGCGCTCAGTGCCCGGCGATCGGCCGCCGATTCCAGGTTCCAGCGCGAGGAAAGGACCAACGTCCCGTCCAGGGTGGCTTGCGCCCTGCTCAGGTTGGCCACCATCTCGTCCACCGCCCGCCGCTCAATGCCGTCCACCGCCAGAACCAACACCCGGGCACCCCGCAGATGTCCAGCTACCAAGAGGTCCCGCGCGGCGGCCGCCGAATCGGCCCCCTGGCGAACCTGTTCGGAGAGCGCTCCGTTGACCGCCCGAGTTTCGGTGATCGTCTGTTCCACCCGACCGAGCCGGTTGTTGAGGGCCTCCACCGTCACCCGGTTGACGACGGTGGCCCCCATCACCACCCCCAGCCCAATGGCCAGGAACACCGCCGCCAGGGAGGCGATGTGGTAGCGAAGGTTGATCACCGGTTCTCCTTCCGCCGGGTCACGGGATCAGTGCCCGGACCGCCTCGACCATGGTGAACCAGGCGGCTTTGACGAAGACCTGGAGCGAGTCTGAGACCGCGGTCATGGCCAGCATGGCGAAGACCGCCGCCGCCACCAGCAACGAGACGTCCCGGGTGCGGATCTGCGACTGGTAAAGCTCGCTCACCCCTTTGGCATCCACCAGGATCGACCCCACCTTGAGGCGGACCAGAAAGGTGGACGACATCCCCTCGCGGGCCTTGTCCAAGAAGTCCACCATGGATGAGTGGCTACCGACCGCGACGATCAGCGACGCTCCCTTGTCGTAGGCCATCATCATCGCCACATCCTCGCTGGTTCCCGGGGCCCGCACCTCCTGATAGTCGAGCCCCAGCGCCTGGAGGCGGGCAGCCCCGGGGGCCCGACCGTCGGTGTAGCAGTGCAGCAGCAGTTCGGCTCCCTGCACGGGACCGGAGTCAAACGGCCCAGCCGCCGCGTCTGTGCTGGCGGTGGAGGCGGCAGTGCCGGCGCGTGATCGAGCCCGGAACCGACGAGGACCCCGGGCCAACAGCGCATAGTCCGAGGCGGAATCGAAATCCCCCAGCACCAGGTCGGGCCAGTACCCGGCGCTGATCAAGAGATCGGCGCCGCCGTCGACCCCAAGGAGCACCGGGCGGACCTCGGAGATATAGGCCGCCAGAGCGGCAAGATCAGGGCCGGCTCCGTTGCCTCGGACCACGATCAGGACCGGGCGGTCGAACATCTTGGTCGCCAGGTCCGGCCAGGCCAGGTCGTCGGCCAACAGGTGGCCCTCGTGCTCCAGGTAGGCCAAGGTGTTGCGGGCAAAACCCTTCAGCTTGGTATTCAAGTTGGCATGCGCGTCCGCCAGGCGACGTTCGATCGCATCGAGACTCTGGCGGGTTCCGACCGCTACCAACCGGCCACCGCACCAGATCTCGTCGCCCTGGATGAGGACCCTGGCCCCCTCCTTGAAGGCGCCCAGAAGGCTCGAAACCTCTTCGGGGCTTCCGGGCTCCGGGTCAACCGGATCCGGAGCGGGCGAGTCCCCCACCGCCCCGGCCGCCTCCACCGGCACTGCTTCGTCGACCGGCACTGCCTCGTCGACCGGCATTGCTTCGTCGACCGGCACCGCTTCGTCGACCGGCACTGCCTCGTCGACCGGCACCGCTTTGTCGATAAGGACGATTCCGGCCTCGACGAGCAACCGGGGCCCGGAGTTGGGGTAGGCGCCGGTTATCGACTCCTTGGCGTTGATCACGGCACCAACTCGAGCCGCGACCAGAGCCTCGGCCACCGCCCGGTCGAGGTCGGCGTGATCCACCACGGCCACGTCGCCCGGCTTCAGGCGACCCACGAGAATCTTGGTCCTGGCGCCGATACGAGCCGTGCCCTCTACCTCGAGCGGTGGGGCGGCGGACTCGAGAGTCACGGCCATCAGACCACGGCCGCCCGGGACCTGGCCCCGGCCAGGAGTTCGCCGGCGTGGGCTCGGGCGGTGCGGCTGTCGGGCCGGCCCGACATCATCCGGGACAACTCTCCAAGGCGATCCTCCCCCTCGGCCGGCCGGGCGGTTGCCCGGGTCCCCCCGTCGGTCTGGGTCTTGGTCACCACCACGTGATGGTCGGCGAAAGCCGCCACCTGAGCCAGATGAGTGACAACCAGAACCTGGCGGGCGCCTCCGGCGGCGAGGTCCGCCAGCGCTGCACCAACAGCGGATGCGGCCTCGCCGCCGATGCCCGCATCGACCTCGTCGAAGATGAGGGTAGGGGGTGCTTCGGTGAGCACCAGACGGGTGGCCAGCATGGCCCGGGCCAACTCCCCCCCCGACGCCACTTTGGCGAGAGGCAACGACGGTTGACCGGGGTTGGCTGACAGCAGGAACTCGACCCTGGCGCCCTCGTCCCCGCTGACGCTTACTTCAAAGTCGGCCCGAGGCAACGCCAGGACGCGAAGCCGACCCTCGATGGCCGCGGCCAGGCCCGGAGCCACCGCCTGGCGGGCCCTCAGAACCCGTTCCTTTTCGCCCGCCAAGTTCGCCTCCGCCTCCTTCCGGGCAGCTTCGGCCATGGCGGCCCTGACCTCCCGATCCTCCAACTCAGCCAGCCGGGCCGAGGTCGCCGCCTGGTAAACGATTACGTCCGCCAGCCTCTCACCGTACTTTCGACACAGGAGCTTGAGCAGGTGGAGCCGGCTGCGTACCTCCTCGGCCCGGCCCGGGTCATCGACGATGGCTTCGCCAGCCGATCGGAGGTCCCTGGCGGCATCGGCGACCTCCGCCGTCAGGGCGCTGAGCCTCCGGTGATGCCCAGCCAAAGGGTTCAGTCCCGCCATCACCGATGCCGCTCGGCCGAGCGCGTCCTCCACACCGCCGTCGGCGGCCAGATGCTCGTAGGCGGCATCGGCCGCCGATCGGAGGGCGGCGGCTGCGGACAGGACCTCCTCCTCGGCGGCCAGGCGCTCGTCCTCGTCGGCATCGGCGATGGCGGCGCTGGCCAACTCGGCCACCTGGAAACGGAGCATGTCCATCTCCCGCTCCCGCTCCCGGGCATCACCGCCAAGGCGAACCAGGGCTGCTTCCGCCTCCGCCACCCGGGCCCGGGCCGCCGCCAGGGGCGAAGCGTCGATATCGCCGAAGCGATCCAGGGCCTCTCGGGCGGCCCTGGGTTCCAGCAACGTCTGGTGCGCGTGCTGGCTGTACAGATCCACCCGGTCCCGGGCCAACTCGGCCAGTTCCCCGACTGTGGCCATGCGACCGTCCACGTAGGCCCGGGACCGCCCTCCCCGAGGCAGCACCCGGGCCACCACGCTTTCGCCCTCGGCGGTTACGAACCGACCCTCCACCCTGGCCTCGTCGGCGAGGGTGCCGAGGATCACTCCGTCGGCGCGGGCCCCCAGGAGTAGCTCGATGGCCTCCACCACGAGCGTCTTGCCCGCTCCCGTCTCGCCGGTCAACGCCGTCATCCCCGGTTGCAGCACCAAAGTCAGGTCGGCGATCACCCCCAGGTTCACCACTCTGATCTCGGCCAGCATCAGCGGTCCACGACCCCGAACTTGGCCTTGAGCACCCCGTAGAAGTTCCTAGGGCCAAGAGCCACGAACCGGGCCGGGTGCTCGGCGGCCGAGCACCGAAGCCGGTCGCCTGTGGCCATGGTGGCCACCGAACGGCCGTCGATCACCACAAGGGCAGCCGGCGAGGTGTCGAGAGTCACCTCGATCGTCTCCGAGCGATCGACCACCAGGCTGCGGCCGAAGGGCATGTGGGGGGCCACCGGGGTCAGTTGGAGGGCCTGGAGCCGGGGCGACAGGATGGGCCCTCCGGCTGAGAAGGCGTAGGCGGTCGAACCGGTGGGCGTGGTCACGATCAGCCCGTCGGCCGCGTAGGACGTCCAGGGTCGGCCGCCTATGGCCACCGCCACCCGCAGGACGTGACCGGGCTCCGGCCGCTCCACCACCGCCTCGTTGAGGGCGAACCAACTCTCGCCGGCGTCGACGCCGGCCCGGGCTGGGAGATCGTCAGCGCCCGGGTCAGGGGTGGATTCGGGGCTGGGCTCGACCCCCAGGCCATCGATGGCCGAGGTGTCCAGCCCTGGCCGAGACAGCGTGACCTCCATGACCATCCGGTTCTCCACCTCGAAGTCCCCGGTTCGCCACCGCCCGAGCGCTTCCTCGAGGCCCGCCGGCTCCACCCCGGTCAGAAAACCCATTCGCCCCAGGTTCACCCCCAACACGGGAGCGCCGGAACCAGAGGCCAGACCTACCGCCCTCAGAATGGTTCCGTCGCCCCCCAGAGCCACCGCCAACTCCACCGGTGGGGGCGTGATTCCATCGGCCGATGACCGGGCTGGCCCGGCGTGGGCTGGCCCGGCGTGGGCTGGCCCGGCGTGGGTAGTACCGGCGTGGGCGGTACCGGCCCGGTCCAATGCCTCTGCATCCTGGGGACCCATCCATACCTGATAGCCGTGGCCTTGTAGCCAGTCCAAAGCCCGGCGAGCCCCGGCCAACGCCTCGGGCCGAGCCCGATGAACCACCAGCGCCACCGTTCCCGCCGGGTTCATCCCCAACCCTCGGCGAACCCGCCTGGCACGCCTTCGCGGTCCCCGCAACCATCCCGGTCCTCGGTACCAACCAGGTCCCCGCAACCAACCAGGTCCCCGGTACCAACCAGGTCCCCGCAACCAACCAGGTCCCCGCAACCAACCAGGTCCCCAATGCCAACTTGGTCCCTGAAACCGGTCCGGTGCCCAGCGCCGATGCCGTCGGCACCAGTCCTGACCGCGTGGGCCAGAAACTCGGCGTTGCCGCCCGCTCCTCGCAGGGGCGAAGGGGTCACCGCCCGAACCGGGGCGCCTGCGCCGGCCAACCCGGCCCGTACCCGCCGAAGACTGCTGCGCCAGTGGGCGGGATCGGTGACGACGCCCCGGCACCGGGTCGCCACAGCGCGGCCCACCTCGAACTGGGGCTTGACCAGCAGCACGAGATCCCCGCCCGGCCGGGCCAGGCCCACCAAAGTCGGGGCGACGGTGACAAGGGAGATAAAGGACAGGTCGGCCACGACAACGTCAAATGCCGAACCAGTGGACCCGACGTCGAGATGGCGGACGTTGGTGCGCTCGCGCACCTGGACCCGACCGTCAGAGCGAAGGCGGGAATGGAGTTGACCGTAGCCAACGTCGACAGCCACCACCGAGGTCGCTCCCCGCTGCAGGAGGCAGTCGGTGAATCCTCCAGTGGAGGCGCCGGCGTCCAGCGCACGGCAACCGGTCACATCAATGCCGAAGGCGCTCAGGCCGGCGTCCAACTTCTCGCCACCTCGGCCCACGAACCGGGGGGGCGTCGCCACCCGGGCAATGACGTCCCCGCTGTCAACCATGCTGGACGCCTTGGAGCTGACCAAACCCCTGACCAGGACCTGGCCGGCACCGATCTCAGCCTGAGCTTGCTCCCGGCTGGGGACCAGACCCCGGCGGACCAGCTCCACATCGAGCCGTCGACGCACTGGCCGCCACGATAGGCGCTCACGGGCTCGCCGCCCCGGGTCCGCACTGCCCGACTCGTCGAAAGGGGTCGCAGAATTACCCGGCGAGAGCGCCGGCCGGCCGGTCGTCTTCGGTCCCTGCCCGTAGGCTCGGCGCGTTGATTCCCCTCAAGGACTACAACCCCACCCGCCAATTCGCCATCATCACCGCCCTCCTGCTCGCGGCCAACATCGGCGTGTACCTGTTCGTTCAGCGACCGGGCACCACCGATCAGACCGCCTTCAGCTTCACCTACGCGGCCATCCCCTGCGAGATCGTCACCGGGGAGCCTCTGTCATCGGTCGAGTTGGCCGAGACCCTACGGGGGAACAACCCGGAAGCCTGCGTCGATGATTCGGTAACGGCCGACTCCTCCCCTAGCCCGCTCGAAGGTAAATCCGTCTACCTGGCCATCCTTTACTCAATGTTCCTTCATGGCGGCCTCCTTCACCTCGGCGGCAACATGCTGTATCTGTGGGTGTTCGGCAACAACATCGAGGACCGCATGGGAGTGGGCGCCTATGTCGCCTTCTACCTGGCCAGCGGCCTGGTCGCCACCATTGCCCACATCGCTGTCCAGCCGGCCAGCACGGTTCCAGTGGTCGGAGCGTCGGGGGCTGTCGCCGGGGTCATGGGGGCCTATCTCGTCTTATTTCCCCGGGTACAGATACGCACTGCCCTTATCTTCATCCTTATTCTCCTGCGAGATATCCCAGCGGTTTGGTTGCTGGCTTTCTGGTTCGTCTCGCAGTTCTTCACCAACCCCAACGAGGGGGTGGCGTGGGTGGCCCACGTCGGCGGGTTCGCCTTCGGAGCCCTGGTCGCCGCCGTCTTTCGTTCCCGTCTCATCGGGCCCCGCGTATCACCCGAGTATCTATGAACGCCGCGTCCGTCACCTGTGAACACCCATCCCGGAGACCCCGAGGGCGGGTCGGCGCCGTCTCCGGGGTTCCCCGGAGATGTCCCCTGGCCGGGACGCACAGGGGGCCCGGTGCCTAACTTTTCGCCCTTCCGGGCACTGCGCTACCAACCGGATCGGGTGGTGCTCGACGATGTCATCGCCCCGCCCTATGACGTCCTGAGCCTGGCGGACCGGGCAGAACTGGCGGCGCGAAGCCCCTACAACGCAGTTCACGTCGATGCCGTGCACCTCGATGCCGTGCACCTCGATGCCATGAGGGGCGATGCCATGAGGGGCGATGCCGTTCCCGCGGCCACGGACCCGTCCGGGGAATCGCCGGTGGCCGACTGCTACCGGAGGGCGGCCGAACGCCTGAGGCAGTGGACCGCCGCAGGTGTGATGGCCGAGGACCCCGAACCGGCTTTCTACGCCTACGCCATGGGCTTCAATCATTCAAACGGCCAACCCGGGCAGACTCTGGGGGTCATCGGGGCGCTGGAGTTGGCCGACCCGGCCTCCGGGGAGGTGCTGGCCCACGAACACACGTTGCCCAGGGCCCGCGCCGACCGCCACCGCCTGCTGGGGGCCACCCGGGCCAATCTTTCGGCGGTGTGGTGCCTGTCGCTGGCTGATGGACTGGGTGATCTGCCCCTGACCGACGGCCCCCCCCTGGCCCGGGCCACCGACTCCGGCGGCGTCCACCATCGCCTGTGGGCCATCCGGCGGCCGGCGGTGATCGAGTCCATCCAGACCCTGGTGGACAGCGCCCCGGTGGTAATCGCCGACGGACACCACCGCTACGAGACGGCCCTGGACTTCCACCGGTCGCCCGACGGCGAGCGGTCCCCCGGGAGCGGGCGGATCATGGCCTTCGTGGTCGGCCTGGCGGGCGCCGACCTGGGGGTGGCCGCCATCCACCGCCTTCTTCCTCCCGACTTCCCCACCGACCCCGAGGAAATCGCCGCCCGGGCTGGCCTGGTCGCTCGACCCCTGGCCGCAGGGTCCCCATTCGACAACACGTCCCTCGATCGCGGGGAAGGGCAAGCGTCCGACTGGCTGGCAGCAGCCGACGGACCTGTCCTCATCACCGCCGCCGGCCGGTGGCGGGTCAGTCCCCGGGACGGAGGCCCCACCCGCGGGATCGAGGTGGCCTTGGCCGACTCGGAGTTGGTGGCCCCGCTGCTCGAGTCCGTTGGTCTGGACCGGGTCGGCTTCAGCGCCGACGCCCACGAGGTCGTGGCGCAGGTGGACAGCGGCCGGGCCGGCGCCGGCCTGTTACTGAGGCCTGTAGTCGTCGGCGCCATCGCCGACGCCGCCCGCATTGGCCGGCGATTCCCACATAAAACCAGCAACTTCCACCCCAAACCGGCCACCCGCATGGTGATGCGAAGCCAGGATGACACATAGAGAGAAGCCGT
>JBQTHD010000024.1:0-91924 GCA_052390275.1 Acidimicrobiales bacterium | reverse complement strand
AAGCATCATCCGTTACGCCACCGAACGGACCGTCAACATCGCAGCCGCTACCCGCCAGCTCGCCCGGCAGCCCGACGCCATCCTCGACCTACTCGGCATCCCCAACCGACTTTGAAACTGACCGTGGCGTCGAAGGCCCGTGCTGCTGGCTTGCGGCCATTGCGACGGAGAGAGGCCGCTACGCCACCAAAGGCTCGGGCCGCGGCGGCATCGAAGGGAAGGGGATCGAATACAGCCTCGGCTTCCTGGAGCCGTGCCTGACGGGCGGCCCGCTCGACTTCGCTGGTGGCGGCCAGGGGCCCAACGGACAATTCCGCCAGGCTGATGGAAGTGATCTCCGGCTCTTCGGGAAGATCCTGGCCCTTAAATCGCTGGAGGAGGATCACTGCATTGGTGTCGAGGATGCCGGAGCCCACGGCTCAAAAGTTCCTGGGAGAGGATCGCATCGATGTCGGCCCGGAAAGCCTGGGGGTCAACGGGCGGAAGTGCCCGAAAACGTTCGACCAGAGCCCGAGCGCCGAGCCTTGGTCGGGGCAACGGCCTCAACTCGGCCACCGGCCGGCCGTCGCGAGTAACGATCACCTGCTCGCCGCTGAGCACCCGGTCGATCACCTCCCCGCCCCGATTGCGCAGATCCCTGATGGAGGCCTCGCCCACCAGCGGACCGTATCACTGGTGAGACAACAGCGTTGCGGATTCCTTCACACGAACGGAGGCCCTGGCACTAATCATGTGGGCGTGACTGTCGCCCCGTTCGGTTCCTGGCCATCGCCCATTACTCCCGCGGATGTGGCTGGGGCCGGAGTGGGCGTCGCACAACTGGCCGTCGACGGGGACCGGCTCTACTGGCTGGAGAGCCGACCGTCCGAGGGGGGGCGGGTGGCGCTGATGGCCTGGGACGAGCGTTCCGCCAGGGCGGTGGACCTGTTGGCATTCCCCGCGGACCATCCGGCCTCGGCTGCCCCGTTGACGCATGAGGCGACCGGTCCGACCTGGTCGATTCGTTCCCGGGTTCATGAGTACGGCGGGGGCGCCCTGGCCGCCGGGGGCGGATCGGTGTTTTTCGTCGGCCAGGCAGACCAGCGGATCTGGCGGCTGGACCCGGGAAGTAAACCCGTCGCGCTGACTCCAGAGTCCGACCCCTGCGGATCGGTCTGCCACGGTGATCTCGACGTCAGCCCGAAGGCAGATCTGGTGGCCGCCGTCCGCCAGCGACCCCTGGCCGATGGCACCCTGGTCGACGAGATCATCGTCGTTCCCACCGGAGGTGGCCCGCCAACCGTGGTGGCCGCCGGGCGGGACCTTTACTCCTCCCCCCGGTTGGGACCCGACGGGCAGGTGGCCTGGTTGGCGTGGGACCTGCCCCATATGCCCTGGCAGGCCGCCGAACTGTGGCTGGACGGGCGGAAGGTGGCCGGTGGCGTGAATGCGGCTGACAGCCAGCCCCGATGGTTGCCCACCGGGCAGTTGGCCTGGCTGAGCGATGCCGGCGGGTGGGTGGAATTGCACGTGGGTCCCCCGGCGTCCTCGGCTCCACCTGAGGACGCGGCACTCGGCGACGCGGCCCCTTTCGGCATCGGTTGCGGGGCCGCCGATTCTGAGGCGCCCCTGGTTGCCGGGGTGACCGGACGAGATCTGGCCGGGCCGGACTGGAGTCTGGGAAACCGCACCTGGGGGGTCCTGGCCGATGCTCGGATGGTGGCCGCTGGGGCCGGCGGCCGCCCGGCGGTGGCCGGACTGGTTCCGGGCGGGGAGTCGTGGGTTCTGTGGGACCCACCCGGCCAGGGATGGGTGGTGTCAACCCTGGTTCCCTGGAAGAACGGCCTGGCGATGGTGGCCGCCTCGGCGACGACGCCGTCGGGGTTGATGATCCTTCCGGGAGACCAACTCCGCCGTACCGATTCCCCACCGCAGGCTCTCCTGGCTGGTCGGCCGCCAACAGGGGCTGGTCCGGCCGAGCGGCCGCCGACCGGCGCTCGCTCGGCGGGGCGGAGCCCAGAAGGGTTGGCCGCCGGACCTCGCGCCCTGCGGTTCGCCACCGCCGGTGATGAACAGTGGGCCCACGGGTGGTTTCATCCCCCCGCCGGCCTCGACGGACAGACCGGGCCGGAGGGTGAACTTCCTCCGGTGGTCATCAACTGCCACAGCGGCCCGACCGGCGCGGCCGACCCCAGCTACGACCCGGCGGTGGCCTTTTGGACCACCCGGGGCTTTGCCTACTTCGACCTCGACTACCGGGGCAGCACCGGCTATGGCCGCCAGTACCGGGTGAGCTTGGATGGTCGATGGGGCCAGGCGGACACCGAGGACGCGGCTGCCGCGGCTGCCTACCTTGCGTCCGAGGGCTTGGGGGACCCGGCCCGGATGGTCATCCGGGGCCGCAGCGCCGGGGGACTCACGGCGCTGGGTGCACTTGCCGCGAGTGACCTTTTCGCCGCCGGGACCAGCCATTACGGGGTCACCGACCTGAGCGCGCTGGCAGCCGAGACCCACAAGTTCGAATCTGGTTACTTCGAGAGCCTCATCGGTCCCTGGCCAGAAGCCGAGGCGCTCTATCGGGCTCGGTCCCCCATCAATCAGGTCTCGGCCATCACCGCCCCAGTGTTGTTGACCTCCGGGGACTCCGACCGGGTGGTGCCGCTGGCCCAGGCTCAGGCCATGGCCGACGCCTTGGTCGCGCAGGGGAGCCTGGTGGAGTTGGTGGTTTTCGCCGGCGAGGGGCACGGTTACCGCCGGGCCGACACCCGGGCCCGGGCCGTCGAGGTGGAACTGGCCTTCTACCGCCAGGTTCTGGGCTTGGCCTGACCCCTTACCCCTGGCGACGGTGTGCCGGGTGCGAAACCCATCACCCGGGGGTAGCGTGCCCGGCATGCTCATCCGCCCGACGGTCCTGGGGCCGGGGCACGCGAGCATCAGTCCGCTGCGACGCCGTCGGCTGGTGGCCGCGGCCGTGGTGGTGGGAACCGCCCTCAGCGCCGTAGCCATGGCCGTGGCCCGCACCGAGCCCGCCCCCCGCGTCGACCCTCAGGTCCCCGCCGCTTCCGCCTCCTCGCCGGCTGACGCCGACAGGCCACCAGCGCCTACCCCGAACCGGGCCACCGACGACCGGTCGCCCTCCGATCCGGCGGAATCCGCCGGACGAACCGCTCCGGCGGTGGATTCCGACGTGGACGAGAAGGTGGACGAGGCGGTCAGCGCCGACGGCCGGGCCCGGGCAACCAGTCGGATCCGGATAGACCCCGATGGGCCGGGCGGTGAACCGGCCGTGGAGGTGGTGGGCACCGCGGAGGCCAACACGGGTGGGAACGTCATCACCGGCGACGGCGAAGTGGTCACCGGCAAGGCCGAAGCGGTGGGTAACGAACTCCGGGCCGAATCCGATTCGCCCCCGAGGACCAACCAGTCGGACCCGGACAAGAAGTCGTCGGACTCCCCCAAGGGCGACTCGCAGAAGTAGGCCCAGCCAAGCGGCCCGTCGGCCGGCCCAGCCAAACGGCCACCTGGGTCAGGCGACCTGCCCGACACGGGCCGGCATGGTCGAGAGATTCGGAATCTGGCGCCGGCGTCTCCCTTGGGCGGCCCCACCCGGTTGGTCGGTCCGGCGGACTCGGTAGGGTCGGCGGCCATGGCCAACGCTGCCCAGTTCATCTTCACCATGCGCCGGGTCAGCCGGTTCCACCCGCCTGACGCCGAGGTCATCAAGGACATGACGCTCGCGTTCTACCCCGGAGCCAAGATCGGCGTCATCGGTCCCAACGGCAGCGGCAAGTCCTCCTTGCTGCGGATCATGGCCGGCGCCGATGACGGCTACACCGGTGAGGCCCGCCTGTCGCCAGGGTTCACCGTCGGCCTCCTGGAGCAGGAGCCCGCCCTGGACGAATCCAAGGATGTCAAGGGCAACGTCACCGACGGACTGGCTGCCGTCGCCGACCTCTTGGCTCGCTACGACGCCCTGATGGCCAGCTACGGGGACCCCGATGCCGACTACGACCGCATCGGCGAGGAGCAGGCCCAGCTCGAAGCGGAAATGGCGGCGAAGGGTGCCAACGACCTCGACCGCCAGTTGGAGATGGCCATGGACGCACTGCGACTTCCCCCCGGCGAGGCCGACGTGTCCACCCTTTCGGGGGGAGAGCGCCGACGGGTGGCGCTGTGCCGCCTGTTGCTGTCCAAGCCCGACCTCCTGCTGCTCGACGAGCCCACCAACCACCTCGACGCGGAGTCGGTGGCGTGGCTGGAACGGACGCTGCGGGACTACCCCGGGACGGTGGTGGCCGTGACCCACGATCGCTACTTCCTGGACAACGTCGCTCAGTGGATCCTGGAGTTGGACCACGGTCGCGGGACGCCTTTCGAGGGCAACTATTCGGGATGGCTCGAGCAGAAGCAGGAACGCCTGCGCCAGGAGGCCAAAGCCGACACCGCCCGGGCCCGGACGCTGGCCCGGGAACTGGAGTGGGCCCGGATGGCCCCCAAGGCCCGCCAGGCCAAGGGCAAGGCCCGGTTGGCCGCCTACGACCGGCTTTACGCCGAGGCCCGGGACGCAGACCGGGGCGACCGGCGCTTGGAAATAACCATCCCCCCGGGCGAGCGCCTGGGGGATCTGGTGGTGAATGTAAACGACCTGACCAAGGGTTATGGGGATCATCTGCTCATGGAGGACCTGAGCTTTTCCCTGCCACCGGCGGGGATAGTCGGGGTGATCGGCCCCAATGGTGCCGGCAAGACCACCCTGTTCCGAATGCTGACCGGGGCAGAGAAGCCTGATTCGGGCTCAATTCAAGTGGGGAAATCGGTGGAAATGGCCTATGTGGACCAGAGCCGGGACACCCTCACCGGGAGCAACACCATCTACGACGAGATAACCGGAGGGGTGGATCTACTGAAGATCGGTAACCGGGAGGTCAACGGCCGGGCCTATGTGGCCTCGTTCAACTTCACGGGATCGGTACAGCAGAAGCCGGTGAGCCTGGCCTCGGGAGGTGAACGCAACCGGGTTCACCTGGCCAAGTTGCTCCGCCGTGGGTCCAACCTCCTTCTCCTCGACGAGCCCACCAACGACCTGGACGTGGACACGCTGCGGGCACTGGAGGACGGCCTGGAGGCATTTCCCGGCTGCGCAGTGATCATCAGCCACGACCGCTGGTTCCTGGACCGGATCTGCACCCACGTGCTCGCCTTCGAGGGGGACAGTCGGGTGCGATGGTTCGAGGGCAACTTCGCCGAGTACGAAGCCGCCCGCCGCCGGGAACTGGGGTCCGCCGCCGATCAGCCCCACCGGGTCAGGTACCGGCCGCTACCGGTCTGAGGCCACGATCGGACGGGTTCTCCACCCCCCTTTTGAACCTCCCCGCCGCCCGAGCGGCGATATGGCCTCCGCCTTTCAGCCCGCCCCGCTGCGCGGGCGGGCGATTCCATGCCCCCGGCTTCCCGACCGCGCCGCTGCCCCAGGGGAGGTCAGGCCTCCGGTGTGGCCGGCAGCCCGAGGATTCTCCGGGTGACCTCCACGTCGGCGGAGATTGCCTGGGCAAGCGCGGCCTCGGTGGTGAAGACCAACTCGTCGTGGAGGCGGGCGGCGAAGGATAACCGGGCCGCCTCGCCGTAGAGGTCTCCGCTGAAGCCGATCAGGTGGGCTTCGGTGACCACCGCGGCCTCCGGCCCGTAATAAGTCGCCCGCCGGCCGACCGAGATGGCGGCCCCGTGGCGCTGACCCCCTGGGCGGGTGTACCAGCCGGCATAGATCCCCACAGCGGGGAGAGCCAAGTTGGCCGGGACCCCCAGGTTGGCGGTGGGAAATCCCAGGGTTCGGCCCCGGCGGTCGCCGGCGACGACCTGGCCCCGCACCTCATGCTGGCGGCCCAGAATCGCGGCCGCCTCCTCCACCTGCCCGGCCGCCAGCAGAGCCCGTACAGCGGTGGACGAGTAGCCCGGAACCAGGTCGAACCCCTCGACGGCGAAACCCCGGCGCCGGCCATGATCGACCAGCATGGCGACGTCGCCCCGGCGCCGACGGCCGAACCCGAAGTTGGTGCCCACCACCACCGCCACCGCCCGCAGGGACCCCACCAGGACCCGTTCGATGAAATCCTCCGGCTCCTCCGATGCCTCCGTCAGCCCGAAGGGAAGAACGACGGCAACGTCGACTGTGCCGGTGGCCTCCAACAGTTCCAGGCGCTGGTCCAGGTCGCACAGAAGCTTGGGCGCCGAGTCGGGCCGCAGGACCGAGGCCGGGTGGCGGTCGAGACTGACCAGCACCGACGCCGCCTCCCGGGCCCGGGCCATGGCCGCCACCCGGGCCAGCACCGCCCGGTGGCCCAGGTGAACCCCGTCGAAGACCCCAATGGTGACCACAGACCCGCCGGCGGGGATGACGACGTCGTCGAGAGCGCTGACGACCTTCACCGGTCGGCCAGGCTAAGCGACCGATCCGAGCCGCCCGGAGATATCACGATGTCTGCTGGTGGAATCCTCGCGATCGGGTTGGACCACGCCGTCATGGCCGCCCGTCTTCCGCTCCACCATCGTGACCCGTTCGATCGCATGCTGGTGACCCAGGCCACATGTGAGGATCTGACCCTGGTGACTTCTGACCGCCAAATCCGTCGCTATCAGGTCAGCATCCTTTGGGACCCTTAGCGGTAGTGCCCTGAGGTCACGTTGGCGGCCTATTCAGCCAGGACGACCTCGGGCTTCAACCGGCCGTCGGGGTGGCGGATGTAGACGGCCAGCAGACGGCCGGCGGGGTCGGTGACGGCCCATGGGCCCGGGCCCATGGCTAGCGAATCGCTGGCTTCGAACTTGCCACCGTGGGCTACCCGCTGGGCGGCCGCTGCGTCCAGACGAAGCGTTGTCATGTGGCCCAGGGCCTGGGCCGGGGTGAGGATGTGGTCGGGGCCGACCGCATCGAGGGGGATGGCCCGGTGTTCGGTGAAGGGCCCGATGGCGCTGCGACGCAGGCGGCGCAGATGGGCCCCGCCCCCCAGAGCCCGGCCCAGGTCGGCGGCCAGGACCCGGACGTAGGTACCGGCGGAACAGTCCACCTCCAGGTCGAGGATTCCGACCTCGCCCGTGGGTGCAACCGCCAGGCGATGCACGGTGACAGGCCGGGGAGCCCGCTCCACCTCCACCCCAGCGCGGGCAAGCTCATGCAGGCGCTTGCCGCCGACCTTCACCGCCGAGACCATGGGGGGGATCTGGGCGATGGGCCCGGTCAGGCTGGCGGCCGCCTCCGCCAGGGCGGCGGCGGACGGAGAGTCCATCTCGAAGGTGGCGGTGACCTGGCCCTCGTCGTCGAGAGTCGAGGTTTCCGTGCCCAGGACCACCTGGGCCCGGTAGGACTTGGGCAACTCCGACAGATAGCGCAGCAACCGGGTGGCCGGGCCGAGCCCAACGATCAGGACCCCGGTGGCGCCGGGGTCCAGGGTGCCGGCATGGCCGACCCGTCTTTGGCCAAACCGACGCCGCAGCACGGCGACCACGTCGTGGGAGGTCATCCCCGCCGGTTTGTCCACCACCACCATCCCGCAGTGGCCGGGACCCGACACCGGATCCCTGCGTCCCTTGACGGGCGTCAGGGCCCTGCCGCCCCCACGACCGGAATGGCCAGGCGCAACTCCTCCAGGACCTGCTCGGCCGGCTTGCGGGAGGTGAAGCCGGCGGCCGCCCGATGGCCCCCGCCCCCGAAGCCGCTGGCAATGGCCCCTACGTCTATGTCGGTGACCGCCCGCAACGACACCCGCACGCCGTCGCCAGCCTCCTTGAGCACCGCGGAGACGTCGGCCTCGGCCGTGCGGCGGACCAGGTCGATCAAGCCTTCTGCCTCGTCCACGTCCACCCCGTGGCGGGCCATGTCCGCCGCAGTCACCACCGCAGCCACGAACCGGCGTTCGGGAAACAGCGTGGCCCGGGCCAGGACCTCTCCGGCCATTCGCAGGTAGGCCAGGCGGTGCTGCTCGAACAGTTGCCGGGTGGCCGCGGCGATGGGTAGATCGAAGCCGGCCAACTCCTGGGCCAAAGCGAAGACCTCGGGCGTGGTGTTGTCGTACTGGAAGCGCCCGGTGTCACACACAAGGCCGGTGTAGAGGCACAGGGCGGCATCGGGGGTCAGGTCCCATCCCAGGGTCCGCAGCAGGCGGCGGACGACCACGGCGGTGGCCGCCGCCTTCGGGTCCACAAGGTCGATGTGCCCGAACCCTCCGTTGGTCACGTGGTGGTCGATCACTATCAAGGTCTCGGCCGCCCGGGCCGGAGCGGCGAGGGTGCCCAGGCGTCCGGCGGATCCGCAGTCGAACGCGACCATCAACTTGGGTGCCGGGGGGAAGTCCTCCGGGGGCGTGACCCGATCGAGGCCGGGGAGGAAGGCGTAGTGGGTGGCCACGACCGCCGGCGAGGACCAGGACGCCACCGACGCCTTGCCCCGAGCCTGGGCCAGCAGGTGCAGCGCCAGCATGGACCCCAGGGCGTCGCCGTCGGGGGCCATGTGACAGGCGAGGGCCAGAGTGGGACTGGCCGAAATGGCCGCCGCCGCCCTCTCCAACTCGGCGGCGTCGATCACGGGACCACGTCCCGATCGGCTTGCTCGGCGCCCGTCGGAGGGTCCAGGTCGATCGCATCCGAGTCGAGCGAGCCTGAGTCGGGCCTTACTGCCTTCTCGTCAGGGTCCAGCTCATCCGAACTGGAGTCCACCGAGATGGAGCGGAGGATTCCCTCGACTCGGCGGGCCGCCACCCACGCCGGATCGGCTTCGAAACGCAGTTCCGGGGTGCGCTTCATCCGCAGTTGACGGGCCACCGCTGCCTGGAGGCGGGGGCGGTGTTCTGCCAGCACCTCCAACTCGTCGGCATGGTCGGAGTCCGGGGCCTCCAAGGACGAGAACCACACCGCCGCCCGGCGGAGGTCCTGGTCCACCCAGACTCCCGTCACGGTGAGCAACGACAGACGGTCGTCGTCGATGCGCTCCAACTCGTCGGCCACCACCTGTCGTAGCGCTTCGTTGACCCGGGCCATCCTCGGCTTTGCCACACCTGGCATCTCATGACCCCTTGCCCCCACTCAGCTGCGGGGGATCTCCCGGTCCTCGTAGGTCTCGATCACGTCGCCAGACTTGAGGTCCTGGAAGTCCGACAGACCGATACCGCACTCGAAGCCGGCGTTGACCTCCCGAGCGTCGTCCTTGAACCGCTTGAGCGATGTGATGCTGCCGGTCCAGATGACCACGCCGTCGCGCAGGAAGCGGACTTTGGAGCCGCGGGTGATGGATCCGTTGCGGACCAGACAGCCCGCCACCGCCCCGACCTTGGGGACCCGGAACACTTCGCGTACCTCGGCGTCGCCGGTGACGACCTCCTCGAACTCGGGCTTGAGCAGGCCGAGCATGGCCTTCTCGACGTCGTCGAGCACCTGGTAGATGATCTGGTAGGTCCGGATCTCCACGTTCTCGGCGTCGGCCAACTCCCGTCCCTTGCGGTCGGGACGAACGTTGAACCCGATGATGGTGGCATTGGAGGTGGCGGCCAGGTGCACGTCCTGTTCGGTGATGCCACCCACAGCCCGGTGGACGAACGCCAACTTCACCTCCTCGCGCTCGAGTTTGCGCAGACTCTCGGTGAGTGCCTCCAGCGAGCCATGGACATCGGCCTTGAGGATCAGGTTGAGCGTGGCGGTTTCACCCCGCTGGATCTGTTCAAAGATGTCCTCCAGGCGAGCGCCCGATCCGGTCACCGAGGAGGTCTTGCGCAGCTCGGTGAACCGCAGGCGTTGGGCCCGGGCCTCGGCCACCGTTCGCGCCGTCTTGTCGTCGGGGGCCACCCGGAACTCATCGCCGGCCCGGGGCACGTCGGACAAACCCAGGACCTGAACCGGGGTGGAGGGCGGCGCCTCCTTGATGACTTCGCCCCGGTGGTCGAGCATGGCCCGGACCCGGCCCCAGGCCGCGCCGGCCACGATCGGCTCGCCCACCTTGAGGGTTCCCCTCTGAACCAGGACAGTGGCCACCGGGCCGCGGCCCACGTTGCGGTTGGCTTCGAGGACGATCCCCCGGGCCCTGCCCAGGGGGTTGGCCGCCAGCTCCTCCACGTCGGCCACCACCAGGAGTTGATCGAGAAGATCGTCGACCCCGAGGTTCTGCAGGGCTGAGACCTCCACCATGATGGTGTCGCCTCCCCACTCCTCGGGGACCAGACCTTGCTCAGCCAACTGCTGGCGGACCCGGGTGGGATCGGCGTTCTCCCGGTCCACCTTGTTGATGGCCACCACGATGGGAACCTCGGCGGCTTTGGCGTGGTTCAACGCCTCCAGCGTCTGGGGCATCACCCCGTCGTCGGCGGCGACCACCAGGACGGCTATGTCGGTTGCCTCGGCCCCCCGTGCCCGCATGGCGGTGAAGGCCTCGTGGCCGGGGGTGTCGATGAAGGTGATGGTCCGCCCGTCACGATCGGCCTGGTAGGCACCGATGTGCTGGGTGATTCCCCCCGCCTCACCGGACACGACGTTGGCCGCCCGGATGCGGTCGAGGAGCAGCGTCTTGCCGTGGTCGACGTGACCCATCACGGTGATGACCGGAGGCCGGTCCACCATGTCCTCGTCGGCATCGTCCTCGTAGCGCAGGAGTTCCTGAAGTTCGACCTCCTGCTCCTGGCCGGGGTCGACCAGAAGTACCTCGGCGCCGAGTTCCACCGCGAAAAGCTCGATCATGTCGTCGGTCAGGGACTGGGTGGCGGTGACCATTTCCCCGGCCTGCATGAGGAAACGGACCACGTCGGCCGCGGTTCGGTTGAGCTTGGGACCGAGTTCCTGAGCGCTCGAGCCGCGTTCCACCACGATCTCGCCCTCGGGAACCTCGGCGTCGGATCGGGTGTAGGTGGTGGCCTGGGTGGGCTGCAACTCCTCAAATGTCCGCCGCCGACGGCGCCGGCGAGGCGGGCGCTGACGGTTTTGACCAGGGCCTCCCCGGCCGGGGCCACCCGGCCCACCTCGTCCCGGCAGACCCGGGCCACCGGGTCCGCCCATGGGGCCGCCAGGTCGGACAAAGGCGCCGCCGGGTCGAGGGGGAAACCCGCCGCCGGGTCGAGGGCCTCCGGGACCGCCGGGGCCTCCAGGACGACCGGCCCCACCGGGCCCGGGGGGGCGACCCGGACCACCTCCGGGCCGGGGGCCGCCCGGCCCGCCGGGACGAGGCGCCCCGGCGCCGAAGCGGGCCGGTCCCCCGGGGCGACCGGGACCCGAAGGTCCACCGGAACCGGGCTGACCGGCCGAAGGCGCTGGAGCGGGGGGACGGCGCAGACCCGGCGGGGGAGGGATGGGCTTGCCGCTGGCCGACCGCATCCCGGCCGGCGGCGGGGGGATTGGTTTACCCGAGGCCGAAAGCGGAGGTCCGCCGGCACCGGGAGGGCCGCCCGGACGCGGCGCTGGCCGCGACTGGGCGCCGGGACCGGGGCCGGCCTGAGCGACCGCGCGCGAGCCCGGCATACCCGGGGAGCGTCCGCCGTCGCTGGGTCGGGAGGCGGGATCTGTGACCGAGCCATGCCCGGGGGGACCAGACTCGGCCCCGGCGGGACCGGGACTGGCGGCGCCCGGTGCCTGGTTGGATCGCCGCTGCGATGAAGGTCCAGGCGGTGCGGCCACCCCGGCGGAGGCGGCGGCCGGCGAGCGGGCGGGCGGCCCGGATGGCGGGCCCGAGGCGGGGCCGGCGGGCGGGGCGGGGCGCGCCGGGGCGCCGGGGGCGGGGGGCGGCTGGGGGCTGGCGGTTCGTCCAGGGGTGGTTCGGGCCAGGGCGGCAGGCTCGCCTACGCGCCCGGGGCGCTCGACCGAACTTGGAATTCGCAGGGCTGAGGATGGACCGTCGGTCGGGGGGCCGACTCGGGGTGCGGGGCCGGGGCCGGCGATCGGGGGTGAACTGGCGGTGGCTGAAGGGCCGGTTGCGCCTGGGCGAGCCGACTGCGGGACCGGAGCCGAAGGCTGTGCCGGAGCCGAAGGCTGTGCCGGACCCGAGAACGGGCCGGAGTAGGACTGCGGGGTGGAGGCCGCTGGCGCCGGGCGCGAGGTTGAGGCGGGAGCCGAGGCCGCTACCGCCGCTGCGGGCGGCGCAGAGGCAGAAGTCGGTGCGGGCGTTGCGGCCATTGGCTGGGGCGCCGAAATCGGATCCCTGACGGAGCCGGCGGGGAGGCCGCCGCTGCCCGTCGTGCTGGTAGAACCGGCCGGCGCAGACGCTGGCACAGTTGCTGATGGGCCGATGGAACCCGATCGAGTCCCTGTTGTATCCGCTGTGACTCCTGTGGGTGTCGATGCCGAGGCCAAAACCGACGTCGATGAGGGGTCGGGCCCAGTCGATGCTGACGTCGATGGCCCCGTTGGTGTCGACGACGACGAGACCCCTGGCGGGGATC
Source organism: Acidimicrobiales bacterium (assembly GCA_052390275.1). GTDB lineage: Bacteria > Actinomycetota > Acidimicrobiia > Acidimicrobiales > AC-14 > JBQTHD01. The sequence goes on along the minus strand of JBQTHD010000024.1, from coordinate 79,541 downwards.
CGGCAGGAACCCGTGAAGTGGAGACACCTGAAGGAGTGCCCCGGGGTGGCGTCCGGTCGCGTGCGGCGGGCGGCTCGGCGGGCTCGGCCGGCTGGACGCTGCGGACCATTCCCGCTGCGGTGGCCTTCCGCCGCACCCGGTCCGCCTGAGCGTCCTCGATGCTCGACGAGTGGTTCCGCACCCCGATTCCCAGGGCTACGGCGACGTCGAGCGTCTCTTTGTTGGTCAGCCCCAACTCGCGGGCCAAATCGTAAAGGCGGATCCTTGATGCCAACTGCGGTTACGCCTCCCCTGCGCACCGGCTGAGCCGGTGCCCTCGGTTTCTCAGATGCTTCGGGTTCTCGTGTGAATCGGTGATGCTGATGCCCCACCGGCTGTCAGTGGGCACGGACGATCTGGTTCTCGGAGCCGGGAGCAAGTCGATGGCGGGTACGCAAAAATCCGAGGACCGGCCCAGTTCCGAAGCGGCGGGTCCGGTCCTGCGTGTGGCAGTCAGGACCACAGAGCCGGGCGGAACGAGTGGCTGGTGACTCGACGATCCAACAGCCCCCCCGGGCCGATCAGCCGCCCCTATCCTTCCACGGCTGAGAGAACCCTCCCCGCGCCCGGCTTGATCCTGCCGGCCGAACGCCGGGGCGACGCTGCCAACCAGGGCAAGTCGAAGAAGGGACAACGAATCCTGGTCTCCCGTCACGCCGGTCGCCGGAAGGCGGAGACCGCGAGCGAGGGACCCCCGTCGCAGCGCGAGATCCAGGCAGTTGACCGAGCCGGCACACAGCCAGGCCCCCCGCCCGGGGGCTCGGAAACCAGCGACGACCCGGCCCGTGGGGCTCGACGCCACCCGGAACATCGAGCGCTGGAGGTCCCGACGGCGACAGCCGACGCAGGTCCGCACCGGCCCGTCCGCCGGAGCATCTCGCCGGGAGGCCCGGGCTATGCCCCCGCTCCCTGCTGGCCCTCGGAGAGTGCGGTGAGAGCCGAGTTCGCCACTTCGGGAGCCTCTGCCCCATCCGGCGCCGCCGCATACGAGGGAGCCGCCACCTGTGCTTCCCCCGCCGTCTGCGGTGCCGCCACTTCGCCCGCCGAATCGGGACCAGCCGGGTCGACGGGGCCGGCCCCGTCGGAGTCTTCGTCGACCCCGTCCTCCTCCGGGTCCTCCTGGGACGACCACTCCTCCGCCGACACACTGGCCCCGCCTTCGGCCGGGCGCCAAACCATCTCGCCGGCGTCGTCGGTTACCCACTCCCCCTCGGCCCAGTCCTGGGCGGCGTAGGCCGCCTCGGCCTCGGCCAGTTGAGACTCGCTCTGGATGTCCACCCGCCAACCGGTGAGACGCGCGGCCAGACGCGCGTTCTGGCCCTCCCGACCGATGGCCAGGGACAACTGGTAGTCCGGCACGATCACCTCGGCCGTCCCGCTGAGGTCGTTGACCCGGACCTCCTTCACCCGGGCGGGCGACAGGGCCTTCATGACGAAGTCGGCCGGGTCCTCGGCGTAGGGGACGATGTCGACCTTCTCGCCCCGCAACTCGTTGACCACCATCCGCACCCGGGCGCCGCGGGCGCCGACACAGGCACCGACGGGATCCACGTTGGAGTCGTTGGACCAAACGGCGATCTTGGTGCGATGACCAGGCTCCCGGGCCACCGCCCGCAATTCCACCACTCCGTCTGCGATCTCGGGAACCTCGAGTTCGAAGAGTCGCTTGATCAGACCCGGGTGGGTGCGGCTGACGACGATCTGGGGACCCTTGGCCGTCTTGCGAACCTCGACGATGTAGGCCTTGATGCGGGCGCCGGCCTCGTAGCGCTCGTAGGGGACCTGCTCGGCCTGCGGCAGCAGGGCCTCAACCCGGCCCAGGTCCAAAAGGGTGTAGCGGCTGTCTCCCTGCTGGACGATGCCGGTGACGATGTCGCCCTCCCGGCCGGCGTACTCCTGGTACTTGCGGTCGCGCTCGGCCTCGCGGATGCGCTGGAATATGACCTGCTTGGCCGTCTGGGCGGCGATTCGGCCGAAGTCCGACGGAGTGTCCTCCCACTCCCGGGCCACGTTGCCGTCCTCGTCGAGTTCCTGGGCGTAGACGTGCATCTCCCCTGTGTCCGGGTCGATGGTGACGAACGCCTCCTCGGCGGCGTTGGGGACCCGCTTGTAGGCCGACACCAGCGCCTGGGCCAAAGCCTCGAGCAGGGTCTCGACGGAGACTCCCTTTTCCCGCTCGATGACCTGAAGCGCTTCCATTAGCTCGAAGTTGGTGGTCACAACTGGGCTCCCTCGCTCAACGGCGACGCCGAGGGAGCGGATCCGCCTTCCGATTTGGCCGCTCGAGCAGTGGCACGCGAGGTCCGGCCCGATCCCGGCCAGACGAATACCGTCCGAGCCGACCGGATGTCGTCGTAGGCCACGGCCACCGCGTCGATGACCACCCCGGTTTCGTCCGCTGATTCCAGTATTCCGTCGATGCGGCGGGGGCCGTCCCCCCGGGTCCGAACCGTCACCGTTGAACCCACGGCCCGGCTGAAGTGCGCGGGGGTCTTCAACGGCCGCTCCAGTCCGGGGCTGGAAACCTCGAGGGTGTAGGCGGCCGAAACCGGGTCAGCCTGGTCGATCAGGTCCGAAACGAGGCGGCTGGCCCTGTCCAGGACTTCGGTGTCGAGTCCGCCCGGTTGATCGATGGTGACCCGCAGGAGCCCGGCGGCAAACTCGACGTCGAACAACTCCAATCCCGATTCGGCCAGCGGCCCCCCGACCAGGTCCCGCACCTGTTGGATGGTCTGTTCGTCTCCCACTCGGTTCACCCCCTCTCGGCTTCGATGATGAACCTATCGAGGCGGACTCGCCCGCCTGAGCGGGAAGGCCGGGGTCAACCCCAGACAGATAGAGCGTGGGCACCGCCCACGCTCGACCACCCATCAGACTGACAAGTCACAAGTCCGCTGAATCAGCGCACCTCTCTACGGCTCGGGTACCAAGCGCCTGGGAGTATAGGACACGACCCTCCGCCGACGGCGGCCGTGGCGCGTCCACCCGCCGCTGGCGGGGCGAAGATCAGATGCCCTACCGCGCCAGATCCTTGCGTATGAGTTCCACCCGAGATTCGATCTCGTTGGGATCCTCACCCCGGTCGGCCAGCATGGCCAGGCGGGTGGCCTCGGCCTCGGCCACGGCGTTGGGATCGGCCGCGGCCAGGCGGGCTTCGAATCCTTCGGCCACCAAACGCTCCGCCTCCTCCACCAGGGCCGAGACCATTTCGGCCTCGGGTACCACTCTCACCAACTGGCCCCGGACGAACAGATGGCCCCGGCCCCGGCCGCCGGCGATACCCAGATCGGCCCCTTTGGCCTCCCCCGGTCCGTTGACCACACATCCCATGACGGCTACCTGCAATGGCAGGTTGCGCGAAGCCAGCGCCTCCTGAGCGGCCTGGGCGATACCGATCACGTCCACCTCCGCACGGCCACACGAAGGGCAGGCGATGAGGTCCACCCCCTTGCGCTCCCGCAGACCAAGCGACTCGAGCAGGGCACGCCCGGCTTTGGCCTCCTCCACCGGGTCGGCGGCCAGGGAGTACCGGATGGTGTCCCCGATGCCCTCGGCCAGCAGAACCGACAATGCGGCGGTGGACTTCACCAGTCCGGCCGGTGGGGGCCCCGCCTCGGTCAGGCCCAGGTGAAGGGGGTGATCGACGGTGTCAGCCAGGAGGCGGTACGCCTCCACCATCAGGCGCACGTTGGAGGCCTTGACCGAAATCTTGACGTCGTGGAAATCGACGTCGGCGAAATAGGCCAGTTCCCGTTGAGCCGAGGCCACCAGGGCCTGGGGGGTGATGCCGTAGGTGGCCTCTATGTCGGGGTCCAGGGATCCGGCGTTGACCCCGATCCGAATGGGAACACCCCGGTCGCGGGCGGCCGCCGCCACCTGGCGAATGTGGTCGGGTTTGCGGATGTTGCCCGGGTTGAGACGTAGACAGGCGACACCGGCATCAAGGGCGGCCAGGGCCAGCCGGTACTGGAAGTGGATGTCGGCCACCAACGGAACCGGCGAGCGAGGCACGATCTGGGCCAGGGCCACCGCGGCGTCCTCGTCGTTGCAGGTGCAGCGGACGATGTCCGCTCCGGCGGCGGCCAGGTCGTAGATCTGGCTGAGGGTGGCGTCGACGTCCTGGGTGCGGGTGGTGGTCATGGACTGGACGCTCACCGGCGCTCCCCCACCGACAGCCACCGAGCCCACGTGCACTGATCGGGTGGGGCGACGCTGAGCCGGGACTGCGAAGGTGCCCGGCCCGGCTGAGATTGGCGCACCGGGTTGGAGGGACTGGCCGGCCGATGTCACCGGGGTCATTGGGTCCCTGCGGTCCCTGGCGTCACCGGGGTCCCTGGGGTCGCTGGCGTCACTGGAAGGGGTTCGCCACCGGAGAGACGATGTCCAGGTAGATCGACACCACCCCGATGACCAGAAGCACCGCCACCACCGCGGCGGCCACGGGCGTCATCTTGGTCACGTCCGCCCGGTAGACCCGGCCCTTTCGGCTGCGCAGGCGCTCATAGGTGGCGATGGCCATGTGCCCGCCGTCGAGGGGAAGGAGGGGGACCAGATTGAACACGGCTATGAAGATGTTGAGCACCACCAGCATGTAGACCAGGAAGAAGGCGCCGCTTTCGGCCGCGTCGCCGGCGATGCGCACCACTCCCACGACCGAGACGAAGCGCTCGTCCCCCTCCGGGGCGTCGCCGGCCAAAAGGGTGGAGGCGAAGTTGCCCAGGGACCCGGGGGTGAAGAACCCGACGATGGCCTTCGTCGCCTGGGTGGTCAGGTCCACCGTGTCGCCGGCCGCCCGGCCGATGGCGGTGATGGGCCCGGCCCGGTCCACACTGGGGGCGGGGCCGATGCCGACAAACCCAACCATTTCTCCATCCCGGTCGATCTCGGCGGGAACGGCCGTGAGAACTTCGGTGGCGCCGTCGCGGTCCACGGTGAAGCGAATGGCCTCACCCGCCCGGGGTCGAATCATCTCGGGAACCTGGTCCCACCCCGTCACCGGCTGCCCATCCACCTCGACGATCCGGTCGCCCAGGCGGAAACCAGCCTCCTCGGCCGGGCTGGACCCGGTCTCGAGGCGACTGATGGAGCCTACGGCCAGCGTCGGGCGGTCGTAGTTGGGAAAGCCCAGAACCGAGTGAAGGAAGATCAAAAGGACGAAGGCAAGGATGAACTGGGTCACTACGCCGGCCGCCACCGTGGCCAGGCGCCGGGGATAGGAGGCCTGGCGGTAGGTGCGGGGTTCGTCGGCCGGGTCGATGCCCTTCTCCGCCGAGTGCATTCCCACGATCTTCACGTATCCGCCGGCGGGGATGGCCTTGATTCCGTACTCAGTTTCGCCCCGGCGGAAAGACCACAGGCGAGGTCCGAACCCCACGAAGTACTCGCTCACCTTCATGCCCGACCATTTGGCCACCGCCATGTGCCCGGCCTCGTGCAACATGATCATCAGGATGATTGACAACGTGAAGGCCACCACTGGGAAGGTCCCCCGGGATGCCGACACCACAAGGCCAGTGGCCAGGGCGGCCAGCAGCAGGGCCAGCCGGGAACGGCTCCCGCTGAGTTCCGGGCGCCCGCCCGGCCCGGCACTGTCCGGTCCGGCCGGTGGGGTCATGGTTTCACTCATGCGCTGATCCTCCGTTCCACGGCCCGAAGGGCCACCTCCCGGGCGGCCCGGTCGGCTTCGATGACGTCCTCTGCGGTAGTCGGGCTGCCTCCATGATGGCGCCCCAAAGCATCGTCGATTACCGCGGCAATGGCCGACCACCCCAATTGACCCGCAAGAAAGGCGGCCACCGCCACCTCGTTGGCCGCGTTCAGCCAGGCGGGGACGCTTCCGCCGGCACGTCCGGCCGCGTAGGCCAGGTCCAGGCACCTGAACGCGGCCCGGTCGGGGGGCTCGAAATCCAGGCGCCGGGGGGCGGTCCAGTCCAGGGCGCCCACCGGATAGGGGCTGCGGTTGGGATAGCTCAGGGCGTAGGCGATTGGCAGGCGCATATCGGGCTCGGACAGTTGGGCCAAGGTGGCCCCGTCGGTGAACTCCACCATGGAGTGGACGACGGACTGGGGGTGAACCACAACGTCGATGCGGTCGTAGTCGATCCCAAAGAGTTCGTGGGCCTCGATCACCTCCAGACCTTTGTTCATCAGGGTGGACGAATCCACGGTGATCTTTGGACCCATCGACCAAGTGGGATGGGCCAGCGCGTCGGCCACCGTGACCGCCTCCAACTGCGCCGGCGTGCGACCCCGGAAAGGGCCGCCGCTGGCGGTGAGGACCAGGCGGGCCACGAAGTCCGCACCTCCCGAGGCCCGGAGGCACTGATGAAGGGCGCAGTGCTCAGAATCGACCGGAACGATTTCGGCCCCCGGGGTGCACCGAGCCGCAGCCACCACTGGCCCCCCGGCGATGAGGGACTCCTTGTTTGCCAGGGCGAGGCGGCGTCCGGCCTTGAGTGCGGCCAGGGTCACCGGCAACCCGGCAAAGCCGACCACCCCGTTGACGGCGATGTCGCCGGCCTCGGCCGCCTCCGCCAGTCCCCGGGGGCCGGCTACGACCTCCACCGACGGGCCCATCTCCCGGGCCAGGCGTCGGCTGAGTTCGGTGGCCAGTTCGGGCCTGCCCACCGCCACCAGAACCGGCCGGAACTCCCGGGCTTGGGCCACCAGGGCTTCGATCGAACCCCCGGCGGCCAGGGCGGTGACCCGGAAGCGGTCCGGATCGGAGCGGATCACTTCCAACGCCTGGGTGCCTATGGATCCGGTGGAACCGAGCACCGCCACTGTCGCCGGCCCGGCCGGCGGCGGGGTCGGGGCCGAGGCCGCCGCCGGTACCCCCATCAGTGCCGGCGGTGGCGCCGACCGCTGATCGGCTGCGGTCATTTAAGGAGGCTGAGGTGGCGGGACGGGGCGGAGCGCCTCACAGGACGTCGAGCAGACGGGCCATCCAGTAGGTGGTCGGCACCACGAACAGGAGGGCATCAATGCGGTCCAAGATCCCCCCGTGACCAGGAAGCAGGGTGCCCATGTCCTTGATGTCGAGATCGCGTTTGATCATGGACTCGCACAGGTCCCCCAAGGGGGCGACCACAGCCACGGCCACGGCCAGAAGTATCCCCGAGGTAACCGACCAGGGCTCCACTACCGTTCCGACCACCGCCCCCATGAGCACGCAGGCGACTGTCCCGCCCAGAAGACCCTCCACCGTTTTGGCGGGGCTGATGGCGGGCGCCAGCGGGCGTCGGCCGGCGGAGCGGCCCACGAAGTAGGAGCCGATGTCGTGGACGACGGTCAGGGCCACGCCCGCCACCAGCACCCCGATGCCGCTGTCGGTCGCCAAAGTGGCCGCCGCGAAACTGCCCAGCACGCCAACCCAACCCACGACCAAAAGGGTGACCGCTGCGTTCATCGTCGGCCGGGCCCGAGCCGCGCCCAACACGTACCACAGGAGGCTGAAGATGACAGCCAGGGCCATGATCAGACCCACGGCCCCCGGGCCCTTGGTGAATACCCCCAGGTAGAGGCCAATGATGCTGGCCACTCCCACGGCCGTGGCCGGCTGGTATCCCCGGGTACGCAAAGCGGCGAAAAGCTCGATGCCGGCCAGCGCGACGATCAACCCGGCCACCGCGGCCAGGACACCGCTGCCCAGGCTGGCCGAGGCCACGAAGACCCCGGCGACCACCACGCCGGTAAGCAGGCGGGTTCCCAGATCTGCGCCCACCCCCCCGGGTGTGCCGCCCGACGGGCCCGGGCCGGAGGGTCCACTTGTGCCTGGACGAGCGGCGGTGCGCGAACCGCCTCCGGGTCCTGAACGCCTTCCGGTACCCGACCTCGTACCGACCCCTGAAGATCCGCCGGAACTCGAACTCAACCTGTTGCCAAAACGGCGGTCCATGGGCGCCCCGGATCGGCTTTGACTCCCCGAGCCAAGCGGCCCTGAAGTGTCCGGAGCCTGGCGTGGGCCGCGGGGCCCGGTCGATGAACCTGAGCGTCCGGCCGGGCGCGCCAGCCCCGTTGTCGAGGGCGGTTTGGCACCTTTGGCCCGGAGCCCTGACCGGGTGGGCCAGCGGCGGTCCTCGAAATCGTCGTCCTCAGGCGACCGGCCGCGGTCGGGCCCCTCGGCTTCCCCGACTCTGCGGGCTTCCGCGACTCTGTCGCCATCCCGGACGCCACCGTCATCGCGGACCTCGTATCGGGCCCGGCCACCATAATCCGATGAGTCATCCAACCTCGGGTCCGGGTCCCGGTTCGGCTGGCCCGGATCCCTGAGGACCCGTAGGCCCGATCCACTCGAGTCGGCCGGAAACCCCCAGGCGGGTTCCTCCCCGGCCCGCAGCCCCGACTCGCGAGTCCGTGGACTCCTGCGCCCCGACCGCCCGGCCACGTCCTCATCAGGACTGTCCCCCAGGCCCCGGCCTCCAGGCGGCCGCGTCCAGGCCCGGGTACCAGGGTTATCGGAACTGGGCCCCTCCCCGGGATCGTCGTCGTGAACTTCATCATCGCCGTTGACCAGCGGGTCGTACGAAGGCGACGAAGGGACCGATTGCCTCGCAGGCCAGTCGGAGCCATCCCAGTCCGGGCCACCCAGGGCGGAGGCGGGGTCTTTCCACCCCGGACCCGCTCCGGCCGGCCACGGGTCAGGATCCGACGGGGGAACCTTCGCTACCTGGGCCAGGCGGGGGTGCTCGCCGGTGGGCGGTTCCGTCCAGTGAGGCAGCACCGCATGCTCGGCGGTCTCAGACGGAGCCCAGGCCGGGGTCTTCCACGAGGGCCGGCGTCCCGTCTGAGCACCCAGGCCGACATCGTCGCCCGGGTCGAAACCACTGGCCGATCCGCCCGACTCATCATCATCCTCGGCCAGCGTCGCCTCGCCCCGACGCAAGGGCCGGCCCGGTTCGCGATCGGGATCCACCCGTTCAACGCGTTCCCCGGCGCCGGCGGGTGACGACAGCGACGACCGTGGGCGCCTGAGGGGCCCATCTTCCTCGCGGACCTCCCTGATCCCGCGGCCGGTCGATTCTGACCGGCCCCCCGGTGACGACGAGCCCATCGCCGACAGATCGTCGGCCTCTCCGGGAGCGACGCGCGGCGTACGGCCGCTGCGCTCCTCCCCCTCGAGGAACTCGGCGAACGACAGCGAGCCGGTTGCGGAAGCTCCTGACCCGGAGGCGCTTGGCCCGGAGGAGTCCGCCCAAAAGGAGGCTGCCAACGACGATGCCGCCGCCGCGGGTAGGCCGGCAGCGGTCCCGCGGTCCTCCCGACCGGGAGGGTCCGGGTCTGGCGGCATGGTGCTGGCGGGCTCGAGGTCCGGGGCGACGTGTGCGGGATCGGGAAGGGTTCGCCGCTGCCGGATGACCCCGGCGACCGGTGGCCGGGACACCTGCTGGGGGTCAGACCCGGGGAAGCGCAGTTCGGGCCTCGGGCCCTCCGGCGGAGGGCTCGGGCGCCCAAACTTGGGTTGGTCGTCGCTCAACCGGGGGGAGGCCGATCCGGAATCCAGGGCCTCGGCGGCTTCCTCCGCCCCAATGATGCGAACCCCTTCCGCCGCCGGACGGGGCCCCCGCGCCGCACCCGAGCGGGCCGTGGGCCAGCGGCCGTCCACCAGCATCTCGGTGGGCAGTTCGCCCTCTGGGTCGTCAGTCCAGTCGTTGTCGTGGCCCATGCGATCCTCGCCGTAGATGTCTCCTCATACTTCCAGGAGTTCCTGCTCCTTTCGGGCCAGCATCTTGTCGATCTCGGCGATGTGGCCCTGGGTGAGCTTCTCCAACTCCTTCTCGGCCCGTTCCACCTCGTCGGAGGCGATTTCGGACTGCTTTTCCAGCCCGTCCAGGTCCTGGCGGGCCTGGCGGCGGGCGGCACGAATGGCCACCTTGGCCTCCTCGCCCTTGTGGCGGACCACTTTGACCAGGTCTCGCCGGCGTTCCTGGGTCAACTGCGGGAACAGGAGGCGAATCACCACTCCATCGTTTGACGGGGTGATACCCAGATCCGAGTTCTGCAGCGCCTTCTCGATGGCCTTGATCGCCCCCTTGTCGTAGGGAGACACCACCAGCAGGCGGGCCTCGGGAATGCTGAACCCGGCGAGTTGCCCCAGGGGGACCGGGGTGCCGTAGTAGTCCACCCGGACCCGCTCCACCAACGCCGGCGTGGCCCGGCCCGTGCGGATCGCGGCGAACTCGGCGGCGGCGTGGGCAATGGCCCTGCTCATCCGCTCGTCGGCCTCGGCCCTAACCAGATCGATCACTGGCTCACCAGCGTACCGATGGGGTCGCGCTCGAGGACGCGGCGAATGTTGCCCGGCTTCAACACGTCGAAGACCACGATGGGCAGGCCGTTCTCCATGCAGAAGGTGATGGCGGTCGAATCCATGACCTTGAGGCCCCGGTTCAACAAATCCATGTAGGAGATGCAATCGAAGCGGGTGGCGGAGGGGTTGGTGCGGGGATCGTCGTCGTAGATCCCTTCGACGCCGGAATGGGTGCCCTTGAGGATGGCGGCGGCTCCCAACTCAGCAGCCCGCAGAGCGGCGGTGGTGTCGGTGGTGAAGAAGGGGTTCCCCGTTCCCCCCACCAGGATGACCACCCGACCCTTTTCCAGGTGACGCTCGGCCCGCCGCCGTATATAGGGCTCAGCCACCTGGGCCATCTGCACTGCGGTGAGAACCCTGGTCGGCTCGCCGACCTTCTCCAAGCCGTCCTGGAGGGCCAAGCCGTTGATGACTGTGGCCAGCATTCCCATCGTGTCGGCCTGGGCCCGATCCATCCCCGCCCCGGCACCGGTGAGACCCCGCCAGATGTTGCCGCCCCCGACCACGATGATGATCTCGGTCCCCAACTCCCGGCGGACCTCAGCCACCTCGGTCGCGATTCGGGCGACGACGTCACCATCGATTCCGTAGCGAAGGGCAGGGTCGGCGAAGGCCTCACCGGAGAGCTTCAACACCACCCTGCCCCAGGCTTCACCCACCAGACGATCCGCCGATCTCCACCTGGGCGAAACGAACGATTCGGGCCGACCCCAAGGCGGCGGTGACGCTGATCTTGGAGTCCCGGACGAAGGCCTGCTCCAACAGGCAGTTGTCCCGGATCCAGCCGTTCACCCGACCGTCGACGATCTTGGGAATCGCTGCCTCCGGCTTGCCCTCGTTGCGCGTAACCGATTCGGCGATTGCCCGCTCCTCGGCGATGCGCTCGGCGGGGACGTCGCTGCCGCTGAGCCAGCCGGGACGCATGGAGGCGATGTGCAGGGCGAGGTCATGGGCCAGTTCGGGACTGGCGCCCGCCACTTCGACCATGACGGCATTCACGCCACGGCCGCTCTGTTGATGCAGGTAGGAGTCGATGATCGCCCCGTCCTCGGCCTCGAAATGGACCACCCGACCCAGTTCGATGTTTTCCTTGAGGGTGATGGCCAGGTCCTGCACGGCGCCGGTCATGGCCTGGGCCGCTCCTGGGCCTTCGACGGCGACCGCGGCGGCGACCTGGGCCACCAGGGTGGTGAACTGGTCGGACTTGGCCACATAGTCCGTTTCGCAGCGCAGTTCGGCGATGGCCGCGCGGGTGGCGTCACCAGAAATGGCCACTGCACCCTGCTGGTTGACCCGATCGCGACGCTGGCCGGTGGAGGCCAGGCCCTTCTCCCGTAGCCACAGGGCCGCGGCCTGGGCATCTCCGTCGCAGGCCTGAAGGGCACGCTTGGCGTCCATCATCCCTGCCCCGGTGGATTTCCGCAGGGCCTGAACGTCGGCGGCGGTGAACGCGGACATGGCTCAGACCCCGCTCTCGGCGGCAGCGGCCGGGTCGGCGGCAGCGGCCGGGTCGGTGGTGGCCGGCTCAGCCGGAGCGGCAACCATTCGGGCTTGGCGGGCCTCGGCCTCCTGAACCGCGGCGCGACGGGCCTCGGCCTGCTGCTGCGTCCGGCGAGCCTGGACGGCGGGGTCCGGCGGGCCGTCGGACCGGAGGGGACGGGAGCGATCGGCGGCGGGGCCCCGCTTGGCCGCCAGCATCCGGCCTTCGTTGACGGCGTCGGCGATCACCCGGCACATGAGGTTGCCGGCCCGAATGGCGTCGTCGTTGCCAGGAATGACGTACTGAATCAGGTCAGGGTCGCAGTTGGTGTCGACAACGGCCACGATTGGCATCTTGAGTTTGTTGGCCTCGGTCACCGCGATCGACTCCTTCTTGGTGTCGATGACGAAGATGGCATCGGGAAGTCGGGTAACGCCTCGGATGCCGCCCAAGTTGCGCTGCAGTTTCTCCAGTTCCCGGCTGAGGATTAGGGCCTCCTTCTTGGGCATGGCGGCAAAGTCACCTACCTGACGCATCCGCTCGTACTCCTGCATCTTCTTGACCCGGGCCCCGATGGTGGTGAAGTTGGTCAACATTCCCCCCAGCCACCGCTCGTTGACGTAGGGCATTCCACACGCCTGGGCGTGGGACGCCACCGGATCCTGACTCTGCTTTTTGGTTCCCACGAACAGGATGGTCCCGCCTCCGGCCACCATGTCCCGGACGAAGGTGTAGGCGGTGGTGATGCCGGCCATGGTCTGGTGCAGGTCGATTATGTAGATGCCGTTGCGCTCACCGTGGAGAAAGCGCTGCATCTTGGGGTTCCACCGGCGGGTTTGGTGCCCGAAGTGCACGCCGGCATCGAGAAGCTGTTTCATGGTTACTACTGCCATTATTGGACTCCCTCCCATCGGTTTGGATCTCCGGACGCGCTGCGCCGGTTAGGGCGACCGTGGGTGAGCGCGACCTGATGAGCCCGGCCCGACGCCGGGGCCGGCCCAGACTAGTGCTCCGTTTCGCAAGTCATGTTGTCGTGTCGCCGAGCGCTCGGCGTCGAGAGCAAGGCGCACCGGAGCCTCGATACCCTCGCCGTATTGGGCCGAGGAGCAACGCAGCTGTCGGCGCGTTTCGAGATCTACCAACCGGTGACGGCCCACAGGTAGTTGGTCTGTGACTCCCGGCCGGCGATCAACAACAGGTCCCCCGCCACCGCCAGTCCACTGACCCGCCCCGGCGGGTCGAGAAAGTTGTCCAGGATCCCGTTGCGGGCGAGCATTATGACCCCCTCGTCCAAAGCCAGCAGAAACCTGCCTCCGGCCGTAGGACCGACAGGCCGGCCCCTGACCGCGATCGAAGTCTCCGAGTCCAGCGCCCAATCGATGTTCCCGGCCCCGTCCAACAGGGCCATTCCCCCCAATCGGTGAGGAACCAGGAGGTGGCCCTCCCCGACCCCGGCCGGTTCCAGTTGGGGGGAACCGGCGCCACTGGTGGGCCGGGTCCCAAGCTTCCTCCCGGTCCGCAGGTCCAACCCATGAGCGGCCACGTCACCGTCGACCACCACCACCACCCAGTCGCCGGCGGGGCCTTGGACCAAGCCCGGAGCCCCCACCGCTCCGGAGTGAAGGGGAGTGCTCCATAGCTGTCGCCCGGTGGCCGCCTCCACCCCGACAGCAGCCGCCTGACCTCGCTCCGCCCGATCCCAGATGGCCACCGCCACTCCCTGGGATCCGATCGGGGCGGCCAGGGATGGACCGCCAAGTGCGATCCTCCAAGCCACCTCACCGGAGGTCACGTCGAAAGCCATCAGTGACCCCTCCCAGGTGGTGGTCACGGCCAGGCCCTCGCTCACCCAGGGGACCGAACTCCGCTCGCCGGTGACCCGGTCCCACAGCAGGGTCCCGTCGGACCGGGAGATGCCCACCATTCCGTCGTCGGCCGGCATGAGGACAAGCGATCCCGCCAGGGCCGGAGCCACGTCGCGCACCCCAGTCCTTTCCACCTCCCAGCGAGCCTTCCCGTCGAGATCAAGGGCCGATACCGCGCTCAGCCCATGCGCGAACACAACTCCGGCCGAATCGACCACGGGCGTTCCCAGGTTCGCCCCCCCGGGGGCCTCCCACTCCCAGACCAGGGCGGGCTTCCCGCCACCGGGCTCAGAGTCAGCCGGCGACCCTGCGGGCCGCGATTCCTCCTCCCCCGCCCTTTCTGCTCTTGGAGGGGTCGGCGGGCGGCCGTCCGCTGAGGAGGCCCCGGCCTGGGCTTCGATCGTGGGGAGGCCAGGCCGATCCCCCGAGGCGGCCTGGCCGGTGGATCCACAGCCCGTTGCGAGCAGTCCAATCGCCACGAAAGCGGCTCCCACCAGCCGTCGGCTTCGACGTGCCGGCCGATCTCGGCCGGGGGTCCTCCCGGCCGAATGGGTTGGGCCCGCCGTCAGGAGTTGAGCTGAGGTCGGTGCACAGCAAGGGCGATTGCCATCGTTCATCTTCTGGTCTCCAGTCGGTCTGGTTGATCGGTGCGGTCTGGCTGATCGGTGCGGTCTGGTTCCCCGGGCGGTCTGATTGCCCGGGGAAGGCCGGGCCGGGGCGGGTCGGTCGGGTCCGACAGCGATCAGGAGGCTGGTGAACGAGCGCGGGAGTCCGGCCGGGTTCGGCTCCGAGGGGGTGGGCCACCGACAGGAGGAATCCTCTTGGGCACTCGAGCGCCTATGTAGCGATCGAGCCAATGGCCGCCGAACCATCCCGCCGCCCCGGCTCCGTCGGTCATCCGACTCAGGGATTCGGACACCGCAAAGTCCAGGGCGACGTCGGCCCACTCCTGGCAGGTGGGGGGCATCCGGGCCAGAGCGAGGGCCATTTCCCGCTGCGCCGCCGACGATCCGGGCAGGGCCCCGTGATCGTCGAACAACTCGGGCGGCGAAACCGTCACCATTTCGGCTCCGGGCAGGGCGGTGCGGCCTGCGTTCACCACCAAATCGGCGCGGGCGGCCACCGAGGTGGCCCACAGCCCGGGCGGAAGTGGCCGGTCTCGCAGGCCAATGGTGAAGGCCGAAGTCTCAGCCAGTTGCTGAACGGCCGGGCTGTCGGCGGCCACTCCGTCCCCCACAAGGGCAGCCAACGCGGCCTCGGCCAACGCACCGGACTGGCTCCGGCCAACCATGGTTACGGCGGTGGCCAGATCGGCTCCCTGGTGAGGGCTACCCAGGGTGACCAGGGTGCCCACCTGGGGCAGCCGGGAATCAGCCCGGTCGCCCTCGTCGGTCAGCGCCGCCCGAGCCACCACTCCACCCTGGGAATGGGCGACCACGTCGACGGGCACGCCCGGGTGGCGCCGATTCAAATCGGCCAGGAGATCCCGCAGGCGACGAGCGGAGAGGTTGAGGTCCACGGTGGTGTCGGCCGGCTCGTAGGAGTTCTGTCCGGTGTGCCCACCGCGGTAGGAGTAGCGGTAGACGTCCCCCCCCTGATAACCCAAAGCCTGGGTGTCGACGTCGTCGATGGCCGCCTCTGCGCTCGAGGAGCCCAGACCGGCTACCAACACCACCAGTCGTCGGGAGGCGGGCGGCGGCGGGACCACGCTGGCGGGCGTGCAGCGATCACGGCTGGCCTGGTAGGCCCTGACCTGTCGCACGGCCCGCCCCACCAGGGGAATCAGGGTGGCCTCGGCCCCGTAATGAAGGATCCCACGTAGTTCCCCGACGGTCTCGTCAATCCGGGTCCGAGCCGTTGACCAGGCGGATCGAGCCTCGTCGGCGATTGATCGGCGGGCCGATGACACCAGCCGGGAGACCGCCGAGCGCTCACTGACGGCCGAACCGGGAACGAGCCCGTCGTAGGGGACGAGGCGAACGGCCCCCGGCGGAACCTGGCCCGGTGGCGCCAACAGCGGTTCGGGGTCCACATACTGCTGACCAGCCAGGACGCCGAAGTGAACCGGTCCGGCGGCCACGCCTACCGTCTCGCCGGCGGCGACAACCTGACCCCGGCGAACCGATACCTCGGCCAGGAAGGCATAAGTGCTGCGGCGACCGTCGGCATGGACGATGGAAACGTGACGCCCCGGACCGATCACCCCGGCGAAAGCGACCCGCCCGCCGCTGGCGGCAACGACCGGTTCGCCGGCCGCCGCTTCCAGATCCACCCCCCGATTGCCCGGTCCCCAGGGTGCCTCAGGGGCCCGAAAACCCTCGACGATCGGGCCGGGAACCGGTCGGAGGAGGAGTTCGGCCTGGTTGCCCGGTTGCGCCTCCGCCGAGGGATGGGCGAAGGGTCGGCCGCCGGCGCTCTCTCCCGGTTGTGGCTCCACGGCCCAGGCCAGGGAGTGGGAGCCGGCACCCAGGCCGAGCAGCCCAGCCACGAGGACGGCCACCGACACCGTCGCCGGCCCAAACGTTGGCCGAAGAACGGACCTGGGCGCCCGGCTGCCCGGTGGGCAGTGGGCGATTGACACTGGTTGGTCGACCCCACTTCGAAACCCTGCGGGATGGCCCACGGCCACCTCCCTCGTCGAGGGAATGCAAGGGGGAAGGGGGGGGCCGCCCGAAGCAGGCCGAGAGGAACTGACGACCCCTAGGGCCGAGACTCAAAGACTACGGAATGAGTCAGAAGATGTCCAGATGTCTCCTTGGGTGGCTAGGAGGCATGTCATTGCCGGAGGCCCTGAACCCCGGTAGTCGGCCTTCGGCCCGTATTAGGACGCGGAGGAGCCCCCAACCCGACGGCGGCCGGACGGCGCGGCGCGGGGAACGTTGGCCGGGGCCCCCATCTTGGCCCGAAGTTGGATCACGGCCCGGCTGTGGATCTGGCACACCCGGCTCTCGGTGACGCCGAGAACGGATCCGATATCGGCCAGGGTGAGGTTCTCGTAGTAGTAGAGGGTGAGCACCAACTTTTCCCGCTCCCCCAGGCGACTGATGGCCGCAGCCAGGATCTTGCGGCCCTCCTCCTCCTCCATAGCGCCACCCGGCTCCGCGTCCGGGTCGGCCAGAGTGTCACCGACCGTGACGGTGCCTTCGTCGTCGCCGGCTCCCGACAGGGTTTCCTCCAGGGCCACCAAACCGAAGAAGGAGATCTGGGCGAACACGTCGGCCAACTCCTCCTCGCTGAGACCGAGTTCCTTGGCCACCTCCGCCTCGGTCGGCGTGCGCCCAAGTTCGGCTTCAAGATCGGCGTACGCCCGCTGCACAGTCCGGGACTTGGCACGCAGTGAGCGCGGCACCCAGTCGAGAGCCCGAAGTTCGTCGAGGATCGCCCCCCGGATGCGGGTGACGGCGTAGGTCTCGAACTTGTTGCCCATGGCCGGGTCGAAGCGGTCGATGGCGTTGATCAATCCGAACATCCCGTAGCTGACCAGGTCGGACTGCTCGATGGTGTTGGGCAGACCCGAAGCCAACCGTCCGGCCACGAACTTGACCAGAGAGGCGTAGTGGAGCACCAGCCGATTGCGAGCCTCGATGCCCCCGTTGGACTTGTAGTCAGACCAGAAACCCTCGACCACCGGCGACACCGGTGTGGCCGGAGACCGCTTCGCCGACAGCGTGGATCCAGATTCGGACACCCTCAGCCCCGAGGATGGGTGCTGGCGTGAACGGATTTGAGCCGCTCTTTGCTGACGTGTGTGTAGACCTGGGTGCTGGCCAGATCGGCGTGGCCCAGTAGTTCCTGAACCACCCTCAAATCCGCTCCCCCATCGAGCAAATGGGTGGCGAAGGTGTGGCGGAGGGCGTGTGGATGGGTGGGCCGTGTGGCCCGGGCATCGATGATCCGGCGAACGTCCCGAGGCGACAACCGCCCGCCGCGGGCCTGGAGCAACAATGCATCCCGGGGGGTGTCCGGCCCAACCAGCCCCGGGCGGCCCTGATCGATCCACCGGCGAGCGGCCTGGACACAGGGAGCACACATTGGTACCTGGCGCTGCCGGGAACCCTTTCCCCAAACCGTTACCCGGGAGCGGGCCAGATCGAGGTCGGTCAGGTTCAGCCCACAGAGTTCCGATACCCGCAGCCCACTGCCGTAGAGCAACTCGACCACCAGATTCGCGCGAAGGTCGACCGCGCCAAGATTCAGGACCTTGTCGCCCGTACCGCTGCCTTCGGGAACGGGGTCTGGCCCGCCATCGGTGTCTAGGGCCTCCAACGCCCCGGTGTTGGGGTGTCCGGGCGAGACCGAGGCCTCGCCTGGAGGTCCGGGTCGTGCCCCCAGAAGGGAGTCCAGTTCGCCAGCCTGGAGCACTCGGGGCAGCCTGGCCGGACCGGCGGGCACGGACAGCCTCTGAGTGGGGTCGACTGGAACATGACCCCGCCTGGTGGCCCAGGCGAAGTACCGCCTCAGAGCGGAGGCTCGCCGGGCCATGGTGCGCCGGGAGTGACGGCCGGTAGCCAGGTGCGCCAGGTAGCGACGAAGGACGAGGGGTGTGAGCGTTTCCGGGCCGGTGTGACCAAGCCTCTCCGCCCAGCCGACGAAGTGGGCCACGTCGGCCCTGTAGGCAATACGGGTGTTGGCCGCCAAGGTGGCCAGACTCTGATCGAACTCCTCGGCCCGCCATCCCACGAGCGGGAAAGCTAGTGCCGACGGGCTCGCGGTACCCGCCCAGCCGATTCGCAGACGGACCACCTGGTACCCCGGTCGTCATCGGTGCGGGTGCGTTCGAGCCCACCAGCCACTGTGATGGCTGACCCAACCGCCGCCGAGGAGCCCGGCCAGGGCGACAGTCACCGCCATTACGTCCAGGCCCGAGGCGGCCACCACCTGGTCCAGGGAACTTCCTTCGCAGCCCAGGGAGTTCAGCACCCGTCCAGACTCACCCTCGGGCGGCTCCACGGGCACCCGAGGGCGTCGCTCGCCACTTGCCAGTTCCAGACCCAAAGCGGCCAGTACGTCGTCGGCGTCGCGCACCGGGGAACACCCATCCATCAGAAGCTGATTGGGCAGGTCAGAGGCCGGACTGGTCACCGGCCCCGGAACGGCCATGACTGGGCGGCCGCGCTCGGCAGCCGCGTCGATGCTGTGGCGGGAACCACCCCGGGAATGGGATTCCACCACGACCATTACCTGGCCCAAGGCGGCGATGATCCGGTTCCGGCTGGGGAATCGCCACGGTTCGGGAGCAGCTCCGGGTGGAGATTCCGAACACAAAAAGCCCTCCTCCGCCACGCGGTCCCAAAGTCCGGCGTGGTCCCGGGGGTAGATCACGTCCAGGCCGCTACCCACCACCCCGATCACGGGGGCGGACCCCGCCGAACGGGAGACGTCGGAGTCGGGCCGGCCGGAACCCGCGGGTCGAACCGAGGGCCGGACCCCGACGTCTCCGCTACTCGAATCGCAGGTCCGGTGGCCCAAGCCCCCCAGGGCGCCGGAATGGACGGCTCCGTCGATGCCCAGGGCCAGCCCCGAGACAACCCCCACCCCGGCCTCGGCCAGATCCCGGCCTATGGACCGCGCTACCCCTAGTCCATAGGCGGTGGCCCGACGGGTCCCGACCACTGCCACCCGCCTCGGTGGAATCAGGCACTGGTCGCCGCGCCAGAACAGGACCTCCGGTGCTTGAGGATCCTCGGCCAGGACCGGGGGATAGCCGGCCCAGCCGAGGAGGCCGACGTGGATCCCAGAAGCCTCCAGACGAGCCTGCACCTCGACAAGTTCGGTGGCCGCGGCCTGGCGGTGCCACAGCGAGGCCAACTCTTGAAGCGGAATCGCCGAGCCCGTCCCCGGGCGTCTCGATGGAACCGGGCCAGGACCCGGGTGCCCAGGACGAGAGGCCTGGTCTCCGGTGGCCATGCTCTCCCGGGCCGGAGGTTCGCCGCCATCGGGGGTCGATCCCATGCCGAATGTCAACTTCCGGGCTCCGGCGGGGCTGGCGATCAGTTGGTCCCATGCCTCCAACGGCGTGCGGCCCCGAAGGACCGCGGACAGCCGGCGGGGCCCCATGGCCCGAAGGCCGGCCAGCGCGGTGGCGGCCGCTAGCTGGGCGTCATCGGCCCACCGCAAAGGTTGAACCCCAACCGGAGCCATGGGATCAACCCAACGAGTCATGGCGTCAAGTTCAGGGATCATGGGGTGAACCTCACGAGTCATGGATCAACTCGGCCCGCAGGCCGAGGGCCAGGCAAACATGCTCCTGGGAGACCGGCGCCTGACTCCCGGCGAGATCACTGAGAGTCAGGGCCACCCGCCGTACCCGATGCAGACCCCTACCGCTCAACTCACCGGAGCGCACCGCACTCTCCAGGCGACGCCGGGCGTCGGGCGTCAAGGGGGCCAGGGCGTCAAGTCGAGACGATGCCAACTCAGCATTGCAGCGCACCCCCCGCTCGCGGGCCCGAGCCCGGGCCATGACCACCCGGGCGGCCACTACCTCGGAAGACTCCCCGGGCTGACCCGACATCACCTCCGCCGCCTCCACCGGGCCGACCAGAACCCGAAGGTCGAACCGGTCCAGGAGGGGGCCGGAGAGTCTGCGGAGATAACGGGCTCGGGCCGCCGACGTGCACCGGCAGCGGCCGGCCGGGCCGGCCCGCCCGCACGGGCAAGGGTTGGTCGTACCGACCAGCAGCACCCGGGCCGGGTAGACGGCTGTGGTCCGAGCCCGGCAAACCCGGACCACACCCTCCTCCAGAGGCTGACGCAGGGCATCGAGCACCGGACCGGCAAACTCGGCCATCTCGTCCAGAACCAAGACACCAGCGTGAGCCAGAGAGGCTTCGCCCGGACGCATCCAACCGGTGCCTCCGCCGATCAGGGCCACCGGGGACGCGCCGTGGTGAGGCGCCCGAATCGGTGGACGCCTAATCAGGCCACCCGGCGGTAGGGCGAGACCAGCAGCGGAGTGCACGGTGGTCACCGCCAGCGCATCAGCCTGCTCCAGGGGCGGGAGCAGGCCCGGCAACCGCCGGGCCAGCATGGACTTGCCTGCCCCCGGCGGCCCGCAAAGCAGTAGGTGGTGTCCGCCGGCCGCCGCCACCTCCAGGGCCAGCCGCCCGACGGCCTGGCCCCGGACGTCGGCCAGGTCGGCTTCGGCCGGCGCCGGTGGCTCCGGTTCCGGCGGGGGCGGCGCCGGCCACGGCATCTCCCCCCTGATGCACGCGGCCAACTCGCTCAGTCCCGTGGCGCAGCGGACACGATGCTTGCCGACCACCTTGGCACCACAGACCGCCTCGGACGCCACCACGAGGTCTGGCGTGTCGATGGCCGCCACGAGGGGGACCAGACCCGGCACCGGGCGGATGGAGCCATCGAGTCCCAATTCCCCCACGAACCCGACGCCCGCAACCGCCTCAGCCTGCAGGGTGCCCGAGGCCACCATCACCCCGACGGCGATGGGCAGATCCAACCCGGACCCACCCTTGCGCACCCCCACCGGGGCCAGGTTCACGGTGACGTGACGGTCCGGCCACGGAAGCCCACTCGAGGCGAAGGCGGCCCGGACCCGGTCGTGGGCCTCACGGCAGGCGGCATCGGGCAAGCCCACCAGGCTGAACCCGGGGAGCCGGGGGCCGACGTGGACCTCGACCGACACCGGCCGGCCCTCGACTCCCATCAAGGTGGCGGAGGAAACATTGGCCAACAAGGAGGCACCTCCAACGAACGGGCTGTACGCGACAGCACGGGTGAGAGGAGAGCCGTTGGCCGGCAACTCGAGGCCTCGATAACGGGCGACCGTTCCTCATGGAAGGCCGCGTTCCGCTCTGGGTTGGAACCTAGAAGGGGCCTACGACAACAATCACTCGCGCCTATGGGCTTCAACCCGACCAGAAAGGTCTCGCGGTCCGGTAACCGGGACCCCGGCAAGGCCCGGGCCGATCGGGCGCTGGTGGCTGCAGCCCTGGTGGTGACTTTGGCCCTTTTGCTCTGGGCCTTGTTGTAAGCGCTTGCATGGCCGCCGCCTGACCTGACGGCCCGAAAGTTCTCGTTCCCCCAGGGGCCCGTGCAGGGCCATGTAGGCCGATCCAGCCAACCCGATCCAAGGAGAGTCGATCCGATGCGAGTAGCCGTAGCGTCCGACCACGCCGGTTTCCGGCTCAAGTCCGTGATCAGCCAGCACCTCGTGGCCGGTGGCCATGAAGTAATCGACATGGGGACCGACTCGGATGCCTCCGTCGACTATCCGGCGTTCTGTGCCGCCGCCGGGCGGGCGGTGTCGCGCGGCGACGCCGACCTCGGTGTGGTCATGGGTGGAAGTGGCCAGGGGGAGGCCATTGCCGCCAACAAGGTCCATGGCGTAAGGGCGGCACTTTGTCTTGACGAGTACACCGCCCGGCTGGCCCGCCAGCACAATGACGCCAACGTGCTGGCCCTGGGGGCCCGCATCGTGGCCGAGGCCATGGCCCTCAACATCCTGGATCTGTTCATGGCCACCCGTTTCGAAGGTGCCCGTCATCAGCCCCGTATCGACCAGTTGTCAGACATCGAACAGGAGGAGTGCGGCTTCTGAGTCGAGTCGGGCGTTCGCCACCCGGGGCTCGTGGCGCCCACGGCCCCACACGAGGAGCCAACGAGGATCAGGCGTGCCTCAGAAGGCGGACTCGATCACGTCGACCCGGCCAGCCAGCACCCCGGCGAAGTCGAAGCGCAAATTGACTGGGCCCGGTTGGGCCTCGGCCAGCCACAGCAGTCCCAGCCGGCGAAGTCGGGCCTGCTTGGCAGGACCGACGGCCTCCCCCGGGGCCCCGTACCGGTTGGTGGTCCGGGCCTTGACTTCGCAGATGACCACCGCTTCGCCGCGACGAAGCACCAGGTCGATCTCCCCCTGGCGGCATCGCCAGTTTCTGGCCAGGACCTCATAACCTCGTGCCTCGTACCACGAGGCGACCAACGCCTCGCCGGCCTGGCCCAGACTCCGACGAGCCTCCGTCATCGGGGCGAAAGCCCTGAAGCCCGCCCCCAAATCGTCACTGGCCTAGTGCCTGCACCCTTCCACCCCTCAGCCCTCGCGGCGAATCTCCTCCACGTTGACGTCTTTGAAGGTGACCACTTTGACCGCTGCCACGAAGCGGGCCGGTCCGGGTCGATAGATGTCCCACACCCAGGCGTCGCGCATCTCCACCACGAGGTGACTGCGACCGTCGACTTCTTTGACCGTCAAATCGACCGAATTGGCCAGGTAGAAGCGACGCTCGGTCTCGACGACGTAGCTGAAGAGGGGAAGGACGTCGCGATACTCCTTGTAGAGCTGAAGCTCCATCTCGGTTTCGTACCGTTCGAGGTCCTCTTCGCTCATCGCGGGAGTGTAAGGGTCGCCCGCCCGGGCCCACACCGATGACCCTGTGGACCAACCCGGGCCATCACCGCCCGGCCGTTACCGCCCGGCCGAAGTTGCGGGGCCGCTACCGGGGAGTGCGGCGCTCCTTGATCTTGGCCGCCTTACCCGTCAGTTCCCGCAGGTAGTAGAGCTTGGCCCGGCGGACGTCGCCATAGGTTGCGACCTCCAGGAGCTGAATCACCGGCGTGTGGAGAGGAAACGTCCGCTCCACCCCCACCCCGAAGCTGATCTTGCGCACCGTGAAGGTCTCCCGCAGGCCATCGCCCTGGCGGCGGATTACAACCCCGGCGAAAACCTGAACCCGCTCCCTGGCGCCCTCCACCACCCGGACGTGAACCTTCACCGTGTCGCCGGGGGCGAAGGAGGGCAGATTGGTCTTCAGGAGGGGCTGATCGACGATGTCGGTGGGTTGCATGGCGCGCTAACTCCTGTCGGAGACTTCCGGGCTGTTGCTGGACGGGCCTGATGAAGCTACTACTCCGCCGACTGAGGCTTTATTCTGGGTGACGCCAAGGCTTCCGGCGTCCCCAGAAGGTCCGGTCGTCGGGCCCGGGTTCGGGCCTCGGCCTCGGCCCGCCTCCAGCGGGCCACCCGGCCATGGTCGCCGGACACGAGAACGGCGGGAACCTCCCAATCACGGAACACCGCCGGTCGGGTGTACTGGGGGTACTCCAGCAGGCCCGCGGTGAACGATTCCTCCTGGGCTGACCCGGGGTTGCCCATCACCCCCGGCAGAAGGCGGGTGACGGCCTCGATCACCACCAGGGCCGCCACCTCGCCTCCGGCGAGCACAAAGTCTCCTACCGACAGTTCCTCGTCGACAAGATGGGCCCGGATTCGCTCGTCCACCCCCTCATATCGGCCGCAGAGGAGCGAGAATCCGTCGCCGCGCTCGACCAACGCCGCCAGGCGGACTGCCACGGCCTGGTCGAAGCGGACCCCGGCGGGGTCCAGCAGGATCAACGGACGGGGCGGGGCCAGGGCGTCGACCGCGGCGAACACCGGCGGGGCGGACAGCACCATGCCGGGGCCTCCCCCGAAGGGCCGGTCGTCCACACTGCGGTGAGAGTCGGTCGCGTGATCCCGGATGTCGTGGACCACGATCGACACCGCTCCCGCCCGCCGAGCCCGGCCCAGGGGGCCGGGCTCGATACCCGAGCGCACGAGGTCGGGCAGGACCGACAGAACGTGGATCTCCCCGCTGGGTCCCTTGACCGTGGCCTCAACCCCAAGGCCCGCCGGGCCAGAAGTTTTGCGCGGTCCACCGTTGCCGCCGAAAAGTTCGGCCATGCCGTCGGCCAGCGCCACCCGGGCCTCGAACCCGAGCCGTTCGCGGGCACGATAAGGCGAGGCGACGATGTGGCGAACATCGCCCAGCCGGTACTGGCCGTCGACTACCGGTCGGGGAGCCTCCGGGCCGAACACGTCGCAGATGGCCTCGGCCATGGCCAGAACCGTTACGGGCCGCCCGGAGGCCACGTTCATGGGCCCATCCACTCCGGGCGGCGCGAACAGGGCGGCCAGGTTGGCTCGGGCCACGTCGTGGACATGAACGAAATCCCGACGCTGCCCCCCGTCCTCGTGGACCAGGGGGGCCAGGCCCTGGTGAAGACGGTCGGCGAACCGGGCGGCCACCCCGGCATAGGGAGTGTCCCGGGGCATGCCCGGGCCGTAGACGTTGTGGTAGCGGAGGCTGATCAGGTCGACGCTGCGGTTCCGGGCGTAGACCGCGCACAGGTGCTCCTGGTGCAGTTTGGTGGCCGCGTAGATGTTGCGAGGGTCGGTCGAGGCGTCCTCAGTGACGGTTCCACTGGCCAGTTCGGCCCCGCAGATTGGACACACCGGCTCGAAGTATCCGGCCGCGAGCCGGCCGGCGGGGCGGGGATGCGGACGAACCTGTCCGTGTCGAGCACAGAGGTAGGAACCCTCGCCGTAGACGACCATGCTGCTGGCAAGCACGATCCGGCCACCGAAGCCGGCCCGATCCATCCCGCCCAGCAGGCTGGCGGTGCCCAGATCGTTGTCGACCACGTATGCGGCGGCATCGGCCACCGCCGTCTCCAACCCCACCCGAGCCGCCTGGTGGCAGACGGCGGTAGCCCCCGCCATCGCCTCGTCCACCGCCGCACCATCAGCCAGGTCGCCCTGGACGTAGCGGGTCGAAGCAGCCATCCCCACCGGGGCCGGGGCTCGGTCGAGCACGGTCACCGCCCGCCCCGAAGCCACCAGGGCCTCCACGATGTGGCGCCCGATGAAGCCGGCTCCCCCGGTGACCAGAACTCGAGCCCCCCCGGTCACCACCGACGATGGTAGGAGCAGACGGCACCATCGAGGTCGAACCGTCGGCCTGGGCCGCCATTAGCTTTGCCGCCGATGGATTCTCCGGTGGTGGCGAAGATGCCGACATGGCTGGTCAGAACCGCTGGGTCACCTGGTGCAGGTACGAACCGGGGCCGGGCGACGGCCGCTGCGGACGGCCGCATCCGGTTCTCCGATCGGCATCGACCCGGGGCCCGCCCGGGCTGCGGCGGGATCCGGGGCCGAACCGGGTGATCGACGTGATTCTGCCTGTCCTTGACGAAGCCGACGCGCTTGCGTGGGTGCTCCCTCGGCTACCGGATGGCTTCCGCGCGCTGGTGGTGGACAACGGCTCTGTCGACGGATCTCCCGACATCGCCCGGACCCTTGGGGCCGAGGTGATCGAGGCGTCGCCCAAGGGGTTCGGATCTGCTTGCTTCGCCGGGCTCCAGGCGGCCACCAGCGACATCGTCTGTTTTATGGATGCCGACGCCTCTTTGGATCCGGCCCACCTGCCCCGGGTGGTGGGGCCGGTGGAAACCGGGTCCGTCGCTCTGTGCCTGGGCGAACGCCGGGCCGACCCCGGGGCCTGGGCGCTTCACGCCCGGGTGGCCAACCGGGTATTGGCCGCCGAGCTTCGTCGCCGGACGGGCCTCGAGATACGGGACCTGGGACCGATGAGAGCGGCTCTGCGTTCTGGGCTTCTGGGCCTGGGGCTCAGAGATCGCCGATCCGGGTGGCCGCTGGAGATGGTGCTGCGGGCCCACCAGGCCGGCTGGAGGATCTCCGGGGTCGAAGTCCCCCTCCGCGCCCGCTCCGGCCGATCCAAGGTCACCGGCACCGTGTCCGGAACCCTGCGGGCGGTTTCGGACATGGCCCGCCTTCTGCGTTGAAGGTTCCCGCCTCTGGACCCGCCACCCACGGCGTCGCGCCTGCGAATGCTGCGCCAGGCCCGCGACCCGGGTCGGATGGCGCCGTACGCTTTGGCCCGATGGGCGGTCAGATTCGCTCCGCCGGGTTGCTGGTCATGGCCAAGGAGCCTTTGGCCGGCCGGGTGAAGACCCGGCTTTGCCCTCCTTGTTCGCCCGATCAGGCCGCCGCCATCGCCGCCGCCAGCCTGACCGACACCCTCGAGACGGTGGCCGCCACCCCCAGTTCCTGGGCAGCCGTGGCCCTCGACGGCCAGCCGGGGAGTTGGCTCCGGAAGGGCGTCGGGGTGTTCGCCCAGAGGGAGGGGGGATTCGACCAGCGACTGGCGCAGGCCAACGCCGACGCGGACGCCAGGTTCGGGCCACCGGCAGCCATGGTCATCATCGGGGCGGACACGCCCCAGGTCAGCGTGCAGGGGTTGACCGAGGCCATGGACCGCCTGCTCCAGCCAGGCGTAGATGCAGTGATCGGGTTGGCCCTCGACGGGGGTTACTGGGCCATCGGTTTGCGCCGACCCTGCTCCCGGGCCTTCCTGGGCGTACCCATGAGCACTGCGCGAACCGGCTCGGCCCAGCATCAGCGATTGAGGGATCTGGGCCTGAAGGTGGAGGTGCTTCCCTCTCTGCGCGACGTGGACGCAGTCGCCGATGCCGTGGCGGTGGCCGCCATGGTTCCCGGCTCGGGCTTTGACCGGGCCGTGGTCGCTGCCGGGCTCAAGCCCGACCCCCCCAAACGGGCCCCCGCAGTAACGGCGTGATGGCATGGTGTGATCGCGCCGCTTCGGACCGCCGATGACATCCAAGGCGCGCGCCGCTGCGCCGGAGGAATCGGCTCCGGCCGAAGGGTCGGTGGCGGACACCCTGCGATGGCATGGAGCCCGGGTCCTGGTCGGGGCGTGCTCCTGGGCCGATGCCAGCCTGGCTCGCAACGGTGCCTGGTACCCCCGCCGGACGATGAGGGCGGCCGAGCGCCTGGCGTTCTATGCCAGCAAACTTCCAGTGGCCGAGGTGGCCAGCACCGGGTACTTCCCGCCCACCCCCGAGGTGTGCCAGGGCTGGGTCGACCGATCCCCGGACGGTTTCGTACTCCACCTGGCGGGATGGTCGTTGCTTTGCGGTGCGCCCACCCTTCCAGCCTCGCTTTGGCCGGATCTGGCCGCCACCCTTCCCCCCGAGCACCAGGGCAAGCCCCGCCTCTACGCTGGCCACCTCGCCACCGACGTTCTCGACGAGTGCTGGTTGCGCTTCCTTCATGGGATCGGGCCCCTGCGTCGAGCCGGCCGCTTGGGGGGGGTGGTTCTGACCTATCCCCGCTGGTTCGGGCCCGGACCGGCGCAACGGGCCGACGTGGCCGCCCAAGTCGGCCGCCTGGACGGAATCGCTCCGGCTTTCGTATCCCTGCGCAATCCGGGATGGTTTCGCGACGACCAGTGCGAAGCCACCCTCGAATTCCTGGAGGACCTGGGAGCCCCCATCGTCTGCAGCGATCGGGTCGGTGGCGACGGCCTTGATAGCCATTGGACCGCAGGCGACTGGGCGGCGGGCGACCGGGCTCGGCAGCGGTCGCACGGCGATCCCGGACCGTCGGCCCCACCCCGCCGCCCAGTTGTGGCCGCCACGGCCGAGGTGGCCATGGTGCGATTCGCCGGGCAGTGGCGCCCCGAACCCGCGGTCCCGTCTGCTCCCCTGGCCAAAGGAGAGCAACGGCCGGGCTCAACCGAATCCGACGACGGTGAGCACGACCTTTCTTCCGGCTCAGCCCTCCAGGACGAGGTCCCCGGAGGCGAATCTCACTGGCGGCCTGCCCCTTACGGCCGAGGCGTCCTGGCCGGATGGATGGGTGAACTTGCCGCCCTGGCCTCATCGGTCACCGAACTTCACGTCCTTTTCGCCAACTGCTGGGAGGCCAGGGCTGTCACCGATGCCCGAACCATGATCGAACTGATCCTTGAGGCGGGCGCGGACTCGCGGCCGTACCTGGCCGATGCCGCCCCACCGGGCCGACGCCGATCAGATGGCGCTAAGGACACGGACGCTTGATCACGGCACCGGAGCTCGCGACGGTGGCCCTGCACACGGGCGGGCGATGACAGGGCGGCCCCGGTCCGCCAGGCACTCCTTCGATTCGCCCAGCGAGGATGGCCCTAAGGAGCGTCCCGGCAGAGCCGCCGATGGTGACGATTCTCTGGCCGGCGCCGCTGCCCCGGCTCCGGCCGCGACGTCCAGCCTGGCAGCACACCATCTGGGCGGAGAGGGCCCAGGCCTCCTGGTCGTACACGCCGTGGGTTTCTGTGCCCAGGTTCTGGCACCACTGGCCCGGGAGCTGGCCAAAGCGTTCCGGGTCACGGGGGCCGATCTGGCCGGCCACGGCCAAAGTCCTCCCCCGCTGGGGGACAACTACTCCTGGGCCGACCAGGCAGACGGGTTGGCCCGGTTGGCCCAGCGCCAGCACGGCCCACTCTGGGCCTTCGGGCACTCGGCCGGGGCGGCCATCCTCTTGGCGGCCGAAGCCCGCCACGCGGGCACGTTCGCAGGCCTTGTGTGCTACGAACCCCCTCTGTGGTCCAACCGGCCACCTCCGGAATTGACCGAGGCTCTGGTTTCCGGGGCGATGCGGCGGCGGGCCCGGTTCGGCGATGAAGATGAGGCGCTCGTCTACCTGGCCGGGCGCCGGGGCCTGTCTTCAATTGATCCGGAGTGCCTTCAGGCCTTCGTTCGCCACGGCCTGCGGCCCGACGGCGGCGGGCTGACCCTGCGCTGCTCGCCCGCCGCCGAAGCCGCCACCTACCAGGCCGGGCACGACCACGCGGGCCTTTCCCTCCTCGGAGACCTGGGATGTCCCGTCGTCCTTCTCACCGGGGCCCAGCCTCCGTTGGGTACCCGGGCCGTCCTGGACGACCAGTTACGAGCCATAGCTGGTTCGCAGGTGGTGGTGATCGACGGCCTGGGCCACTTCGGTCCCCTGGAGGACCCGGTCGCCGTTGCCAGAGCCGTCGCCCAGGCCATAGCGGACCGGCCCGGTCGGTAGCCTGCGCCGGCGATGGTGACCTGGGTGCCCATTCTCAGCCGGTCGCAGGCCACCAGCAGCGCCGAAGGCCCGCACGTCTGGATCGATCGTTTGGATCGCGCCGCAGAGGACGTCTTCGTCCGCCTGCGGGGTCGGCCCTGGGCCGACCGGCTGTTCTATACGGCGTCGGATCTGGGCGATTTCAGCCTGCTGTGGCACTTGTTGGCGGCCGCCCGGGCACTGCGATCGGACCGGGACCTGGCCGCCGGAGTACGACTCTCAGTGAGCGCCGTGGCGGAATCGTTCCTGGTCAACGGGGCCTTCAAGTCTTTGTTCCGGCGGAAGCGGCCAATTGGGCCCATCGCCCATCCTCGGCACCTGCGCCAACCGCTGACCAGCAGCTTTCCCAGCGGACACACGACCGCTGCCTTCAGCGCCCTGATCGTGCTGGGAGAGGACGACCCCTGGGTCGCTCTCTACGCCCTGGCCGCCCTGGTGGTGTCGGCCAGCCGAATCCACGTGGGGATGCACCACGCCTCCGATGTCCTGGGGGGGGCGGTGCTGGGCTGCCTGTTCGGCCTGGCGGTCCGGAGGCTGGTCCCTTTACCTGTGATGTGAGGGCCCCCTAGTTCGCTACCGCCGCCAGATTCATGGCGTCGGGCGACCCCAGCAATGAGCGCATATCCAACAGGAGGTCGGTGACCTCCGCCGTGGAAACCAACTCCCGGGAGTGCATCACGGCCAGGCTTCGATCGATGATCTCCAGCGCCTGGTGGATGGCGTCCGATTCAACCGTGTCGCTCATGGTTCCCTCCAACACCCGACCTTCTCCGATGTTCCCGAGAGCGGTACCCCCGGGCCTCACTGCTTGAACTGGTCAACCAGGCAAGTCATCGTCCGGCCACAGGCCCGGCTTGACCCCGAGAATCCAAGGATCGGACTCCGGGGTTTGGTCGGTCGTCACCCTAGCGGGATCAGTCCCCCTGGCAACGGCAGTTTCGCCCCCGCGGCGCGCAGGTACCAAGACGTTGCGCCCGTGCCGGCTGGCCCGAAAAATGTCACAGGCGGCTGTCAAGGTGAGCCCATGACCACCGGCACCCGCCGTCCACAACAGCTTTCGTTGCTGCCCGACCTGCTTCATCCCATCTCCGCGGCCCACACCCCGACGGCCGCCGCCCCGACGAACGAGGAGATCGGGGTCTTCGACGAGGCGGCGCGGGCCGCTGCCCGGCGGGGCCTGCGCCAGGTCCGGCTGGCCCTGGCAGCGGCTCCGCCCCCGCCTGCTCCGGATGAACCTCGTCGGCGGGCAGCATGAAGTCTCCGCTCCCCCGGGTCCGGCGGCTCCTGGGCCCGGCCACGTTGTGGCTTGTTCTGGCCATCGTCGGGGCGGCCTGCGGCGGCGGCACCACCGGGCTGCGGGGCGCGGTTGTGGTCACTACAGCCGCTGGGCCCGCTTCGGCAATTCTGCCAGCGGGTCTGGACACAGTCGTTGAGCAAGTGGTGGATGGGGACACGGTGGTGGTGACCGGGCGTCGGCGGATCCGCCTCATCGGGGTGGACACCCCCGAAACCTCCGATCCCAACCGCCCGGTGCAGTGCTACGGCCAGGAAGCATCGAACTACCTGAAGAAATTGCTTCCCCCTGGAACCACCGTTCGCCTGGTGGGAGACGTGGAGCAGTCAGACGCCTACGGGCGAACCCTGGCCTACATCTACCGGTTGCCTGACCTCCTGTTCGTCAACCGGTCGATTCTGGCCGGCGGCTACGGGAGAGTCCTGGCCATTGCCCCCAACTACGCCCACGACGGCGAGATGGCGGCCGCTGCCTCGCTGGCCCGGGACCAGGGACGGGGGTTGTGGTCATCGTGTCCCCGGTGAGCCGTCCTGTTGACAGACGAGTCCTAAGAAAGTCTTGGCCGTCGGCTTAGGAAGGTTTCGAGTCACGCCGGCCAGCGAAAGGCCGTCTCGAACCCTCAGAGCCGGGCGGCCACCTTCACGCGGCCAGGAGCCCGACGGCTACCGGGGCCCCGGCCGAGCGCTCCACGCCGCCGGCCTTCTCCTCGCTTATGGCCAGGGCGTCGATGGGAGCGGCGGCTCGGAAGGCCACCCGGTCGGGGGCTGACCCCAGCACCCCCACCGAGATGGTCTGGCCGTCAACCACGGCCCACAGTTGGTAGGTGCGGTCAGGTCCGAGGGTCGGCAAGTTGTCCTTGACCAAAAAGCCGGTCCCGTCGCCGGTCATCACCGCTTCGGCAAAAACCAATCCATCAGGCGAGCGCATGGTGACCTTGCGAGCCTGGGGGTCAACCTGGGCGGCGTTGGCCGCCTGTTCCAGATCCGAGTCTCCCAGTCTGGCAGCCAGGTCTCCGAGGTTGCGGCCCTCCACCAGCATTCCTCCGCCCAGCGCCCCCATGACCACGGACGCGGCCACGGCGGCGGCCGCAGCCGGACCACGCCACAGCCTGGACCACCGGTGGCCACCGTCGGAGCGTCGATCGGGAACACCCATCGTCCCCGCCCGCGCCGGGCGAAGAGCGGTGACCGTGGCCAGGTCCAGCGGAGGGGGGGCCTCTTCCAGCGAGGAGGCAATCCGGTCCCAGAGACCTTCGGGGGCCGGGATCCACCCGGTGGTCAGCATGGCGGCCACCTCCCGGTGGTCGGACAACTCCAGTTGGCAGGCACCACAGGAGGCGACGTGGTCCTCCACCTCCAGGCGTTCATCGGCTTCAATGGCGTCCAGGGCCAAAGGCCCCAGCAGTTCGGCGGCTTCGTTGTGGGTCAGTGTTCGGACCATGACCCCACCCCTGCGGCCGCCAGGTCCACCCGCATACGCCGGAGCCCGGACCGGATCCGGCTCTTGACCGTCCCTTCCGGGGCGTCGAGCATCTGAGCCACCTGCCGGTAGGTGTGTCCGCTGAAGTACGCCAGTTCGATGGCCTTGCGCTCATCCACGGGCAGATCGGCCACCGCCCGCTTCACTTCCTCGGCCACCGCCAGGTCCATCACTTCCCGCTCGATATCACCGCCGGCTTCGGCGGTTTCCCGGGCCTCTCGCTCCTCCCGCCGGCGCCGCGACGTCTCGGACCGAAGGAGGTCCACCGAGCGCCCGTGGGTCTGGGCCAGCAGGTAGGAACGCAGGCTGCCCCGATCGGCATCGAACCGCTCGGGGTTGCGCCACAGCCGCAGAAAGACTTCCTGGAGGACCTCCTCGGCCAACTGGCGGTCAACCAGGAGCCGGCGGGCCAGGGCGTAGGCGGCGCCCGCATGGCGGCGGTAAGCCTCGGCGAGAGCATCCTCCCGGTAGCGACCAATGGCCACTACCACGGCGGCATCGCTGGCATCGCTTAGTCGGTCGGTCATCAGCGGTATCTCGCCACCCAGTCTGTCGTTTTGGCCGGTCAGCCGTAAGGCACGACTCGGCATGGTTTACGGCGCCCAGCCCCGCGGCGGATGCCCGCCTCCCCGCGGGCCGGGTTGCTCCGTCCTACTCTGGCCCAGGTGGCCGCCCAGAGTCCGTCGTCGACGCCGGGCTCCCAGCCGCCTGCCACCACCCCTCCGATACCCAGTTCTCCGACACCGGCCACCTGGCCGCTGGCTTATCTGGCCGGGCTGGAGTCGGTGGTGGCCACCGCCTATGACGTCATCCTGGGAAGCGGCCGTCTGGCCCCTGCCGTCGCCGACCTGGCGACCGGCTTCGGCGCCCACCATCGGGACTACGCAAAGGCCCTGGCCGCCGCAGCCGGACCCGAGGGCGGCTTCAGCGGGCCCAATGCCACCCTGGCCGCCGCACTGGCCCCGCGGGTCAACACCGCAGCCGCGGCTGGATCGGACCGTCTGGTGGCGCTGTTGTCTGAATTGGAGAACAACCTGGCCGCCACCCACCTGCACACCTTGGCCACGTTGCGGTCGACCCCCGGCTTGCGGCTGTTGGCGTCGATCATGCCGGTCGAGTGTGCCCAGGCCACCGTCTTGACCATGTCCCTGGGCCGCGACCCGCGAGCCGCCATCGGCCCGGGGCCGGTGGAGGTCGACTCCGCTCGCCTCGATCCCACGTCCTTTCCAGCCCAGGGGCCTGACGGTTCCGCCCTCGAGCAGGCGGCCAGGCCCGACTCCCCCGGGTCCGAGAACGCACCCGGGCCGGAATCGGGTTCCGGAGCCACCGCTCCCACCACCACCCGGCGTCCCGGGCCCACTACGACCTCGCCCGCGGCGCCCGGTGGGACAGGCCCGACCTCCACCGCCACGACCCTCCCGTCGCCCTCGACCACAGCCACCCTTCCCGCACCCACGACCACCCGAAGGAAGGACGGCAAGAGGGACGACGGATCGCCGGACACCACCGTCGGGGCGGGGACATGACGGACCGCACCTCTGTGCCCGGGCCCGCCCCGTTTTCCCACCGGTTGCCCTGGCAGGAGTTCGTGGACGGGGCCTCAGCGTCCCTCTCCCGCCGCCAATTGCTGACCCTGGCCGCCTCGCTTCTGCCCGGTTGGGCCCTCGCCGGATGCTCCGGCGGAGGTCCGGCCCGACCTGACCCGGGCCGGGGGTCCCCCTCCACCCTGGCCCCGGTTACCGACGCCGTCGTCCTGCGGACGGTTTCGTCGCTGCACTGGTTGGCGGCGGACATCTACAACCGGGCCGTCGCCTCGGGTCTTCTGTCCGAGGAGGCTCGGGACCTGGCCCGCCACATGGGCGAACGGAGCCGGGGCGCCGCGCAACGGATGGACGACGCCACGCGGCCCATCGGCCCCAACCTGGCGTTCGGATCGCCCAACCCCGAGGTGGCCGCCCGGCTGGCCGAACCGCTGGCCGCAGCCCGGACCGAAAAGGACCTGTTCGACCTGGCTTACGAGGCCGAGTCGATAACGCTGGCCACCGCCGTCTTCGCCGTGGGGTCCATGGGGGACCGCCGCCTCAACCCCGCACTTTTGGCCGGGGCCGGGGCCAGCGCCCGCCACCTGGCCGTGCTCGGCACCATCATCGGCCTGCCGGCCCGGCCACCTGTCCCGCCCGACGGCTTTATCACCAACCGGGACGCTGTCCCCGTGGGATCGGGCGTGTGATCGAAACTTGCAATCAGTACTCGGTGACGGCCCGAATGTTCTCCTGGATCGCTTTGTACTCCGGACTCTGCGTCAACGGAAGCAGGCTCATGAGCTTGCCCATGTTGCCGCTCACCTTGATGCGGCCCTGCATGAAGGCGGCATTGGGATCGAGTTCACCCTTTTGGATCTTGATGGAGTCCTCGATGGTCAAAGTCAGAGTGAACTCGGCGTCGGGGTCCTCGCCCAGCTGATCCTCCAGGACCTTGCCGTTGACCACGACCCAGTAGTACTTGATGGGCCCATCCGGTCCCCCGGTGACGTTGTACTGCATCCGGGCCGTGGCACCCGGGCGTTCGGGAAACGCCTGGGCCAGGTCTTTCTGGGCGTCGAGCCAGGGCTGGGTCAGGTACTTGTGCATTGTCCTCCTCGATAGATGCCACTCAAAGGTGCCAGCGGGCGACGTTACCGGGCCGTCACGGGCTTAGTCCGGCGAACAGGTCATCCTCAGGTGCGACGCCGCCGGCGACCCCGCCGGCGACCCTGACGTCAGTCCCGGCGACGGTCGACGTGGCCAGGATGTAGTCGTCGGTCGGCGATTCCATCAAGTCGTCGTCACGGCTGTTGTCATCGGTGACGGCTGCGTCGGGGGCGACTTCGGGAAACCAGAACGTCGACGCCGGATCGATCTGGGTCTGGTGGCACAACAGGGCCTGACGGCGGACCTCGCCGCCACCGGGGACACGGATTCGGGTGGTGACCCGGTGCTCGAGGCCCTCCCGGGCCAGCCATTCCTCGCTGAAGGGAGACTCCTCCCCGGCGGCCAGAAGGCGGGCGTGAATGGCCCGGAACCGAGCCCGGGACCAGGCCGAGTAATAGACCCTGGGCACCGCCCAGGCCGCCCCGGACCCCTCCCAGGTCCCATCGGCGGCCAGATCCACTGCCGCCATGGTCGCCTCGTGCACCCTCAGGTGATCGGGGTGGGGGTATCCACCCTGATCGTCGGGATAGGTGATGACCACCTGAGGGCGTTCTTGGCGCAGCACGGCCGCCAGCCGACCGGCGGCCTCGGCCAGATCGGCCTGGGCGAAGCAGTCCGGGTGGGCATTGGCTTCACTGCCGGCCATGCCCGAGTCCCGGTACCCCAGCCACACCACCTCGGCGTAGCCGATCACCGCTGCCGCACGAATCAACTCGGATCTCCGGACAGCCCCCAGGTCGGCTCGGACCTCGGGTCGGTCCATGGCCGGATTGAGGATGTCGCCCTCCTCTCCCCCCGTGCAGCAGACCAGGACACAGCGGACCCCAGCGCGGGCGTAGCGGGCCACGGTGGCGGGGCCCTTGGAGGATTCGTCGTCGGGGTGGGCGTGTACCGCCACCAGGGTCAGCGCGGGCGAGGGGGCCACGGCGACATTCTTGCCAGACTGTGGCCATGAAGATCGCCTTCGTTGGATCGTTCTCCACCGGAAAGACCACGCTGGCCAACCTGTTCGCCCGGGAGTGGGAAGTTCCCCTGCTGCCCGAGGTGGCCAGGGAGGTGGTGGCGCTGGGATTCCCTCTGGATCAGACGGCGACGGCCGAGACCGAGACCCTGATCTTTCTCAAGCAGTGGCAGGCCGAGTCGGGTCACGAACACTTCGTGGCCGACCGGTCGGTCTACGACGTGCTGGCCTACGCCGACTGGGTCATGGACAACCGCCCGGCCGAGCGCAAGGAGGACCATCTGTGGTTCGCGGCCCGTGCCATCGCCACCGACGGCCTGCGTTCCCGCTACGACAAGGTCTTCTACCTGCCGGTGGAGTTCCCCATCGTCCTTGACGGCCTCCGGCCCGATGACACCGCCTTTCAAGCCGATATCGACCAGCGCATCGTCACGTTGCTGTCCGACGCGGACGTGGCCTTCGAACACCTCTCCGGAACGGTGGAGCAGCGCCAGGAACAGGTCCGCGCAGCCGTGGCCTGAACCTTCCCGGGGTCTTGCGCTCACCCCGGGGGCGTGGCCCAGGGGCGTGGCCCTGGGGGCGTGGCCCGGCGTTCGCCCGCGCCGTGGCGTCAGCGCCCGGGGCGAACCAGTTCGTGAGAACCGGTGGCTTCGTCGGCCACGAGGTTGTAGCCGCACACCTCGGCGAGAAGCCGGTGGCCCTCGTCGGGCCCGGTCGCGATCAACTCGTCGCCCGATCGCAGCACCGCGTCACCCCGGGGCCGGTACTGGTAGCGCCCGCCCCGGCGAATGGCCAGGAGGTAGAAGCCCGTCTCGGTCTCCAGGCGCAGGCCGGCAAGCGTTGCCCCGTCGGCTGCAGAACCGGCAGCCACCGGAACCTGCACCACCACCTCGTCAGCGTCGCCCAGGGCCAGGGCCAGGATGGGGTGCAACTCCTCCCCCTCCTCCACCAACCAGACCATCTGCTGGGCGGCGTCGCCGATCTCCTCGGCCGCTCCCGCCAGATTCATCAGGCCCCGCAGTTTGGACGGGTCCGCAACCTCGCCGGCGGCGCGCAGGACCCACAGTTGGAGGCGCTCCTTCATCGCATCCAACCGATCCTCCAGATGGTTCACCTCGGCAGCCAAACCAGCGTCTCGCAGGACCAGCGCCGAATAGGCGAGCCCCACGGCCACCTCCGAGACGTTCTTCATCTCCACCAGGACATCGATGGCCCGGTCGAGATCTGACAACTCGGCCTCTTCGTCGATGGCGTGAGGCGCCCAGGCCGGGGCCCCGGCCAGAGCGCGCAACTCGTCGATGCCGGCGCCGGCTCCCTGGAGGAAGGTCACGTCCCCCGGGCCGAGAACCAGATCGCCGTCAATGTGGGTCATCCAATCGTGGTCGCGGCGGACGGCAACCACGCTCATCCCCACCTCGACCGGGAGTTCGAGGTCGGCCAGGCGGCGGTGGGCCATTGCTGAGCCTTCCCGCACCCGGACACGGTGAGATACCTCCTCAGCCTTGGCCAAGTCGGTGATCAGCGCCCGGGGAATGTCGATGCGGCGAGTGACTATGTGCGCGATATCCACCGCTGCGTTGCCCAACCGCTCGATGGCCCCCACCACCTGGAGCACCGAAGCCATGGCATCGGCATCCCGCGGACTGCGGGCGGCCAGAACGCACACGGCCCGCATCTCGTGCACCAGGTCAGAAAGGCGGTCCTCCAACTCGTCGACCTCCTCCCCCATGGCCACGTCGCCAAAAAAGAGCGAGGCATACCCAAGATCGATCATCAACTCGGAGGTGTCCTTGG
This sequence comes from Acidimicrobiales bacterium, assembly GCA_052390275.1. Taxonomy (GTDB): domain Bacteria; phylum Actinomycetota; class Acidimicrobiia; order Acidimicrobiales; family AC-14; genus JBQTHD01. The sequence goes on along the minus strand of JBQTHD010000024.1, from coordinate 41,948 downwards.
CCTCCGAGAGCATGGTCTTGAGGTTTCGGGGTCGGTCGTCCATGGGCGGGTGTCCCGAAGGACCGAAGCAGCCTAACCAGCGAGGCCGCGCGGGCAAGCGTTCATGGTCAGGGCACTAGCGACCCGTTCAGGCCGCACCCAGCGCGATGATGGCCAGAATCAGAGCCATGGCTCCGATCAGATCCATCGACGAGGTGATCAGGGGGATCCCGTGAATGTCCGGGTCCAGCCCCAGGCGAAAGGCCGCCACCGCCCCGTAATAGGCCACGCCCACCACGGCTGAAGTGGCCACCGCCCCTCCGATCAGCGAGATCGCCACCATCCGGGCCGCTCCCGGAGTGGAGAGATCGGTGATCGACGACGCCAGCTCCGAACTGAGGGCCACGGCCACGAACACGGGAACGGCATAGACGCCGATCAGCCAGAAGTCGTCGCGGGAGGCCCGATCGGGCAGGTTGGCCGGCCTTACGAGGCCGAGATGCAACTTGCTGGAGAGCCGGCTGGCCAGGATCCCGCCCAGAGCCCCGGCCACTTCCAAAAACGGGGGGACCAGCACCAACAGTCCAGGGAACCGGAGAAAGGAGGAGAGGCTCTTTTGGATGGTCAACCCGGCCACCACGTCCACCAAACCCGCAACCAGTAGTACCGGAACCGACTCCCGGACGATGCGAATCAGCATGTCGCGCCCCGACCGCAGTGCTTTGGCCAGGGCGCCGACACCCAGAAAGACCGCCAACACCGCCACTGCCGGGGAGAGAACCGGCAGGCCCACCAGGTAGGTGGCCAGGAACAGCGCCGGAAGGGTGAAGACATCTCCTGCTGCGGTGACCAGGGGCGCAGCCACGTTGTCCAGATCCCACCCGAACCGGGCCGATCCCGACGCCACCCCCAGAGTGACCACCAGGACCGGTACCGAGGAGAGGACTCCTCCGACCACCGACACGACCACGAAATCGACGACCGATATGGTCCCGGCCACGCCGAAGGCCACCGCCACGGTCTTGGCCAGGACAGCCAGAGCCAGGGAGATGAAGCAGGTGAGCGCCAGCGAAGCCAGGACGTTCTGACCCACCAGGGTGTCGGTTCGCCGGGACATGCGAAAAGTACCGGCGTGGATGGCCGTGCCCAAACGGCTGGCCAGGGCCCCGAAGATGTTGCCCCGCATGCCAATGGCCGCAGGCACCAGGACCAGAAGCCCCGGTAGGGCTTCGAGCGTTCCGGTTATGGAGCCGAGCGTGAGCCCGGCCAGCAGGCTACCGGCAGAACTGACCCCCAGCGCGGCCAGGCTCTGGCGAACGCTGGACGCGTCCGTCCGCAGCACACCCCGCAGGCGAGCGGTAACTCGCCGAGCCATACCGCCCATGACCCGTTGGATCCACTCTGTGGCCCTCCTTCATCCGCCGGGACAATAGGCCGCATCCGACTGGCACGGCGATTGGAGTATCGGCTCTGTACCTGTTATGTGCGGGACCAGTGATCCCCGGGCCATAGGGTGACGCAGCACCGGGAACCGAAACTTCCAGTGAGGGGCGACCGATGAAATCGCCAGGACGTGACTAACTTGCCCGCATGGTCAAAAGTCGGACTTCTCGCCACGCTCATCGCCAGGCCCGGCAAGGAGGACGAACTCGCATCCTTCTTGATGTCGGCTCTGCCCCTCGCCGGAGGCCGAGGCTGACACCACTGCCTGGTTCGCCATCAAGATCGACGCATCAACCTTCGGCATCTTTGACGTCTTTCCCGGTGGCGAGGCTCGCCAGGCCCATCTCGATGGCCCCATCGCTGCGGCCCTGATGGCCCGGGCCAATGAATTGCTGGCCGCTCCTCCCGACATCAAGCCCATCGACATCTTGGCTGCCAAGCTCTGACCATCGCTCCAAAAAGCGGCCCGTGGGGCCGGGAGCCAGCCCCGGCGGTGGCTTCAGCCGTGGGCCGCCAAGCCATGGGTCCGCCCCCGGCCCCGGGCCCCGGTGGCGGTGAAGACCGCCAGAAAAACCAGGGCTCCCACCAGCACGATGGCCGCTCCCGAGGAGATGTCCAAGTGGAAACTGGCATTCATTCCCACGAACCCGAAGCCGGCACCCATTGCCACTGACAGCCAAATAAGCCGGCCGAACCGGTCGGTGAGCATTCGGGCCACCACCGCCGGGATCACCAGGATGGCGGCTATCAGGACCACGCCCAGAACCTTCATGGTGGCCAGGATCGTGACCGCCAGGAGCGCCATCAACACCGCGTCCATCCGGGCGGTGCGTACCCCTGAGGCGTCGGCCACCTCCGGGTCAAAGGTGGTGAACAATAAGGCCCGGTAACCCCCGACTACTACCGCCAAGGCCAGGGCCGTCACCCCGGCCACCACCCAGACGTCGGCCGCCGTCACCCCCAGGATGCTGCCGAACAGGACGGCATCAAGAGACTTTCGCGCTTGTCCGAAGCGGTTGAGCAGTGCCAGACCCAGAGCGAAGCTGGCAGTGGTGACCACGCCGATGGCGGCATCGGCCCCTATCCCCCGCCGTCGGGTTATTCGCCCGATGGCCAGGGCCGACGCCAGCCCCCACAGGCCGGCACCCACGTAATAGTTGATCGAGACCACCGCGCTGGCCGCCGCTCCGCCGAAGATGGCGTGGGAAAGGCCGTGGCCGATATAGCTCATCCCCCGCAAGGTCACATAGACGCCCACCAGGCCGCACAGGCCGCCGGCGATGGTGGCCACCACCAACCCGTGGCGAAAAAAGGCAAACCCGAACGGCTCGGCCAACTGGGAAATCACGCCGGGCGGTCGGTGAGGCGCGCGACCGGTCGGTCTACCACCACTGGCATCCCTCCGTGATGGAGAACTTCCAGTGGGGCGCCGTAGGTCCGCTCCAGAACCGCCGGTGTCAGGGCCTCGGCGGGGGGGCCGTCGGCCAGCACCTCCCGGTTGAGACAGACCACCCGGGGAAGATGGGCGGCCATGCCGTTGAGGTCGTGGGTGGTCAGCACCACCGCCGTCCCGGCCCGGTTGACTTCGCCCAGGACGTGGAGAACGTCGTGGCGGGTGCGAACGTCAACCCCCGCCGTCGGCTCGTCGAGCAGTAGCAACTGAGGGGCCGACAACAGGGCCCGTGCCAGAAAGACCCGCTGCTGCTGGCCACCGGACAAGCGACGGATGTGACGATCGCCCAGGCCCTCGAGGCCCAGGCGGGCCAGCACCTCGGCCACTTCCCGCTTTTCCACCGTCGATGCGCCTGGCCCCCGCCGTCGGGGCGAGGCCATGAGCACCACCTCGGCCACCGTAACCGGAAAGTTCCAGTTCACCGTCTCCACCTGGGGGACATAACCCAGCCGCAGCCCGCCGGCCCGCACCACCTGACCGGACCGGGCCACCACGGTGCCCAGGATCAGACGCAAAAGCGTGGTCTTGCCCGACCCCGACGGGCCGACTATTCCGGCGAAGGACCCGGGCCCGATGTCCAGGGACACGTCGCTCAGCACCTCGTGCTGGTCGTAGGCACAACAGACAGACTCGATCCGGACTAGGGGATCTATCGGCGCCCGCTCTCCCGGAGAAACCAAGGAACGCACGTTGCTCTCCCGGTTTGCCCGGCCTTCCCCCGGTCGGGCTGCAACGGCCGGCTCCGTCGGAGTTGCACGGCTCACTGCGGGTAGTTGGCCTTGGCGTCATCGGGATCGGTCACGGCCAGCGCCTCAAGGGCGGAGGCGTCCCCCCCCAGGCTGTCAACCATGGTCACGAAGTCGAACCGCAGCAACCCGATCAGCGAGTGCTCGGCGTCGCCGGGCTCGCCGGGAAGGTCATCGTCGCGCAGGACGTCGACGTAGCGGACCGAGGCCTCCCGGCCGATCTGCTCCAGCACGGGGCTGGGGAACACCTCGGACCCGAACACCGCCTTGACATCTTCCTCACGAACCTGGCTGATCAAATCGGCCACCTCCCGAGGAGTTGGTTCGTCGAAGCTCGACGGCTGGATGGCGCCGATCACCTGCCAGTCGTAATGACGTGCGAAATAGGCGTAGGCGTCGTGGTAGGTGAGCAGTTTCCGATCCTCCGGGGCCAAGGTAGCGGTGGCCGTAACCATGGCCGCATCCAGCAGTTTCATCCGCTCGATGAAAGCCTGGGCGTTGGCGGCGTAGTCCTGCGCGTGGGACGGGTCCCGACGGGACAGGACATCGGCCACCACCTCGGCGTAGCGGATAGCCATCGGAGGGTTGGTCCACAGGTGGGGATTGGGCTTACCCCCGTCCTCGGGAAAGGAGAAGTCGTAGAGGTACTGGTCAGGGGTGATCGTTTCGTCGCCCAGGGAAACGATCTCGGCACCCTCGGTCAGGTTGGCCTCGGCCAATTCCCGGGTCGGCTCCTCCAGCTTCAAGCCATTGAGGAACACCACGTCGGCCCCGGCGAGGGCCTTGGCCACCGATGGCGGGGGCTCGAAAGTGTGGGAGTTGGTCCCTTCGGGAACCAGGCCGGCCACGTCGGCCAGGCCCAGGGCGACGTTGGCCACGATATTGGTCAGGGGAGCAACGGTGGCCACGACCGACAGGCGGTCCGAATCGGGCGAGGCGGCAGGCTGTGCCTGCCCGCAGCCGGTGGCCACAACGAGCGCTGCCGCGACGACCAACCGCCACGATGCGGCCGTGGGTTTGTACATGATCGGAACTCTAAAGGTCGGTTCACCGCCGCCGATCTCGGCCAGCCGACTTGGGGCCCGGTAGCGTCGGCCCACATGGCCGATTCTTTTGCCCAGCGCTGGCCGGTGGCCCTGGTCACCGGGGCCTCCGCGGGGATAGGCCGGGCCTTCGCCCTGGCCATCGCCTCCCGGGGTACCAGGGTCGTACTGGTGGCCCGCCGGGCCGACCGCCTGGCCGAAATCAGCGAAGAAGTCGGCCGGCTGGGATCCTCCGCCGAGGTCCTGGTCGCCGACCTCACCGACTCCAGCCAACTGCATCAGGTGGAGAACAGGCTGTCCGACCCCAACCGTCCCGTCGATCTGTTGGTCAACAACGCCGGCAGCGGGGGCAGCGGGCCCTTCATCAACCTGAGTGCCGACCACGAGGAAGCCGAGATCCGCCTGAACGTCCTGGCCCCGGTGCGCCTGGCTTCGGCCGCTCTGCCGGGGATGATGTCGCGGGGTCGGGGCGGGATCATCAACGTTTCCTCCATCGCCGGAGTCCAGGCCGTGCCCTACCTGGCCACCTATGCGGCCACCAAGGCCTTCCTCACCAGCTTCAGCCAGTCCCTCCACGAGGAGGCTCGTCAATCCGGGGTGACGGTAGTGGCCCTTCTTCCGGGAATGACCCGCACCGAGTTTCACGCCGTCGCTGGTCTGGACCGGACGTCGGTGCCCCAGCCGGCGTGGCTCAGCGCCGAGGAGGTGGCCGAGTCCGGGTTGGAGGCCCTTGAGCGGGGGCGGGCCATTGCCGTTCCCCGCACCTCCTACCGAGTGTTCGTCAGCCTGTCCCGGGCCACCCCCTGGCCCATCAGCCGCCGTATTGCAGCGGCGGTGGGCCGAAAGCTCTAGCCGCCGGGCCGCTACTGCTGGGAGGGACTCGCGTCGCCACGCGCCTGGTGTTTTTTGCGGGCGTTCGTCCGAGCACGATCGGCCTCCGCTTCGGCCATCGCGGTGCCGCCGATGCCCGACATGGTGTGCAAGCGCTCGACGAGGGCGACGCACGGATCCTCGCCAGGGAGCCAGGGCAGAGGGCGGCTGCCAAGGTCCTTCGCTGGACACATCCGGCCAAAGACCACGAGCGGACATACCCGAGCGACCCTCCTCCGCCTCTCGGCCGTGGTCGCTTCACGCGGCTACTGACTACGGTCTCCGGCTGACGAGGCGAGGAGTGGCAAGTGACCGACGAGGGCGGGAGGAGCGATGCGGGCTGGAAGCGGGATCCGAGCGGGCGATACGTCGCTCGGTACTGGGACGGCACCGCATGGACCGAGCACGTATCAACAGCCGACCGTCAGCCGGGATCGACCCGGTGCCTGCGTTGCCGCCGCCCCCCGGCCGCCCCACTTCCTCCGTTTCGTCGACCGCATCCGGCTTCCCCCGCTGGGCGAAGTGGGCCGGCGGTATCTTCGTAGGCTTGCTAGCGGTCGGGGCCATGGCCAGCCCGGACGAGGAGGACAAGAAGGGGAGCGCGGGCCAGGATCTGGCGAAGACGGTCGCCCCGCCGAGCCCCACTCAGCCGGCGGGCACCGCGGCACAGTGCCTGCTACAACGGTCGCCACTGTGGCCCCGACGACCACCCAGGCCGGCCCGAGGACCACTTTCGACAACGGCCAGTACAGGGTAGGCACCGACATTGCAGCGGGAACGTACATAGCCCCCGGCGGGAGACTTTGTTACTGGGAGCGACAGGCGAGCTTCGGCGGGGCCGGGGTCGGAGACATCATCGCCAACGACCTCTCCAGGGGTGGCCAAGTCGTGGTGACGATCGCAGCGAGCGACAAGGGCTTCAAGACCACCGGTTGCGGGACGTGGAAGCCGGGCTGATCTGAGCGCGACCAAAGCTTGCGCCCCGGCCGGTGAGAACCACCGAGTTGTCGTGGGAATCTCTGGTGGCCTTCAGGTGGTGGGCTCCCGCTGGAGTGGTGACTGAGGATCTCGGGGGATCGCTGCCTATGACGCCAGGCAGGCATGGGAGACCGATGGCACACCTCCATGGGGGCCTGGTTGACCACACGTCCTGGTTCATGAAGGGGCTGGCGGATATCGGGCAACCCCGACCACCAGGTGCGCTTCATCCGCCCTGACGGCCGAACACTCGCCACCGGGCCGCCACGGCTTCGGACAGACCTGCGGGAACGGCTGTTCGGGGAGGCGGCCTGAGGGCCTGACCTTTGGCAATCCCGGCTCCCTAGGCACGGTCAGGTGATGCCGGACTTCCAAGTGCGAACCAGGTTCGCTGGAGCCCGCAGGAACCAGGACTCGGTAATCAACTCCCGAGCCTCGTCAGGATCGATCGCATCCAGGCGGATTAGGACAATGGCGTGGCCGTCGTAATGGGGCGTCGTGAAAAACTTCCTCGGCTCAGCCGAAATCATGGCCAGCTTCTCGTCGGCGGATTCCACCCAGACAACCAGAGCCTCGGGGTCGTCACGAACCCAGGTGAACATCCGAGGCTTGGTCCGCCACGATGGCCGCCCCTCGTATGACGGCTGCTCGTAGGCGCCGGGAAGCGCGAGGGCCAAAGTTCGGATGTCGCCGATCGCAACCATTCGTCATCCTGTCAGCCCGGCATCGAGCATCTGGGCATTCTTGTCCCCAGTTGGCCGAGCCGAGAACATTCGGAGCAACCGTTAGGTTCAACGCCGTGCCCGAGGTCTGCGTGGTCCGCCTCGACCCTGGAACGGAACTCCCCACCTACGCCCGGGCCGGTGATGCCGGACTCGATCTGAGTTCCGCCGAGACACTCACGATCGGTCCGGGGGGAGAACGGGCACTGGTGTCCACTGGGGTGGCAGTGGCCATCCCCGACGGTTGGGCCGGGTTGATTCTGCCTCGCAGCGGGCTGGCCTCCACCCGGGGGGTAAGCGTCCTCAACGCCCCGGGCCTGATCGATTCTGGCTACCGGGGCGAACTCAGAGTGCTTCTGATTAACACCGATCCGACCCATATCTACGAGTTGCGCAAAGGCGACCGGATTGCCCAGTTGCTGCTCATCCCGGCGGAGGCGATCCAATGGCAGGAGGTGACAAGCCTTCCCGCCAGCGACCGGGGCGAGGGCGGCTTCGGCCACACCGGCCGCTAAGGATCAACCTTTCGAGAGCCCAGTAGAGCCGGCGGGCGACCGCTGGTAGTCTGCCCAGCGCTGCGGACGTGGCTCAGTGGTAGAGCATCACCTTGCCAAGGTGAGGGTCGCGGGTTCGAATCCCGTCGTCCGCTCCACGAGTTCTTCACCGAAGTTGCCTGTCGGGTTCACCGAAGGGGTATCTGAGCAGTGACCTGGTGCCGACAACACCTAACCACGGCGCTGTGACAATGCTCCAAGGAGGCCGCAACGTCCGTGGTCCTTCTTGTCTCCCTACTCCTTCGCGATCATCGGATGGTCGTTGCGCTTACAGCAGATACGTTCTAGCCTTCCTCTATGCCTCGTGGACGTCGACTGGCTGCAACTGATGAGGTCACCTCGTCACCGGACTCGCGGGAGGCTGCTCGTCGGGTGGCTGCTATGGAGGGAACGCTCGTCGCGTTGGACGCCGCTGGAGAACGCGTCGACCTGCCGGAAGGGCTGAGCCGGTTACTTCGCCGAGCCAGCGAGGAGATCGCTGCTGGTCACAACGTGACCGTGCTTCGTTCCGACGAGGTACTCACCCCGAATGAGGCAGCCGAGGTGCTCGGCGTGTCTCGCCAGTACCTCTCCCGCCTGCTCGGTGAGGGAGTGATCGCCAGCGAGACCCTCCCGTCCAGTGCGCACAGGCGGATACTCCTTGCCGACATCCTCGCCTTCCAGGCCGAACGCGACCGGCGACGGACGGGAGTCGAGGCGTTTCGACGGACCGTCGAGGATGCCAATCTGGCTGACGCCTGAGCCACAAGTCTGTGGAGCGGGTCTACCTCGACACCAACGTCTTGTTCCCGATGACGATCATGGACCTGATGCTCTCGATGGCCGAGGACTTCCATCACGACCTTGTCTGGAACGACTTTCTCCTCGAAGAGTGGGAGCGGGTGATCGTGCGGGAGAAGCACCGCACTCCAGAGCAGGCCAGGGCGATCACCGACGCCATCCGACAGGCGTTTCCAACTGGGCGAATTGCTCCCGAGGACTACGAGGCGATCATCGAGACGATCCCCGGTTCTGACCCCGACGATCGGGTACACGGCGCATGGCCGCGCTCGCCGGCGGCGCGACCGCGCTCATTACCGCCAACCTTCGGCATTTCGACGTCGGCTTCTTCGACGATCACGGCGTCATGGTCGAGACCGCCGAGAGCTATCTCCTCCGACGACTGGGGACTGCCCCCGATGCCCTAGTCGAAACCATCAACCGGCTACTCCACCTCAAGCGCCGCCCGAACCTGAGTGTGGACCAGTACGTTGAGAAGCTGCGACGAGCGGGCGTAGCACGTTTCGCGTTCGCGTTGGACCAACTCGTATCGAGTCAAGGACAACGTTGAGCTCTCCGACCGACGACCAGGAGCCAGGGGGTGAACCCGTGCCTGATCGACTGATCGACGGCTCTACGCAGATCGCCTGCAAAGCGACGTATTGCTGGACGTCAGCTTAGGTTGACCGGCTTCTTGCTACTCCGCCTGCTACTCCAATCGTGCGGTATCCCGTCACCGGCCGGCGCCGTCTTGCCTGCAGTCGACGCTTGAGGCATCGGCCACCGGCTTCGCTATCTTTTGATTATGGATTAGATCCCAAAAGAACCTGCTACCTTCGCCGCCGTGGTCTCTGCCGATCCCTCCGCAACGCTGCCCGCCTGGGTGCGCGAGCTTCGGGCCGATCGTCGTGCCAGCGTCGCTATCGCCGAAGACGTGGCCGATGCCGTGCGGGCCCTCGGTTGGGGTGGGGTACCCGCTGTTGTTCGTAGGCAACTGACCCGGATCGTCGAGCGGGCCGACGACGCGGTGCCGGGTGTGCCGGTGTCGGTTTCGGCGAAGCTCCTCGACGTCACCGAACCGACCGCTCGGGCATGGATCGAGCGAGGCGTGCTGCGGACGATCCCCGGTGCCCGACCGGCGGCGGTCACGCCCAGATCCCTCGGCGAGGCACTCGCAGCCGTGTCGATCATCCGCCGTGGAGGCCAGGATGAGCGTGTCCTTCGGCGCGTGCTCGACGCTCTGGACGACCAGCGAACCCGGCTGGAGCTCAGCGACCGGATCGACGAGCTCGACTCGCGTGTTGCGATCGATCCCGAGCGCATCGCCGAGGAGCTCTTCTCCGAACGGCCGTCACGTTCGGCGTGACCGGTGCGATCGCTGACGGCGCTCGCGTTGGGTGAGTACGGCGAACGCCGTCCGCATGTCCTCGACGAGCTTCGCGGCGACGGGAGGCTCGCCCTCCGGGTCGCAGCACGGTGGCTTGGTGCGCGGCTCGGTGGAGACCGGAAGGCGCAAGTCTCTGGCAAGCTCGCCGTACGGGTCGCCGGCCGGATCGTGCCGAGCGATCTTGACGATCGTGACTTCGTCTCTCGTCGGGAAGGCCACGACCACGCGCCATCCGTCGAAGTGGACGGCGCACAGGTGCGGCCACGGGGGCGGTCCGCTCAACGCGTAGTCCGCCGCTCGGCAGCCTTCGGCGGCGAGACGTTCGAGAATTCCCGTCAGCCGGGCCCGCAGGACGACGGGCACCTGCTTGGCGTCCTCCAGCGCGCTGCCGACGCTGCTCAGCTCGAAGCGCGGCAAAGTCGCTCGCTTGATCTGCTTGCGTGGCACGCCGAAACCCGTCCTGATCAGTCCTCGTCGTTCCGGGGACCGCCGGCGCAGCCCCTCGAGTAGGTCCTTCGTGCGCACCTCCGGCAGGTACGAGATCTCTTCAGCGACAGGATCGGGATGCAGTTTCTCGGCGATGAAGCCGCGGAGTGGTCGCCCCTCCCCGGTGACCAAGCCCCAGGATGCACACAGCCCAAGGTTGACCAGCCTTCCTACACCCGTTCGTAGGACACCTTGCGATACGTAATGCAATGCACAACGCTAGCGTGTGCAACATGACGCAACTGGTTGCGAGAGTCGACGACCACCTCGTCGATGGCGTCGACGCCCTCGTGGCTGCCGGCATCGTACAAAGCCGCTCCGAAGCGGTCCGCATCGCGCTGACCGCACTGGTGGATCAGCACCGGCGCGAGGGCGTCGCCAAGCGCATCGTCCAGAGTTATACCGACAGGCCTCAAACTACGGACGAACTCACCGGCCTTGACGAGGCCACCCGGGCCCTTGTCGAGGAGGAGCCTTGGTAGCGGTTCCGGCTCAGGGCGAGATCTGGTGGGCGGAGACCGAGGACAAGCGACGGCCGGTGCTCATCGTCACCCGGTCTGAGGCGGTGCCGGTGCTCACCGCGATAGTCGTAGCACCCGTCACCCGAACGGTCCGCTGCATCCCAACCGAAGTTCCACTAGGGATCGACGAGGGCCTCGACGCCAGTTGCGCGGCGAGCTTCGACAACCTCCAGCGGATCGGCCGAACGGCGCTCACCTCGAAGGTCGGCCTGCTCGGGCAGCGCCACCATGAGTTGTGCCAGGCCCTTCAGGCTCTGGCCGACTGCTGAGCAACCGATACTGCGGCCCACGTGTCATTGATGGTATTGGTGACCCCCTATCCCTTGTGATCAAGCGACATTGCGACGTCGGCACCCTTCGAATCCCGAGGTCCGGCATGCTCATCGACGACGAGATGGTCCGGATGCTGCTCGATGCCGGCCAGCGGTAAAGAGCCCGAGTTTTGCTCGACACCAGTGTGGCGGTGCCCCTGTTGGTGGCCGACCACGAAGCGCACCAGGATTTCGTCAACGCCCGGGGCCGGCGGCGCCTTGGCCTCGCCGGCCACGCGCCTTCGATGGGGTGGAGATCGAGGTTGTCTGACCAGGGAGATCGGACGCTCGCTTCCCCACAGGGTCAGGCCGAGGCTTCTCTCAGTGGCAATAGCATCGCCCGATGCTGGCATGGATAGATCTCGAGATGACCGGACTGGACCCGGCGTCTGATGTCATCGTTGAGATCGCCAGCCTCATCACCGACGATGACCTCCTTGTCGTGGCCGAGGGACCGGACCTGGTGGTTCACCATCCCCCCGAGGCCCTGGCGGGAATGGTGGAGGTGGTTCGGTCCATGCACACCCGCAGCGGCTTACTCGGCGAGATCGCCTCTTCCACCATGTCGCTGGCCGAGGCGGGGTCAATCACCCTTGACTTCATACGCGGCCACTGTCCCGAGGCTGGGGTGGTGCCACTCTGCGGCAACTCCATCGGAACCGACCGCCGCTTCCTGGCCGCCCACCTGCCCGAGCTCGGCGCCTTTTTTCACTACCGCAGCATCGACGTGTCAACAGTCAAGGAGCTGTGCCGCCGATGGTTCCCGGCAAGTCTCGCTGGGCTTCCAGCCAAGTCCGGGGGGCATCGGGCCCTGGCCGACATCCGCGAGAGCGTGGCCGAGTTGGCCTACTACCGCCAGGTGATCTTCAGGTCCCCTGCTGAACTGGTGGGGAAGCAACCGTGACCAGGTGGGCCTTTCTCGACCACCCCCGACCGATCGCTTTTGCCCATCGAGGCGGCGGAGGCGAGCATCCGGAGAACACCATGGCAGCCTTCGCCCACGCCGTCAACCTGGGTTACCAGTATCTCGAAACTGACGTCCACACCACTGTCGACGGGATGCTGGTGGCCTTCCACGACCCGGTCCTCGATCGGCTTACCGATCGGTGCGGAACCATCTGCGAGACCCCTTGGAGTGAGGTTGCGGCCGCCCGGGTTGAGTGCGAGCCCATCCCCCTGTTGGAGGACATCCTGGGGTCATGGCCCGACGTTCGGGTGAACATCGATCCGAAGGCCGACACCTGCGTCGACGCGCTGATGGCTGCGCTGGTTCGGACCAACTCGCTCGACCGGGTCTGTATCGCATCCTTCTCCACTCCCCGCCTGGAGCGGATCCGTCGATTGAGCGGCGGTCGGGTCTGTACTGCGCTCGGGCCGTCCGAGATCACCCGGGTTCGCCTGGCTGGCTGGGGACTGCCGGTTCGGCGGCCCCGGAGGGGAGCCTGTGTGCAGGTGCCCCTGGTCGCCCACCGCATCCGCTTGATCGAGCCCGCCTTCCTGGCCGCCGCCCACAGGTGGGAACTCCCGGTCCATGTCTGGACGGTCGACGACGAGGCGGAGATGAACCGCTTGCTGGAACTGGGGGTGTCCGGGCTCATGACCGACCGGCCGGCCCTTCTCAAGGCCGTAATGCAAAAACGGGGGGACTGGGCCGACTCCTCCGGGTGACGGTCAGGGACCCGGAGCCGCCTCCGCAAGTTCAGATGGCAGCCGACCAGGCCTCGCCGAGAACCCGAACACCCACGTGGCGGGCCCGACCGACTCTCCGGCCATCGAGATACACCCGGTACCGACGGCCCAGATCTATCTCGGTCTCCTGGGTCCGGCGCTCGGTGATCCCGGGGTGTGGAAGGTGCGCTCCAATCCCAATTCTGCTCTTTACCGCCGCCACCTGCCCCAGAGGCAGGCTCACGTCGAAGATGTCCAGCAGTCCATCACCGGGATGAGCCCGAGGGGCCGCCAACCAGGGGCCCAACCACTGGCTGTTCATGACCACGAATGCCCTCCCCCACCACCAGTTCCTCACTACCAGGTGGGCCACAAACCGGTGTTCGACGCCGTCAAGGTGGGCAAGACCGGCGTCCAATCGGAAGATCACGCCAACAGGTTGGTCGCTTCTTCCGCCACCTAGGGTCCGGCAAAGGTCCCCGCCGGCGAGCACGACAATGGATTCATGGTGGCCCGGTTGGCCCGTCCCGGTCTGCGACCGAACGGATCGACCCCGGGACGCGGACCAGTCGACCAGGGCGCAGGCCTCAGCGTCTGCGCTCGCGGTCGGTGATCCCGGGGGAACCGACCCGGGGTGGCCCCAGTCCAGACCCTTGCCGATCACTGGTCAATTACAGTTGCCGACTCAGGCATCGCTTGGGACCTGCTGGGCCAAAACGTCAGTATCCGCCTCAGCCGACTCAGCTACTACTGACGCCGCCGATACCACCCCCCGCATGATGGCGGACGCCGCCCGCTCCGCGCTTTTGGAGGTCTCCGTACCGACGGCCACCACTGCGATGCCTTTGATCAGATCCAGAAGTTGCTTGACGATTCGGACAAAGTCCCCGCCGGTCATCTCTTCGTCGTCGAGGACCACCCCCAGGTTGGCTCCCCCGGCCCAAAGATGTGCGGCCGCCATGAACCCAGCATCGGGGAAGCGGGTGGGGGGAATCTGGCTCGCCTCCTCCAAGGCTCGCAACTCGCCTGCCACCACGGCCACACACTCCCAGCGCTCGGCCAGTTTTTTGCTGGGGAACCGGGGTTCGGAGTTGGGGCCCCTGGACCCCCGACGGCCCTCGAAGACGAACACCGACACCAGGGAAGCCATTTCCGGCGGGGTCAGACCGTCCAGGAGTCCCCTGCGGAGGCACTCCACCACCAGGAGGTCGGCATCGGAGTAAGTCCCGGCCAAGGCTTCCCCAGAGGCCGACAACTGCCAGTTCTCCACATAGCCCCAGCGCTCCAGAAGGCCCAGCACCCGATCGAGTCGACGCGCCAGCGAGTCGTTACGGCTCTGCACGCGCCGCACGAGGCGAGCCGTCTCCACCTCCAGGCGGTCGGCTCGGGTGGCGGCCATCAGGTGGCGCCGCAACGAAGGGCATCCGGCTACCGCGGAGACGTCGGCTGAGGGCGAAGGTTTCGAGTCGGCGACCGGACCCGGAGGAGCCGGGCCTCTACGGCGGGTCGAGCGGTGGCGCCCGGGTGGATTCGGCCGGTTGCCGAGGCTTTGCCGGTAGGCGGCCATGTCTCCCAGGTCACAAGCGGCGTCCCCCTGGGCCTTGGCCAGCATCCGGCGGCTGCGCTCGAGTTGTGCCTCCAGCCCCACAACTGACCGGTCCGCCTGATACTGCGCGAAGGACAGGTTCATCAGGTGGCGAGCCTGATCGGGATCAAACCGTCGCACCAGGTTGACGGCCATGTTGTAGGTGGGTCGGAAGGCGGAGGAGAGGCCGAAGGTTCGGGTGGAGGCCAGACCGGCCACGGCGGAGAAGGCGACGAAGGGGGACCAGACCACCACGGCGTAGCCGACCGGGTCGATTCCCCGGCGCCCGGCCCGCCCCGTGAGTTGGGTGTACTCCCCCGGGGTCAGAAGTTGGTGGCGTTCACCACCGAACTTCGCCAGTTTCTCGATCACCACCGTCCGGGCCGGCATGTTGATCCCGAGCGCCAGGGTCTCGGTGGCGAACACGGCCTTGGCCAACCCGGCCGAGAAGCACGACTCCACCGCCTCCTTGAAGGCAGGAACCAGGCCCGCGTGGTGGGCGGCGAAGCCGGCCTCCAGTCCGGTCATCCATTCCTGCCAGCCCAGGGCCCGGAGGTCCGAGTCGGTCAGATTCTCCAATTTGGCGTCGACGATCTGGCGAATCTGGTGGCGCTCGTCGCTGGTGGTGAGGCGCAGACCTGACGCCAGACATTGGCGCACGGCATCGTCGCACCCGGCCCGGCTGAAGATGAAGGTGATGGCCGGAAGCATCCCCTTGTCCCGGAGCAGTTCCACCACCTCCTCGCGCCGCGGCGGGCGCCACCTCCCGCCACGGTGTGCCCCCCGGCCCCGACCCGCGGCTCCGAGTGAGGAAAGGGGGGTGTCGGTGAACGCTCCCGCCGGGTTGGGTGAACCATCCACGAAGGTGTCGATCAGGTTCATCTCGTGGCTACGGCGGTCGGCCACCAGGTAGCGATGAACCAGTTCGACCGGGCGGCGCTCCTCGATCACCGCCTCAGTCCCGCCCCGAACTGTCCCGACCCAGGCGGCGAACTCCTCCGCGTTGGAAACAGTGGCCGAGAGGCACACCATGTCCACCTCGGGGGGGGTGTGGATGATGACCTCCTCCCACACAGGGCCCCGGTCCCTGTCTCCCAGAAAGTGAACCTCGTCGAGGACCACATAGCGCAATCCCTGCAAAGTTGCAGAGCCCGCGTAGAGCATGTTGCGAAGCACCTCGGTGGTCATGACTACAACCGGTGCCTCGCCATTATGACTGGTGTCTCCAGTAAGCAATCCGACCTTGTCGTTCCCGTATACGCGACATAGGTCGCTGTACTTCTGATTCGATAGTGCCTTGAGGGGAGTGGTATAGAACGCTTTTCCGCCGAGATCCAGCGCCTTCGCAACGGCATACTCTGCCACCACAGTCTTACCTGACCCAGTGGGTGCAGCCACGACCACCGAACTCCCAGCATCCAGGATCTTCAGTGCCTGGGATTGAAAGCCATCCAGGGGAAACCCGAGGCGTTGGGCGAACAGGTCGGCCTTCATTTCTTCATCTGTTCCTCCACCTGTTGCGTGCGTCACCACGTCACCGCTTGATCCCATCACTTCTTTAGGGCCCGGCCGATCAGGATAGAGGCCTCGTAGAACAGGTAGAGCGGCGCCGCCAAGGCAAAGAGTGTCCAGGGATCCTGGCTGGGGGTCAGGACCGCGGCCGCAGCCACCACTCCCACCGCTGCACCTCGCCGCCAACGCCGGAGTTGGACGGTGGTCAGTACTCCGGCCAACTGCAGGCAGACCAGTACCACCGGGAACTCAAAGGCAACTCCGAAGCCGATGACCATGAGAATGATGAGCCCCAGGTACTTCGACGGCGAGAAGAACGTGTCCAGGTTCTCCCCTCCCACCCCCACCAGGAACCTCAATGCCTGTTCGAAAGTGAACAGGGCAGTAGCAGCCCCGGCACTGAAAAGCAGTATCGAGGCGACAATGAAGGGAATGGCGTACCGCTTCTCCTTACGGTGAAGACCGGGCGTTATGAATCGCCACACTTGCCAGAGAATCACGGGGGACACGAGAAAGGCTCCGCACCAACCGGCCACCCTTAGGCGGGTCGCAAACCCTTCCAGAGGGTCGGTAATGAGCAGGGTGCTTCGGCCGGTTATCTGCTGATACGGTCCGATCAGGACTTCAAGGATAAGGTGGTATCGGTTGAAGGCCACCGCCGCCCCGACGGCTAGGGCCACCGCCGAGATGATGAGCCGGCGGCGAAGTTCGCCCAGGTGTGCAACGAGGGGCATCCGGCTGGAGTCGTCGGCATTGGGGGGGCTGTCTCCGTCGGACACCAACGCTTCTACTGGCTGTCCGGTTCAGGAGGAGTCTCGACCCGAACCCGCGCGCGGGCGTCGTCCCCGGAGGTGGTCACCGGGGCGGTCACCGCGGTGTTCGCCGGGGTGGCCAAGGGGGTGGGAGTTCGGGGGATCAGGGGAATGTCCCCCTTGCCCGGTGCGACCCCTTCGGGCGTCTGACCGGAGGAAACGGAATCCGAAGAGATTGCGTCGTCGATCTCCTGGCGGATGTTGGCTGACCAGCGGCGCACCTCGGCCAGGGTCTCGCCCAGCTTTCGGGCGGCCCCGGGCAGGCGGTTTGGCCCGAGAACTATGAGGGCGAAAACGGCGACCACCAGGAGTTCACCGGGACCGAGGGTCGACGGCATGTTGGAAGGAGTGCTTAGTTGTTGCGGAACTGACCCATTGACGAACGACCGGGGCCAAACCCACCGGAAACCCGGCGGGCCGCGGGCACGACGTTGGCCAGTTCGTCCAGACCTCGCTGGACGGCCTTGAGGGCTCGGGCCAGCTTCACCAGGGTGAAGCCGAGAATCCCGACCGAAACCAGTCCGACGGCCACTGCGGCGATGACCCACCCGTTCATGGCTCAGAACCTAATGCGCGATCGTCGTACTTCCTATCCGGCCGATAGGCGATCGCTGCGTGATGTCGCGACCTCGGCCCTACGCTTGCCGCACCCATGAGGCCCACCCCACCCCGCAAGGCGAGCGTACGCCCCAGAGCGATCCACATATGAGGGGTCCAGGCGGTCGCCCCCTGCTGGTCGCCCAGGGCGGCGCGAGCGGGCACTCCCGGGCCGACGGAGCAGAAGCTTTCCTGCTGGCTCTGCGACTGGGGGCGGGGGCGGTGTCCAGTGCCCTGTGGATCACCGCCGACGGAGTACCGGTGGTAGGGGGAGACGGCCGGGTCCGCCGGAGGCGACGGCGGGTGGAGGTGGCCGACGCGACCCTCGAGGAGTGTCAGGTCCAGGGCCAGATGAGCCTGGCCGACCTCATCTCCCTGCTGGCCGGGCGCCCACTGCTGGCCGAGGTGGGCAACGCCGGGGCCGTCGACCCCGCCGTGGAGGTGGCCCGGGGCCTGGGCCGGGAGGACGCCCTGTGGCTGGTCCATCCCGACACCGCCGCGCTGGCGGTATGGCGCGACTCCCACCCCGCGCTCCGCCTGCTCAACCGGGCCCGCCTTGGGCAGATGCGCCAGGGTCCCGAGCGACGAGCAGCGGAACTGTCCGCGCTGGGCATCGACGCCCTGATCATGCCCCACGACGATTGGAGCGGCGGCCTGGTGGCCCTGTTCGGTCGGTTCGGTCGCCAGTGCGTGGCCTTCGACGCTCAGCACGAAAGGATCATCCTCAGCCTGGCCCGCATGGGACTCGACGCCATAGGCGGGGACTACGTGGACCGCCTGGTCGATGCCACCGGTTCGGTGGCACCCACCACCAGCTCGGACTGAGCCCGCGTCATGTAGCCGGGGACAACATGCGGATCGGGTCTGGATGCAATGGACAGCGATTGTTTACGGACCGATCTCGGCTTGACGCTTCTCGGTTCGGGCTCGCACCCGCATGACCTTGTTGACTGCGCTCAGGTAGGCCCGGGCCGATGCCTCCACCACGTCGGTGGACACCCCGCGGCCCGAGACCCTCACCCCGTCGGCCTCCAGTTGAACGATGACGTCCCCCAGGGCGTCGACACCCCCGGTGACAGCGGAGACGTTGAATCCCGTGAGTGCACCGTCAACTCCAGTTGCCTTGCGCAGGGCGCGGCAGGCGGCGTCGATCATTCCGTCGCCTTCTGATTCGGCGTCGGTCTTGGTGCCCTCGGAATCCACGACCACCCGAGCTCGGGGAACCCCCACCGTCCCGCCGGTCACCTCCAAAGACACCAGGCTGAAGGCCGACTCCAGCCGGGTGCCCAGCTCCTCGGCCACGATGGCTTCGAGGTCGGCATCGGTGATCTCCACCTTGCGGTCGGCCAGCTCCTTGAAACGGGCAAAGGCAGTTGACAAGACGTCGGGTGAAACCCTGAGGCCCATCCGGGTCAGGGTGTCGGCGAAGGCGTGCCGACCGGAGTGCTTCCCCAGCACGATCTGGCTTCCGACCTGGCCCACCGAGGCCGCGTCGATGATCTCGTACGTGATCCGGTCCGCCAACACCCCGTGCTGGTGAATGCCGGACTCGTGAGCGAAGGCGTTCCGCCCCACCACCGCCTTGTTGTACTGGACGGGATAGCCGGTGAGGCGACTGACGAGGCGACTGGTCCGGGCCAGCTCCGAGGTGTTGACCCGGGTGGACAGGCCGGGGAACTGGTCGGGGCGGATGGCCAGAGCCATCACCACCTCCTCCAGCGCGGCGTTGCCGGCCCGCTCCCCGAGGCCATTGACGCAAACCTCCACCTGGCGGGCGCCGGCAGCGACACCCGCCAGGGAGTTGGCCGTGGCCAGACCCAGATCGTTGTGGCAGTGAACCGAGGTGACGTAGTCGCCCGGGACCTCCCGGCGGATGTACTGGATCAGGGCCCCGAAGTCCCAGGGAATCCCGTAACCCACCGTGTCGGGAATATTCAAGGTGGTCGCCCCGGCCTCCACTGCCGCCGACAACACCTCGATCATGAAGTCAAGCGGCGTGCGGGTGGCGTCCTGGGGGCTGAACTCCACGTCGGGCGTGTGCTCCCGAGCCCGGGACACTCCGGCGCGGGTGGCCTCGATCACCTGCGCCTGGTCCATGCGCAGCATGTGCTCCAGGTGCTGGGGCGAGGTGGAGATGAACACATGGATGCGGGCGGCTTCCGCATCGCGCAGCGCGTCCCAGCATCGATCGACGTCGGCCCGCTGGGTTCGGGACAACCCGGCGATGACCGGCCCCCGCACCGTCCGGGCAATTCCCTGGACCGCCTCGAAGTCGCCCTGGCTGGCCACCGGGAACCCGGCTTCGATGTAGTCGACCCCGAGTCGGGCCAACTGTTCGGCGATCTCGAGTTTCTCGGCCGCGTCCAGCGAGATCCCCGGTGACTGCTCACCGTCCCTGAGGGTCGTGTCGAAGATCACGATTCGGGCCAGGTCGGGCGCCGACGAGCCAGGCTGTGACGGGTCTGGTTGAGCGGTCCTACCGGGCTGTACTGCGGCGGTCATGGCTGGCTCCCTGGGAGGGTTGACGGTGGCTGGCGAAACCGAAAGCTGTCAAGAGAGGGGAAACAAAAAACCTCTCGGCCCGAAGGCGCGAGAGGCGAGAACGGCGAGCACCCGGAGGCGCCCGCCTCAGGTAAGGAGGAGGTGGCGGCGGGACGTGCACTCGGTGCGGGGGTCGGGACTCGACATCGCCGCTGATGATAACTGCCGATCCAAGCCGGTCAAGTAGTTTTGCCCACCAATGCCGCAATCACCCATGAAGTGTCGCTCGCATCCCCGGGGGCTGGGCCGGTGGCTGGCCCGGCTTGTTCGACTGGGCCTGGTGGCCTCCGCCGGCTGGGCGCTGTGGAAGCGGCTGGCTGGTCGCTCGGCCCCCATGCGGCGCCTGGAGCCCGAGGTCCACGGAATTACCGTCCGGCCTCCTTCGGGCTCGACCCCGCCAGCACCGCGCCCACCGTCGAAGCCGACGATTTCCTCTGCGATCGACGACGCATCCGAGCACCCGGAGGAACCCACCACCGAGGTTCCCGTAGTGGACGGCGAAGACCTCAACTAACCCCGCCGAACCTGTCGGCAGGGGCCGGCACCCGAGTCCTCAGGCGCTCACGGCGTGAACATGAAGAATTCCGGGCTCGGCCCGCAACAACTCGATCACCGGGGGCGGCACCGGTTGATCGGTAGCCAGGACCATCAGTGCAGCCTCGCCCGACGCGGCTCTGCCCACGTCCATATCGGCGATGTTGACCCCCGCCGCCCCCAGGGCCGCCCCCACCCGTCCGATCATGCCGGGACGGTCGTCGTTTCGCACCACCAGCATGTGCCCGGCCGGGGGAATGTCCACCGCGTGGTCGTCCACCATCACCAGGCGGGCCTCGTCGCGAAGCCCAAACAGGGTGGCGGCCAGGGAATGTCCGCCGCCGCGGACCTCTACCAGGTTCACGTAGTCATGGGCCGCAGCGGTACGACTCTCGCTCATCTCCAGGCCCCGAACGGCGGCCAGGCCCGGGGCGTTGACGTAGCTGACCGGCTCCTCGCTGCCCACCCCAAGCAATCCCTTGAGGACCGCGAGGCTGAGGATCCGGGTGTCGTAGTCGGCGAGGCGGCCCTGGAAGCTGACCGCTAGTTCCGAGGGAAGTGACTCATTGAGCAGGCCCAGCAGGCGACCGAGTCGTTCAGCCAGGGGCAGGAATGGCCTGACCGTTTCGGAAACTTCGCTGGCTTCGACGTTGACTGCATAGGGAACGAAGTCCCCGGCCAGAGCCAGAACGACCTGCTCGGCGATGGTCTCGCCCGCCTTGTCCTGGGCCTCGGCTGTACTGGCCCCGAGGTGGGGTGTGACCACCACCTGATCGAGTTCGAACAGCGGGGATTCGGTGGTCGGCTCGGTAGCGAAGACGTCCAGGGCCGCGCCCCCCACCCGGCCGGCAACGATGGCCCGGGCCAGGGCGGCTTCGTCGACGATCCCGCCCCGCGAGGTGTTGATGATCCGAAGCCCGGGGCGGGCGCCAGACAAAAGATCGTCACCGACGAGTCCGATCGTCTCGGCGTTCCGTGGAAGGTGGATGGTCAAAAAGTCCGACATGGCCACCAACCGGTCCAGGCTCACTATCTCGATCCCGAGTTGCCGGGCCCGCTCGGTTGAGACGTAGGGATCATGGGCCAGCAACTTCATCCCGAAGGCCAGAGCCCGCTGGGCCACGAGCGACCCGATCCGACCCAGGCCAAGAACCCCCAGTGTTTTGCCGTGAAGCTCGACGCCCTCCCATCGCGAGCGCTGCCATGCTCCCCCCACCAGCGCCCGGTGGGCCTGGGGGATGTTGCGGGCCTGGGACAACAGCAGTGCCATGGCGTGCTCGGCGGCGGACAGGATGTTCGACTGGGGGGCGTTGGCCACCATCACTCCCCGGCGGGTGGCCTCGGGTACGTCGACGTTGTCCAGCCCGATGCCCGCCCGGCCCACGACCACCAGGTCCCGCCCGGCGGCCAGCACTGCGGCGTTCACCTGGGTCTCGGACCGAACCACCATGGCAGCGGCGCCCGGGACGACCTCTGTCAACTCGTCCGGTGACATACCGAGGCGGACGTCGACGGCGTGACCGGCAGCGGCCATGCGTTCGAGTCCTCGAGACGCCAACTGTTCGCACACCAGTACCCGGGCCACGGGGGTCGATCCTCGCACACCGCTCTGACCGGCGTGAAAGCGCCAGCACCTACCCGGCACGCAATCGTGGCCGGCCCGTCATCATCCGTTATCTCCTGGAGAGTCGAAATACTACCGAGGGTCGAAGGTATCGTCCGGCAGGCATGAAAATACTGGGGATCATCGAACAATGGGACGAACCATCAAGACTCTGGTGGCGGCGACCGTGGCCACGTTGGCCGTGGCCAATCCGGCCCAGGCCATCACCATCGACATCGACGCTGAGATCGAGGCCGCCATCACCGTCGGCCGGCCCGGGGGACAGACTCTCTTCGGACTGACGCGCGACAACGAATTGATCCGCTTCAACTCGGCGGTGCCGTCGCTGCCGGTGAGGATCATCGACGTAACCGGCCTTGCCCGCGGCGAGAAGCTCATCGGTATCGACCGTCGCCCCAAAACGGGCGAGATGTTCGGGGTGGGCCGTAAGGGCACCACGGCCACGCTTTACATCATCGACACCGGAAGCGGCGCCGCCACCCGGGTGGCCACTCTGGTGGGTGCTCCCACCGCCACCTCGCCCCGGGGCGGCCCCATCGTGTTGTCCGGGACCGAGTTCGGCGTGGACTTCAACCCTGTTCCCGATGCTCTGCGCATCGTGAGCAACACGGGGCAGAACCTGCGGGCCATTCCCTCGGACCGGACCCCGGCCACCGGGCCCGCGCTGCTCGCCGGTGACACCTTCACCGACGGAGCGCTGAACGTGGCCGCGGTGGCCGCGGTGGGTGTGGCGGCCGCGGGTTACACCAACAGCCAGGTGAGCGCCACGCCGCCCGCCACCACCACCCTCTACGACATCGACACCAAACGCGATCTGCTGGTCATCCAGAACCCGCCCAACAACGGCACTCTGGTCGAAGTGGGACCGCTGGGCATCAACGTCAACGCTGTGGCTGGCTTCGACATCGTGGGCAACCGGGCCTTCGCCACCGTCACCCGCCAGGGTCGTCGCAACGCACAACTGGTGGAGGTCGATCTGGCTACCGGAGCGGCCACCGTCTTGGGTTCGACCCCCTTCTCCATCGAACTTCGGGGCCTGGCCGGGTAGCACAATCTCGTCCTCCGGTCGGCCGACCATCCGGTTGGCCGGCCGGAAGGCGGCAACTGTTCCTGCCGGTCCCGACGTAGGGCTCCTGTATGAAACGGGTGCGCGGGCAGCACCACGTCAGTACCAGTTGATCGACTACCTGGGTGGGGCCAGCCTGAGCCCCAGATGGGCCAACTGGGTCGGATCCAGCGGACCCGGCGCGCCGGTAAGGGGATCGGCACCGGACTGGGTTTTGGGGAAGGCCATGACCTCACGGATGTTCTCCTGGCCCGCCAGAAGGGCCACCAGACGGTCAAGACCAAAGGCGAACCCGGCATGGGGCGGGGCCCCGTAGGTGAAGGCCTCGAGCAGGAAACCGAAGCGGGAGGCGGCTTCGGACCGGCCCAGGCCCACCAGATCGAACACCCGGGACTGGATCTCCGCCCGATGGATCCGGACACTGCCCGAACCGAGTTCCCAGCCGTTGAGGACCAGGTCATAGGCCATGGACCGAACCGACAGTGGGTCGGATTCCAGGTGATCGAGATCGTCGGGGTGGGGCATGGTGAAAGGGTGATGGGCGGGTTGTGGCCGGACGAGCCCGTCGGCACCGGGAGCACCCATGGCCTCGAACAGAGGAAAATCCGTGATCCACACGAAGTGAAGGGGGCCGTCACCCGCCAGCGCCGGTCGGCCCAGGTCCAGGCGCAGCAGGCCCAGGCTTCGGTTGACCACGGCTCGGGCTCCGGCCACCACCAGGATCAGATCCCCGGGCCCAGCCCCCAGCGCCGAGATCAACCCTGCCGTTTCCGCTTCGCCCAGGAACTTGGCCACCGGCGAGTCAAGGCTTCGGCCCTCTCCCACCCGGGCCCAGACGAGTCCACCCGCCCCGGCCGAACGAGCCCGATCGGTGAGACGGTCCAGCGCCGCCCTTCCCAGGGTGGCCCCACCGCCGAGGAGTATCCCCTTGACCGATTCTGCTCTCAGAGCCCGCAGTTCGGTTCGGGCGAAGAGGGCTGTCAGGTCCACCAGCTCCATCCCAAACCGCAGGTCGGGCTTGTCCGACCCGAACCGGTCCTGGGCCTGATCCCAGGTGAGTGTGGTGATCGGAGCCACCCGGTCCATCGCCCCGGCAGCTTTCACCGCCGCAGCGATCGCCGCATCAATCATCGCCATCACGTCACTCTGGTTGACGAAGCTGGCCTCGACGTCAACCTGGGTGAACTCGAACTGCCTGTCGGCCCGAAGATCCTCATCCCGCATGCACCGGGCCATCTGGTAGTAGCGGTCCACCCCTCCCACCATCAGCAACTGCTTGAACAACTGCGGGCTCTGGGGCAGGGCATAGAACCGGCCGGGGGCAAGCCGTGAGGGCACCACGAAGTCGCGCGCGCCTTCCGGGGTGGAGGCCATGAGCATGGGCGTTTCCACCTCCACGCATCCCTGGGACTCGAGGGCCCGCCGTATGGCGGAGGCCACGCGCGCCCGAAGCCGCAGATGGGTCTGCATGGCCGGCCGGCGAAGGTCCAGGTAACGATGGCGAAGGCGGAGTGACTCGTCGGCATCGACCCGTTCCGAGAGCGGGAACGGCGGCGGAAGAGCGACGGACAGAACCTGAACCTGGCAGTTCCCCACCTCCAGGGCACCTGTCCGCAACCCGGGGTTGACCGTACCCTCGGGTCTCGATCGCACAGTCCCGGTGACCTGAACCACGTATTCGCTCCGAAGGTCGGAGGCGCCGTCCACCACGCACTGGATCACGCCCGTGTGGTCGCGAAGATCCACGAAGGCCAGGTGCTCCCCATGCTCCCGACGGGCACCCACCCATCCACACAGGCTGACGGCAGAACCAAGATCCGCGTCGGTCACCTCACCGCAGTAATGACTGCGCATACTCAACTTGCCGCTCCCGCCAGCATCTGAGTTATCCGCGCAACCAGTTGGTCCCCGCTCACCTGGGACTGAGTCCCCTGGGCCATTTCCTTGATCAGCACCGTTCCTGCCTCCTTCTCGCGTTCGCCGATGACCAGGGCCAGGCGGGCGCCCGAACGGTCGGCCGCCTTGAACTGAGCCTTCATCGACCGGCCGTCGTAGGCGCGTTCGGCCGCGAAGCCGGCCTGGCGCAACTCGTTCAGCACCCGGGTGGCGCTGCGACCGCCCGTGGTGTCGACCACGAACACCTCCACCCCCGTCCCGCCGCCCGGCAGGCAGCGCTCCGCTTGCGCCGCGAGCAGCAGACGCTCCATCCCCATGGCGAATCCGAGCCCCGGGGTGGGTGGCCCACCCAAAGCCTCGACCAGGCCGTCGTACCGACCGCCGCCGCCCACGCCGTTTTGGGCCGACTCCAACGAGGTGGCGGCCAGTTCGAAGGTGGTGCGGGTGTAGTAGTCCAAGCCCCGAACCAGGCGGGGTTCCACCCGAAACGCCACGCCCAGGTCCGACAGTCCGGACAGGACCTGGGAAAAGTGATCTCGGGCCTGGGTGGACAGGTGATCCAGAAGCATCGGTGCGGCATTGGTCACCAGCCGACAACCCGGCTTCTTGCAGTCCAGTACCCGCACCGGATTGGTCGTCAGCCGGCGCTGACACTCGGGACACAGTTGGCCCGAACGGTCGCGGAGAAACTCCCCCAGGATGGCCAGATAACGAGGACGGTCCTGCGCGTCGCCCAGGCTGTTGACGACCAACTCGACCTGCCGCAATCCCATGGCGGCGATGACGGATGCGGCCAGCGCGATGACCTCGATGTCGAGTTCGGCATCGTGGGGCCCCAGGACCTCGACGCCCAGTTGATGGTGCTGGCGATACCGGCCGGCCTGGGGTCGCTCGTAACGGAAGCCGGGCGCGGCGTACCAGGCCTTGAACGGCAAAGGCGGCCTGTGTTGGACCCAGGCCCGCACCACCGACGCTGTTCCCTCCGGCCGCAGGGCCAGGTGACGGCCCCCCTTGTCGGCGAAGTCGTACATCTCCTTCGAGACCACGTCGGTCGCCTCGCCCATCCGCTCGAAGACCGCCAGGTCCTCGAACATGGGGCTGATCAGCAGCCCAAATCCAGCCAGTTCAGCACGGTGGCGGAAGAGTCCGATCAGCCACTCCCAGTTGGCCGACTCCGGAGCCAGGATGTCGCGCGTACCCACCGGAGCCTGGAACTGGGGCATGACCGGCGCAATCTAGCGGTCGCCCCCCGATGTCCTTTTCGAGTTACGAGGGGAAGGTCACCCGGCGTCAGCCAGTCGGAGCCGAGGCCGACTCATGGAAGACCCGGTAGGCGTCGAAGACTGCGTCTATCCGCTTGATGGCGCTCAGGACCGATCCCAGATGCGTCGGGTCGGCCATCTCGAACTCGAATCGCAGGCGGGCCACTTGGTCCGTGCCGGTCCTGGTGGCCGAGGTGAGGATGCTGAGGTGATGGTCGGCCAGCACCCCGGCCACCTCCTGGAGCAGCCGCCCCCGGTCGAGAGCCAGTACATCGATTGCCGCCACGTAGACCCCGGGGCGCTGGCCGTCCCATTCCACCTCCACCTGGCGGTGAGCCATCTGCTTGGCCAGGGCCACCTCGTTGGCACACTCCGATCGATGCACCGACACGCCCCGACCGTTGGTGATGTAGCCGACGATGTGATCGCCCGGAACCGGGGTGCAGCAACGGGCCAGCCGGACCAGGACGTCGTCGAGGCCCTCCACGTGAACGCCGGCGGTAACCCCATGGCGGCGACGACGAGGGGCCTGGGCGGTGGCCGGAAGCTGAGCCTCGGCTTCCCCTCCGCGGAGGCGGTAGGCCGCCTTCTGGGCCACCGAGTGGCCCGAAACGTGGCCCTCTCCGATGGCGGCGAACAGGTGCTCGACATCCGGAAGGTGTATTTCCTCGGCCACCGAGGCCAGCACCGACTCCGGCAATTTGCCCACCGGCAGACCGCTGCGGCGCAACTGGCGGGCCAACTCGTCCCGGCCGCTCTCGATGGCCTCATCCCGCCGGCTGCGGCTGAACCAGTTGCGGATCTTGTGCCGGGCCCGCGGGGTGGCGACGAAACCCAACCAGTCCTGCGATGGGCCGTGCTCGCCCACCTTGGCGGTGAATATCTCTACCGTCTCGCCATTGCGCAGGCGGGAGTCGAGGGGAACCAGTCGCCCGTTGATGCGGGCTCCTATGCATCGGTGCCCGACGTCGGTGTGAATGGCGTAGGCGAAGTCAATCGGTGTGGAACCGGCCCGCAGCGATACCACCTTGCCCTTGGGAGTAAAAACCATGACCTCGTCGTGATGGAGATCTCCCTTGAGGCTGTCGAAGAACTCGGCCGGGTCGGAGGTCTCGCTCTGCCAATCGACGATGCGCCGGAGCCATGCCGCTTCGGTTGAAGGGGTCACGCCATTGGTCGAGTGTTCCTTGTAAACCCAGTGGGCGGCGGCACCGAACTCGGCTCGGCGGTGCATTTCCTGCGTCCGAATCTGGAACTCGATCAGGCGGCCGGCCGGACCGACCACCGTGGTGTGGAGGGACTGGTAGAGATTGAACTTCGGCGAGGCGATGTAATCCTTGAACCGCCCCTGGACCGGGGGCCAGGTGGCGTGGATGCTGCCCAAAGCCGCGTAACAATCGTTGACGGAATCAACCATGACCCGCACACCCAGTAGGTCGTGGATGTCGTCGAATTCTCGTCGCTTTACCACCATTTTTTCATAAATACTCCACAGCGTCTTGGGCCGGCCCGTCAACTCGGCTTCCACGTGAGCCTCGACCATGCGCTCTCCCACCATGTCCAAGACCTGCCCGAGCAAAAGGTCGCGCTCGGGGGCCCGGACCGAGACCATCTGCTCGATCTCGGCGTAGCGCTTGGGGTAGAGAGCGGCAAAAGCCAGGTCCTCCAACTGGGCCTTGAGCCCGGCTATCCCCAGGCGATGGGCCAGTGGTACGTAGATGTCCAGGGTCTCCCGGCCAATGCGGGCCTGGGCTTCGGCCGGCATGACCGCAATGGTCCGCAGGTTGTGCAGCCGGTCCGCCAACTTTATGAGCAGGACCCGCAGGTCGGCGGCCATGGCCAGGAGCATCTTGCGCAACGAGGCCGACTGCTGGGCTTCCCGGGAATCGAAACTGACCCGTTCAAGCTTGGTGACCCCATCGACAATGGCGGCCACTTCCTCGCCGAAATCGGCCGCCACCGATTCGACCGTGGCACCGGTGTCCTCCACCGCGTCGTGCAAAAGGGCGGCGGCCAACGTGACATCGTCCACCCCCAACTCGGCCAGAATGGTGGCCACCGCCACCGGGTGAACTATGTATGGCTCTCCCGAGCGCCGGGTCTGGCCCTCATGGGCCAGGCGGGCCACCTCATAGGCCCGGACCACCAGATCCGGGTTGGGGCCCATGTGGTGGTTGGCCAGCGCCGTGGCCAGTTCGAACGGAAGCCGGGGATCGGCGAGCAGAGTCACCCTCGAACCCTCGTGAAACTCGCATGCAGCGTCGGTCGTCGGTCCGGGTTCACGTTCGGGGTCTTCGCTGGCCGCTCACGTGTAGGACACGACCGAGGTGGCCCGGTAGTCGCCCAGGCGGGACCGACCGCCCAGGAATGCCAACTCCACCAGGAAAGCAAACCCGACCACGTCGGCCCCCAGGCGTTCGGCCAGGCGAGCGGCCGCCGAGGCGGTACCGCCGGTGGCGATGACGTCGTCGACGATCAGTACTCGATCCCCCGGCCCGAACGCGTCGGAGTGGACTTCCAGGGAGTCGGTGCCGTACTCGAGGGCGTAGTTCTCCGATTCCACGGGCCCGGGAAGCTTTCCTGCCTTGCGGGCGGGGACGAACCCCGCTCCAAGGCGGGTGGCCACCGGTGTGGCCACCATGAAACCCCGAGCCTCGATACCGATGACCTTGTCGACCGCTTCGGCCGCATAGGGCTTTGCCATGGCGTCGACCGCTTCGGCCAGCAGACCGGCGTGACCGAGAAGGGGGGTTATGTCCTTGAAGACGATCCCGGGCTTGGGGAAATCTGCTACGTCCCTTATCTGGCCGCGGATCAGGTCGTAGTCGAATTCCACCAGTCGCGAGCCCTCTGAGCCAAAGCCGCTGTGCCGCTCCCCTGCCATGCCAAAACCTACTTGCTCAGCCTCCGCCCATCGGAATCACCTCGAAACGGCCGACCTCTAGGGACGGAAGCGCCTTCGAACATCGTTGTTACCGGCGCTTGCCCTTCTTGCGGGGCCGAGGGGTGACGCCGCCGGTGCCGCCCGACGGTCGGGACGCGGCGGGGACGCCGGGTTGGGCGGTCCGGGTGCTGGCGGGTCCAACGGTCACACCAGCCCCGCCGGCGGCGCTCGAGGCACCGTCGTCCTCGGCACCGTCGTCCTCGGCACCGGCGTCATCGCGGGCGTCCCAGTCCTCATGGCGATCGCCGCCACCACCTGAGGCGATGGAGGCGGATGCAGAAGGTGCCCCCGACCGCGGGCCCGAAGGAGTGAGCAGGCCGCCACCGCCTTTGGCCAACCGCTGACGGATCCCGGCGTAACGAGGCTCCCGCTCCTTGAGCATGGCCAACAGCGGGGCGGCCACGAAGATGGACGAGTAGGCGCCGGTCAAAAGGCCGACCAAAAGCGCAAGGCCGAAGTCTTTGAGCACGGTGGCTCCCAGGATGCCCACACCCACCACCAGCACCGACACGATGGGCAGGATGGCCACGAGGGATGTGTTCAACGACCGCATGAGAACCTGGTTCATGGACAGGTCGACCACGTCGGAATAGGTGACCTTGCCCGACCCGGCCAGGTTCTTGGTGTTCTCCTCCACCTTGTCGAAAACGACGATGGTGTCGTAGAGCGAGAAGCCCAGGATGGTCAAAAAGGCCACCACCGTGGCCGGGGTCACCTCGAACCGGGAGATGGAGTAGACGCCCACCGTCACCCCGATGTCGTGGACCACCGCAGCCAGGGCGGCGATGGCCATGCGCCACTCGAAGCGCCAGGAGATATAGGCGGCGATCAGAAGGAAGAACACCACCAGGGCCTGGACCGCCTTACGGGTGACGTCGGCCCCCCAGGCCGGGCCCACCTCGGAGATGCTCACCTCATCCTCCGAAACACGACCCAGGTCTGCCATCACCCCGGTCACCGCCTGGGCATCGGCAGGCTCCAGGTTCCCGGCCTGAACCCGCAGCAGATCGGCCCCCAGCACCTGGACTTTGGAATCGGCCAGGCCCTGGGGCCGGAGAGCGTCCCGGGCGGCCGCCACGCTGACGCCAGGTGCCCGAACCTCCCAGGAGGTGCCCCCACGGAAATCGATCCCGTAGTTGAGGCCCTGGAACACCATCGAAAGCATCCCGGCCACCAGGACCGCTCCGGAGATGGTCGCCCACTTCTTCCAGGGCCCGACGAATCGGTAGGAGGTCTGGCCGTGGTAGAGCCGGTGCCAGAGGCTGGCGCTCATCGACGGGCCTTCCCGGCGGCAGCCACGGGGGTGGCGGCAGGGTCCGGGGCCAGGGCCGAGCCGACGCCCATCCAGCCGGACCCGCCCAGAGCGGTGGAGCGACTGGCCAGGATGACCACCGGTCGGGTGAACATGTAGGCGACCACGATGTCCAATATGGCCGACAGGCCCAGGAAGAAGGCAAAACCCCGGACCGAACCCACCGACAGCCAGTACAGGACGGCGGCACCGATCAGCGACGCCGCATCCGCGGTGAGGATGGTGCGGTAGGCCCGGGAGAAGCCCCGGTCCACCGAGGACCGCAAAGTTCGGCCGGCCCGGAGTTCGTCCTTCAATCGCTCGAAGAACACCACATAGGAGTCCACGGTGACACCGACCGAGACGATGATGCCCACCGCCCCGGCCAGGGTGAGGGCCAGGCCGGTCTTAGCTCCCAGGAGGCTGACGATGGAGTACATCAAGGCCCCCGACAGGCTCAGACCCAGCCACACGACCACGCCCAGAATCCGGTAGTAAAAGGCCATGTAGAGGGCCACCAGGCCAAGGCCGAGGAAGCCTGCCATCAGCCCGGCCGACAGGGAGTCCCGGCCCAGGCTGGCCGACACGTTCTCCACCGTCTGGCGGTCAAGCTGCACCGGGAGCGACCCGTAGCGCAGGACCAGGGCCAGGGACTTGGCCTCCTCCTCGTCGAAGTCACCGGTGATCTGGCCGCTGCCGCCGAACTCGGTGCTCGACAGGCTGGGGGCCGACTCGATCTGGCCGTCGAGGTCTATGGCGATCCGCCCGCCGATACCGACCGCCTTGGCCATCTCGTCCCAGGCGACGGAGCCTTCGGAGGTGAGCTCGAAGTCGACCGCCCAGGTTCCGTTCACCGGGTCCACGGTGGCCCGGGCGGACGAGAGGCCGTCGCCGGTCACCGCGGCGGGGCCCAGGCGGTAGCGGGCCAGGACCTTCCCCTCGTCGTCGCGCTCGGGGAGGATGACCTCCTTCTCCGGCTCGTTCTCCGATGGCGGGGTGGTGGAGTTGACATCCGGGGCGGCGGCCTCGGCCGGTTCTTCGCCTTCGGGCGATTCTTCGGCTTCAGGCGATTCTTCGCCTTCGGCTGGTTCTGCGCCTTGGGGTATCTCGTCAGGTGGCGCGGTGGTGGGCGCCGCTGCCGGGTCGGCGGGGGGGACGGTGGTGGTCGTGGCTTCGGGGTCGGGCTCAGCCTCGGCCGGCAACACCTCGATGACCGGACGGAAGAACAGCCGGGCGGTCTGGCCGACCACCTTGAGCGCCTGCTCCCGGTCGGCCAGGCCCGGAATGGCCACGATGATGGAGGTGCCCTGTTGGGTGATCTCCGGCTCGGCCACGCCCAGGGCGTCGACCCGGCTTCGGATGATGGCAATGGCCTGCTCCAGGATCTCCGGATCGGTCACCGGGTCCCGTGGCTGAAGCACTACCGACGTTCCACCCTGGAGGTCCAGTCCCAACTGGGGTGACCAACCGGCCACGTTCACCCCCACCAGGGAGGCAATGGACACCAGAACGAACGCGGCCAAAGAAACTGCGAGTCGACGTTGCATCTATCGGGACTGCGTTTCTCGGGACTGCTCTTCTCGGGACTGCGTTTCTCGGGGCTGCATCTTTTCAGTCGCCCCTTCTTCGAATCGGGGCATCACCGGTGGTCCCCGTTGGGGTCGGTGTCCTCTGTGGTCGCGGCCGGCGCCGATTCGTCGTCGTCTACGTCGTCTACGTCGTCTACGTCGTCTACGTCGTCGTCGTCCCCGTCGCTGCTACCGGTCCTGGAAGTGACCGACGTGGCCTGCAGGGTGACGTCGACTCCGGGAGCCACCTCCATCACCAGGGTGCCGTCGTCGCCGACGGAGACCACCTGACCATGCATGCCCCCGGCGGTGATTATCCGGTCCCCCACCTCCAAAGCGCTGACCAGCGCCCGATGCTCTCGAATCCGCCGTTGCTGCGGCCGGAACACCAGGAACCACATGAGGCCAAAGACGACGATGGGGAGGGTGAGGGATTCCATGACGAGTGTGGGCGTAGCCCCGGCCGGTGAGACTAGCCCGATGTTCGGCGCCGTAGGCGGGCTCCCTGCCCCGGGCCGCACCCGGTACACCAGGAATGCCCTACTTCAAGTATCGGGCCCTGAGATCGTCACCAGTGACGACACGACCAAGAGCCAGATCTTCTCTGCTTTGTGCGATCTCCTCCATGGCGGCCGGATCCGAGAGCAAATCAAGGGTTTCCTCCAGGGCCTCGAGGTCAGCCGGACTCATCAGGACGGCCGCTGCGCGGCCGTGGCGAGCGAGGACAATCCGGTCGTGCTCCCGTTCGATGCGGTCCACGATCTCTGACAGGTGCGCCTTGATAAGCCCTGATGGCACACGTCAGACCGGATCGACATCGAACAGGGCTCGATGTCCAAGCGTGGTGACACCTCCGCCGGGCGGGCCGGGGGGGGCGGGAACGTCGGGGATCGGCAGGCCCAGGTGGGACCAGGCGGCCGGGGTGGCCACCCGACCGCGTGGCGTACGGATAAGCAGGCCCAGGCGCATGAGATAGGGCTCGTAGGCGTCCTCGACCGTCTCGGTCTCCTCCCCCACGCTGATGGCCAGAGTGGAAAGCCCCACCGGCCCACCGCCGAACCGGTTGCAGACGGCAGCCAGGATGGCCCGGTCCACCTTGTCGAGCCCGGCGTGGTCCACCTCGAACATCTCCAGGGCGGCCGCCGCCACCTGAACCGTCACCTGGCCCTGGGCGCGGACTTCGGCGTAGTCCCGCACCCGGCGGAGCAACCGGTTGGCTATGCGGGGCGTTCCCCGGGAACGGCTGGCCACTTCCCGGGCGGAAGCGGCGTCGATCTCCACCCCCAGGATCCCCGCCGCCCGGACCACGATGGCCTCCAGATCCTCCACGCCGTAGTAGTCAAGGCGGGACACGAACCCGAACCGGTCGCGCAACGGCCCGGTGAGTAGGCCGGTGCGGGTGGTGGCGCCCACCAGGGTGAAACGGGGCAGATCCAGGCGAATGGATCGGGCCGAGGGGCCTTTGCCCAGGACGATGTCCAGGGCGAAGTCCTCCATGGCCGGGTAGAGGACCTCCTCGACCACCCGGGAGAGGCGATGGATCTCGTCGATGAAGAGAACGTCGCCCGGGTCCAGATTCGTGAGCACCGAGGCCAGGTCGCCGGCCCGCTCCAGGGCCGGGCCGGAGGTCACCCGGAGGTTGACACCCATCTCGGTGGCCACGATCCCGGCGATGGTGGTTTTTCCCAGACCGGGCGGACCGGCGAAGAGCAGGTGGTCCACCGGCTCGTCCCGCCCCCGGGCCGCGCCCAGGAGGATCTCCAGATGGCTGCGGAGTTGAGCCTGGCCGACGAAGTCGTCCAGCCTCCGCGGACGAAGCCCCGATTCCTCCCGACGCTCAGGCTCGTCGGCTCCGGCATCGAGCAAATTCGACTCCGCGCGATCGGGATCGGTGATCCCTGAATCGGCAGGGCCTGGGACCGCTCCCGCAGTCATCGGGAGGCCCCCAGCGCCTGGAGCGCGAGGCGAAGCAGATCCTCGCTCGACCCTTCGGATGGAAGTAGGCGCAGAGCGGCCGATATCTCGTCGCTCTGGTAACCCAGTAGATCGAGGGCCACCCGGACGTCCGATCGTGAACCTCCGGACCGGCGGGCCACATCGGCGTCGTCGGGGCCACCGTCGCCGAGGTTCTCGGTCGGAAGGCCCAATCGGCTCTTGAGTTCGATCAGCAACCGGGCCGCCGTCTTGGCCCCCACGCCGGGGACCAGCATCAACGCGGCCCGATCGCTGTCGGCCACCGCCCGGGCCAACTCGTCGGGCCCATGCACCGACAAGATGCCCAGCGCCAGGGCCGGCCCCACCCCGTGCGAGCCGACCAGGATCTCGAAGCAGTCCCTTTCGGCGGCCGTGGCGAACCCGTAGAGGGTCAGGGAGTCCTCCCGCACCGCCAGGTGGGTGTGCAGCAGCACCTGGGAACCCATCCCTCCGGCATTGGCCAGGGTGGCGGGAGTGGCTGTTACCCGGTAGCCGACCCCGGCCACCTCCACCACCAGTTCCCGCGAACCCCTGGCGGCGAGGGTGCCCCGAAGGGATCCGATCATCCCTCGGCCACCCGGACCCGGGGTCGGATTGGGGGCGGGACGACGCGTCCGGTGCTGGCCGGGGCCGATGCCTGGTCGGAACGAGACCGCAGTGGGGCCATGGCCAGGTGACAGAGGGCGATGGCCAGGGCGTCGGCCACGTCCGGTGGCTTGGGCGGCGCCCCCAATCCCAGCAGCGCCGCCACCATCCGGCCCACCTGCTCCTTGGGCGCTGAGCCATAACCGGCCACCGCGGACTTGACCTCGTTGGGGGTGTACTGGGCCACCAGGCACCCGGCAGCGGACGCGGCAGCCAGCGCCAGGCCGCTGGCCTGACCGACCGCCATGGCCGTTCGGGCGTTGACCTGGAAGAAGACCCGCTCGACGGCCACCGCCAACGGAGGTGAACCCGGGGCGGCACCGGCCCGGGTCAGCCGGTCGATCAAGGACCTCAACTGGGCGTCGAGGCGGGCCAGGCGCTCCGGGAGCGCCATGGTGGGCGGGGTGGTGATGACCCCCATCTCAACCACCGACTCCCGGCCGCCCCGGCGGACCACACACCCGTAGCCGCATCGGCTCAGGCCGGGATCTATACCTAATACGAACACGAGTTCGTCACGCTAACCCAAGATGGAGCCGGAAGCCGGGACCTCGTCCCGGTGTCGGGCCCCAGGGAAACGCGGCAACCCGCTTCGGACTTCAGTCCTCCAGAGCCGCCGCGACCTCGTCGGAGATGTCGAAGTTGGCGTAGACGGCCTGAACGTCGTCATGTTCATCAATGATGTCCACCACCTTCAGCACCCGCCGGGCCTCAGTCTCGTCGCTCAGGGTGATGAGGGAGGTGGGAATCATCACCAGGTCGGCCGACGAAACTGAAAAGCCTGCCTGCTCGAGACCCGTGCGGACCCGGGCCAGATCGGTGGGGGCGGTGGTCACCTGCCAGCCGTCGGCCCCGGTGGTGGACACACCCGCAGCGACCAGATCCTCGGCCCCGGCCTCGAGCGCGGCCATCATCACCTCGTCGGCATCGCCCCCCCCGGCCAGGGCAAGGATCCCTTTGCGTTCGAACTGCCAGGCCACTGCGCCCGGCTCGGCGATGGAGCCACCGTTCTTTGAAAACATTGCCCTTACCTCGGCGCCGGTCCGATTGCGGTTGTCGGTCAGGCATTCGACCAATACGGCCACACCGGCCGGGGCGTAGCCCTCATAGGTGATCGACTCGTAGCGCACCCCTTCGAGTTCGCCGGTGCCGCGCTTGATGGCCCGCTCGATGGTGTCCATGGGCACCGAGGCATCCCGGGCCTTCTGGAACATCGTCCGCAGGGTGGCGTTGGCGGTGAGGTCGCTACCGCCCTCCCGGGCGGCCACCTCCACCTGGCGCAGGACCTTGGCGAACACCTTGGCCCGCGCCTTGTCGGCCGCGCCCTTCTTGTGCTTGATGGTCGCCCACTTGGAATGACCTGACACGGCAGCCTCCTGAGCCTCGAGCGGCCATCGCTCGGGCTCACCCGGGCGGGCAGAGGTTATTCGCGTCGCTGCACCCGTGGACAAGAGTCGGCGTTCGACAGGTTGCGCTCGGGGCCCAAAGGTGGAGCGACCCAGGAAGGAACATATGTTCTGACCGGCGCATGATCTCGCCTCGAGCGCCGCCCTTACGCTTACCGTGTGACATTCGACCGGATCACCATCGAGCCCGGGAAGATGGCCAGGCAGCCGTGCATCCGGGGACTGCGCATCCCGGTGGCCACGGTCGTGGCCATGGTCGCCGATTGGCATGACCACTGCCGAGATCGTTAGCGAGCTGCCGTCTCTTGAAGGTGCGGATGTGGCAGAGGCCCTCCGCTACGCGGCGGAGGCTCTGCGCGAGCGGCAACTTCCCTTACGCCAGCCAGCGTCAGGTTCTTGGTCACCAGAACATCTCACCGCTCCTGGTCGACCACCTGCGGCACGCTGAGCAC
Organism: Acidimicrobiales bacterium; assembly: GCA_052390275.1. Taxonomy (GTDB): domain Bacteria; phylum Actinomycetota; class Acidimicrobiia; order Acidimicrobiales; family AC-14; genus JBQTHD01. The sequence goes on along the minus strand of JBQTHD010000024.1, from coordinate 5,319 downwards.
GAGGCCGTCCACCCGCCGGAGCTGGGTCTGGCCTCTCCCGCCATGGTGGCGCAGCCTCCCGCTCGAACCGAGCAGGGGTGCGGGGTCTGCCGATAAGGTCGGGTACCCAGAGGCTGCCATTTGGAGGTTCGACTTGCCCTGTCCCAGCAGATTCAACGTCGTGATCCCGGCCAAGAATGAAGAGGAACTTCTTCCTCAAACGCTCAAGGCTGTCCTGGCCTTACCGGAAGTCTGTGGAATCGTCGTCGTGGACGATGCCTCAACCGACAATACCGGCCGCGTCGCTGAGCAGATGGGGGCCACGGTCATCCGGCGATCTGCATCTACCGGGAAAGGAGCAGCGCTAACTCAAGGGGCTGACCACTGTATTGGTCGCTCTGTCGGAGACCATCCCGGCCTTCTTTTTCTCGACGCCGACGCCGCCGACTCTGCAGTCCACCTTCCCCGGTTGCTGGCTCCGGTGATGGATGGGACATTGGATATGGCGATTGCCATTTACACCGCCCGGGGAGCGGGGGGGGGGCATGGCCGGGTAGTTCGCTTGGCGCGAGATGGAATTAACTCAATGACAGGTTGGGCACCGACCACACCACTCTCGGGAATCCGAGCAATGACGGCCGAGGCCTACTTGGCAGTACGCCCATTGGCTGCGCGCTGGGGCGTCGAGACCGCCCTGACGATCGACGCCTTCAGGGCGGGCCTTCGCGTCGACGAAGTCCAGACGGACATCACTCATCGTGCTACCGGCCAGGACTGGAGGGCCAAAGTTCACCGCGGTCGGCAATACGTCGATGTCCAACTAACGCTTCGCAACCGGCATAGATCCCAGGCCGAGCGGCCCAGTAGGCGGCCCAATCCACACCCTGAAGTATGAAATTCCTGTGCCTTCTCCTCGTTGGCGGCCTTGCAACGTTCGATCTTCTAGCGCCGGCCTCCGCGGTTGCGTCCCCTGACCCGGATTATACGTTCATGCAGTTCAATTTGTGTGGACAAGTGTCGCCAAGTACGAATCCCTCCTGCAACGGAGGGGAGGTACAGGGGGTCGCTGGCGCTATCGTTCAGAGTGTTTTGAACAGAGTTCCTGAGGCGGTGACCCTGAACGAGGCATGTTATAGCCAGGTGGAGGAAGTGAGACAAGCTCTTGTCGGTAGCGCCTGGCCAATGAATCTCTACTGGGTGCCTACCATCGAAGACACGACGAACTGTGGCCAGGCTGCCGACGGTGGGGACTTCGGAAACGCTATCTTGCTGCGCCAGGCGTTCTCCGTTCCTTTCAGTCCCGTGCTTCTCCCGAGTAGCGGCGAAGTCCGAAAACTGGGTTGCGCCCAGGCGGGCATTGGCAATCAAACCTCTCTTTTTTGTGTAACGCATGTAAACGACAGTCACCCTGCCGATACGGCTATCAACAATGACCTCGGGCCTTCGGTGGATGTGATTCTCGCGACACTCGATCCCTTTCTGGCAATGGCTAACAGGCCAATTCTGATTGGGGGCGATTTCAACGCGCTACCGGACGCCCCGGCACTAGGCAGGCTGTACTCGCACGTCCAGGGCGCATTCAGAGAAGTAGATGAAGCGGATAACGAACCCACGACCCATTCCGGCAAGCTCGACTATTTATTCCTTTCATTGCCCGAGTGGGTGGTCCTCGATGGCGATGCCACGCATTCCGCGTACTCCGATCATGACCCGCTTATTGGGATGGCGATGCTTTTTTCGCCATCAACAACCTTGATCCTCTCGGATAATCGCCAGCCCTGCGGCTACTACGAATGTGTTGACCGTTTGATATGGACCCAGCCGAGCGGAGTGACCATTACAAGGTACGAGGTTTGGGTGGAGGCCGCACCCGGTTATGGGGAGGACGGATACTCCTGTGGGCCAACGAGACGTATTGCTTCGGTGCCTGGTGGGTCGCCAAGGGAGCTTGTCTGGCCGATCTGTGGTCTTACCATGGGTTACCAGGTGATGTTCGGGTCATGGGACCAGTTCCGATATTACGTCAAGGCGTTTAGTGGTGTCGATGAAATCGCGCGCGGGTATTCGGCGTTATACGTAGGAACGCTGGTGTGTGACCCCGGTTGCTAGGATCTCGATATAGATCTGCGGACGATTGCGATCGCAGCACATGTCCTAGGCTCCGCTTCTAGGGTCTCCCGATTGTTCTAGGGTCTCCCGATTGCTTGCCAGCGCGGAGTAATGTGCCTATGTGGAGGTCGGAGGAGGCGCTCGCGCTGTTCGTTGACGTGATGAGGCGCTCGCGCTATTCCTTGACGTGATGTCGCGGTGGCTGGACGGGCGCCAGCGGCATCTGCTACCGGGGCCGGCGGCGACCATGCTGGGCGCCGGTGGGCAGGCCCGGATCACCGAGGCGTCGGGTCGGAGCCGCTCCACGATGATCGCCGGGATGAAGGAGCTCGCGGCGGGACCTGGACCCTGACCCGGAGGGTGCGGGAGATCCTGCAGAAGAACCGCATCGACAGCCTCCGAGGTCAGACAAATCACCCGATAGATGCTCTGGACATCTATTGCTCGTCTCCGAGGCGCAGACGATGATCCACCGGATCACCTCGAGCACCCCCAGTGCCAGGTCAAAGGCGGATACATGCAACGACCAAGGCTGAGCCGAGTCCTGCCGTTTCGTCTTGCGCTGGCCTGCCTGCTGGTGAACCTTGGGCTGGTCGGTGTGGTGGCATCGCAAGCCACGGCGCTGCCGGAGTCGACCACCTTTGAGTACACCGGCGCGTCGCAGGCGTGGGTGGTCCCGGGGGCATTGAGATGGCTTTCAGTGGACGTCCAGGCCGCTTCGGGCCGCAACGGTGGCGGTGGCGGCCGGGTGGAAGCCGTCCTTGCGGTCACTCCGGGAGAAACCCTCCTGGTCAACGTGGGAAGCGGGTTCGGGTCCTTCAACGGCGGAGCGAGCGACATCCGCCGGGGAGGCGCCGGAGCCGAGCACCGGATCGTCGTTGCAGGAGCTGGCGGCAACGGTGGGGGTGGCGGGTCCTTCGGCGGCCCCGGCTACAGGGGAGGCCTTGGAGGTGGTCGGGTCGGCGGTTCGGGCGAGGGCCCGGGAGGAACGGGTGGAACCCACGACGCCGGAGGCTCTGGCGGTTCGCCCGGCTCGTTGCCCATCGACGGGCTTCCCACCCCTGGCCAGGCCGGATCATCAGGTTCGGGAGGTGCCGGGGGTCTCGGCAACGGCGGGTCAGGCGGTGGCGGCTACTTCGGAGGTGGTGGCGGTGGAGGAGGAAGGGCCTTCTACTACGAACAGGACGGTGACCAGCTCGTGGCCTTCGAGCCTGGCGCAGGTGGCGGCGGTGGCTCCAGTTACACCCACCCCTCTGCTACGGGGGTGGCCCACACCCAGGGCTTCCGTGCGGGCAACGGCGTCGTGGTGCTTGGCGCCTCGGCTGGTCCAGTGATCGAGCCGACAGAACGCCTCGGCGGCAACCCTCACCTCAACATGACCTGTCCTGGCGGGGCCGATCCCGACCCGGTCCAGGTGGCCACCGGGAACTTCTGGCAGACCTTCACCGACTTCGCCATTCCCGGCCGGGGCCCCGATCTTGCGTTGCGCCGCACCTACAACTCCCTCGCCGCCGGCCGACCCGGGCCCTTCGGGCCGGGGTGGTCCTTCAGCTACGGGATGCGCATCGACGACGCCGGGTCCGCCGTCACGGCCACCTGGGAGGAAGGAGCACAGGTCCGATTCGTCAATCAGGGCGGAGGCAACTATTCGGCTCCTGCCCACCACATGGCAGGACTGGTGCGAAACGGCGACGGCACCTGGACCCTGACCCGGAGGGTGCGGGAGATCCTCACCTTCAATCCGGACGGGTCTCTGGCGGCGGTCTCGGACCTCAACGGCTACGCCACCACACTCGCCTACAGCTCGGGGCGGCTCTCCACGGTGACCGACGCCGCTGGCAGGGCGTTGCGGTTCAACTGGGTGGGCGATCGGATCGAGTCGGTGACCGATTCGGCGACGCCACCCCGCCGGGTCGGCTTCGCCTACGAGTCCGGCCGGCTCATACAAGCCACCGACGTGATGTCTGGTCGGATGCGCTTCGGCTACGACCCCGCCGGGCGTCTAGCAACCCTGCGCCGGCCCCGCTACGCCGACGACACCACCACCGTGGCGGTGCCGCACACCGTGGTGGACTACGACGCCAACGGCCGCGTCGCCTCGATCACCGACGCTCTGGGGCGGCTCACCCGCATCGACTACGGGCTCGGCACCACGATGCTCACCGATGCGCGTTCGCGTATCAGCACTTTCAGGCATTCCGGAGGCCTGATCACCGCCAAGACCCTGGGAACAGCTACTGCGGCGGAGGCGACCTGGCGATTCGCCTACGACACTGCAACTCTTGGTTGCACACGGGTCACCGACCCTGGCGGCTATCTCTGGGACGCCACCTATGACGATGCCGGCAACCAGACTTCCCGACGTGACCCGAGCGGCCGGCGGTGGTCGTTCCTCTACGACGCTCTCAACAACATGACCACCGCCACTGACCCCGCCCAGGTGACCACAACCTTGGGCTATGCCGGTCCCAACCTGGTATCAGCCTCGGTCCCCCTGCTTGGACCGTCGGGCGAGGTGCTGCGAAACATCAGCACCCGTTACCTGCGCCAGGACCCCGCCCATCCCGACGACGTGACCACGGTGGTCGATCCCACCGGGGCGAGTTGGGCCTATACCTACGACAGCTTCGGCTATCGGGCATCGGCCAGCGATCCGCGCGCCTCCTCGCCCCGTCGCTTGACCACGGTCTACGACGACGTCGGGCGCCTCAGGGCATCGACGTCTCCGCGGGGCAACGAAGCTGGGGCTAGCCCCGATGCCTTCACGACCCGTTATGACTACGACGCCGCCGACCGCCTTGGGTCTGTGACCGATCCTCTGGGTAACCGCCGAAGCACCTCCTACGACGCCGACGGCAACGCGCACTCGAGCACCGACTCGCGCTCGAAGGTCACCTCCTATGTGTTCGACCCCGCCGGCCAGCTCCGGTCGACCACCTACCCCGGGGCCGAGGCCCGCCAGGTGATCTTCGAGTACTGGCCCGATGCGAAGATGAAGAGCCGCAGCGTTGCCGGGGCGACGACGACCTATGACTACGACTCTGCCGGGCGGATCTCGACTCTCACCGACCAGGCGGGGCGCACCACTACCTATGAATACGACTCTGCCGGGCGCCTGGCGGGCATCGCCAGCCCAGGAGGGAGTTGCAGCCCGCCGGCCAGTGGTTGTGCGGCAATCAGCCGTGACACCGCAGGACGGGTGACGGCCCTGGACTACGCCGATGCAGCCAC
>JBQTHD010000023.1:0-124409 GCA_052390275.1 Acidimicrobiales bacterium | reverse complement strand
AGGGTGCTGCTGGCATGCTGGAGGCCTCCACCGGTCAGGTTGTGTGTCGACAGCGGCAGCCTTGCCGCCATCACGCTCCGACCGGTGGACCTCAGCTACGTGTAGCCGTCACCCCTTGAACTCGCCGCCATTCGCCGAAATGAACACGAACGTGTTCGTGATGACTGAGGCCCTATTCACTTTCTTGCATACTTGCGCTGCGTTTGCTCGGACATGTCGCCGGATGAGACGAGTCTATTGTTGTTGATCACCGGCCGGCGGCAGGAAGTCGCTGGAGATCCTCGCCGGTAAGCATTCCCGACGAAACCAGGTGGGCCGCCATCTCGTCATTGGCCCGGAGCCCTTGGAAGTAGATCTGCGCTCGAGTGGCAAACCGGACCTTGACCCGTTCGGCCGCCTTACGCACGGCGTCGGGTGTCCAGGTTCCCCCCAGCCGGGCGGCAGCCCGGGAATAGGTCAGCGGTTGGTCGTTGCGGCGGGGGAAGGACTCCAGGTACCCGGAAAACAAGGCCGTGAGGGCAAGACGTTCCCGGGTGGAGAGTTCGATTGGGGTGTCGGTGATGGTGCCGCTGGTCAGGCGGGCCGACGAGGCGGTGAGGCCGGCTACGTAGGCGTCGTCCATGAGCACCTCGAGGTGGTGTTCGAAGATGGCTCCCCGGACGAAGACGTCGAGCCGTTCGCTGACTATGGCCTGACGCCGGCCGGGGGCCAGGGTGATTCGAGTGGCTCCGCCGGCGGCCGACAGTTGCAGCGGCCGCTTCTGGGACTGGTTGATCACCCACCACACCCCCCAGTTGGACTCGATCGAACCGGCCACGGCTGAGATTCCCATGTCGTCGCCGTCCAGCCCGACCACACCGTCACCATCGGCCCGCCCGAAGACCAGGGCCGACTCCTCCGATGCCTCGAACGGCTCGCCGTCGACCAGCACCACCGCCGTTGAGGCCATGGCGAATCCCACCACAGGCCGGCACCGTCCGCCAACGGACCTGGAGGAGCGCAGCGCTGGGCGCGAGGCGCACGCCATGGCCTCGGGACAAGAGGACGCTGATGGGCTGCCGGTTGGCGCAGCGCCTGGGAGCAGCGCGCTAAGGAGTCGATAAGACCGGGCGGGGGGGTGTTGAGATGGCGACAAGTAGCGGGATTTGGGCGGCGAGGGGTCGTAGAACTCCGGTGACCGGCGGGGCCCGCGAGGGGCGGCGACCGGGAAGCGAGGGAGTGCGCCCGACATGGCAGACATCGTCTTTGTGGTTCTGGGGCTGGGGTTCTTCGGCCTGTGCGCGGCTTACGTCAGGGGTCTGGAGAAGCTGCTGGCTCCGGGTGAGGAGCCCCGCCGGTGACCGCCGGGACCTTGGCAGCCGGGAACCTGGCTTTCGAAAACATCGTCGGGCTGGTCCTGGCTGTGGCCCTGATGGTGTTTCTGGTGCTGGCGCTGCTCTACGCCGAGAGGCTCTGAGCGGCCATGTCCGGTGCCAACTGGTTGCAGTTTGTCGCCCTGGTGGTTCTGGTGGGCGTCACCGCCCCGCCGCTCGGGGCCTACATGGCCCGGGTATTTGGCCATGGCCAACCCGCCCCGGGCAACCGGGTTTTCGCTCCGGTGGAGAAGGTCATTTACCGGGCGGGGCGGATCGATCCAACCTCTGAGCAGGGCTGGGCCACCTACGCGCGCTCGGTGGTCGGGTTCTCCATCGCATCCTTCGTCGCCCTCTACGCGTTGGGCCGGGCCCAGGGTTGGCTTCCCCTCAACCCCCTGGACCTCGACGGAATGGTTCCCCACCTGGCCTTCAACACCGCCGTCAGTTTCGTCACCAACACCAACTGGCAGTCCTACGGGGGTGAGACCACCCTCAGCCACCTGACCCAGATGCTGGGTCTGACCGTGCAGAACTTCGTGTCCGCCGGAGTGGGCATGGCGGTGATGGCCGCCCTCATCCGGGGCCTGGCCCGCCGCCAGGCATCCACCCTGGGCAACTTCTGGGTTGACCTCACCCGGGCGACCGTGCGCATCCTCCTGCCGCTCTCCGCGGTGATGGCCCTGTTCCTGCTCACCCAGGGCGTGGTCCAGAACTTCGCCGGCCACACCCAGGTCGCCACCCTGGAAGGAGCCAGCCAACTCCTGCCCGGGGGCCCGGCGGCCGGCCAGGTGGCCATCAAGCAGTTGGGCAGCAACGGCGGCGGCTTCTTCAACGTGAACTCCGCCCACCCGTTCGAAAACGCCAACCCGCTGAGCGGCTTTGTCCAGCTTTACGCCATCGTGCTCATCCCCTTCGCGCTGGCCTTCACCTTCGGGCACATGGTCGGCGACCGCCGCCAGGGTCGGGCGGTGTTCGCAATCATGTTCGGCATCTGGGCGGCCATGTCGGTGGCCACCATGGCCCTCGAAGGCGCCGGAAACCCCCGCCTCGACGCACTGGGGGTGACCCAGGAGGTGACCCTCGACCAGGCCGGCGGCAACCTGGAGGGCAAAGAGGTGCGCTTCGGCCCGGCGGCATCGGGCTTGTGGGCCGCCTCCACCACCGGCACCTCCAACGGGTCGGTCAACGCCATGCACGACAGCTTCACCCCGGCCGGCGGGATGCTGGCCATGGTTCACATGATGCTGGGCGAGATCAGCCCGGGCGGCGTGGGCGTGGGCCTCAACGGAATGCTGATCATGGTGATCATGTCGGTCTTCGTGGCCGGCCTCATGGTGGGCCGTACGCCGGAGTATCTGGGAAAGAAGGTGGGGGCGGCGGAGATGAAGTTGGTCCTGCTCTACGTACTCGCCATGCCCCTGGCCCTGCTGAGCTTCGCCGCCGCCTCGGTCCTGCTCGAGGGTGCCCTGGGCTCGCTGAACAACCCCGGCCCCCATGGGCTGTCGGAGATCCTCTACGCCTTCTCCTCGGCGGCCAACAACAACGGGTCGGCCTTTGCCGGGCTCAACGCCGCCACCACCTGGTACGACACCACCCTGGGGCTGGCCATGCTCATCGGCCGGTTCTTCCTCATCATCCCGGTGCTGGCCATCGCTGGATCCATGGCCGCCAAGCAGCCGACTCCGGCGGGAGCCGGGACCTTCCCCACCCACACGCCATTGTTCGCCGGGCTGGTGGTGGGGGTCACCGTCATCGTCGCCGGACTGACGTTCTTCCCCGCTCTGGCCCTTGGGCCCATCGTCGAATGGTTGTCCCTGTGACGACCGCCGGGTCCCCACCGCCAACCGAGGAGGCATCCATCAACGACCAGGAAACAGCGATCGACCAGAGATCCGCTGCCGGCGCCGCCACTCGCCGGTCTCCCAAGCGATCGCTGTTCGACCCGGCCATCGTCCGGCCGGCAGTTGCCGAGAGTTTCCGCAAGCTTGACCCCCGGATCCAGGCCCGCAACCCGGTGATGTTCGTGGTCCTGGTGGCGAGCGTTCTCACCAGCATCTTGTTTCTCCGGGACCTGCTCTCGGCCGCTGAGTCACCCAACCTTTTCACCGGCCTGGTCGTGGCCTTCCTGTGGTTCACCGTCCTGTTCGCCAACTTCGCCGAGGCCATGGCCGAGGGTCGGGGCAAGGCCCAGGCCGCCAGCCTGCGCCAGACCCGGTCGGCCACCATGGCCCGGCGCCGCCGGCCCGACGGGCAGGTGGACATGGTTCCGAGCCCAGAGTTGGCGGTGGGCGACGAGTGCATCGTCTCGGCCGGTGAGGTGATTCCGAGCGACGGCGACGTGATCGAGGGCATCGCCAGCGTGGACGAGTCGGCAATCACCGGCGAGTCGGCCCCGGTCATCCGGGAGTCCGGTGGTGACCGCTGCGCGGTGACCGGGGGAACCCGCGTGCTCTCGGACGAAATCGTGGTCCGCATATCCGCCCGTCCAGGTGAGACCTTCCTGGACCGGATGATCGCCCTGGTGGAAGGGGCTGAGCGCCAGAAGACCCCCAACGAGATCGCCCTGAACATTCTGCTGGCCGGCCTGACCGTCATTTTTCTGCTGGCGGTCGTCACCCTTGCGCCCTTCGCCATCTACTCCGGCGCCACTCAGAATCTGGTGGTTCTGGTGGCTCTGTTGGTCTGCCTGATCCCCACCACCATTGGGGCACTGCTGTCGGCCATCGGCATCGCCGGGATGGATCGGATGGTGCAACGCAACGTCCTCGCCCTGTCCGGTCGGGCCGTGGAGGCCGCCGGCGACGTGTCGACCCTGTTGCTGGACAAGACCGGCACCATCACCATCGGCAACCGCCAGGCGGCTGAGTTTCTGGCCCTTCCCGGCATCTCCGACTCCGACCTGGCCGGGGCCGCCCACCTGTCCAGCCTGACCGACGAGACCCCGGAGGGGCGCTCCATCGTGGCCCTGGCCGCGGAGCGTTACGGGTTGGCGCCCCGTGATCTGACGGGGGCCACTTTGGTCGCCTTCACCGCCACCACCCGAATGAGCGGAGTGGATGTCGAAGGCCAGCAAGTGCGAAAGGGGGCCACCGACTCTGTCCGAAACTGGATCGTCCGCTCGGGCGGGACGGTCCCTGCCGACCTTGATTCCCTGGTCGAGCGGATCGCCCGCTCCGGAGGAACCCCCCTGGCCGTCGCCGAGGCCACCTCCGGGGGCGTTGGCCGGGTCCTAGCTAGGGGTGGTGCACCTCAAGGACATCGTCAAGGCGGGAATGCGGGAGCGGTTCGACCAACTCCGGGCCATGGGCATTCGCACCGTGATGATCACCGGGGACAACCCCCTCACCGCCCAGGCCATCGCCGCCGAGGCAGGCGTCGATGACTTCCTGGCCGAGGCCACGCCGGAGGACAAGATGGCGCTGATCCGCAAGGAACAGAGCGGCGGGCATCTGGTGGCATGACCGGGGACGGGACCAACGACGCCCCCGCCCTGGCCCAGGCCGACGTGGGTCTGGCCATGAACACCGGGACCCAGGCGGCCAAGGAGGCCGGCAATATGGTCGACCTCGACTCGGATCCGACCAAGCTCATCGAAGTGGTCGAGATCGGCAAGCAACTGCTGATCACCCGGGGGGCCTTGACCACCTTCTCCATCGCCAACGACGTGGCCAAGTACTTCGCCATCATCCCGGCCATGTTCATGAACGTCTTCGCCGACCTTGGCCGGCTCAACATCATGGGGCTGGCTTCCCCCCGATCGGCCATCGCTTCGGCGGTCATCTTCAACGCTTTGGTCATTGTCTTTCTCATCCCCTTGGCCCTGCGGGGAGTCCGCTTCCGTCCGGGAAACGCGGCAGGAATGCTGCGGCGGAACCTGGCCGTCTACGGCCTGGGCGGCCTTTTGGTCCCCTTCGTGGGCATCAAGGCCATCGACCTGATCATCTCTGCACTGGGGGTTTCATAGGCCATGTTGCGCAGACAGTTACTTCCTTCGCTGGCCATGTTGGCCGCCTTCACCGTCCTGTGCGGCCTGGCCTACCCGTTGGTCATCACCGGGGTGGCGCGCACCGCCTTTGGCGCCCCCGCGGCCGGTTCTCTGATCGAGCGCGATGGCGAGGTGGTGGGCTCCCGCCTGATCGGTCAGCCCTTCACCGACGCCAACTACTTCCACCCCCGACCCAGCGCGGCGGGCGACGGTTACGACGCCTCGGCCAGTTCGGGATCCAACCTTGGCCCGACCAACGATGAACTTCTCGACGCGGTGGCCGAGGCAGTGGCCGAGTACCGCCTCACCAACGGTCTGAGTGCCGCCGAGGCGGTGCCGGTGGACGCGGTGACCGCTTCGGCGTCAGGTCTCGATCCCCACATCTCGGTGGCCAACGCCCGCCTCCAGATTCGCCGGGTGGCCGAGGCCCGGGGCGTCGCGGACGCCGAGGTGGCCACCCTGGTGGAGCGCCACACCCAGGGTCGTTCCCTGGGCTTTCTGGGCGAGGCCGGGGTGAACGTCCTGGAATTGAACCTGGCTTTGGACCGGAGGAACCCGGCCGAGGCATCGGCTCGGTAGACGCGGCCGGGGCCAAGTCGTAGAAAGATTGTTTGGTGCACTATTTCGTAGGTTCCGCCGGCGCATGACCTGCCAACGGCGCACGCGGTGAAGCGGGGAACCCTTCGGGTCTACCTGGGGGCGGCGCCTGGGGTGGGCAAGACCTTCGCCATGTTGAACGAGGGTCGGCGGGCCGCCAAGCGGGGCATCGACGTGGTGGTGGGCTTTGTGGAGACGCACAACCGTCCCCGTACCGCCGCCGCGGTGGGAGACCTGGAGATAGTCCCCCGGCGACACATGGTCTATCGGGACCGGGCGTTCGAGGAGATGGACGTAGACGCCATCCTGGCCCGGCGGCCGGACCGGGCACTGGTCGACGAGTTGGCCCACACCAACGTCCCAGGGTCCCGCAGCACCAAGCGCTGGCAGGACGTGTCCCTGCTGCTCGACGCCGGGATCGACGTGATCTCCACCGTCAACATCCAGCACCTGGAATCTCTCAACGACGTGGTGGAACGAATCACCGGTATCCGCCAGCGCGAGACCGTGCCCGACGAGGTTGTCCGGGCGGCCGACCAGGTGGAATTGGTCGACCTGACCCCGGAGGCGCTCCGCCGTCGTCTGGCCCACGGCAACATCTACGCCCCCGACAAGATCGACGCGGCCCTGGCCAACTACTTCCGGGAGGGCAACCTTGGCGCACTGAGGGAACTGGCCCTTTTGTGGGTGGCCGACAAGGTCGACGTTGGCCTGGAGCAGTACCGGGAGCGCCACGGGATCACCCAGCCATGGGAGACCAGGGAGCGGGTTGCGGTGGCCCTGACCGGTGCTCCCGGCACGGAGAACCTCATCCGAAGGGCAGCCCGGATCACCCAACGGGCCCACGGCGAACTCCTGGGGGTGCACGTGGTCCGCACCGAGGGCCTGGCCGGGCCGCCGCCGGCGCTGGTCGAACGCCATCGCCAACTGCTGGTGGACATGGGCGGGGTGTTCCACCAGGTTTCGGGCCCCGACGTGGCCGAAGCCCTGACCTCCTTCGCCCGAGCGGAGAACGCCACCCAGGTGGTCCTGGGAGCCAGCCAGCGCTCGAAGTGGTCGGAGTTGGCCCGGGGATCGGTCATCAACCGGGTGATCCGTCGCTCGGGGGAGATCGACGTCCACGTCATCTCCCACTCCCGGCCCGAGGAGGAGGGTTCGGCCACCGCCGGAGGGATCGCCGGCCCACGACGACGATGGCAGAGACGCGGTGGCGGCCGTCCCCGGCCACCCTCGGTGTCGACCACCCGCCTGACGGGCGGATGGGTCCTGGCCCTCATCGGTGTCCCTGTCCTTACCCTGGTGCTCGCTCAGTTGCGGGAGATGGTCGGGCTGTCCACCGTTCTGTTGGGATTCCTGGCCCTGGTGGTGGCGGCCGCCGCCTGCGGGGGCCGGTGGCCAGCGGTTGCGGCCGCTGGGATTGGCTTCGCGTCGGCCAACTGGTACTTCACTCCCCCCTTCTACCGATGGACCATCGCCGAGGGGGAGAACGCGGTGGCGCTGGTGGCCTTTCTGGGAATCGGGCTGGTCGTCGGTCACCTGGTCGACTCGGCCGCTCGGCGGCGGGCCGAAGCCATTCGCGCCCAGGCCGAGGCCCGCACCCTGGCCAGCCTGGCCGCGACTATGGGCCAGGCCGACCCCCTGGCCGGATTGTTGGAGCACCTGCGGTCGGTGTTCGACCTTTCCTCCGTTGCCCTGCTCCGCCGCCAGGGCCCTGCCTGGGTGACCGACGCCGTGGTCGGCGGCCCGGCGCCGGTAGCGCCGGAGGAGGCCGAAGTCACCGAAGAACTCAGCGACGGGCTGGTGCTCGCCCTGAGCGGGCATCGGTTGGCGGCCAGCGACCGCCTGGTGCTCAAGGCATTCGCCGCCCAACTCTCCGCTGTGGTGGAAAACAACCGTCTGCGGGTTGAAGCCGGCCGGTCCCGGTCCCTGGAGGAGGCCAACGCCCTGCGCAGCGCCCTGCTCCAGGCGGTATCCCATGACCTTCGAACGCCGCTGGCGGCGATCAAGGCCTCGGTCTCCACTCTTCGCCAGCAAGACGTCTCCTGGTCCGAGGATCAGACGAAATCCTTCCTGCGGACAATCGAATCCGAGACCGACCGCCTGAGCGCGCTGGTGGCCAACCTGTTGGACATGGGCCGAATCCAAGCCGGGGCCCTGCGACCTCAGATGTGCCCCGTAGCCCTGGAGGAGGTTGTTCCCGCCGCCATCGCCTCGCTGGGGGACCGGGCCCCGATGGTCCGGGCCGACATCTCCGAAGCTCTGCCAGCGGTGGTGGCCGATGCGGCACTGTTGGAGCGGGCGCTGGCCAATGTCATCGACAACGCCACCCGGTTCACCCCCGCCGGCCACCAGGTCAAAGTCGAGGCCGGGTCCTTCTCGGGGCGGATCGACGTCCGGGTGATCGACCGGGGGCCGGGCATACCCCGCCCCGACCGCGACCAACTGTTCGCCCCCTTCCAGCGCCTGGGTGACAGCCACCCCGGCGGGGTGGGCCTAGGCCTGGCCGTGGCCCGGGGCTTCCTCGACGCACTGGGGGCCACCATCGAAATCGACGACACCCCCGGTGGTGGAACCACCATGGTCATAAGCCTGCCGGTGGCGCCGTGAGTTGGCCGGGCGCGTGGCGATCGCGGGGCGACACAGTGAAGGGGTGGCCATGCCCCACCCTGGGTTCCATGGACGGCCCGGCCCAGCCCGTCATCCTCGCGAAAGGCATCGGACTTGACGATCAGCTCGCCACCCTCAGTCGCGGTGAGTGGATTTCTGCTGGGCCTCAATGATGCAGCGGAGGGCTGAGCGTGCCGACACAGGGCCGTGGGGAGCGGGCGGTGACCGGCCCGGCCACCCGGATCCTCGCTGTCGACGACGAAGCACCCATCCTGCGGGCGCTCGATGCCAACCTGCGGGCCCGGGGCTACACCGTGGATCTGGCCCCCACCGGAGAAGCGGCCCTGGACCTGGCCGCCCGCCACCGACCCGACGCCGTCATCTTGGACCTGGGTCTGCCGGGAATCACCGGCCTGGAGGTGATCCAGGGGCTGCGCGGCTGGATGCACTGCCCGATCATCATCCTGTCGGCCCGCGATTCTCAGGCCGAGAAGGTGGCCGCCCTCGATGCCGGGGCTGACGACTACGTGACCAAGCCCTTCGGCATGGCCGAGTTGCTCGCCCGGGTCCGGGCGGCGTTGCGCCGAGCCCGGCCCAGCGAGGAAGAGCCCGTGGTGGAAACCGCCCACTTCTGCGTCGACCTGGCGACCAAGCGGGTGACCACCGTCATCGGTTCGTCGGCCGGCACGGCCGAGGTGCGACTCACCCCCACCGAGTGGCAGCTCGTCGAGGTCCTGGTCCGCAACCGGGGCCGCCTGGTCACCGGGCGCCACCTGCTCCAGGAGGTGTGGGGGCCCCAGTACGGTGAGGAGACCAACTACCTGCGGGTCCATCTGCCCACATCCGACGGAAACTGGAGCCCAATCCGTCGGCTCCGCTCTACTTCATCACCGAACCCGGGATGGGCTACCGATTCGAGAACGGCACCTGAGGGTCGTTCGCCCGAAGCTTCGGCAGGTCGGCCGCTTGAACCAAACGCTCGGCACGTCGGCCGCTTGACCGGACCCTCGGCGGGTCGTCGCTCAGGCCAGCAAGTGCGCGGCGCTCACCACCAGCTCGGGTCCGAGCACCTCCTGGGCCACCCGGAGGTTGCCCTCGATCACCGCTGCGAACCGGGCCCACAGCGGCGCGCCCAGCCAGGCCGAATAGTCCCGGGAGCCCCACGGCGTCCGGCACTCGGTTCCTCCGCTGCGCTCGGCGTGGTCGGCCATGGCTGAGTAGAAGGGGACGGCCGCCACCAGGGGGCCGAGACCGGTGGCCGCCACCGCGTCGGAAGTGTCGACGGGAATGGCCAGGCCCGCCGGGTCGAAATCTCCCCAGTACCAGACCGGGCCGCTCACCCCGGGATCTCGGGCCAGGGTGGGCAGCGACCGCATCCCAGCCCGCCCCTGGCCCCAGGCAACCAGACCGATCGGGCCCTGCTGGCCGATGAGGGCCTCGACACACAACCAGAACGGGTCGGAGTTCTCGACCACCAGCACCGCCCCGCCCGGCCCCACCCGACGCAGGGCCAGCGGCGGCTCGACCGGGGCGGCGGCCAGCAGCGCCCAACTCAACCGGCCGTCGACGAACAAGGCCGATCGGGCCAACTCGTCGAGCACCTTCTCGTCGCCGAAGATCTCCGCTGACCGGATCCGCTGGGGCACCGCTGCGACCCGCCCGCCCCTGGTCGACACCAGCCAGTCGTTGATGGCCGTCAGGTGGATGAGTTGGCGGTCGCTCATGGTCTGAAGCGATGCGACCCAGCCAAGCTCGTGGCGCCACACCATCTCCCGCCACGGGTTGAGTCGTCGCCTGCTCATCTGGGCCACGACCACAAACCGGGGCAGGGCCGGAGTGAAGGAACTGTCCCAGGACAACCGCCCCTTGGGCACCGTCAGGCGCCCCTCTTCAACCAGGGCTTCGATCGCCTGACGAAGAGACACCATCTGGTCGCCCGCCCCAATGAGCTCAGGGGCCGCCGCCACCCAGTGGGCCAGTAGCGGTTCGAAGCGGCACACGGCACGCCCGGCGTCGACCAGCCGTTGGTGCAGGCGGCGGGCCCGTTCGTACCCGAGGGGTTCGGTCACAGCAGCCGGTCGAGCGCAGATTCGTGCGGCGGATCGTTCGACTCTGTGGCCGGGGCCGGGTCGGAAAAGAGGTCAGCCGTGAGCTCGGGCTCTGCCTCGGCCGCCGGGTCGGGAACGAGGTCAGCCGTCGGGTCGGGCTTGGCGTTCGGGGCCGAAGCGGTGACGAGATCTGGTGCTGGGTCGGGCTTTGCGTCCGGGGCCGGGTCGGGTTTTGCGTCCGGGGCCGGGTCGGGCACGAGGTCAGGAGTCGGGTACCCCGACGGCCACGGAGCCTCCGGGGGAAACGCGGCCCGCGTCTGGTATCCGAGCCCGGACACCCGACTCTGTTCCCCGCCTTCGAGCGTCGGTCCGGCCAGATGGGCAGCAACCAGGCGCTGGACCCGGGCGTCACCGCCGACGGCCCGTACGTGGTAGTGACCGTTGCGCTGGTCCCGGTCGTTGCGCAGTGTCTGGCGGAAGGTGCCGGGGCCGTTGAAGCCGTTGAGGATGGACGGCTCGCTGAGGGCGGTCAGGCACAAAAGTTGCACGTCGGCCGCCGCAGCCAGCTCCTGCTGCATCTGAATGAGCCGCTCGTTGGATGCGGCACCAAACGGGTTGTCCAGCAACAGAAGGCCAGGGGGGCGATCGGTCCCGCCCCGGTCGTCAGCCCGGACTGCCGCAAGCGTGCAGTACAGCAGGACGGCCAGGGTCAACTCCTGCCCGCCGGAGTACTCGGCCTTGACCCGGTCGGGGGCGCAGTAGGTCACATCGCCGTCGATCCGGGGCTTGAGCAGCCGAACACTCCAGCGCCCTGCCTCCGGCCGGCGCTCCACGGTGGCCGACAGCGCCTGCATGAGGCGCACCTGGCGGGACTTTGCGTCGGCCACGTCGGCTCCGGTGGCGGCCCAGTCGTTGACGACGTCACTCAGGGCGGCGTTGGCCACCTCCGGGGCCAGCCGTTTGAAGTCCACCACGATGGCCTGCTGGCCGCCGACCCCGAAGACCGCAGCCGGGATGGTCGAGGCGCTGCGGATGCGTCGGAGGCTGCGCTGAAGCTGGTCACAGGTCTGGCCCAGTGAGCTGATAACGGCGGCCCGATGGATATCGAGTTCGGCGATGTCGGCCCGAAGCGATGCCTCACGGGCGATGAGGCCGTCGAGGAACCTCTGGCCGTGCTCGGCGAGGATCTCGGTGGACACGTTGGCGCACTGCTCCTTGAGCGAGTCGACGATCTCGCCCCAGCGCTTGTCGGTCGCCCGCCGTGCGACTTCGAGCATCACCTCCTGGCGGGCCAGAACGGTGGCGCCGACCAGCTTCTTGGCCAACTCCACCTCCCGGCGCAACCCGTCGAGTTCGACCTTGGCCGAGTCCACGTCGTGGTCATAGGCATCGGCCCCGGCAATGGGCGCGTCCTGATCCGATACCAGCCGGGCGAAGGCGCTGGCCGCCGCCGCCGCGACCGTCAGGGCGGCGTCCGCCAGGTCCCGGGCCGCCTGCTGGCGGTCCCGAAGCGCCCGGTGCTCGGCCAGCGTCTCACCCAGGGCCGTCGCCCGTCGGCTGGCATCGTCGGGATCGGCGGGCGCCTCCCCCGGTCCTAAAACCGCGTGCGCGCTGCGGTCCTTCGGGCTGCGATCCTGAGCCTCCCGGGCCCAGCGCTCGGCATCGCTGCGACAGCGAGAGTTGCGGGCCACCGCAGACTTCCACGCCTCGTCCGCCGCCCGAGCCTGGGTCGCGATTGCCTCCAGCGACCCGGCCAGCACTGAGTCACCCAACTGCTCGGCCAGGGCCAGGACTTCGGGCCCGACCCCACCCAAGCGCTGAGCGGCAGTGGCCAGGGCCTCCTGGGCCCGCTCCAGGGCGGCAAAGTGGTCCCGGCCGGCCGCCTCGTCGGCCAAGTGGCGGCCGAGCGCGCGGTGTTCGGCCTCGAGGACGTGTACGGGCTCGGAGGGAACTGTTCCCGATGCCTTGGCCCCAATGCCACCAGCCCGTTCCCGGGCGGTTCTGGCCACGTCCTGGGTGTCGCGCCTCAGGTCACGGGCAACCTGCGCCGCCGCCTCCGCTGCGTCGATCTCGGCGCTGGCGGCCAGGGCGGCGTGGTCGTGTCCGTCGATCTGACGAAGGATCCCAGCGCGGGCGGCCTTATGAACAGAGGCGGCCAACTCCAGGTCAACCAGCCGGAACAGGCGCCCGCCGGCCGCGGTGGCCAGATCCTCCTCCCGAGCGGCCAGCTTCTCCGCGGCCACGGCTGCCTGTTCAGCGTCCCCAGCGCGCACGGCGGCCGCCGCGGCTTCGGCGCTGCGAGCCTTCGCCTCGTGGGCTCGGGCCGCGGCCTGGGACCTATGGGCTTCTGAGGAAGCCAGCCTCGACTCGGGCCATTCCTGGCTGTGCCCCAAAGCCAGAGCGGCCGCCCCCCGAAGCTGGCGACCCCGAACGGCCTTCTCTGCGTGGCTGGCCGCCAGGTGGTCGCGGCGAGCGGAGAGCCGGCCGAGTTCCTCCTCGGCTTTGGCCCTGTCGTAAAGGCCCGGGTGGGGCTCCACCACGAAACGGTCCCGATCCGCCTCAAGGGGTAGGGCGTCGGCAGTGGCGGTGGCAGCCCGGGCGGTCGCCACCGCCACTGCCATCCTGGGCAGCAACCCGGCCCTCTCCAAAGCCTGGCGGGCGTCGTCGAGGCGGGAGTGGTCGCTGACCACGACGCCGTTGGCGATATCGGGCCGGGCGGAGATGAACGCCAAGCGATCTTCGGCGGCGACCGCGGATTCCACCCATGCCCATCCCGATACCGCCCCGATCTGAGCCTGCCTGAGGACGGCCAGCGATCTGGCCACCTCCTCGCCGGCATCGAGCAGGTCGGTCCCGGCCAGGCGGTCAAGTTCGGCCTCGACCAGCCTCAGGTCGGCGTAGGTGTCAGATGCGGCAATCTCCGCTGCGGCGGCCTGGGCCCCCAGGGTGGCTGCGACGCTCGAGGCCACCGATGCCGATATCGCCCGATGGGGGGGTACGCCGGCCGGGGGCTTGCCGGTTATGGCCGTCACGTCGGGGTCATCGGCGAGCCGAGCGCAGGAACGGGCGGCTTCGGCGAGTTCTGTGTCGGCTGCCTTCACTTCGGCTTGCGCGTCGCGGACCGCCAACTCGGCGGCGGAGCGCGTGCTCTCGGCCGCTTGCTGAGCCCGGCGGGCGGCCTCCCGGTCCGAGGCGGCCCCATTACGCCGGGCGTTCGCCTCCCGGCCGGCCGCCGCCCAGCGGATGGCAGCCTCCGCGGCGGTTTCGCCCGGGCCGACGTCGCCTTGGACCCGAGCCTCCAGCAGTTGCGATTCGGCGGCCCTCGCCCGCTCGTCACCGGCCCGGAGAGCGGAGAGAAGCTCAGCCGCGGCCCGGATGGCTGAGTCGCGCCGCTCGGCGCCCAGGGTCTGAGCCGCTCGGGCCGCGTCGATCCGGATGGAGGCGTCGGCGGCGGCGGCCATCGCCTCGGACTCCTGAGCCATCAGACCTGCCACCAAGCGTCCGGCTGCCACCTCCACCTGGGCATAGAGCGGTGCCAACTCCTCTTCCGCAGCCCGAAACGCCGCCTCCTCCCGCCGATGAGCAGCGGCGGCGGCCTGGTGGGCCTTGACGTCGGGAACCTTCTGCCAGGCCGATCTCTGGCGATCGGCCTCGAGTTCGCGGGCACCGGCCTGGGCGGTGGCGGCCAGGGCGGCCTCGCGCCTCATCTCCGCCTCCAGCAGGAGGTACTGCCGGCGGCGATCGTCGTCGCCCTCGATCGCCCGGTTGGTGGCGGCCAGACCGGCGCTGATCTCCTCCAGCTTCGCCCGGGCCTCGGCCGCCCGGGCGGCGTCGGCCGCGGCCCGCGATCGCACGGCTCCCGCCAACTCCCGCCGCCGCTCCACCTCGAAGGTTTCCAGGTCCTGGGCCGTGGCGTACTCCTGGTTGGTGACCAGGAACCGGCCAAGTGGCTCGGTCAGCTCCGCGCACAGTCCGGCGTGAACCTCCATGGTCCGCCGTCCGGATGCCTGGGCGATGTAGGTCCCCACCTGGCGGAAGGTGTCGGTGGTGCTGACGTCGTCGTTGAAGGCCTCCACGAAGAATCCAACCACTGCCTCCGGCGTTCGCATACGGGTCACCAGGGCGCCGGCTCCCCCCTCGTCGGCGTTCATCTTGGCCTGGTACATGAACAACTCCGAGTCGATGCGGGTTCGCTGGGCCAGTGCCCTGCGCCATTCGACCTGCGTATCGGCGATGTAGCCGGCGCAGGAGGGATGTTCCCCAAAGAGGTGCCGCAGTTGGCGGCGGTACTCGTCCCAGCGCACCCTGCGACCGTCGTACTCGAAGGGCAGATCACCCACTCCGATCGACGCTGGGGCCGAACCCGGTCCCGCACCGGAGACCGACCCCGAGCCGGGCCCGGTACGCCCGACCCGGAACGTGTACCAGCACTGCCGCAGACCCTTGGTCCCGGTCTGCGGCCTGACCAGGCCTTCCCACTGGGCCAACCAGGCGGTGATGTATCGGGCCCCGTCGGCCTCCTGCCACTCCAGGACGACGTGGGCGGTGTCGGTGGCCAGAACCATGTCGGCCACTTCTCCCTTGCCGATGAGGCCGGCCACCCCGGGGTGGACGACGGCGGAGAGAAGCTTGAGCAGCGTCGACTTTCCGCCGGTGTTGGTCAACACGCAAAGTGCCCGCCGGGCCACGGTTCCATCGGCGGTGACCAGGTCGAGGTCGAGGGGATGGAACCGGGCCGCGGGGGGCCCGACACTGCGCAGAACGAACCGGCGGAGCCCGAGCCCGATGGGCGGCGCCCCGTCCAGGGCGAGGGTGCCCGCCCGCCGCCGACTCACGTCTGGAACTCCTGCGGGTCCGTTTCCCCGGGACCGGAGTCGCCGCCAGCCGGGAACAGATCGGCCGACACCAACGAGGTGAGTTCACCCACCAACAGCGAGTCGCACACCAGGGTGTGCACCGCGAACCGGAACCGGGGCGTGGTCCGCCACCAGAGGCCGTCACGTTCGTTGCCCTGGCGAACCAGGTGGCCCTCGTCCTCCAACATGTCGCACACGCGCCGGATGAGCCCCGCCTTCTGTTGGCTGTTGTGTCGCTCCATCGAGGCCCGCACCTCGCGCAGGTGGCTCCACGCCCGCCACCCCTCCTCCGCTTCAAGGTGGCCGGCCTCGGCGTCCTGGGCTCCTGCCCCGATCTCCTCGACCAGGCGGTCGAGGTAGGAGATGACCACATCGGGATCGATCCGGGCGATGCGGGTCCGGTCCGAGAGATGCGCAGGCTGGGCGAAGGCCGTCCGGGCCACGGCCAGCAGCACCAGAGCGAACAGGACCCGGGACTCACTGGCGCTACGCCCCGAGCGCGACCGGACGATGTCGGAGAGGCGCCGACGAAGCGGTCCGTCGGAATCGGCGTAGGCCACCACCCCGGCCACCTCGTCCACCCGAAGTTCCAGCCCAAGGCCGGCGGCGATGTCGGCAACGACGTCGGCGAAGGCGGGGTCGTCTCGGTGACGCTCCACCAGTTCTGCGTAGACGGTGTCCCGCGCCGGAAGTGCGCGGGGCATGGCCGCATAGGAGACCAGCCGGGCAGCGGCGGTGATGTCCATGGTCACAGGGAGGCGCCGGTCACAGGGAGGCGCCGGTCACAGCAGGGCTCCGGCCGGGGGTGGGCGGCCCACCGTCTCCAGGCGGACGATCAGCAACTCGGGGCCGGCCAGGATGTCATCTTCCACCCGGCCACCGGTGGGCATGGCCAATAGGCCGGGCGCTCCGGACGCGCCCGTCAGTTCATAAGCCCGGTGGGCCACAGCGGCGCCGGCGAGCAGGGGGTCCGCGCCCAGGTCCGTCGCCACCTCCCGGGCACGGACCAGCAGTTCAGCCATGGTGACCGGGTGATCGACCTCCTCGATGACAGCGGCCACGGCGCCCCATACCGGCTCCCACCACGGGGGCTCAGGCTCGGTGAACCGGGGCTCGTCCTCGGGATCGTCCTCGAGGCGAAGGGCCGGGGCCTCACAGGCTTCGTCGATGATCACGGCCAACGACGGGTTCACTGCCCGTCGGGGGCCGAGGAAGCGGCCGAAGAGTTCCTCCGCCCAGCCCGCCGCCCGCCCGACGGGGGTAGTCAGCAGGGCCCGAACCAGGTCGGCTTCGAGGTCGTAGCGGACGTCGCTTCCCGGGGTGGCTGCGAACGCGGTGTCCTGGGCGGCCCGGAAGCGGGCCCGGGTGGTCATCAAGAAGGCGTGCAGCTGAGCGTGTCGGCTCTGGCAGTCGGCCAGGATTCGCAGCAGTTCGTTTGCCTCGGCCCGGGCTCGGCCGTCGGTGATCTGCTCGCGGCGCTCGGCCACCATCTCCCGCAGTTCGCGTTCGGCGCTCAGTCGGTCATGGACGTGGGCCAGGTACGACTCCAGATCCCGGGCCAGCTTTCCGGACCAGTCGTGGGCAGTGATGTCGGCGATGGTGTCGCGCACCACCGCCTGCACCCGCTCGAGGAACTGGATCGACCGGAGCCGACCCTGGCGGGCGGCGGTGCTGGCCTTGTCCAGCATTCCCCTCTCCACCAGGCGCCGCATCCACGCTTCCTGGGCCTCCTGGGCGTCAGTTATATCCATATCCAGGGCATCGACCAGGACGTTGATGGCCTCCTCCGACACCCGCAGGTGCACGCTGCCCGAGGGCGACAACTGCTCGTAGACCAGGCGGAACGCGAACTCCCGCACCACCGGCGCGTCCGACGAGTGGTCGACGTAGCGCCGGGTGACCTCCCCGTCGCCAACCAACTTGTCCAGCACGCGGGCAGCCACCTGGGCGTGCTCGCTCGACGGACGGTCGCACTGCTGGCGCCGGGCCTGGTCCGCCACAAAAGCGGCGGCCGCCTCGGGCGAGGCCCCGTCGGTCACCCCCAAGGCCAGGGCGATCCAGTCGATGAGCGCCACCGCCAAGGTCCTCAGGTCATAGAGGGCCCAGAAGTCACCGCTCAGACCACCCTTTGACCGCTCCAGATCCTCGATGGGAACGGTGGCCGCCAGAGCCTTGACCCGCCGGAGGTTGGCAGTGTCGTCGATGACAAAGAGGTCATCGCCCACGTAACGCTCCGACCCTGAACCGGTCGAATCCGAAGCCGAACCAATGGAACCGGGCGCGCAGGGCCGCGAGGCGGAATCCGAACCCTTCGATCCGTCAGCCAGATCGACCTGAATCAGGGCTCCAACACCGCCACACCCAGGCGGCGAGCCGCCGCCCCCAGCTGGGCGTCGAAGGTTGCGACTGCGCAGCGAGTGCTCACCGCAGCCAACAGCACGCAGCAATCGGGGATCCTCATTCCGGTTTCGGCCCGCATGAGCGCCAGTCGAGGACCGGCATCGGCCGGCAGGTTCAGGGTTACGACGCCCAGGTCCTCAAGAGCGGATCGGGCGGCGGCCAGGCGACCCGACCTTGCCGGGCCCACCAGAACCTCGGCGACCGTGATCGGGCTGGCGCCGAGCGGGTCGCGCCCGGACTCCTCCACCGCCCGGCCGAGCAGGGAGGTGGCGGCACGGTGATGAATATCGCTCGAGTCGAAATGACCCATAAGGACGCGGGCATCGACCAAGATCACGGGGCCCAGTCCTGCCTGAGCTCATCGAGATAATTCGGGCCATAGGCCCCGCTCAGAGATCCCCGGGTTCGGATAAGGGCATCTCGCCGCTTCACCTCCAATGTCGCCTGCTCATCGCAAAGGGCTCTATGGCCAGCGGCCACCAACCTCAACAGCAGGCGGCTGCGTCTCGCAGCATCCTCCGGCCAGACCTGGGCTGCGGCATCGAGCGCCTGGGCTACCGCCTGGCTCTCGGTGACCATATGGCGCGGCCTGGGAGTGGGCATGCTGTGACGCTACACCTCAACGAATAGTGCAACACCGAGTGCTGGGCCGTACACCGGGGTCAGGGTCCGACATCGAGGTGGACCACCGCATCGTGCGCCCGTTACTACGAGCAGCCGCTGGTGGTGCCGCAACTGGAGCAGACGAAGCAGGCGCCGGCTCTCTGCATGACCATTCCGCAGGCGTAGCAGTAGGGCGCGTCCGACGCCATCGGCACCACCATCTCCACCGCCGGTGGCATCCGGGGACCAGCCGACCGGGGAGGGGCGGCGGGGGCGGGCCGTAGAGGAGAGGGGTCGGGGACGATGTCCACCCCGGTGGAGGTGAGGGTGGTGTGCTCCTCCACTCCGGGGAGCGTGGGCTGAAGCCGCTCGTCCACCGTGAGGATGCCCAGTTCCGCTCGCTGGTCATAGGACAGGTACTCCACCGCCAGGCGGCGGAAGATGTAGTCCACCAGTGAACTGGCGAAGCGGATGTCGGGATCGTCGGTCATTCCCGCCGGTTCGAAGCGCATGTTGGTGTACATGTCCACGAAGGCCCGCAGGGGCACCCCGTACTGCAGGGCATGGCTAACGGAGATGGCGAAGGCATCCATGATCCCGGCCAGAGTGGAGCCCTGCTTGGCCACCTTCAGGAAGATCTCCCCCGGCCGGCCGTCGTCGTACTCCCCCACGATCACGTACCCGTGACAGTCGGCCACCCGGAACGAGATCGTCCGGGACCTCCGGGCCCGAGGCAGGCGCTCCCGCACCGGTTCCTTGACCACGATTCGCTCCACCACCCGCTCGACCACCCGCTCCATCGCCGCCGCAGTCGGCGCCGCTCCTCCCGCGCCCGGGCCGACCGCGCCAACCACGGGCGGGTCCTCGGCCGACGCCTTCTTGGTGGTGGCCAGCGGCTGAGCGACCTTGCAGTTGTCCCGGTAGATGGCCACCGCCTTGAGGCCCATCTTCCAGGCGTCGATGTGAAGTTGTTCGACCTCCTCCACCGTGGCCGATTCGGGCATGTTCACCGTTTTGGAAATGGCGCCGGAGATCCAGGGCTGCACCGCCGCCATCATCTTCACGTGGCCCAGGTAATGGATGACGTTGTCGCCCATGGAGCAGGCGAAGACCTCCAGGTGGTCGGCCGACAGGTGCGGGGCCCCCAGGATCGTCTTGTGCTCGTCGATGTGGCCAAGGATGTCGGCCACCTGTTGAGGCCGGTACCCGAGGCGGGCCAGGGCTCGGGGCACGGTCTGGTTGACGATCAACATGGTGCCGCCGCCCACCAGCTTCTTGGTCTTGCACAGACCCAGGTCCGGCTCCACCCCGGTGGTGTCGCAGTCCATGAGCAGGCCGATGGTCCCGGTGGGGGCCAGGACACTGGCTTGGGAATTGCGAACCCCGTGGCGACCACCGAGCAGCACCGCCTCGTCCCAGGCCTGGCGAGCCGCTGCGAGCACGTCGGCCGGCGCCTGGTCCACGTCGATGGTCTCGAGATGGTCGCGGTGCATGTTCAGCACCCGGTTCATGGGCTCACGGTTCTCCATGTAGCCCGCGAACGGGCCCATCCGCTCGGCCAGTCGGGCCGAGGTGGCATAGGCCTGCCCGGTCATCAAAGCGGTCACCGACGACGCCCAGGCCCTCCCCGCGTCGGAGTCATAGGGAAGCCCAAGGGCCATCAAGGATGCCCCCAGGTTGGCGTAGCCCAAGCCCAGTTGACGGAACCGCCGGGCGTTCTCCCCAATTTTGGCGGTGGGGTAGTCGGCCGCGCCCACCAGGATCTCCTGGGCGCAAAAGATCACCGCCACAGCGGCGGAAAACCCGGCCACGTCGAAGGTGCCGTCGTCGTCGAGGAACTTCAAAAGGTTGAGGCTGGCCAGGTTGCAGGCGGAGTTGTCCAGGTGGAGATACTCCGAGCACGGGTTCGAGGCGGTGATGGGGCCGGTCACCGAGGCGGTGTGCCAGCGGTTGATGGTGGTGTCGTACTGCATCCCCGGATCGGCGCACTCCCAGGTGGCCAGGGCTATCTGGCGGAACAGATCGCGGGCCTTGACCGTGCGCAGCACCTCGCCGGTGAGGACCGCCCGCAGGTGCCACTCCCCGTCGTCGATGACGGCGGTCATGAACTCGTCGCTCACCCGCACCGAGTTGTTGGCGTTCTGGTACTGGATGGAATGGCTGTCCCGGCCGTCGAGATCCATGTCGAAACCGGCATCGCGCAGGACCCGGGCCTTGCGCTCCTCGGTGGCTTTGCACCAGATGAAGTCCTCGACGTCGGGGTGGTCGACGTTGAGGATGACCATCTTGGCCGCCCGGCGGGTCTTCCCGCCGCTCTTGATGGTGCCTGCCGACGAATCGGCCCCCCGCATAAAGCTGACCGGGCCTGAGGCGGTTCCTCCACCCTTGAGTTGCTCCACCGAGGAGCGGATGGTGGACAGGTTGATGCCTGACCCCGATCCACCCTTGAAGATGGTGCCCTCCTCGACGTACCAGTTGAGGATGGAGGCCATGGTGTCCTCCACTGCCAGGATGAAGCAGGCGCTGGCCTGCTGCGGCTCCCCCGACACCCCGATGTTGAACCACACCGGCGAGTTGAAGGCCGCCTTCTGGTTGACCACCAGGTGCTTCAGTTCGTCGCTGAAGGTGGCGGCCTCGGCCTCGTCGACGAAGTAGCCACCTCGGATGCCCCATTCACAGATCGTGTCCACCACCCGGTCGACGACCTGGCGCAACGACCACTCCCGCTCCGGCGCCCCGACGGGCCCCCGGAAATACTTCTGGGCCACGATGTTCGTGGCGTTCTGCGACCAGCCTTCGGGAACTTCCACGCCCAGTTGCTCGAAAGCCACCGCTCCGTCGCGGTAGTTGGTGATCCGGGCGTCCCGACGATCCCAGGCGATCTCGTCGTAGGGGTGGACCACCTCAGAGGTGAAATGCCGACGGAGGCCGATACGGGTGCTTTCGGGCGCTATGGCCATGGGAGGGTCTCCTTCACCGGGGAACTGCACAGGTCGTCCACAAGAAAAACCGCTAGTGATACACAACATCTTGTGGGTCGGCGCCGCTGCGCCTACGAGATGAGGGAACTACATCACAGTAGTTCCAGGGGTGTCAAGGAATGTCAGAACTCTCGTCGGAGGATTCGCCGGATCCGCCGGCCCGGCCCAGCAACCCCAACTCCCGCTCGAAGTCTCCCGGGTCGGTGAAGGCCTTGTAGACGCTGGCGAAACGGATCGAGGCCACCTCATCCACCGCCCGAAGCCGGGCGAGCACCAACTCACCCACCCGGGCGCTGGCATGCTCGGAACCTTCCATGCGCAACGCCTCCTCGACCTCGTTGGCCACTGACTCCAGTTGGGCGGCCACCACCGGCCGGTTCTTGGCCGCAGCCACGAGGCCGGCCACGACCTTGGTCCGGTCGAACGGCTGGCGGAGTCCGGAGCGCTTCACCACCACCAACGGTGTCTCCTCTACCCGTTCGTAGGTGGTGAACCTCCGTCCGCAGACCAGGCACTCCCGGCGACGACGAATAGATCCGCCCTCGTCGGCCAGGCGACTGTCCACCACCTTGTCCTCGAAGCCGTTGCAAGCCGGGCACCGCACGCCCTGGGACGCTAACCGGCGGTACTACGCCACCCATCCCCCGTCGAGCACCGACGAAAGAATGACGGCGGTGCTGACCAGAGCCAGGACAAGGCGGAACCGCCGGTCGGCCGGGCTGAGACGGCCTGATGATGGTGATTCGTCCGGTCCCCCCCATCCCGATTGCTGCCCTTCCGTAGCCCATGTCGTACGTGTGTTCGATCTCATGGGACAAATTGTCGACCCGAACACTCGTTCGTGTCAACTGAAACTTGGCCAACCGTGTTATCGAACAGGTGTTTGCACACCACAGCGCCGGCGGTTATCGTTCTCCCAGCCCATCCGGGCCCGAACAGGAGGTGGAACGTGGTCGATCCGGTTCTGAGCGAGCGTCACCGGGGCATCCTGGACTACATCGATTCCCAGACCCGCTCCCGGGGGTACCCGCCGTCGGTGCGCGAGATCGGCGAGGCGGTGGGGCTCACCTCCAGCTCAACCGTCCACGCCCACCTCTCCACTCTCGAGCGCCTCGGCTACCTGCGCAGGGACCCGTCCAAACCCCGGGCCATGGAGGTCCGCTACCACCCCGAGAGTGGGGCGGCAGTCGATCGTCGGCCGGCCCGCTACGTTCCCCTGGTGGGAGAGGTGGCCGCCGGTACCGGCCTGCTGGCGGCCGAGAACGTGGAGGACATCCACCCCCTACCGGCGGATCTCACCGGGGAGGGAACGCTGTTCATGCTCCGGGTGAGGGGTGAGTCCATGATCGGGGCGGGAATCTTGCCGGGGGACTTCGCCGTGGTCCGCTCCGGCGCCGATGTGGCCAAGGGGGACGTAGTGGTTGCCGGCATCCCCGGGGACGAGGCCACCATCAAGACCTACAGCCGCCGCGGGACACGGGTGGTGCTGCTGGCCTCGAATCCGGACTTCGAGCCCATCGACCTTCCGGCCAACCAGGTGACGATCTACGGGAAGGTCGTCACCATCCTGCGCCGGCTGTAGCCGACCGGTCCCGCTGGCGCCGCACCAGGGCCGCCACCAGAAGAACCAGGTTGAGTCCGAGCAGGGTGCCAGCCACCCCCTGGGTGGGGGCGGTCAACCCCGGTCGGGCCCCGGGTGCCGTAAAGGACGGAGCGCTCAGGCCCTGGGGCCCATCAGCCTGGGCCGGCGCCACGAAAGGCAGTTCAATTCCCGGGATCAGGCCCTGGGCCGGAGGGGCGTCCCCGGGGGGCAGAATCCGGATGGCGGGGATGGTGGTCACCGGCGCGGCCGGCAGTGTGGTCACTGGAACCGGGGCCGGGGGCCGGGGGGTGGCCGGGCGAGGAGAGGTCGTTGGCGGTGGAATCACCGGCGCCGGGGTCGGGGGGGCGTCGACGGCCGCCGCCATGTTCAGCCGACCCTGGCAACCGGTGCCACAGCCCACTCGATCCGAACTGGCCAGCACTCGGGCCACCGATTCCGCCGGGGACAGCCCCCGGGCCCGGAGGATGGCCACGGTGGCGGCTACATGCGGAGCGGCCATGGAGGTGCCGGCGGCGGCGACATAGGGGCTGATGGAGCGCAGGCCGGTCGAGTAGATGTTGTCGGCACGGTCGCCGGACCCGGATCCTCCGGGGGCCACAAGTCCCCACTTGGCGTTGCCCAACGACGCCGAGTACGAGGCCACCGCCCCGCTCCGGTCGGTGGCCCCCACCACCAGGGCGTTCAGATCCCCGTAGTTCATCGAACCTGAGGTGCCCGCCGCCCCGGAGCGATTACCCGAGGCCAGCACCGGGACGACGCCCCGGGCCCAGGCGCTTTCTATGGCCGTCCGCAGAGCACCGCCCCCCGGACCGGCCGCCGGCGTACCGTCCTCTCCCACGCTCAGGTTGACCACCGACGCCCCTTGGGACACCACCCAGTCGATGGCGGCGCGAATGTCGTCGGAGTTGCCAGTACCGGTGGAGTCCAAGGCCTTGGCCACCACCAACCGGGCCCCGGGAGCGGCGCCGGCCACCCCGATGCCATTGCCGGTCACCGCTGCGGCGATGCCAGCCACGATGGTTCCGTGGCCGTTGTCGTCCTGGCCTCCGCCGACCGAACACGGTCGCCGACCCAGGCAGTTGGCCGTAGCCACGACCTTCCCGGCCAGGTCCGGGTGCTCGATGTCCACTCCGGTGTCGACCACCCCGATGATCACCCCATCGGCGGTGTTTGCCGTCCACGCCGCCGGGGCCCCTATCTGCGCCAGCGACCACTGCTGATCGAAGAACTCATCGGCGTTGGCCAACGCCGGGCGGACCCGGCCGCCGCCCATCGGTGCTGCCAAACCGAGCGCCGGGCTGACCGAAGCCAGGACTACGGCCGCGGCCGTCAGTACGGCGCCACCCACCATGGCCACGCCACCCACCCTTACCGCCCGCCGTGACCGCCGGCCGCTCCCCCGACCGATATCCATCGCCATCTCACTGGTGCCCTGACCACAAACCATTGCCGCGTTTCTCCGGCCAGAACCGCCGCTGGCGGCGTTCACGTCGGTGACTCGTGCAGAGGGTGAGGCTTGGTCCTGCGGCCTGGCCAGCGACCGTTCTGACCGAACTTCATGGAATGGGCTACGCGAGCAAGCGTTCATGGTCAGGGCACTAGCTCCCGACCAGCACTCGACGCAGGGATTCGAAGGTCGAGACCAGTTCCGAGGCGGCCACGTGCTCGTCGGCCGAGTGGGCCAGGTTGGGATCGCCCGGACCGAAGTTGGTGGCCGGAACTCCCCAGCCGGCGAAGCGAGCCACGTCCGTCCACCCCAGCTTGGCTCGGGCTGGGGCCCCGGTGGCGGCCAGGAGCTTCCCCAGGAGGTGATGATCCAGGGCCGGCGGTGCCGCCGGGGCCAGGTCGGTGACCTCGAACCCGTCAACCTGACCCACCACTCTTCGGACCTCGGCCTCTGCCTCATCGCCGCTGCGGTCGGGAGCGAAGCGGAAGTTGACCGTCAGGGTGGCCTGGTCGGGGACCACGTTTCCAGCCACTCCGCCGGCCACGCCCACCACCTGGAAGCCTTCGCGAAAGGTGCACCCGGCCATCTCCACCTGTCGAGGCTGATAGGCGGCGATGGCACTGAGTGCCGGGGCCAACCTGTGGATGGCGTTGACTCCCTTCCAGGCCCGGGCGGTATGAGCCCGACGCCCGACGGCTCTGCACTCTGCCCGCAGGGTTCCCTGGCAGCCGGCCTCCACCACAGATCCGGTGGGCTCGGCCAGCACCGCTGCGTCGGCCGCCAGCAGGTGAGGGGCCTCCCTACGGATTCGCTCCAGACCGTTGAACTCCGAAGCCACCTCTTCGCACTCGTAGAACACATAGGTCGCGTCGATTGCGGGCTCCTCCAACGCCAGAGCCAACTCCAGAAGTACGGCGAGACCCCCCTTCATGTCGGTGGCCCCCGGGCCCCACACCGCTGGTTGGCCCGAAGTAGCGGCGGCCCAGCGAGCACCCGGTCCCGCCGCCGGGGGGACGGTATCGAGATGCCCACCCAGAAGCAGACGCTCGTCCCTGCCGCCTTGGGTCCGAGCCACCAGGTTGTTGCCCAGCCGAGTGATCTCCAACCAGTCACTGGTGCCCAGAAGGCCCTCGACGTGGTCGCAGACATCGGTTTCGTGGTGGCTCACGGAGGGGATGTCGACCAGTTCGGCCACCCGCTTGAGCAACTGGTCTGGCCCGGGCCGAGGGCGACCGGTCACCGGCGGGCGGGGTCCAACGATCTCACCGAGCAACCCCATGATCGCGAAGCACGTCCTCCAACTGGGCCTTGTCGTGCCGTTGGCCCTCCGGGAGGCGTTTGACCACCAGGGCGCACGGGAGACCGAACTCCCCCCCGGCAAAAGAACGCGGGCGAGTGGCGGTGACCGCCACGCACCACGGGGGGATTACCCCCCGGCTGATCTCGGCACCGGTCGATGCGTCGATAACCGGGATGGACGAGGACAGGATCAGCCCCGCGCCCACCACGGCCCCCCGACCCACCCTGGCGCCCTCGACGATCATGGCCCGGCTCCCGATCAGGGCATCGTCCTCCACGATGACCGGTGCCGCCTGGGGCGGCTCCAAAACCCCACCGATCCCGACACCGCCGGAGAGATGG
This sequence comes from Acidimicrobiales bacterium, assembly GCA_052390275.1. Taxonomy (GTDB): domain Bacteria; phylum Actinomycetota; class Acidimicrobiia; order Acidimicrobiales; family AC-14; genus JBQTHD01. The sequence goes on along the minus strand of JBQTHD010000023.1, from coordinate 98,286 downwards.
ACTCCTGCCCCCACCTGGGCGCAGGATCCAACGGTGGCCCAGGTGTCGACCATGGTGCCGGCCCCCACCCGGGCGCCGATATTGACGTAGCTGGGCATGAGCACCGCCCCCCGGTCGATGAACGATCCCCACCGGGCCGAAGCCCCGGGCACCACCCGAACACCCGCTTGGAGCCACCCCCGCTTGAGCGGCAGCCGGTCGGCGTACTCGAAGGGTCCGACCTCGACCGCCTGAATCTCGCTCAGGCGGAAGTACAACAAGATGGCCTGCTTCAGCCAGGCGTGGACCACCACCTCCCCGGCCGCGTCGACTTCGGCCACCCGGGCCTGGCCCCGATCCAACAGGTCGATGGCCGCCACCACCGTCTCCCGGGCGGCGCCCGAAGCGGGACTGAGGGTGTCGCGTCGATCCCAAAGACGCGCGATCTCGATGGCCATCGCGCCATGGTCGCCAGTCATGAACCCGCCTCGGCTGGAGCTTCCCCGGGGACGTCGGCCGCCCCGCCGTCGGTGGCCGAAGCCGCCGGCTCACCATCGCCGCTGATGATGTCATCATCGTCGTCGTCGTCGTAGCGCCGGTAGTCCCCGAAGCGGGCCGAGACGTTCACCCCGGTGGTGCCGAAGCTGTGTCCCAGATCGTCCCATGAGGCCCCCTGGCTCCGGGCCTCGGCCACCAGGGAGCGGGTCAGAGCCTCCATGTAGCCGCCGACGGCGATGGCCGAGGAAACCCGGGCGAGGGCGGACTCGGATTCGTCAGCCAACTGGTCGATCATATGGCGCAGGATCTCGACCAGCTCAGCCCGTCGATCATCCACCGACAGCACCGGCCCGTCCCGCTGAGGGTCCCCAACCGCGGTGACTTCTGCGCTCGTCCACCAGATCCTCCAAGTCTTGGCGCCGGCCAGAACCTGGCCCGGCGGTAAGCAGCGGCTAACGAGTGCATCCAACCACGAGGAGGCGTCCCGTCCCCGGCACCAATGATGGGGTCCATGCTTCACCGGCGTCCTTCACCGGCGTCCTTCACCGGCGTGCTTCACCGGCTTGCTTCACCGGCTTGCTTCACCGGCGAGGTACCTCTGTCCGCCAGCGTAGAACGCTGTCCCATGCCGGGCCGGGACCGCCGATCGATACGAACTCCCGGCTCCTCAGCCGTCGACGCTGTACCCGGCCTGCTCGGCCAGGCGGTAAAGGGACCCGTAGAGACCGTCGACCTCCTCCTTTAGAGCTTCGAGGGTCGAGACCTTGGCGTCCAGATCAGCCAATCGGTTGGTGGTATTGGCCACTGCTTCGAGCTGGCCGGCGATCACGTCGCTGTCCAAGCGGGCCAGCACCGCTTCCTGGCGGTTGATGTCCTCGGCCAGGCCTTCCATGCGCCGGATCCGTTCGTCGAGTTGATCGATGCCCCCGGCACTGGTGCGCATGGCCTCGGCCAGGGCCACCGCCTCTTCGGCCAGTTGGCCGTAGGCCCCCTGCAGATCCCCCAGGGATTCCATGATCGGAGCCGTGCGCGAAGCGAGTTCCATCTGCCCCCCGGTGCGAACGTCGGCCAGGGCCTCGCTCAGAGAGCGGATGTGCTCGGCCAACCGGGCGACCTCGGCCGGCAGCGGCGCCAGGGGAAGCGCCTCCACCGGGGCCAGCCGGGTATCGAGGTCGTCCAAGCGGTCGTCCAAACGGCCGACCCGGCCTTCGATCGTGCCGACTGATTCACCCAGGGCGTCGGCGGCACTGGCCACGGAGGTGATCGACGCCTTCAGCCGCTCCTCCAGCGCCTCGATGGCACTTCCGTCCAGACTCCCGGCCGCCACCGCCTTCTGCAACATCCGTCCCATCCCGGCCACCAACCGGGGCAGTGTTTCCAGTGCCCCCACCCGACCGGCCACCTCGTCGATGCGGGACCCCAGGTCCCGGTCGGCAGCCGGCCCCTCGCCCGACCGGGTGGCCAGGTCATCCATGCGGGTCGCCAGAGCCGACACCTGCGCGGGGTCCACCGCCTCGTCCATCAGGGCCGCCACCCGCCGCTCCAAGGCCAGAACCTGGTCTGTTCCCGCGAAGTCGGCCGCCCAGGCCTGCATCTGGCGGCGCAGAATCTCCATTGCCGGGGACAGTCGGGCGTCAAGCTGGTCCACCGACTCGCGCAGTCCGGCCACGTCGGAGGCGTCCACCCGGGACGACAACTCGCTCAGGGCCCGCTCCACGCGGGACAGGTCGGCGGTAACCGCCTCTAGGTGATCGGCTCGTTCCCGCTCGGAGCGCTCCCGATCGGCCGTCTGGCGCTGCGCCTTCTCACGATCCGCGCTAGCCCGATCGGTCATCTCGTCTTCCGCAGTCTGGCGCTGGGCCGCCTGGCGATCAGCTCGCTCCCGGTAGGCCGCCTCCTGTTCTGAGAGGGCATCTATCCGTCCACGGAGTTCGTCGATCGCCCCCGGGTCGCCGGCGGCGGCGGCCAGAGCATCCATCCGGCGTTCCAGCACCAAGAGTGCCTCGGCCGCGGCCGACCGGCTGGCCAACAGGTCCAACCGGCGACGGAGTTCGACCACCAGGGTCGGGTCCACCGCCTTGGCCTCGAGTACGTCGATACGCCGGGCCAGAGATTCGCCGGGCCCGGCATCGAACCTTCGCTGCTCCAGGGCCTCCATTCGGACCGACAGTCTTTCCAGGTCCCCTCGAGCCGTTTCGGTCATCGCCTCCTGGCCGGAGAGGTGTTCAAGGCGGACTCGGATCGCCTCGATGACCGCCGGGTCCCCGGTTGAAGCAGCCACGGCCTCCACCTGGGCGCGAAGGTCGGCGATATCCCGCTCGGCCACCTGGTAGACGGCGCCCATCTCCCCCAGGCGACCCTCCAAGGCGGCGACATCGCCCTCGAGGTCTTCCCAGCCACTGATCCGTCCCGCCAGGGTGACCAGATCAACCCGGGTGTGGGCCACGTCGTCCACGAGGTCCTCCACCTTGGCTGCCAGCCGGGAAATCTCGGCCTCGGCCGCAGCCGTGGCCGCGGTGGTCGGGGCTCCCGCCGCCGCGGTGGCCGCGAGATTGGCCTCGGCCACCTCGGCCACCGCCTCGAGGCGACGTTGGAGCCCGCCCACCCGATCGGCCGCTTCCTCCACCATCTCCAGGCGGTCGATCATCTGACTCAGGGACCGTTGGGTGGAATGACGGACCTGGTCCAACTCGCCCCGCACCTGCTCCACCAGCGCGAACGGGTCCTGCGCGTCCGAGCCCGAACCCGCTGGCCCCGGGCCGGAGGTGACGCCCAAGGCCTCTACCGAGGCCGCAGTGTGGGCGACCGAGCGTTCGACGGCAGCAATGGAGTCGACGAGTTCGCCCTGTCCGGCCCACAGCTCGGCCCGAGCCGACTCCAGCTCGGCGGCCAACCGGGCTACCTCCTGACGAAAACCATCGAGACCAGAACTCATCGACCCCAAACCCTGGGCCAGGCTGTCCACCTCCCCCTGGAGCTCGGCGCCGACGGCGTCAGCGGTGGCGCCCAGACCGCCGAACCGTTCCCGCAGGGTCTGGATGTCCGCCGGTAGGCGCTCCAGGGCCTCGAGTCGGGCCGCCAGCGCTCGGCCCTCGTCGGCCCAGCCGGCCCGGTCGTCGCCGGCGTGTCGGCGCCAAGCTTCAATCTCGCTTGACGCATGGACCAGTGCGTCCAGTTCGCCTTCGGCAGCCTCAAGCCGGGCCAGAAGCTGGGTTCGGGCCTCCACCTGGGTGGCCAACTCCGCGGCGGCGCCGTCGAGCCTCAGCATCAGCGCATCCAGCTTCTGGGTGTTGGCATCGGTCACCACGTCCGTCTGGGCCACCTTGGCATCCAGGGCCTGCAACTGGGCACTGAGCACGTTCACCTGGGACGACGGCCCGACCAGCGAGTCGGCGAGCTGAGCCGACAGTCCCCCGATATCGGGCGGCCGGGTCGAGGCCATCTCAGCCAGATCGTCGACGGAGCGTTCCAGGGCCGACAACTCGGCCGAGATGTCCAGGCGACCAGCCTCCAAAGCCTCGACCCGCGGAACCAGGACGGACAGCGCCTCGACCTGGGCGACCTCGGTCTGAACCTGGGCGACCTCGGTCTGAACCTGGGCGACGTCGGTCTGAACCTGGACGACGTCGTTTCGAACCTCGCTGAGGCCGCTGCTGACGGCGGTCATCTCGGTGTGGATTCCCCCGACCTCGCCCTCCATCCGAACCAGGTCGGCTTTGACGCTTCGCAGCTCCTCCCCGATCTGCTCTCCGTCGTCCACCGCCCGCTCAGCATTGGTGGCGGCCATGTGGATCTCCCCGGCCACGGCCTGCACCTGTCCCCGCAGTGCGTCGACCACCTCCGGCAGCCCGTCGGTGGCGGCCGTCACCTCCGCCAGGCGAGCCTCCAGCCCGGGGACCATCTCGGTGGCCGCCTGCATCCCCGCAGGAAGCTCCTCGAGTGGAGCCAGCCTGCCGGCCAGTTCCTCCACCCGGGCGGCCACCGTCTCCAGCCGAGCAGGCAGTGAGTCGAGGAGGCCCCGGACCGGATCGGCCATGGCCCACAGTTCTCCCTGACGGGTGGTGGCCACTTCCACCACCTGGTCGAGTTCCCGGTAGAGCGACTCCACATCGCCCGACAATGCCTCCAGCGAAGCCAGCCGGGATTCGATCGGCTCAACCGCGTTCGCCACGACGGTGACCAACGAACCTGTCAGCCGTTCCTCAGATTCCCGGCCGGCGGCAGCCAGGGCGCCGGACGACTCCTCGAGCGAAAGCACCCGTGCGACCAGTTCGTCCACCGCAGCCCCGGTCGCGGGCTGTGCCTGGGCAGACTCGACCACGGCCACCGCCGCCAGGGCCTGGGACAACTCCGTCTCCAGCCGGTCCAGGTCGGCCCGCAGGCCCTCGGCGGTGGCCTCCACCGGTTCCAGCCGGCCGGCGATCGCCTCCAGCGCCGATCCGGCGGCCGCGCCGGCCAGGTCGGCCACCCGTTCCAACTCCCGGTACACGTCCTCCAGGTCCCCGGGCATCGATTCCAGAGTCCGAAGCCGAGCCAGCGAGGCCAGTTGCTCGGTGGTGGCGGCCAGGGCGGCCTGGCGGGCCTCCCCGATGTCTGACTCCAAAGCGGCCAGTGCCTCTCGGGTCTGGCCCAGATCCCCAGGCAAGGTCTCCACGGCCGTGAGTCGGGCCGCCAACTCGTCCGTGCGAACCTGGATGGCCCACAGGCCGGACTGCTGATTGGCGGCCATCTCCGATGTGATGCGCACGATGTCGCCCGACAACTCGTCCAATGACGCCTCGAGCGGATCGGTGCGGGTCCCGAGGGCGGCGACCATGGCGGTGATGGCGGCCCCCTGGGCGCTGAGGTCACCCACCGCCCCCTCCAGGGGTTCGGCCCGCAACTCCAAAGCAGACAGGGCTGCAGCCTGTTCGCGCGCCCGCTGGTTCAACGCGGAAACCTGACTATCGAGGTCGGCCAGAGTCGCCGTCGTCGCTTCGACCGCTTCGATTCGGTCCAGGGCCTGACTCAGCCGCTCGGCGGCCACCCCGGTCACCCCGTCGAGACCAGCTTGGGACTCCCCTGCCACCTGTTCGAGCCGCCAGCGCAGTTCGTCTATCGCCTGGCCTATTACTGCGGCCTCCCGGGACACCGCCTCCTCGATGCCGGGCGGCACTTCCCTCAATCCTTCCGCCAAGGCGTCAACCCGGGTTTCCAGAGCCCCGATCGCCTCAGTCGCCATCTGCTCCACGCGGGAGTCCAGGGGAGCGATCAAATCGGTGGCCATCCGCTCCACGCGCGCGTCCAGGGAAGCGATGGTCTCGGTGGCCATGTGTTCCACGCGCGCGTCCAGGGAAGCGATCGTCTCGGTGGCCATCTGCTCCACGCGGGAGTCCAGGGGAGCGATCAAATCGGTGGCCATCCGCTCCACGCGCGCGTCCAGGGAAGCGATGGTCTCGGTGGCCATGTGTTCCACACGGGCGTCCAGGGGAGCGATCAAATCGGTGGCCATCTGCTCCACGCGGGCGTCCAGGGGAGCGATCAAATCGGCTGCCATCTGCTCCACGCGGGCGTCCAGGGGAGCGATCAAATCGGCTGCCAACTGGTCGACACGGGTCTGCAGAGGGCCGATCAGACCCGTGGCCACCTCCTCCAGACGGCCAGCCATGGCGGACATATTGGCTTCGGCCGCCTCGATGGCCAGGGCCTGGGACTCGACCAGCCGTTCCAGGACGTTCACCGCCTCGGTACTGGCCCTCTGTTCCTGGTCCCTCCCCAGGGCCGCAATCCGGTCCGCCATCGCCGGGATCGCCGTCTCGAGGCGCTCCACAGCCGCCAGCACCGGGGCCACCCGCGGTTCTGCTTCGACCTCACCCTGTCGGGCTTCCAGGTCGGCGAGACGTTCGAGCACGGTGGCGAGGCGGGTTTCGGTGAAGGTTCCGGCATGGGCCTGGCGGGCCTCAAGGTCGCCCAAGCGCTCGAGCACGGCGGTCAGCTGGTTCTCGCTGACCAGAAGGCCGGATTGAGCCTCCAGGTTCTCCAGCCGACCCCGGACCTCATTGACCCGCTCGAACACTCCGGTGGCGATCCGGCCCGCCTCACCCCGGACCAAAGCCTTGACGATCCCGGGACCGACGCTCTCCAAGTGCCCTTCAACTTCGCCCAGGCGGCGGTCAGCATGATCCCGCAGCTCATCGATGGTCTCGGCCATCACTGCCAGACGTTGGGTGGCGGCGGAGACCAACTCTCCCCGGGCTCTCACCTCGGCGGTGACCCAGGCCAGTTCCCGGCGGAAGCCCTCAATGCCCTGAGCCGCCCGCACCAGGGCCTGTTCGCGGACCTCAACCCCGGCCAGGCGCCCGTTGAGTCCTGCGACCTCCCCGGAGGCTTCCTGGAGGCTGCGGTCAAACTCCTCAACTTGGCGGGCCAGCCACAGGACCCCCTGGTGGAGGCCGGGGACGTCGACCGGGAGGGACTCGATGGCATCCATCAGCCGTTCGGACCCTACTGGCGCGGCACCCGCTGTCACAATGCGTCGACCACCGTCGGCCCATCGACGGCGTCTCTCCGAATGTCGGCAATCCCGTTAGCCTCAAGCGAGCACGGGCCGGCACCGGCTCATGTCAGACCGAGCGGCTCGACCCAGGAGCAGACCTTTGGCCCCGGAGCGCAACGACGATGCCGGCGGATCGCCCATCGCCACCGCCCAGGAGGTGGCTCGGCTATGGGTGAAGGCAGTCATGGACGACGGCAGCCTCGATCAGGCCTGGCCCCTTACCGATCCCGAGTTCCGCCTGGTGCTCGCCCAGGACTGGATCTGGTCCCACCGCAGCGGCCCCAACCAGGTCGGTCCCGAACAGGAACGGGACACGGTGGCCACATCTCTGGCCGACGTCGGCCACGACAGCGGCTACTGGGACGTCTTCGCCAAGGAGATCGTCCACCGATGGCAGACCATCTGGCGGGGCCTCAGTGTCCTGACCTGGATGACCATCGACGGCGACGAGATCCTCGGCGTGGACACGGAGGTGGTCAGCTTCGTCGAGGCCGATTCACCAGGCGCGCGTCCCGGGCCCGGTGCCTTCGCCCGCCGCTTCGCACTTCGCCACGGCGAAGCTGGCTGGCTGGTCGTCGGCGTCGACGGTGACCAGCTCTACCGCCCAGGCTGGCCCCCCACCCGGGCCTAACCGTCGGCGGCTGTCTTGAGCTTCTTGAGGGTGGTGGCCATGTTGGCCAGCAACTGGGCGTGGCGGTTGGTTGGGACGTCGAGGATCCGGGCCCAGGTCGGAATCCATCGGACCTCGTAGGCCTCGGTGACTTTGGTTCGGCTACCGGACGGGGAGAAGGTGTAGCGCCAAACCGTCGACTCCCGGCCCCCCTCATCGGTGAGGAAGGCGAACTCCCGACCTCGGTCGGCCACCAGCACACGACCATGGCGGGAGTAGCGGATACGCCGTCGCGGGCCGACGGCGTTGTGACCGATGAAAGTGGTCCCCTCCACCGGCACATCGACCGCGCCCTCCCAGGCGACACGCTCACACTCTGGGCTCCACTCCCCCATTCGGGGCAGGTCGGAAACCATGGCATAAAGAACCGAAGCGTCAGCTTCGATGTCAAGATCGACCTTATCGGTGGTCAACCACCAGCGTTGGCTCATTTCGCGCATTCAGCGACTCCACGGTGTAGGTATCAAAGCATTATCGGACGATATTCACCGGGCCAGCGAAAGTCCCATTCGTCGGGCCACCAGCGTGATCAACTCGGTTGAGGCCACCGCGGCCACCCGCACATAGCCGGCCCCAGCCGGACCGTACAGATCCCCGGGGGCCACAAGCATTCCCCCGTTGGCGGCCAGTGCCCGGGCGAAGGACCAGGCGTCGGGCGTTGGGGCCTGGGCCCACAGATAGAACGTTCCCTCCGGCGGTCTTACCCGGGCGCCGGCGGCTTGGAGTAGCTCGGCCAATCGGGCGAGGCGGGCCGAGTACCTCTGACGTTGCACCTCGACATGGGTGTCGTCGTCGAGGGCCACGGCCGCGGCAGCCTGAACCGGGCCGGGAACCATGAAGCCGGCATGCTTGCGGACCTCCCGGAGGAAGTCGACCAACTCCTCGTCACCGGCGTAGAAGCCGGCACGCAGCCCGGCCAGGTTGGAGCGCTTGGACAGGGAGTGAACGGCCAGAACTCCCGCCGACCCGTGGCTCAACACGGTCTCCGGCGGACCCGACCAGGTGAACTCCACGTAGCACTCGTCCGAGATGACCGGCACCCCGTAGCGTCGCCCCCAGGCGGCCGCCGCCCCCAGATCGTCGACGGCCCCCGTGGGATTGGCCGGGCTGTTGGTCCACAGGCACAGGGCCCGTTCGGCGTCGGCCTCGACGACCGATTCCAGCCGCAGCCGCCAGTTGTCGTCGACCGCCACCGGCACAGCCCTGCATCGGGCCAGGGTCGCCCCCATGGCATAGGTGGGATACGACACCGCCGGATAAAGGACCGTGTCCCGCTGCGGCCGGCGCAGACGAAGCCACCCGGGCAACTGGGCCACCAACTCCTTGGTTCCCATGCAGACGCCAACGTGGTCCGGGTCCACCTCCACCCCCAGGCGCCGTCGCATCCACCCGGTGGCGCTGCGACGGAACTGTTCGGAGCCGACCGAGGGTGGGTACCCCCGTTCGGCGCCGGACCCAGCGAGGGCAGCGAGGACCTTGGCCGCCGGTGGGTCGGTGGGCGTTCCGATGGAGAGGTCCACCGCCCCACCCGGATGGGCGGCCGCCAATTGCGCCAGCGGGCCGAGGCGGTCATACGGGTAGGGCGCAAGGGCGAAACCATCGGGGCTCATCCCCCGATATCCCCGCCCTCGTCGGTGGCCTTGGCCGACCCCTCCGACCGGTTCGATCCCGGGCGATCGGTGACCATCCATTCGGCCACCCGTGCCAAGTCCGCCTCGGGGATGCGCACCAGCAGATCGGTCACCGCCGGACCATGGGAAAGCTCCAGGACCTCGCCCGCCCGGTGGACGAAGGCGACCAGGTCCCCACGGTCATAGGGGATGGCGAGACGAACGACCCGGTTGACCGACCGGATCCCGCAGGCCAATGCGGAAGCCAACTGGTTCAGCCCTTCGCCGGTCAGGCCCGAGACGGTGACCGCGTCGGGATAGCGGGCCAGAAGATCAGCCAGCGAATCAGGATTGGCCTGATCGGTCTTGTTGAGCACCACCGTCACGGGGATCTGATCGGCACCGATCTCGGCGAGAACCGTACTGACAGCCTCCATCTGGCCTTCCGGATCGGCGGCGGAGGCGTCGACCACATGCAACAACAGATCCGCCTGGCGGACCTCGTCCAGGGTGGAGTGGAATGCATCGACCAGCTGGTGGGGAAGCTTGCGAACGAATCCGACCGTGTCAGTGAGCAGCACCCGTTCACCGCCGGGCAGGTCCAGACGGCGGGTAGTGGGGTCCACGGTGGCGAACAAGCGGTCCTCGGCCAGCACGTGGGCCGAGGTCAAGGCGTTCAGCAGGGTCGATTTTCCGGCGTTGGTGTAGCCAACCAGGGCCACTCCCGCCAGGCCCGAGCGAACCCGGGCCTTGCGCTGCACCCCGCGATGGCGGGCCAACTCCACCAGGTCGGCCTCCAGGCGAGTGACCCGGCGCAGCAGTCGCCGCCGATCAACCTCCAGTTGGGTCTCCCCCGGGCCCCGGGTTCCGATCCGGCCCTCCTGCTGAGAGAGTCCGACGCCCTTGCCCCGCAGCCGGGGCAGGCGGTAGCGGAGCAACGCCAGTTCCACCTGGGCCTTGCCCTCCTGGGTGTGGGCGTGCTGGGCGAAGATGTCCAGGATCAGCGCGGCCCGGTCGATGGCGGTGCGGCCCAGAAGCTTCTCCAGGTTGCGACTCTGTGCCGGACTCAGTTCGTCGTCGAAGATGACCGTGTCGGCATCCACCGCCTCGGACAACTCCCGTAGCTCGGCCGCCTTGCCCTTGCCCACAAAGGTGGCCGGATCCGGGGCCTCCCGGCGCTGGAGGACCCGGGCCGCCTCATCCGCTCCGGCCGTGTCGGCAAGGGCGGCCAACTCGTCCAGGGACGCCTGTGCCGAAGCCGAGTCGGCGCCGCCGAGGGCCACTCCGACCAGAACCACAGTCTCCCGGCGATGCCGTTCGATCAGCGACATATCAGGGGTCACGCCCTTTGGGTTCGGTAGACAAAGGTTGCCGAAGCCACCCGAACTGCCGGCCCCCGCAGAACCGCCTGGTCGCGGGTGAGGTCGACCCCCAGCACCCCCCCGGGCTGGGCCACCGATACGACCGTTCCGACCCAGCCCCACTTTCGAGCAGCCGCCGCAGCAGCCACCGATCCGGTGCCGCACGCCTGGGTTTCGCCGACCCCGCGTTCGTTGACCCTCATCCGCACCCGGCCCGTTCGGGTCGGATCAGGCGCCACCACCTCCAGGTTCACTTCCCCCACCTGTGCAGCCAGCCGGGCCAGGTCGACCCCTGCGGGATCGTCAACCGCGACAACCACATGCGGATTTCCAACGTCAACAAACCATGACCGTTCATGGCTTGCCAGGACAGGGCCCGGGCTCATCTTAACGGCTCCCATCGTCACCTCTACCTGACCATCGGAGTCGATCATGACCGAACGCAGCCCTGCTCCCGTGGCGATGGTGAACTCCTTCGCCGATTCGAAGGACTCGTCCGCCAGGGCCCGGGCCAGGCAGCGGATCCCGTTACCGCTCATCTCGGCCAGACCACCGTCGGCGTTTCGCAACTCCATCTGCCACGGCGCGGCAGCGCCCACTTCTGCCCTGGTAGCTCGAATGAATCCATCGGCTCCAAGTCCCGTTCGCCGATCGCAGACCGCTGCGGCCAGATCCGCCCAGGCCACCGCCGCGCCTCGCGCGAACGGACCTCGGTCCCCGGGAGGCGCCGGAGCGGAGGTGGCGGCGCAAGCAGTGGGCTCGATGAGAATGACGAAGTCGTTCCCCAGGCCGTGGTACTTGAGCATGCCAACCTCGGCCGCCACTGCGTTGGAGGAATGAACGGCGGTCACGCCTGCCAGTCTCCCAGCAGGATCCGGGTGGTGCTCCCGGTTTCCCCCCGGGGGGCGCCCGGGCTGGGATCGACCCACTGGATGCGGGGGTCCCGCCGGAACCAGGCTCGCTGGCGCTTCACCAGCATCCGGGTCCGCTCCAGGATCCGTGATCGGGCCTGGTCCAATGTCAGGTGGCCGTCGAGATGCTCACCCAGTTCCGAATAGCCCAGAGCCTGCACGGCGGTGCGGGACAGGGCCTGGGGTCGGCGTCGGAGATCGGCGACCTCGTCGATGAATCCCTCGGCCAACTGGGCGTCGAGGCGGGACTCGAGACGGCCGCTGACCGACTGAGCCGGAGGCATCAGGCCGACGAGCGGGGCCGACGATGGCGGATAACCAGCCAGGCCCGGGCCAAAGGACGAAAACGCTCGGCCGCTACCGCGGGTGACCTCCAGAGCGCGGACTATTCGGCGGGCGTTGGTCGGGTTCATCCTCGACGCCGCTAAAGGGTCGGCCTCGGCCAACTGGCGGTGAAGGCGGGCCAGCGCCTCGGAACCGGTCGCCTGGGCCTCCAACTCCGCCCGGATCTCCGGCCAGGTTCCCGGGACCTCGATCCCGTCCACCAGGGCCTGCACGTACAACCCAGTTCCTCCTACCACCAGAGCCCTGTGCCCCCGGCCGGCGATGGCCACCAAAGCCTGACGAACCGACTCCAGCCACGCGGCCAATGACGCTTCCTCATGGGGCTCGAACAGGTCCAGCCCGTGGTGAGGGACCTTCGCCCTGTCGGAGGCGGTTGGCTTGGCCGTACCGATGTCCATCCCCCGGTACAGGGCCATGGAGTCGGCGGAGACGATCTCGTAGCCGGGGTCGGCCGCTGCCAACCAACGAGCCAGGTCGGACTTTCCCGAGGCGGTGGGACCGACGAGGACCACATCCTCGGCGCCGGGAACCGGCGGCGGCCCCTGCGCCGTCAGCGACGTCAGGCCAGGACCGGAAGCCGGGTCTTGTGGCGAGGAGGGGTGGTCACCTCGACCAGCTCGGCCCGCAGGTGATGCGCCGCCGCCCGGTTGATTCGGACCTGGGCAAGGCTGCCCGGTCGGGGAAGAACTTCCGCAGGGAAGTGAACCAGGGTGTTGCGCCGGGTGCGACCTGTCGCGTCCAGCGCCGAGCGCTTGCTGGGGCCCTCCACCAGGACTTCTTCGACTCCCCCCACCCGGGCCGAATTTGCGGCCACGGCCGATCGCTCCACCACCACCCGGAGTCGCTCGAAGCGGTCCGCCATCTCCTCGGGATCGACGAAGCGGTCGACCATCTCCGCCGCCTGGGTTCCCGGCCGGGGGGAGAAGATGAAGGTGTAGGCAGAGTCGAAGCGGGCCTCGGCCACCACCGCCAGCGTCTCGGTGAAGTCCTCCTCCGTCTCGCCCGGGAAGCCCACGATCAGGTCGGTGGTCACCGCCAGATCGGCCACCGCCGCCCGGGCCCGACTGAGCCTGTCCAGGTAGCGCGCTGCGGTGTAGCCCCGATGCATCTCTGCCAACGTTCGGTCCGAGCCGGCCTGGAGGGGCAGATGCAGGTGCTCACACACCGCCGGGACCTCGGCCATGGCCGCCAAAGTGTCGTCGCGCAGGTCCTTGGGGTGAGGGCTGGTGTAGCGAATCCGGGTGATTCCCTCCACCTCCCCCAGTCGGCGCAAAAGGCCCGCGAACAGCGGGCTGCGCCGTGTGATGTCGCGTCCATAGGAGTTGACGTTCTGGCCCAGGAGGGTGATCTCGCTGACGCCCTGAGCCGCGAGGGCCCGCACCTCGGCCACCAGATCATCGGGGTCGCGGCTGATCTCGGGACCCCGTACGGCAGGGACAATGCAGAAGGCGCAGGCGTTGTCACAGCCCACCTGGATGGTGACCCACGCCGACCAGGGGAGGTCCCGGCGGGCGCCCAGGGCCGGAGCCTCCGGGCTCGCGGAGGCCTGGTCCCATTCCACGATCTCGGTGACCGGTCCGCTAGCCGCCGCCTGGGCCAGCAACTCCGCCGCCCGACCCAAGTTGTGAGTTCCGAAAACCGCGTCCACATGGGGGGCCCTGGCCCGGATAAGGTCCCCGTCCTTCTGGGCCAGGCAACCCCCGACGGCGATCTGCATCTGGGGTCGGGCCGCCTTCAGGGAGTGGAGTTGCCCGAGGTTCCCGTAAAGCTTGTTGTCGGCGTTCTCCCGGATGCAGCAGGTGTTGAGGATGACCACGTCGGCCGTCTCGACACTGGCCGCGGCCGTAAGGCCGTCGGCCTCCATTAGCCCGGCCAAGCGCTGGGAGTCGTTCTCGTTCATCTGGCAACCAAAGGTCCGGATGAAGTAGCTGCGCGTCGCCATCAGCCGCCCACGTTAGGACGCCGCGTCAGCCGAGACCGCCGGGTCCAAGGCCGCCAGTTCAACGACCAGTTGGCGGAACGCTCGGCCACGGTGGGAGATCGTCGCCTTGGCGGACGGGGACATCTGGGCAAAGGTGAGCCCGCCGCCGCCGTCGGGGGCGAAGACCGTGTCGTACCCGAACCCCCCCTTGCCCCGGGGCTCATCGACGATTACGCCCTCGACCCGTCCGGAGCAGACCACCTCCCCTCCATCGGGAAAGACCGCCAGGGCCACCGTGACGAACCGGGCCCGCCGCTCGGCCGGGCCCCGAGCACCCGCCTCCTCCAGTGCCCCCAGAAGGGCGGCCACGTTGTCGGCGTAGGTGGCCTCGGGCCCGGCGAAGCGGGCCGAGTACACCCCCGGTGCCCCCCCCAGCGCATCGACCTCCAACCCGGTGTCGTCAGCCACCGCCGCCCACCCTGCCGCCGCGCATACCGCCCTGGCCTTGAGGCGGGCGTTGGCCTCCAGGGTGGTTCCCGTCTCGGCCACCTCCGCCAGCCCGACCGGCCGGGGCAGAACCTCGACACCGGTGAGCAGCCCGATGAGCTCCGCCGCCTTGTGGGGGTTTGCGGTGGCGAGGACCAACTTCACCGCAGCGGTCAGCGCCGGGGCGGGGGGGTGGCCAGGATTGCAGTTTGAGCTTCGAGGATCTCGGCAATCCCGTGCTCGGCCAGGCCCACCAGATCCTCGAGTTCGCTGCGGGTGAAGGCCATGCCCTCGGCCGTTCCCTGGACCTCGACGAATCGACCGGCAGAGGTCATGACCACGTTCATGTCCACCTCGGCCCGGACGTCCTCGCTGTAGTCCAGATCCAAAAGCGCGACGGCGTCCACCACACCGACACTCACGGCGGCGATTCCCGCCGACAGGGGGTTGGCCGCCAGCTTTCCGGCCGCCACCAACCGGGTGCAGGCGTCGTGGAGTGCTACGTATGCCCCGGAAATCGAAGCGGTTCGAGTGCCCCCGTCGGCCTGGAGAACGTCGCAGTCCAAGATGATCTGGCGCTCCCCCAGCACCTCCATGGCACACACCGACCGCAACGAACGGCCGATGAGGCGTTGTATCTCCTGGGTGCGTCCCGACGGCTTGCCCCGGTTCACCTCCCGGTCGACCCGTTCGGAGGTGGACCCCGGCAACATTGAGTACTCGGCGGTGACCCAGCCCTTGCCCTTGCCCCGCATCCACGGCGGCACCCTCTCCTCCACCGAGGCGGTGCACAGGACCCGGGTGCGACCCATGCTCACCAGCACCGACCCCGGGGCGAAGGCGGTGAAGTCCCGTTGGAAGGACACCGCCCGCAGGTCCTCGGGGCCCCGCCCGTCGGCCCGTACCATCAACGGCAGCCCACCCCGTCGGTGTGTCGCCGAGATTGCCCCCCGATGGCGGTGCTCCCCCGAGCCGTTGGCGATTCACGTGTCCCCAGCACGGTCGACACCTTGCCACACCGCGACCGCACCCGAGAGCTCAGATGCTGCGGGCCCGGGGATGAGCCTGGCGGTAGGCCTCGTGAAGCTTCTCGGTGGAGACCCGGGTGTAGATCTGGGTGGTGGAAATGGAGGCATGTCCCAGCAGTTCCTGAACCACCCGGATATCGGCTCCGTGGTCGAGCATGTGGGTGGCGCACGAATGACGAAGGACGTGGGGGCTGAGCCGGTCGGCCATGCCGCTCGCCAGAGCGTGGCGCCGGACTATGGACCAGGCCCCCTGACGCGAGAGGCGCCCTCCCCGGGGGTTGAGCAGCACCGCCTCGGCGTCACCCCGGCGGGCCCAACGACGGGGGACCATCTGGTCGCGACCCCCGGGCGCCAGCCATCGCCGCAGGGCACCGGCGGCGGCGGCGCCGATGGGAACCACCCTCTCCCGGCCCCCTTTTCCCAGGGCTCGCAGTACGGCTTCGCCCAGGTCGAGGTCCTCCAGCGACAACCCGGTGAGCTCGGACACCCGTAATCCGCAGCCGTAGAGGACCTCCAGCGCCGCCCGGTCCCTGCGGGAGACGGCGTCGTCGCCCACGACGGAATCGAGCAGCCGGTTCACTTCGGACTCACTGAGGGCCCGGGGCAGGCCCAGGGGGACCCGGGGGCGCCCAACCTCCAGCGCCGGATTGGCCGCCGGCTCCGGCCCGCCAACCGCAGCCGCCCCCTCCGGGTTTGCGCCATCCGCGGCGGTCACGGCCGCCGCCCCGTGGTCGAGGGAGTAGCCCGGGTCCGCCTCGGCCACAAGAAAGGAGTGGAGCCCCCGGATGGCCGCGAGGGACCGGGCCACCGAGGCCGGGGCCCGGCCCGCGGTCACCAGGGAAGCCACGTAGCCCTCGATCTCGGCGGGCGTGACCCCTTCCAGCGAGCGGCCCCTGGAGTTCAGGTGTCCCCGGTAGGCCCGCAGATCCCGCCTGTAGGCCGACACCGTGTTGACCGAACGTCCCCGCTCGACTGTGAGCCACGAGCAGAACTCGGCGATCACGTCGGGCGAGGAACCAGCAGATGGATCAGCCCCGGCCATGGCTGAACCCTCTTTCAGCCCGGCTGGGAAACCCGCTCGAGCGGAGCCGCGGCGCTGCGCGCCCGGTGCTCGGCCCGGGCAACGGAGGCCGCTATGAAGGCCTTGAACAGGGGGTGGGGTCTATCCGGCCGGCTGGCGAACTCGGGGTGAGCCTGGGTCCCGATCCAGAACGGATGGCCTATCAACTCGGCGAACTCCACCAGCCGATCGTCGGGACTTGTTCCCGCCGCCAGTAGCCCAGCCTCCTCCAGCCGGCGGCGGTAGCGGGGGTTGAACTCATAGCGATGGCGGTGGCGCTCATAGACCACCGGCTCGCCGTAGGCCCGACCCACTTTGGAGTCCGGATCCAACCGGGCGGGATAGACGCCCAGGCGCATCGTCCCCCCGACGTCGGTCACCTCCCGCTGGTCGTCCATCAGGTCGATGACGGGATGAGGGGTATCGGGGTCCACCTCGGTGGAGTTGGCCCCCACCAGGCCGGCGACGTTGCGGGCCAACTCCACCACCATTACCTGCATCCCCAGGCACAGGCCCAGGCAGGGGACCCCATGCTCCCGAGCCCATCCGGCGGCGGCGATCTTGCCCTCGATGCCCCGGGACCCGAACCCGCCGGGAATGACCACTCCGTCCAGGCGACCGAGCCGCCCGGCGGCCAGGAGGCCCTCCACGTCCTCGGCCTGGATCCAGTCGATCTCCACCCGGGCCCCGTGGTCGTAACCGCCGTGACGCAGAGCTTCGGCCACCGACAGGTAGGCGTCGGGCAGGACCACGTACTTGCCCACCACCCCGATACGCACCGGGCGGTCCGCCCCCTCGATGCGGTCCACCAGGGCCTGCCAGGCGGATACGTCCAGCGTCGAACCGGCTCCCTCGATGCGAAGGATCCGGCACACCTCGTCGTCGAGCCCCTCCGAACGCAGTACGAGGGGAATCTCGTAAATGTTGCGGGCGTCCACCGCGCTGACCACCGCCTCGGGGGCGACGTCGCACAGCGCCGAGATCTTGTGCTTCAGGCCGGCCGACAGCGGCCGGTCGCTGCGACAGACGATTGCGTCGGGTTGGATGCCCCGGCTGCGCAACTCTGTGACCGAGTGCTGGGTCGGCTTGGTCTTCTGCTCCCCGGACGGTCCGATGAAGGGAACCAGGGTGACGTGCACGTAGCAGACGTTGTCCCGACCGACGTCCTTGCGGAACTGCCGGATGGCTTCGAGGAAGGGCAGGATCTCGATGTCACCGACGGTGCCGCCGACCTCGGTTATGACCACGTCCACGTCCTCGGTGGCTACCCGGCGGATGCGATCCTTGATCTCGTTGGTGATGTGGGGAATCACCTGAACGGTGGCCCCCAGATAATCGCCCCGGCGCTCCTTGGCTAGGACGGCCGAATAGATGGATCCGGTCGTCGCATTGGAGTCCCGGTGAAGGTTCTCGTCGATGAACCGCTCGTAGTGGCCCAGATCCAGGTCGGTTTCACCCCCGTCGGTGGTGACGAAGACCTCCCCGTGCTGGAACGGGTTCATCGTGCCGGGGTCGACGTTTATGTACGGGTCGAGCTTCTGGATGGTGACCCGGAGGCCCCGGCCCTTGAGCAGCCGACCCAGTGAGGCCGCGGTGAGGCCCTTACCCAGAGAGCTGGCCACCCCACCGGTAACGAAAATGTGCTTGGCCACCGGCGGCCACGCTACCGCCGGGAATCCGCCTGCGCCGAGGTCTGGGTTGGGACCTCTTTATCCGTCGGTGCCCGACTCAGCCTCGCGCAGGTCGGCCCATGGGTCGTACACCTCTTCCTCGGAGGTGGCCAGGCACCACGATGCGTGCTCGTCCTCCGGTTCGGCCCCGCACTCCGCGCAAGGTTCCACAACCGGGTCGATGCTGCGTTTGAGGGCTCGGGCTTCTTCGAAACGCCGATGCCGTCCCTTCTTGACCATCCTGCTCCCACTTCAGCCTGAAGCCGAGTCGATAGGTGGTGCGCCCGTCGCTGTCTGGCAAGGCCGGGCAGCTTACCGCCGGTTACGGTGGCTCATGGCTGAATCGCAACCCGACCCGGGGGCGGAGAGCCCTACCGGCGAAATCCGGCAGGACCCGGGGCGCGAGCTGGTCGACGGCCTGATCCAACGCTTTCGTGAGCGGGCCCAGGCCGTTCGGGCCCGGGGAATCCCGCCTCTGGAGGGGGCCGACCGGCGTCGCTTCGTCGAACGGATGCAGCAGGACTACACCGACTACGCCATGCTGAGCGACGCCCAGGGCGAGGTGGTGGAGGGGATCCTGGTGCTTCGTATCGACCTGCGGCCCAAGCCCGGGGCCAAGGGCTAGCGCCGACGTCAGTGAAGGGCCCGTCATGGCATGCCGATGGCATGCCGATGGCATACTCCTGGCATGCCGCGAGCGAGAATTAGTACAACTGTCGACGAAGGCCTGCTCGTCCAGGCTCGCGACGCATGTGGAGGCCCAAACGATGCGGCCCTGATTGACGCCGCACTCCGTGCGCTACTAGCCCGTCATCGCCGGAGCGAGATCGACGCGGCCTACCAGGCCTACGACGAGCACCCCTTGGAGGAACCCGACGAGTGGGGCGATCTCTCGTCGTTTCGGGCGGCAGCGGCGAGTTCGTGACACCGTTACCGAGGCGGGGCGAGCTTTGGTGGTGCGAGCTGCCCGAGATCGGGCGTCGCCCTGTCGTCGTTTTGTCCCGGGATGCGGCCATTACGAGACTGCGGCGGGCTCTGATAGCGCCCTGCACCACGACAATCCGCCGCCTGCCCAGCGAGGTCATCCTCGAGCCGGGCGATGATCCGGTCAGCCAGACGAGCGCTGTCAATCTGGATTCAGTCGAGAGCGTGTCAGTCGCTGTCCTGGTTGACCGCCTCGGTCACCTCAGCGACGATCGGATGCGCGAGTTGTGCGAAGCACTGAGCGTCGCCGTCGACTGCATGGATTGACGACCGCAGCTTGTCACGGCGATCAGTTCAACTCTGGGCCTTCATGCTTCGGTGGGGTGGCCGGCTTTGACCCAGGCCTCGGTTCCCCCGGCCACCGACCAGGCCAACTGGCCCTGGGCCCTCAGGAACTCGGTGGCCTTGAGGCTTCGGCCCCCCAGATGGCAGATGACGTAGACGGCCGGGGCGGCGGGGACCTCCTCCACCCGCTCGACCAGCTCGCCCAGCGGGATCAGCAACGCTCCGGGCACGTGGCCGGTCTCGAACTCGTCAGGGTTACGGACGTCGACCACCGCAGCTCCAGCGGCCACCGCCGCGGCCAGATGGTCCACGTCCACTTCGAAGGGGTGCACCCGGCCAACGCTACCGGCGGACGCCCACCTCGATGTCGACCACCAGTGCCAGGTGGTCCGACAGATCCAGGGACATGGTTCGGGCGGCCACGACCCGGCCGACCGGGCCCCGGGCCAGGACGTGGTCGACCTGGAGTGACGGGCGCCCAACCGGGAAAGTGCGGGCCTCAACCAGCATCCTCCAGCCGGCCCGGGCGGCCAGGGGCCGCACCACCCAGCGGGGCAGATTGAGATCCCCGGCCAGGATCTCCCCCACCGCTGCCTCCGATTCGGTCCCCACCCCGCCGTTGGCTGACCGCGCGACCACCGGCGATGTGGTCGGGGGGACCGGCGCCCACGCCGGGGCCCCCCGTGCCCGGGATCCCGGCGTCCTCAGCTCGCCAAGGAGTCGGCGGAGTTGGGCGACGTTCCACCCGGCGAAGAAGGACAAATGGGTGCTCGTCACCCGCAGCACTCCGTCGGGGCCGTTGATGGTGGCGGTCAGGGCCACGCGGGGCTCGTCGGTCAACAGGATGAAGCGCCCCTTCTCGCCGGGCACGAACACCGGGGCCCGGGTCGGTGCGGCGGCCAGCCTCACCACTTCCCAGTCGGTCACCTCCCGGCGCGAGATCAGGCCAACGCCGTAGGCCGGCTCCAACGGCTGACCTTCGGAACCGGCCAGGGCGTCTGAGTCCACCGCCGCCCGCCAGGTGGCGCCGGGTTCGCCCACCAGGGCCGGTTCGAATCTCCACCACTGCGCCCCCATGGCCTCGGCGGCCAGAGCCGTCTGGTCCCGGCCTGCGGATCGGCGCTGGGACCGGTCCACCTCCTGAATGCACAGAACATCGGCATCGATCCGGCGACAGGCCCGGGCCAGACGCTCGGCCATTACCCGCCCGTCGATCAGGCTTCGCCCGTGCAGCAGGTTGAAGGTGGCGACACGAAGCTCCGTCGACCTCATGGCCGGCCTCGGCGGCCCCCCTTGATCGAGGTGAGGATCACCCGGGCGGGCCCACCAGGGTTTGGATGGTTCTGGCCATGGCCACGTCCATACCCGTGATGCCGCCCCGGCTGTGGGTGAGGAGGCGGACCCGCACTGTCCTCCACCGAACGTCGAGGTCGGGATGATGATCAGCGGCCTCGGCGGCGAAACCTATGCGGACCACCAGGGCAATGGCGGCGGCGAAGCCGTCGGTGACCACGTCTCGGGCCAGCGATCCATCCACCACCGACCAACCCTGAAGGCCGACCGCCAGGGCTGCCTCCACCAGCGACGGCGCCAATAGGTCTCGAAGGTCGTCGGGGAAGGTGTCAGTGTCATCGGTCATGGGTGGGATTCTTGCCAACCCGGGCCGCCTCGGTGGGGCGGGCCAGCACCCCTCACCACCGGTCCTACGGCTGGACCCGGCCGACCGGCGCGATCCAGCCGGGGGTCCATTGGGGACCTCCCGGCTGGTGTCGCCAGAATGGGTCGGGCCGGGGCCCGGTGGGACTACTCCTCGACGTTGAGTCGACCGAAGTAGCCGTCGACCTGGAACTCCTTGGAGTAGAAGCTGTAGAAGCCGTCGCGAGGCTTCTCGGTGATCTTGATCTTGACGTCAATACGCTCGCCCGGCTCCACCACTTCTTCGATGAAGTTGTCTTCGTCGACGAAGATCTGGGGCAGGACAAAGGTGTGCGGCCGGGTGTCCTTGTTGAGAACGCTGAACACGATCTCGTCGCCGACCTTGACAGTGGACTCCTTGCCCTTGGCGATGCCCAGGTTGTCGAAGACAATGTCGGCGCTCTGGCCCAGGCTCTCGTCGCTGTCGTCGGCGCAGGCCCCCAGGCCCATCGTCAGGGCTGCGGCCAGCAGTACGCGTCCAACCCTCCGGCGAGACTTGCTTTGGTCCTTCGCCACTTTCTCTTTCCCCCTTGTCGAAATCGTCCCCCGGCCTTTGGCCAGGAGCTTGGTACCGCCCGCCGAGTCCGCCGGATGAAATCCGGGTCTGACAAGCCGGCTGACAGCTGTTAACCCCGGCCGCGGCGCGATGAACCAGTTGGGGCCGCTGAATCGTACGTGACCGCCGGCCCCCAGCGCCGGATCAACTACAACACCCTGGGTTGATTGGCCTCGACGGTCAATGGACGGTCGAAGCGCTGGGGACCTCAGCCCTTAGGAGGGCTGGCCGCCGGGGTCCAGTTGGGCCAGGAAATGGGCGCAGCGGTCGGCCTCGTCCCTCTCTGCGATGGTGGCGGCGGATGAGGCCAGCCCGGCCAGGGCCCTCAGGAAGCCCCGATTGGTCTCCTGCGACCAGCGCACGTAGCCCGAACCTCGCCAGCCACTTTGGCGCAGCCGGTCCAGGCCCCGGTGGTAACCGACCCGGTAGCAGGCGTAGGCCTCGACGGGGTCCCGGGCCAGGTTTCCCAACTGGGCCCAGGCGTCGAGAAACCGTGGCCAGCGAGCCACCACCGCCGAGACTGCGCCACGGCGGTCCTCCGCCGGCTGGGCCAAAGCGTCGGCGAGGGCGGCGAGGGCCTCGGTGGGCTCCGAATCGAGCACGGTCTGGGGAAGACCACTCGACAGGTTGACGGGGCGGGCTTCACTCATAGATTTCCTTTCGGCGGATGTCCCGCTCAGCCTGGCCCACCGACGACGAGTACGCCAACAGCCCGTCGGTATCGGTGAGTGCCATCAACCGCTCGATGCCGGGATCGCACAGGACGAGGCGAACCTGTTGGCGACGCGCGGCCAGGCGGCTGGCGGCATCGAAGAGCACCCGAAGACCGGCGCTGTCGAGATAGCGGGTGTGGGACCCGTCGACGATCAGGCCAAAGGCATCGTGGTTGAGGCTTCGGCTGATCTCCACCGCCACCCGGGCGGCATTGGCCAGGTCAACCTCCTCTGGAAGGGTCACGAGCGATATGACTCGCTCCGCCGAACCGTTACCGCTCGACTCAAGACCCGTCGCAACTCGGTCCGCCGACCCCTGGTCCATCGATGAGCTCAGGACCGCGTGGGGTCGTGGCTGGAACGGCTGGCCCAGAATCCGGGTGAGCCTCACGCAGGTCCCCGCCTCCGAGGCCTCCACGGCCACTTCCATCAGAGAGGCCATGATGCTCAGGCCCCGCCCGCCACCTCGGCTGCTGGGTCGGCGCCAGGTTCCCTGGTCGGCAACGCTCACCAGCAGCCGGCGGTCCTTGACCTCCGTCACCACTTCCACCGTTGCCCGGCTCGGCCCCAATCCGGAGGCCCCCAACCCGTAGGCGTGGGCGACGGAGTTGGCCACCGCTTCGTTGACCGCCAACACCACGTCGGAGCGCTCCTCATCGGTGGCCCCCAACCCATGGAGCCACCCCTGCAGGACCCGGCGCAGGGCGACCAGTGAGGTCGGGCGGGCCGGAAGGCTGAGCCGGAACTCGTTCTCGGCCACCCCCACGGGAGCAAGGGCCAGCAACGCCACATCGTCGGACACGGCGTCTCCGACGAGGGCTGCGAGCACGCAGTCGCAAAGCCTCTCCACCGAGGGCGCTTCCGCCGAGGCGGGCCTGGCGGCAGCCGCCGGTGCCTCGTGGACCGATGCAGGCTCGGCGGATGCAGGCTCGGCGGATGCTGCCGCTATCAGAGCGGCCAAGCCCTCGTCGAGGTTACGGCCGCGGCGCTCGATCAGGCCGTCGGTGTAAAGGAGCAGGGTGGCGTCCGTGGCCAGGGCCAGCACTGCGTCGGCGGCGGGCCCATTCCCGACCCCCAGAGGTGGGCCTCGACCGTCCCAGACGAATCGGGGTGCCTGTTCAGGCTCGATCACAAGCGGGGGCGGATGGCCGGCACAGGCCAGTCGAGCCAACCGGGAAGCCGGGTCGTAAACGCCGTATACCACCGTGGCCAACTCTCCCCGGCCAAGGCTTTCCACCAGTTGGTTGAGACGGGCCAGAACCGCGGCCGGACTCTTCTCGACCAGGGCGTAGGACCGCAGCGCAGTACGCAACTGGCCCATGGTGGCGGCGGCCGACAGACCCCGCCCGACGATGTCGCCCACCGCAAATCCGACCGTGCCATCGCCGAGAGGAAACACGTCGTACCAGTCTCCGCCGACCTCCATGCCCTCCGCCCCGGCCAGGTACCGGGCCGCCACCGCCAGACCGGGCTGGGCCAGATCGGGATCGGGCAGCAGGCTTCGCTGGAGACTTTGGGCGATCTGGCGTTCCTGCAGCCAGAGCGCCTCTCTCTCGTGAAGGGCCTCCTGAGCCAGCTTGAGACCGGTCACGTCCTGCTTCGTACCCTCCAACCGCCGGACTGAGCCGCCGGCGCCCTCGACCATTCCGAAGTTGGCATGGACGACCCGTTCGGCGCCCGTCGGCGTGATGATGCGATGGTCGAAGGATCCCGATCCCCCGGTGGACAGAACCGCTCCCACGGCTTCGGCGGCCAAGGATCGTTCCGGTTCGGGAATGCGATCGAGGAGCGCCCCCAGGCTCGGCTCCACCTCGCCGGGTTCCATCCCGAAGATCCGAAACAGCTCGTCGGACCACTTCATGGCCATGGTGGCGGGATCCAGTTCCCAGTTCCCCACGTGGGCCATGGCCTGGGAACGTGCCAGTTGAGCGCTCCGCTCGATCAGGGCGGCCTCGGCCCGGGCGTGTTCGATGGCCACGCTGGCGAGGCGGGTGGCGGCGGTCATCAGGTCGGTCTCGAAGCCCTGGGGCTGCTGCGGTCGGCGGTGGTGCAGGGCGAGAATGCCGACCAGGTCGCCTCCCCCGGTGCGGATGGGAGTGGACCAGCACGCCGCAACCCCATGAATTGCCGCCAGAGCGGCGAAGTCGGCCCAGAGGGGGTCGGAGGCGATGTCGACCGCCACTACCGGTGCTTCATGAGATGCCGCCGTCCCAGCGGACCCGACGTCGGGGCCAACGGGCGACCCGTCAATGGCCGTTCGGTAGTCCGCCGGCAGGCTGGGCGCGGCACCGACGCGCACGTGCCGGCCATCGTCGTCGAGGAGCAGGATCGACGCCGCAATGCCCGGTATCAGTTGTTCCACCGAGCGGACCAGCAGGTCGAGCACCGTCGAGAGCGGTTCGTTACGGGCGATGTGGTCCAGGATCGTCGCATCGAGGGCCAGGAGGTCCTGGTCGAGGCGGCGTTGCTCCGCCTGAGTACGGGACTGCTCCAGGCAGGACCGCACCCGGGCCAGGAGTTGAGCGGCTGAGAACGGCTTTACCAGGTAGTCGTCGGCTCCGATGTCGAGCCCTTCGGCCGCCGCCTCGTCGCCGGCCCGTGCCGACAACACCAGGACGGGCAGTCCCTCCACCATGGGGTTGGCCTTGATGGCCCGGACAAGGTCGAGGCCACTGAGCCCCGGCATCATGACGTCCGTCACCACCAGATCGGGTGGATCGTCGCCGACCACCCGTAGTGCTTCGTCCCCTGTGTTGACGACCACCACCTCGTAGTCCTCGGCCAGCAGGCGCCTCAGGTAGGCCCTCATGTCCACGTTGTCGTCGGCGACGAGGATCCGAGATCGACCCGGCAACGGTTCCGAACCCGACCGAACCGGGGCCCGGATCGGGTCGGCCCCCCAGGACCGGGCATCGCTACTGGCGGCCTCGGCACGGCTCAACTCCATCGGCACCGAGTCCTCTCTCACCTGGTCGCCCGGCAGGTGAGCGCTGCCCAAGGGCATCGATACGGTGAAGGTCGATCCCTGGCCGGCGATGCTGGTCACGCCCACGTCTCCGCCATGGAGCTTCACCAACTCCGAGACGGTGGCGAGGCCTATCCCGCTCCCTTCGGCGGTGCGGGCGGCCACGCCTTCCACCCGGTGGAAGCGGTTGAACAGACGGGGGATCTCGTTGGCGGCAATGCCCTCGCCGGTGTCGCTCACCTCCAGTTCGATGCGGTCGTCGACCGCCGACAGCGCAACAGTGATGGAGCCCGACAGGGTGAACTTGAGCGCGTTGGACATCAGATTGACCACCACGGTCTCCCACATGGCTGGATCCACGTAGACCGGGGTCGCCAGAGGCGGGCAGTCGACCACCAGTTCCAGTCCGGCTGCATGAATGGCCGAGCGGAACATGGCCGCGATGTCGCTGGTCACCTCGGCCAGTTGGGTGGGCCGAAAGGTGGCGTGGGTTCCCCCCGACGCCAACCGGGAAAAGTCCAGCAGGGAATTCACCAGTCCCAGAAGGCGGCGTGCGTTGCGACCCGCCGTGGCGATCTCGGTCAAGGCGTCGTCAGGGAGCGGGTCGCGACGACGCGACAGGGCGTCGAGAGGCCCGAGCATCAACGTCAGGGGTGTACGGAACTCATGGCTCACGTTCTGAAAGAAGGCGGTCTTGGCGCGATCCAGGTCGGCCAGGGCTTCTGCCCGGCGTCGCTCGGATTCGTAGGCGTCGACCGCGACCATGGCCCCGGCCATATGCCCGCGGGCCAGGTCCAAGAAGTCACGGTGGGAGTCGTCGAACCTTCTCCGGGCGCTCATCCCCGCTATCAGGACCGTCCCGGTGTGCCCCAGGGGAACAACACAGGCTCCAGCCCGACCGCTGCCGACATGGGCGGGCGAACACCGCCGACCCTCGGCGTCGACGGTCGAGAGTTGGCGGGTCGCCATGACTTCGACGACGGCCCAGGCCGGGTCGTCGGCAGTGATCGAATCGGGCAAGGATGGAATCGGCTCCCCGCCCCTGGCCATCAGGTGAGCACCCCCCTCGTCGTCGTTCGGCAGATAGATGGCGGCAAAAGGGACGTCGGCCCGATTCCCGGTGAGGACGTCAACCGCCCGCTGGCAGACCTCGCCCACCGTGGGCGTTCCCGCCAGAGACAGCGATCCCAGATTCCGCAGAGTGGCCAGCCGGCGAACGGAAAGGACCCGGGCCGTGGTCTCGTTCACGGCGGTGAAAACACCGCCCACCGCACCCGACTCGAGACGGATGGGACTGTAGGAAAAGGTGAAGTAGGCCTCCTCCGAGAACCCGTAGCGCTCCAGCAGCAGCAGTTCGTCGTCGGACCAACTGGGCTCGCCCAGGTCCATAACTCGAGCGAGCTTGGGACCGATCGTGTCCCATATCTCGCCCCAGGCCTCGACGCCGGGTTGGCCCAGTACCGCCGGGTGCTTGTCGCCCCAGATTGGGATGTAGGCGTCGTTGTAGAGAACGCGCAGTTCCTCGCCCCACCACAAAATCATGGGGAACCGGGATTCGAGACAGATGGCCACGGCCACGCGCAGCCCAGGGGGCCAGGCCTCGACCGGGCCGAGGGGTGTCGCCTCCCACGGGTGGGCGGCTACGAGTGCCTCCATCTGGGCGGCGTCGGCTGCCGGCCGGGCTTTCTGGGGCGAAATCACCGCCGGCTACCGGCCGAACGGGTAGCGGTGCAGACGATGGCGTCGAAGCCTAGGGGGCCCGGCCTGCGGGTTGCTGTTCACCAGTAGGCCCGGCTGGGATCGAACCAGCGACCCAGGGATTATGAGTCCCCTGCTCTGACCACTGAGCTACGGGCCCGGGGTGGATTCGGTGCCTTTGGAGCTCCGGGGCTGGGACTCGAACCCAGAAACCTTGATTAACAGTCAAGTGTGATGCCATTTCACCACCCCGGAAACAGCCTCAGAACCTAGCAGCGCCTGGACCAACCCCATGGCGCGTCGGTGGGTTCGGGAACATGAGTAGCGGACGTAGGCACAACCATGGACATGCTTGTTCGTGCGAATGGTGGCATCGGCTTCGGCGCGGTAGGGCCGGCTGAACTGGCTGGTGGGGATCCCGGTCACCCGGGACCAGTGGACGGTGGCGGAGTCGACATCGAGACCCTGATGAAGGTAGATGCGCACCCTCAGGCGCGACTCATCTACCTGGAAAAAGTGGCGGAGCCAGGCACAGAACAAAGCCACCATGGCTGGATCGCTGTTGGCGAAGCCGATGGAACCCATCCCGTTTGCTGCCCTCTCCCGCATAGAGCGCGACGCCCGCCACCAGAAACTCCCGCTCAGTCATGCGCCCGATCCACCGGCGCCCGTCGGCCATGGTCGACTCAAGCTCCTGCCGCTTGCGCTGAGCAAGGGTGTTGGGCCGGGTGGGTCTCAACGTTCGTCGCGGACCGGGACCACACTCGATGTCGCGGGTCCACAGCGACACCGAACTGCGGGAGACGCCAAGGTGGGAGGCGATGTCCGGCATGGTCCAACCGGCGGCCCGCAGAGCTTCCGCCTGCTCCCGCTCAGCCAGCTTTCCTCGATACCCCATGAGGCGGACGATAATCGAATATGTGTTCGCCCTGGCGGGGGACGATCCTCTCAGGAGAACAGGGCGTCGACGAACTCGTCGGGGTCGAAATCGACCAGGTCGGAGGCTTGTTCGCCAAGGCCGACCAGCTTGATGGGGATACCCAACTCCCCCTGGATGGCCATGGCGATGCCACCCTTGGCGGTGCCGTCGAGTTTGGTCAGCACCACCCCGGTGACCGTCACTGCGTCGGTGAACTGGCGGGCCTGAACCAATCCGTTCTGGCCGGTGGTGGCGTCGATTACCAGGAGCACCTCGCTGACCTGGCCCGCCGCCTTCTCCGCCACCCGGCGGATCTTCTTCAGTTCCTCCATCAGGTTGACCTTGGTGTGGAGCCGCCCGGCGGTGTCGGCCAGCACCAACTCGGCGTTGCGGGCGGCGGCCCGCTCGACGGCATCGAAGATGACCGCCCCGGGGTCACCCCCCTCGGCCCCCCGCACCAACTGGGCTCCCACCCGTTCGGACCACAGTTGGAGTTGCTCGGCGGCGGCGGCCCGAAAGGTGTCGCCCGCCGCCATGATCACCGACCGACCCAGGGCCACCTGGCGATGGCCGACCTTGCCTATCGAGGTGGTCTTGCCCACCCCGTTTACCCCGACGAACAGCCACACGTTGGGGGGACCAGAATCGATTCGCAGGCTGCGGTCGGCCATGGAAAGTTGCTTCTTGAGGGTGGCCTTGAGGGCCTCGACTAGGGCGTCGGGCGACGTGATGGCCTCCGCCTTCACCTGAGCCCGCAGGCCATCGAGCAGGCTCGAGGTCACCTTCACCCCAACGTCGGCCCGGATCAGGGCCTCCTCCAACTCCTCCCAGGATTCCTCGTCGATCTTTCCCCGGGACCGGACCGATCCCACGTAGCCGGCCAGCAGACTCCGGGCCTTGCCCAACCGGTCCCGGAACCTCGCCGGAGGCTCGGCCTCCGGCAGACCCTCTGCATCTTCGGCGCGCTCGGCATCTGCATCGGGGAAAGGTTCATCCGACAGCTCGGGGACGCCCACCTGGGGCGGGCGGGGGGTGGGCTCAGCGGCATCGGGTACCGGCTGCACGCCCGGCTTGGCCCTGGCGTCCGGCTTGGCCTTGGCATCAGGCTTGGCCCTGGCGTCCGGCTTGGCCTTGGCATCAGGCTTGGCCTTGGCGTCTGGCTTGGCCCCCGGTGGGCGGGTGCCGGCCAGCAGGGCCTCAGCCTCGGCCACCACCTCGGCCGCCTGGCGCTCGATCTCCTCCGGCGACGGTTGCCGTACCCGCCGCCGACCGCCGGGTCGGGTCGCGGCCGGGGGGGCGGGGGCCTGATTCGAAGGGGCGCGTGCCTCGCTCCCGGGGGACTGGGCGACGATGATGGCCGAAACAGCACCGGTCGCCATCAAGAAGGCCACCAGGCCCAGGACGAACTCCATCGGTGCGGGAGGCTACCCGCCGTGGCCCCGGGCTCCTGAGGCCGCCCTTCGGCCTCGCCCAGCCTGCCGGGCCGTCCGGGGAAACGCCGAATGCCCGACTGCTCCTAAGAGGCCGCTGCCCGCAACCGCTCGGAGATGACCTGGGTTGACCCGCCAGGGGCCATTGTGACCCCGTAAAGGCAGTCGGCCGCCTCCATGGTCCTCTTCTGATGGGTGACCACCACCAACTGGGCCTCATCGCGAAAATCGTCAAGCAGGGCCAGGAAGCGACCGAGGTTGATGTCGTCCAGGGCGGCCTCCACCTCATCGAGCAGATAGAAGGGTGAGGGCCGGCTGCGAAACACCGCGAACAGGAAGGCCAGGGCGCACAGTGACCGCTCACCCCCCGACAACAGGGTGAGGCGGCGGACGTTCTTGCCGGCCGGGCGGGCATCCATCTCCAGCCCGGTGGCCAGGATGTCGTTCGGATCGGTGAGGGTCAGTCGGCCCCGCCCTCCAGGGAACAAGGTCGCGAAGATCGTCTCGAAATGCCGGGCCACGTCGGCCAGTGCAGTCTCCAACCGCTCCCGCATTGCCGTCTCCACCCCTCGGATCACCCCCCGCAACTCCCGGCGGGCCGTGCGGACATCCTCGATCTGAGCGGCCAGGAACTCGGACCGTTCGGTCAGTGCCACCAACTCCTCGGCCGCCAGGGCGTTGACGGGGCCCAGAAGCCGCAGTTCCCGCTCCAGGGTCCGCAGGTGGGCGCCGGCGTCGGTTCCCGCGGCGACTGTGGCCGGGACGCCGGCGCTCACCGCCACTTCCGGGTCCGAATCAAGATCCCCCCGGAGGCCCTCGACGGCGGCTCCGGCCCGGATGGCGCAATCGGCCTCGGACAACTCGGACTCTCTCAGTTCCTGGCGGGCCCGTTCGATATCGGACTCCAGCGCCTCCCGATGCGACCGAAGATCAGCGATTGCCGCCACCACCTCTCGGCGATGGTCATCCTCGGCCTGGCGGCGGCCCTCGACTGCGACCCGGACCGCCTCGGCCGTCGTCCGCTGGTCGGCCACCAGAATCCTGGCCTGCTCGAGGCGACGGGCCCGGGCGGCCGCGGTGGCCAACTCCCGCCGGATGGCCTCGGCTCGAATCCCAGCCTGCTGGCGGCGGTCGATTCCCGTCTGGATCTCGCGCTCCAGTGACGCCGCCCTCTCGGCCAACACCCCGGCTTCTCGTTCGCCGGCCGAGCGTTCCCGGGCCCGGGCCTCAGCCCGCTGCCGCTGCTCGGCCACGAGAACGGCCTCCGCCTGGCGGCGTGCCCGGTCCGCGGCGGCCATAGCGGCCCGGCGGGCCTGGTCGGCGGCCTCGGCCTGGCGACGGGCCTGGTCGGCCGCCTCACGGCGAGCGCCCAGGTCCGCTGTCGTCGTTTCCAGGCCAACCAACTCCTGGGCCAGGCTTTGGCGGCGAAGACTCTCGGCCTCGACCCGGGCCGCCAGTTCCCGAGCATGCCCGGAAGCGGCCGCGGCCTCGGTGTCGATTCCGGCCATTTCGGCGGCAAGTCCCGTCAGCGCGGCCTCGGCCGCCGCCAGTCGGGCCTGGATCCTGACGAG
Organism: Acidimicrobiales bacterium; assembly: GCA_052390275.1. Classification (GTDB taxonomy): domain Bacteria; phylum Actinomycetota; class Acidimicrobiia; order Acidimicrobiales; family AC-14; genus JBQTHD01. The sequence continues at coordinate 67,396 of JBQTHD010000023.1, read as the reverse complement.
TTCACCTTCCGCCGCCACCCTCGCGTCCCGGGCCGCGGCCAGGCCCGCCCGGGCATCGTCCAGGGCCTTGCCAGCCTCCTGGGCGCTCTGCCTGGCCCGGGAGAGCGCCTCCTCGGAGGCGGCCAGGGCGGCTTTGGCCGCAGCCCGACCCCGGCCTCCGACCCTCCACCCTCCCGGTCCGAAACGATCGCCGGAGGCGGTGACAGCCACCCGATCGGGGTGCTCGACGGCGAGATCCAGACCCTGGTGCCAGTCTCCGGCACATGCGACCACATCTGCCAACAGCCCGTCGAGCACACCGGCCAGCGCAGAGGCAACTTCGGAATCGAGTCCCGGGCGGACCCGCACCCGGTCGGCGAGCCAGGCGGGGCTGGCCAGCCCCTGCGGCCCGACGTCGGGCAGATCGCCCGGTTTCGCAGCGCTTCCACCGTCGGAATCGCCGCCTGGGGCTCGCGCCGTTGTGCTCCGTGCCTTCGCGCCGGTTCCCAGGGCCAACACCTGGACCGACGAAAGGGCCGATGCGGAACCGGTCAGCGCCCGCCGGGCTGATGCGACCGAGTCCATGACCCAGAGCTGTTCGGCCTCGGCCACCACCGCCTCGAAAGCGGGTTCCCACCCAGGATCGATCTCGAGGAGCGACGACAGGGTGCCGACCAGGCCCGATGTCGCCGGCGCAGTGGAGCCTGCGCCGCCGGCCTCCGCCATGGCCAGGGCCACAGCCTCCACCCGGGCCGAATGTCGATCCTGGCTCTCCTTGATCCCGGCCGCCTCACGAGCCCGGGTGGCCACGACGGCCTCCGCCTCGGCCTCAGCCACCCGGCTCCGATCCAGCCGGGCCACCGATTCCTCCACCAGGTGAGCCAGGTGCGCCCTCTCATCCGTGGCCTGAGCCAGCCGGTGGGCCACCTGCACCCGGCGCGATGACCGGCGATCCTCGCCCTGGGCCACCCGGGCCTGCTCGAGGACCGCCCGGTCCAGGCTGACGCCCAGCGCATCGAGTTCCCCTCGGATGCGCCCGGTCCGATCTCTCAACTTCTGCTCCATGGCCGCGTCGGCACCGGTGTATCCGGCGGCAGGTGGCGCTCCGCCGGTCATCTCGCCGCCGTTCGTGTCGCCGCCGGTCATCGCTCCGCCGGTCATCGCTCCGCCGGTCATCTCGCCGCCGGTCATCGCGCCGCCGTTCGTCTCGGCGCCGGTCATCGCGCCGCCGTTCGTGTCGGCGCCGGTGGCTGTGGCGGCAAGCGACGATGATTCGACCGATCCCCGCGATGGGCTCCCGCTCTCGGCCGCCCGGGCCATGGCCGCCAACCGGGCCGCGACCTCGGCGGACCGCAGCTTCACTCCTGCCAGGTCCCGCGCCAGTCTCAGGCTGTCCTCGGCGGATGCGGCCGCCTCGGTTCGGACCAGATCCTCAGAAAGGCTTCGCTGGCCGACCTCGACCGATCGCACCCTCTCGGAGATCACCGCCTCCAGGCCTCGGGCCCGGGCCACCACCTCACCCAGGCCGCCGGCCAGTACCGCCAAAGAGTCCGAGCCCAGGCCGGTGAGTTGGCCTTCGGCCTCCACGAGCGCTCCGTCGGAGGTGCCCATCCGACCCAGCAGGGTGTCCAAGCGGTCGCGGCAGCAACGGACTTCGCTCTGGGCCGCAGCTCGGCGCAGGCGCAGATCGTGGATCTGGCGCCCCGCCAGAAACAGCCGCAACTCGGCCACCTCGGCCGCGAGTTGGGTGTAGCGGCGAGCCGCCTCGGCCTGGCGACGCAAGGGTTTGAGTTGACGGTTCACCTCGCCGGCCAGATCGGCCAGGCGGGACAGGTTCTCCTCCGCGGCCGCCAGCCGCCGCTCCGCCCGCTCCTTGCGCCGACGAAACTTTACGATTCCCGCCGCTTCCTCCACCACCAGGCGGCGTTCCTCGGGTCGGGCATCGAGCACCGCCTCGAGTTGGCCCTGGGAGACGATCACGTGCTGGGTCCGGCCCACGCCCGAATCCGACAGAAGCTCCTGCAGGTCCAGCAACCGGCAGCCCACGCCGTTGAGTGCGTACTCGCTTTCCCCCGAGGTGCGGAACAGGGTGCGGGTGATGGTGATCTCCGCCACGTCCAAGGCAAGCAGACCGGCCGAGTTGTCGATGGTCAGCGAGACCTCGGCCCGGCCCAGCGGGCCCCGGCGTCCGTTCCCAGCGAAGATGACGTCGTCCATCCGCCCGGAGCGGACCGACCTTGGTCCCTGGGCTCCCAGAACCCAGGCCACTGCGTCAACTACATTTGACTTCCCACTGCCGTTGGGCCCGACCACGGCGGTGACCCCCGGCTCGAACTCGATGGTCACCGGCTCGGCGAAGGACTTGAAGCCCCTCAGAGTCAGCGTGCGAAGGAACATCGGGAGTTAGATCTGGCACTGAGGACAGAAGAACGTGGAGCGCCCGTTGAACTTGACCCGTTCGATGAGGGTGCGGCACCGCCGACAGGCCTGGCCCTCCCGGTCATAGACGTTGTGCTGGGCCTGGTAGCGACCCATGACTCCGAACAGATCCCGGTACTGCTCGTCGGCCAGGGATGAACCCCGGAGCTTGATGGCTTCGTTCAGAACCTCCAGCATCGATCGGTACAGCCGGCGCACCTCCTGGGGGGTGACGCTCTCGGACGCCCGGTCGTGGCGCAGACCCGCACCCCAGAGGATCTCGTCGGCGTAGATGTTGCCGATACCGGCCACGACCCGCTGGTCGGTGAGGAGGGTCTTGAGCTTGGAGCGGCGGCTGACAAGTGCCTCACCGAAACGATTCCACGAGATCATCTCCACCACCGGGTCGAACCCGAGGTGAGCCAGTTCCGGTACCTGGGCCTCGACGCCCTCCAGGCTGGTGCAGAACATCTCACCGAAGGTGCGGGGGTCCAGGAACCGAAGCTGGCCCCCCTGGGTGAAGGTGAAGATCACGTGGGTGTGCTTGTCGACCGGCTCCTTGCTGGGACTGCGAGCCCGGAGGAGCTGACCGCTCATCCCCAGGTGGACGACCAGCACCCCGCCGTCATCGGTCTTGAGCAGTAGATACTTCCCGCGCCGCTCCACCCCGATGATCTTGCGGCCCTCGAGCTTGGCAATGAAGTGCTTCTTGTTGGGATGGCGGCGGATGGAGCGCATCCCGGTGACCTCCACCTCCTTGATCCGCCGCCCCACCACCTCCTTCTCCAGATCCCGCCGCAGGGTCTCCACCTCAGGTAGCTCAGGCATCTGTGTCGCCGTCCTGGCTCTCGCCGTCGGGGGTCGTCATTTCGGGTTTGGCGGTGTCGGGCTCCTCGGCCAGGACGTCCCAGGCCACTCCGGCGGCGACCTGTTCGGCCTGCTTCTTGGATCGTCCCTCGCCCTGGCCGTACTGGCGGCCGGCGATGAAGACAGTGGCCGAGAAGGATTTGGCGTGGTCGGGGCCCCGGCTGACCAACTCGTACCGGGGGAGATCGTCGAACCGCCGGGCCACCAACTCCTGGAGCCTGGTCTTGTGATCATGGCCTCCGGGCCCCGCCGCGGCTTCGACGATGCGATCCCCCAGCAGACCCATGACCAGATCCGACGCCGCCGACCAGCCGCCGTCGAGGTAGACGGCGCCGATGACCGCCTCGATGGCGTCGGAGAGGATGGAGGGCTTGTCCCGGCCGCCGGACGATTCTTCGCCTTTGCCCAGCCGCAGAGCGGGACCGATGCCGAGATTCAGCGCTTCGTCGGCAAGGGCGCCGGCGTTGACCACCGCCGCCCGGACCTGGGCCAACTGGCCCTCCGACAGCGATGGGTAGGCCCGAAAGATGTGGTCGGTGACCACCAGGCCGAGCACCGCATCCCCCAGGAACTCGAGTCGCTCGTTCGGCTCCTGGCCCGGGGTCTCCGCGCACCATGACCGGTGGGCCAGGGCTCGCTCCAGAAGCCCCGCGTCGTCGAACTCCCGCCCCAACCGGGCCATCAGCCCGGCGGCATCGGGACGGGGGGCGGTCAGGAGGCCGGAACCGGTCGGAGCGATCTGGTGGTGACAGCCGGGGCCCGGCGAACGGGCTGGCGGGGGGACTGGGGGCCGGGCCGCGATCGGGGCGACAGACCCGTGTGTGTCGTCATCGGGCACCCCCGCCCGCCCGCTCCACGACGTAGTCAACCGCGTCGCGCACCGTCCGCAGGTCCTCGAGGTCCTCATCCTCTATCCGAAATCCCTTGTGCCGGTCGGCCAGGGCCTCCTCGATCGCCTCCACCAACTGGATCAGAGCCAGAGAATCCGCGTCCAGATCGTCGGTGAATGAAGAACTCTCAGAGATGGCGACCGGTTCAATCTCGAGAATGTCGGCCAGGCGGTCGGTCACAAGGGCCAGAACCTCCGACCGGGTCAAGGGAGAGGAACTGGTGCTCACGTCGCCCACCGTCCATTGCCGGGCCACAACCGGTTGGCTCCGAATCGACTGCGCTTGCTCAACTGATCACTCCCGGTTCGTGGGGTCTGCGAGGTTCTTTACGGTGGAACTCCGCCGGCCGGGAAGAAGCCGTCGGTCCCGCCCCGATCAGCACAACCAGGTTGCGCTGGAGTGAGGCTGGAATCGCCGCGCCGGCCTCAGGGTGCTGCGGGATCCTACTCGGGGTGGACAGGGCCGTCAGGGCCGACCAGCCGGGGCCAGCGGGGCCGCCACCGCGGCGGTCAGGCGATCCAGGAGTCCGGCAGCCACCATCTCCCCCGCCACTTTCACTGCGTTGAAAATGGCTCGGGACGACGATGACCCATGGCTGATGATGCATACGCCGTCAACGCCCAGGAGCATGGCCCCGCCGTAGTTCTCCACATCCAGTTGGGCCTGAACCGGAGCCATGACCGGGCCCAGAACTGCGGCCAACTCATCGGCCCGAGGCGCTGCCGCCGCCGCCGCTTTGACCGCGCCGATCGCCACCCGGACCGCCCCCTCCAGGCTCTTGAGCAACACGTTCCCGGTGAAGCCGTCGGTGACGATCACGTCGGCCCGGCCCCCCAGCGCGTCGCGACCCTCGACGTTGCCGATAAAGCGAGCCTCGGGCGGCAGCGTGCGGGGCCGGGCCAGCATCTCATGGGTCTCCTTCACCATCGGCGTGCCCTTGCTGGGCTCCTCGCCAATGGACAGAAGCGCCACCCGCGGGTTGGCCAGGGCCAGGCGTTCCACCGCGTAGGCCGCTCCCATCTGGGCGAACTGGACCAGCCAGGCAGCCGAGCACTCGGCGTTGGCCCCGCAGTCGAGCAGGATGGTTGGCCCGTGGCCGGGAACCGGCAGCGGAGCGGCGATCGCCGGGCGACTCACCCCGGGTAGCCGGCCCATGCGCAACAGGGCGCTGGCCATGGCTCCTCCGGTGTTGCCGGCGCTGACCATGGCCGATGCCCGCCCGTCGCGAACTGCTTCGGCAGCCCGGACCACGGAGGCGTCTTTTTTGCGCCGGACCGCCTGGGCGGGATCCTCGCCGGGCTCGATGACCTCGGTGGCGGCCAGGACAGCGAGGTCCCCGGTGTCGCCCATCTCCTCGGGCCGGCCCACGAGCACGAGCGACAAACCGAGTTCCGCAGCGGCCCGACGAGCTCCGGCCACCATCTCCAGCGGACCCTTGTCCGCTCCCATCACGTCGACAGCAATGGGCAGAGTCGGGCTGGGGGGGCTGGTCACCGGCGCCCCCGCCGGCCGAAGCCACCAATCAGACGGTCAGGCAACCTCGAGCGCCTGGCGGCCCTTGTACCAACCGCAGTTGGAGCAAACCACATGGGGCAGCTTGGCCACGCCGCAGTTGGGACACAGACTGCGAGCCGGTGCGGCCAGGCGCCAGTTTGAGGCTCGCCGGCTGCGGCTCTTGGCTTTTGACGTCTTCTTCTTGGGAACGGCCACGGGTCGTAAACCCTAATCGCTCTCCGGACCCTCGATATCTCCTGGGGGATCTCCTGGGGGATCTCCTGGGGGATCTCCTCGCGGATCTCCTCGCGGATCTCCCGGGGGATCTCCTCGCGGATCCCCTCGGGGGTGCCCCCGGCGATCTCCTGCCTCGATATCGACGCCATCGAGTTCCAGGCCTCCCAGCGGGGCCCAACGGGGGTCGAAGTCCTCTTGGAGACATCCGCAGCCGACGCCGATGGAGCCGCAGGACGAACACAGCCCGGGGCAATCGGGATCGCACAAAGGGGCCAGAGGCAGTTCCAGCAGGACGGCGTCGCGCAGCATGGGTTCCAGGTCGATGGTGTCCGGATCGAGGGGGTAGCTCTCACCCTCGGAGGGCGTGGGTTCGAACAGCTCGGTGACCCGGACGTCCAGCGACCCCCGCGCCCGGCCCAGGCACCGACGGCAGGTCCCCTCCCATCCGGCGGCGACCGCTCCGGAAACCAGGATCCCCTCGCTCACCCACTCCAGCAGGAGTGAAGCCTTCACCCGCCCGGACGGCTCCAGTCGGCTGGACGTCACGGCCAAGGGCCCGACCACCGCGGTCAGTTCCTCCCGCCGACGGGCTCCGGGGCGACCCAGGAGGTCGGCGATGAGCAGGCGGGTCGCCGACAGCGGCTTCCCTGCGGCCGGCTTCAGCGAACCCGAGGCGTCCGGCCCGGACGCCGGGCTGACGCCGCTACCACTGGTCCTGGTCGAAGAACACCTCTCCGGTCGCCGGCTCCGGGCGATCGGCGGTCTGGTCACCCGGGACCGCTTCCGGCAGGGGGGCCACCCGAAGCTTCTCCCGGCCGGCGGCAACCGCTTGGACGATGCGCTCCAGGGCGATCTCGAAGCTGGCGAGGCGTTGGTCGCAGTAGTCCTCCGCCTCGTGGCGCATCCGCCGGGATTCACCATTGGCCTCTTCAAGAATCCGGCGGCCCTCACGCTGCGCGTTGCGCACCAATTCGGTCCGCTGGACGATGCGCTCGGCCCGCTCCCGAGCCGCTTCCAGGATCTCCTCGGCCTCGTTCTGCACGGTGGCCAGGTACTGATCCCGCTCCTTGAGCAGCCACCGAGCCTGGCGGGTCTCCTCCGGGATCCGGGCGAGCACGTCCTCGATCATCTCCACCACTTCGTCGCGTTCGAGACGGATGGTCGACGAAAGCGGCATCTTGGGCGCATTGTTGATGATTTCGAGAACCCGACGGAGAATGACTTCAGCCTCATAGGTTTCGCTGGCCCGATCGGTGGCGCTCATGGCGCCATCCGGGTGGCCAGACGCCCGACGACGTGGGCAGGAACCATGAACGACACCTCTCCTCCGAGTCGGGCGACCTCGCGAACCAGGCTGGATGACAGGAACGAGTGCTGGGGCGTGGTGGGCATGAATAACGTTTCGATGCCCGATATTCGATAGTTGAGCTGAGCCATCTGTAGCTCGTAGTCGAAGTCGGTGACCGCCCTCAAACCCTTGACCATGGCGGTGATGCCTCGCTTGCGGGCGAAGTCCACCAGAAGGCCGTCGAAGGCTTCGACGGAAACGCTGGGCCAGCCGGCAGTGGCCTCGGCCAGCATTTGCTCGCGCTCGTCCAGGCTGAACAGGGTCGTTTTGGTTGGGTTGGCCACCGCCGCCACCACCACCCGATCGAAGACCCGGGTGGTTCGTTCGATCACGTCGAGGTGTCCGTTGGTGACCGGGTCGAAGGATCCCGGAATGAGGGCGGCCGATTCCGGCCGTCCATCTGGGGCTCTGATCAGGACTGCGTTGTCGGCTGATGGGTTGGACACGGCAGGGGCGCCTCGGGGGTCGGCTCCGAACATTCGGACTCGGCCGGCGGAGACGCAGCTACTGCGGCCTCGACCCGCCGGACCAGGGTGAACACGCTATCGCCGTGGTGGCGGGTCCTGATGGTTTCCCAGCCGTCGATGGACGGCACGGTTCGGCGCCACTCCAAAGCGGCCAGGGGGGCGGGCATGACTGCCAGCAGGTCGGCCCAACGCTCGAAGTCGTAGGGGGGGTCGGCCAGGGCCAGGTCGAAGGCCTCGCCCGGACGGCGGGCCGGGCCCGAGGGCTCGCCGGCGCCGGCGCCATCGATCCCAAAGCCCCGCTGTTGGTCGTCGGTGGATCGCCCCCGCGTCGGTGCCGCTTCGGGGCGGGGTGGCCGCCCGCCGTTCTGTCGGGGATTGGAGGAGAACCGGAACACGTCGGCTTGCACTACCGTGCCCCCGGTGAGACCGGTGGCGGTCAGGTTCTCCCGGATGACGGCAGCGGCGGCTGGATCGGCGTCCACGAACGTCACGCTGGCCGCCCCCCGGGACAGCGCCTCGATGCCCAACGCTCCACTTCCGGCGAAAAGATCCACGACCCGGGCCCCTTCGATCGCCCCCAGGCTGCCCAGGCTCGACATCAGCGCCTCGCGTACCACCTCGCTCGTCGGTCGAATCCGGCGCCCCGCCGGAACCTTCAACCGGCGCCCTTTGGCCAACCCCGCCACCACCCGCATGGGCCGGACGGTAGTGGCCCTGGCCCTGGCCAGCGGTCTGACCCTGGGATCCGGCGCGACGCCCGCTGCCGCAGCCGCACCAACCGAGCCGTGCCGGGACACGGCTGCGGCCGGGTTGCGGGTGTGGAACGACAGGTGTGGGCGGCCCGTGGTCATCTACCTGCACGCGGCCAACGAAACGGTGGCCCGACCGCTGCGGCTCGACCTGCTGGAAGCCCTCGCCGCGGCCGGGTGGTCGGTGGTCATGTCCGACCTGTGTGGCCCGCTCAACTGGGGCTCGGGCTGCGCGGTGAGCGAGTTGAACCGGCTGGCGGATCGGTACTCCCCGGGTCGGCCTGTGCGGGTTGTGGCGCTGAGCATGGGTGGAGCCGCTCTGATGAACTGGGCCGAGCGGAATCCCCAAAGGATCGGTCGGGCGGTGGGGATCGTCCCGGTCACCACCTGGTCCACCCCCTGGTTGCGCCAGGCCACCGCTGGCGCCGTGCCCACCGGCGCCGTGATACCCACCAAGGCGAAGTTCGACTACCGCGTCATCGCCGCCGGCAGCGACGAGATCGTCGGGCCGCCCCGGGTCAAGGGTCCCCACGTCAGCGTGACAACCATCCCCGGGGCCCACAACATCTGGCAGCGAGTCTCAGCCGAAACGGTGCTCCGAACATTGGGCAAGCCCTAAGTGGCGTCAACTGCGGAACAGGTACTCGGCCTCGCCGGGGTCCAAAAGCAGCCCCAGTTCTTCCTTCAGCAGCGGATGACGCTCAAGGCCGGGATCAGCGTTGACGATGTCGAAAGCAACGGTCCGGGCCCGGGCCACCCATTCGGCGTCTCTTCGCAGCGAGGCCAATTTCAGGTCGTTGCGGCCCTTCTGGCGGGTTCCCAGCACGGTTCCCTCGCCCCGCAGATCCAGGTCGACCTCGGCTAGCGCGAACCCATCGGTGGTGGACTCCAACGCGGCCAGCCGGGCCGCCGCCTCCGGCGTGGTCGACCGGCTCAGCAGATAACACCATGACGTGGAAACACCCCGGCCCACCCGACCGCGCAACTGGTGCAACTGAGCCATGCCGAACCGGTCGGAGTCGGTGATGACCATGACGGTGGCGTTGGGAACGTCCACCCCGACCTCGATCACCGTGGTGGCCACCAGAACGTCCAACTCGCCCCGCCGGAAGGTGTCCATCACCGCCTCTCGCGCCGAGGGGGCCAACTGGCCATGGAGCAGGCCCACTCGCAGCGCCGGCCACACCTGGGCCGACAGCCACTCCCACTCCCCGGTGGCCGAGGCTGCCTCCACCCGGACCGATCCCTCCACCAATGGGCAGACCACAAAGGCCTGGTGGCCGGCTGCCACCTCCTCGGCCACCTTGGCATAGGCCTCCGCCGCCCAGTCCTCCAACTGCATCTGCCCGGCCGGTGCGGCCGGGGCGGCCGGGGCGGCCGGATCGGCCGGATCGGCGGCGGGAGGCCGGAGCCACTTGGTGACGATTGGGGTGCGACCCGGTGGCAACTCGTCGAGCACGGTCACGTCCAGGTCCCCGTAAACGGTCATGGCCGCGGTGCGGGGAATGGGGGTGGCGGTCATGACCAGGACATCGGGGTCGGCTCCCTTGGCCCGTAGTGCGGCGCGCTGGTCCACTCCGAAGCGATGCTGCTCGTCCACCACGACCACCCCCAGCGAAGCGAACTCCACTCCGTCTGATATCAGCGCATGGGTCCCAATCAGTAGGTCACAGGCCCCCGAGGCCACGTCGGCCAGGAGACGCCGCCGCTCCGCCGCCGCCGTCCGGCTCGTCAGCAGGCCCACCGAAAGCGGGCGGCGGCCGCCCAGGCGTCCGGCATCGTCCAGATCGAACCCGGCCAGCAACGGCCGGATACCCAGGGCGTGCTGCTCGGCCAGAACCTCGGTGGGGGCCATGAGCGCCCCCTGATATCCCCCGGCCACGGCGACCAGAAGGGCCGACACCGCCACCAGGGTCTTGCCCGCTCCCACGTCGCCCTGGAGCAGCCGGTGCATGGGATGCGGGCCGGCCAGATCGGCGTTGATGTCGGCAATGGCCCTGGTCTGGGCCCCGGTCAAGGGGAAGGGGAGGCGCCGATGAAAGGCCTCCACCAGCGGCGACGGCACCTCATGGCGGATACCCCGGGCTTGGCGCTCCGCCGCCTTCTTACGCAGGACCAGGGCGAGTTGCAGCCGCAAAAGCTCATCGAGGACCAACCGGCGGCGGGCGACAACGGCGGCGGCCATGGAGTCGGGAGCGTGGATCTGGTTCACCGCCGCCGTCCGGGTGACCAGGTCCAACTCCTTTCGCCACCGCTCGGGCAGGGGGTCGGCGAACGGGCCGGCCCGTTCCAGGGCCTCGGTCACCGCCGCGGCCAACTCCCAACTGGCCAGGCCTGACCGCTCCGAAAGGGGATAGACCGGAATGATCCTCCCGGTGCGATCGCCGATCAGATCCACCACGGGGTTGGTCATCTGATGGCGTCCCCGGAAACGCTCCAGCTTGCCGAACACGACCGCTTGTATTCCCGGCGAAAGCTGGCGGGCCCTCCACGCCTGGTTGAAGAACACCGCCCGCAGGTAGCCGGTTCCATCGAAAGCGTCCACCTCGACCATCACCCGCCGATTGCGGGTGCGACGGGTCTCCACCCGCTTCACGGTGACGACCAGCAGGGCTTCCTGGCCGGGTTCCAGGTCAGCCACCGACGCTTGGCGGGTCCGGTCCACGTAGCGCCGGGGGTAGAGGCTGATGAGGTCTGCCACCGTTTCCACGCCCGCCTCGGCCAGCGCGGCCGCCCGTTTGGGTCCGATGCCGGCCAGTTCGGCCACACCGATCCTGGCCAACTGAGCCAGCCGCCGCCCGGCCGGGGCCAACGGCTCGGCCGTCACCAGGCCCGAATCAGGGCCGCGCCGAGCCTAAAGCGCTTCCCGGCCATTGCGGCCGGGACGGGGCTATTCGGCACCCAGTACGTAGGCGGCGTGGGGGAAGCCCCAGGCGTGAACTTCCATCTCCACCCCCGGGTGCACCCGCTCCAACCATGACTCCAAGGCGGCGGTGGCCTCGGCGGTGGACCCCGAACCCGTGACGACCGTGAGCAGCCCGTGGCCGGGGTCGAGCAGTTCCTCGGCCAGCCGGCAGGTGGCCTCGGCCAGATCGGCGTCGACCACCTTCACGTCGCCGCCTTTGAAACCCAGGTAGTCCCCCGCCCGGACGGCGCCCGCGTCGAGGTTGGCGGCGCGGACGGCCCGGAGTACCTCGCCCGCCACCACCGAGCGGGCCGCCGCCGTCATCGACCGGTGGTTCTCCTCGGCTCCTGCACCTGGATCAAAGACCAACAGGGCGGCTAGAGCTTCCACCAGGGTTCGGGTGGGCACCACCCCGACGTCGATGCTGGCCAGGGCCGGGACCGCCTCGGCTGTACCCACCACGTTGCGGTTGTTGGGCAGGATGATGACCCCGGGGGCGCCGGTGGACTCGACGGCGGCGAGGATCTCCCGGGTGGACGGGTTCATGGTTTGACCTCCGGTCACCACCACCGAGACCCCCAGGTCCCGAAGGGCGGGACCCACCGCGTCCCCTGCGGCCACGGCCACCACGGCACAGGCGATCCTCGACACCTCGCCCATGGCCGGGGGAAGGGGACGGTCAGCGACCACGGTCGGCAGCCGGGATGCGTGGAATCCGGCCACGTCACCATGACTGTCACCCGTTCGGCCGTCACCCGTTCGGCTGTCACCCGTTCGGCCGTCACCCGTTCGGCTGTGGGCACCCGAGGCCATGTGCTCGCGCACCCACGCCTCCTCCGCCACCTGACCGGCCAGATCCTCGACCCGGATCCGGCTGGGACGGCCGATGGCAATCCCCGCCTCGATGGCCGGTCCGATCTCGTCGGTATGGACGTGACAGTTCCAGAGGCCGCCGCCGCCGACCACCACGATGGAGTCCCCCAGGGTCGACCAGGTGGCTTTGAGTTCGTCGATTCGCTGATCGGGCGCGTCGAGCAGATACATCACCTCGAAACGGGGACCCGAGCCCTCCCCGCCACTCCCGGTCGTTGCCTCGCTATGGGAGTCGGCGCCCTGGCTGGGAACGAAGGGACCAGCAGCGGCCGCCGCCTCGCTCCCCGCCACCCAGCCGTCGAGAGTTCCCGCCGCCAGCACCTCGGTCCCCGAGATCACCGCCGATAGAGCATCGAGCAAAAGCACCAGGCCAGATCCGCCGGAATCGACCACGCCGGCCTGGGCCAGCACCGGCAGCAACTCCGGGGTCCGGGCCAGGGCCCGCCCGGCTCCCAGGCGGGACCGCTCCACCACCCCGGTCAGGGTGGCCCCCTCGGCCGCGGCCTCCGAGGCCGAATCGGCCGCGGCCCTCACCACGGTGAGGATGGTGCCCTCCACCGGGGTCATCACCGCCCGATAGGCGGCATCGCTGGCGGCCCGAAGGGCCAGGGCCAAGGCGGGACCGTCGACGCCGGGCTCACCCGCCAAGATCGCCTGGGGGGAGCGGGCCAGGGACTCGCACAGGCCGCGCAGGATCTGGGAGACGATGATCCCCGAGTTTCCCCGGGCCCCCATGAGCGAACCCCGGCTGATGGCTTCGCAGGTCTCGGGCAAACCCAGTGGCGCCGACTCCAACTCCGCCACCACCGAATCAAGGGTGAGGGTCATGTTGGTTCCGGTGTCCCCATCGGGCACCGGATATACGTTCAGCCGGTTGAGGCGCTCCCGATTGAGCCGGAGAAGGTCTCGAAACCCGACCATGGCCAAACGCAGCCCGCCCTGGTCCAGGGAAGTGAGCGTCGCCATTCCGCTCCGGACACTACCTCCCCCCTCCAGAATCACCGCAGCCAAGTCCACGCACGATGTTCTCTTAGTTTGAGCCTGCTAGTGCTAGTGCCGTAGCTCCACGAACCCGGCGGCGCTGAAATCCCCGTCAAAGGCCAGCGCTTCGGTAATGCCCAGCGACGTCATCATGGCGAAGCTGCTGGCGTCAACAAAGGAGAACTCCCGGTCGTCACGCCGTCGTAGCCATGCCCATGCCTTCTCGGCCGAATCTCGGTCCACCTGGCGAGTACGCACGTGAGTCTCGGGCGATCGGATGGCGTCAGCGAATGCCACCGCCGCCCGGTGCCCTTGACGTCGCGCGAGCAGGGTCCAGGTCTCCTCGCAGACGCGATCGGAGGTGATCAACTGGCGCCGAGGCCCGTACCGGGCCAACAGGGCGGCCGCGCTGGTGCTTTGAGGGTCACCGCTGACGGCGTAGGCGTACCAAAAGGAGGTGTCGACGAATATCAACGGCCGTACAAAGCTTCGTTGACGTTCTCCGACACCGGGCCGGCCAAATCCGAGTAGTCATCCGGGCCGCTCACGCTGCCCATCAATGCCCAGACTGGATCGGTGGCAACGAGCGGCTGCCCCAGGAGCCGCTCGCGGGCGTACTCGCGAAGCAGTTCGGCTTTGGAAACACCCTCCTGCGCTGCTCGCGACTCCAGCGCCCCGTCGAGCTCATCGTCGATCATCATCTGGAAGCGACGCACGCCTAAACTTACACCAGTGATGTAGGTGGGCGTCGGCCACGAGGGCTGGTTGCCACCTGGTTGGGGTTCCCCAACACCAGCCACCACCCGGGGTCCGACGAAGGCTCGACTGACCCACCACTCGATCACCGAAAGGCAACGCCTTGATGCTCCCGACGCCGGCCCGCCCGTCGACCTTCGGCCGGGGCATACGCGGCTGGGCAGTGGTTCTGAGCGGCGTGCTGACCGCCGCCGGGTGTGCCGGGCCGGCGCCCTCCCAACCGGGCCCGGGCCCGGGGCCGGGGGTGATCGATCCGGGGAGGGGGCTTCCGTCGTCGGTCGCCGAGACCCCACTGCCGGTGCCGCGGACCGAGGTGGCAGGGGCAGTGCTCGATGGCCGCCTGGTGGTGGTGGGAGGGCTGGACGAACGGGGCCAGGCCAGCGATCTGGTTCATTCCTACGACCCGGGATCTGCGGCTTGGACCCCGTTGCCCCCATTGCCCACCGCCCGCCATCACGTCGGCCTGGCCGCAGCCGGCGGGCGGTTGTGGCTGGCCGGGGGATACGAGGGCGGCGCCGGTGACCGGTGGGTGGCCAAGGCTGACGTATGGAGCCTTGGCGGAGCCGAGCCGGCTTGGCGGTCCGAGCCGGCCATGGGCACGGCCCGGGGGGGCCTGGGCCTGGCGGCCCTGGGCGATGTACTGGTGGCCCTGGGGGGGACGCCCCCCGGCGGCCCGGCGAGCACCACCACCGAGACCTTGACCATCGGTTCGGGCCGGTGGAAACCGGGCCCGCCCATGACCCAGGCTCGCGACCATCTGGGGGCAGCCACCCTGGGCGACCGGGTCTACGCGGTTGCTGGCAGAACCGACTCGCTGGAGTCCAACGTGCCAACGGTTGAGTCCTGGGCCCCGGGTGAGGCGTCCTGGAGGGCGGAGGCGGCCCTTACCCGGGCCAGAAGTGGGATTGCCGTGGTGGGAGGAAATCGGCTGTGCGTGGCCGGGGGCGAGACCCCGTCGGGCACGGTGGCCGAGGTGGAATGCCTGGGATTGCGGGGTTGGTTCGTGGCCGCGTCCCTGACGGTGCCCCGCCATGGCCTGGCCGCCGGCCGACTCGAGGGCGGCATTCACGTGGTCGGCGGCGGGCCGCAGCCCGGTCTGACCGTGGAGGGCGCCCACGAGGTTCTGGCGCTGTAGTTGCCTCCTGCTCTCCGCCGGAGGAGGTCCTATGAAACCCGGGGCCGGGGATCGACCGGGCCCGGGCCCATGCCCAGGCTCAGGGATCCTGTGATCGCCCGGGTGACGAAGCCCTTGGCCTGGCGGGCGGCGTCGAGGACGTCGAGGCCCTGGGCGAGGCCCGCGCACAGGGCGGCCGACAGGACGCAGCCGGTGCCGTGGGTGTTGGCCGTGGTCAACCGGGGACCCTCCAGCCAAGCCGGCGTCCCATCGCCGGTCATCACCAGATCCGGGCTGCGATCACCGGCCAGATGGCCACCCGTGATCATCACCGCGGCCGCCCCGGCCTCCAGAATCATCGCCGCGGCGGCAACCATGTCCGACCGACCGCCGATGGTCCGGCCCGACAGCGCCGCCGCTTCGGCCAGGTTGGGGGTCACCACTTTGGCCAGCGGGATCAGCCAACGAAGAAGGGCTTCGACCAAATCTGCCGGCGGATCGGAGTTCGCCGCTCTGGTGCCTGGGGTGTTGAGGGCCTGACCCCGGCTGGTGGCCCACACGGGGTCGACCACGAGGGGCCCAAGGCCCAACTCGGCCACCGTCTCGGCCACCGAAGCCACGGTCTGCGCCGAGGCCAACATGCCGGTTTTGAGGGCGGCGACCTCCACGTCGACGGCCACCGCCAACATCTGGGCCCGGACCATCTCCGGCGTCGTGGCTTCCCAGGCACCCACGCCCAGCGTGTTCTGAGCGGTCACCGCCGTCACCGCCACGGCCGGCCACAGGCCGTGGGCGATGAAGGTGGCGCAGTCGGCCGTCACCCCGGCCCCTCCCGAGGAGTCCGTCCCTGCCACGGTCAGTGCCACCCGCGGGATCTGACCCGCGCCAGACAGCCCCATCGACGGTTCCCCGAGAAGCGATTCCATCACCGCCCCGCCTCCTGTGTCCCGTCGCTGGGGGGACCGAAGCCGTCGGGCTGAGCGGTCGGGGCCGAAGCCAGCGGACCGAGCCGGAGGGGCCGAGGTAATCGAGTTCGAAGCCGTGCGGGCGGGTGCCGCGGACACGGCCGGCCGGCCCTTACCACCGATGCTGCCAACCCACTGGATCGAGGGGCTGGCCCCGCAAGCACACCTCGCCGACCCCCGGGCGGCACCGGCCAATCTCGATCGGTTGGTCCAAACCGGCTGCAGAGAAGGCGGCAGCCATGGCGTCGCGATCGGGTCCGGCGAAGACCAATTGGTAGTCCTCGCCCCCAGCGAGGGCGAAGTTCTCCGGGTCCGCGCCGGCCAGTTCCACCCCAGGTGCCACCGGCACCCGATCCAGGAGCACGTCCACCTCCGAGGCGACGGCCAGCCGCCTCAGGTCCAGGGCCAGGCCGTCGGAGACGTCGATCATGGCTGAGGCCCCACCCGCCCGGGCCGCTCGTCCGTGGGCAACCAGGGCCCGCGGGCGCCGATGGGCCTGGGCCAGATGGGGCGCCTCCGCCGCCCGCCCCGCTGCCAGCAGAGCCAGGCCGGCGGCCGAGGCACCGAGGGGGCCGGTGACCCAGACGATGTCGCCCGGCCGGGCACCAGAGCGGGACACGGGTTGGCCGGGCCCGGAACCGTCGCCGGTCATGGCCACGCTCACCACCAGCCCGGAACCACCGGAGAGATCTCCACCCACCACCGGGCACCGGTACTCCTCGGCTGCGGCAGAGATGCCGTCGTAGAGCCGGTCCAGGCCGGCCGAGGTCAGTTCTCCACTGATGCTGATCAGGGCGTGGGTTGGAGTTCCCCCCATCGCGGCCATATCGCTCGCGTTGACCGCCATGGCTTTCCATCCGAGGTCGTCAAGACCGCAAAAGGCCAGGTCTGCATGCACGCCAGCCACCACCACATCCGCGGCCAGAAGAAGGGGGCCGGGTGGCGGAGCGACGACTGCGGCGTCGTCACCCACCCAGATCTGGCCCGTACCCGCCGGCGCCGACGGCAGCCGGGCGGCGAGCGAGGCCAACAACACCGACTCCGGTAGCCTCCCGCCACCCCCATCACCCGATGGGGAACGGACCTCCGTGTGGGGGTGCGGGGCCGATTGGGTGTGTATGGGAGGTCCGGTGCAGGGAGTGGTCAAGGGTTACGACCCGGGAACCGGCGAGGGCGTCATTCTGGCCGACCGGACCCGGACCGAATACGAAATGGCTCCCGGCGCACTGGCCGGGTCGGTCTTCCGCATGCTCCGGCAGGGCCAGCGGGTGGTCTTCGACCTGGACGCCGCCGGCCGGGCCAGCAAGCTGCGCCTGGGCTCCGAAGTGGATATGGGAACCCCCGGGATGGTTTCCGACATCTGAGGCCACCGGACGCCCCCGGCCGACGATTCGACCTTGCCCCAGCCCGCCATCCCGCCGCTGGGACCGCCCGCTGGCCGGCGGCCATCAACGGGCCGGTGACCCGTGGGTCATTCCACCGACCGGAGAGTGGGGGGTCCTCCCGGCGGCGGTTCCGGGTGGGCCGGAGGTGGCGGTGTGGGGGCGACCGAAGGCGCAGGCGCCGGGCTGACCACGTCGGCCACCCGGCGAAAAGCATCGAGCAGTTCCACCGGGATGGGGAAGATGATGGTGGAACTGTTCTCGGCCGAGATCTCCGCCATGGTCTGGAGTTGGCGCAACTGCAGCGCCCCTGGAGAGGCGGCGATGGTCATGGCTGCGGCGGCCAGGGACTTCGAGGCCTGCAACTCGCCCTCGGCGGCAATGATCTTGGCTCGCCGTTCCCGTTCGGCTTCGGCCTGGCGCGCCATGGCCCGCTGCATCTGCTCGGGAAGTCCAACGTCGCGGATCTCCACGCGGTGGACCTTGACCCCCCACGGCTCGGTCTGGGCGTCGAGGGCCAATTGCAACTCGGCGTCGATACGGTCCCGCTCGGAAAGAAGTTGATCCAATTCGTGACGACCCACCGTGGAGCGCAGGGTGGTCTGGGCCACGAGCTGGGACGACGAGTACCAGTCCCGAACCCGAACGACCGACGCCGCCGGGTCGATGACCTGGAAGAAGGCCACCGCATCCACGGTGGCGGTGACGTTGTCCCTGGTGATCACCTGCTGGGACGCCACCGGTACGGCCACCACCTGAAGGTTGGTTCGGACAATTTTGTCGATGATGGGGATGACGAAGAAGATGCCCGGGCCCTTGGCCCCCACACACCGGCCCAGGCGGAAGATCACCCCCCGCTCGTACTCCTGGACGATCTTGAGCGATGCGGCCAGGAACACCCCCACCAGGATCAACAGGATGAAAAACGTACCTACGGCACCCTCCACGGCCCACCTCCTCGTCTGAACGAACACGACACCAACATCATCGAACCGACATCACATCGAACCGACATCATCGAACCGGCGACCAGATGTGGTCGACCGGGTTTCAACCCCACTGTCCGTCGGGCGCCGGGTCCACGTCCACCCACATCTCCCGATGGCCGGTCACCACCACCTCGGCGCCCGGCTCCAGAGCCGAGCGGCTGCGGGCGTTCCACAAAGATCCGTCCACCCGCACCGAACCGCGGCCCTTGGACCACGAACTCACCGTTCCCGCCCGTCCCACCAGGGCCTCCATGCCCGTCTGGGCGGGGGCGGACATGAGCCGATTGCTGGCCGCCAGCAGGGGCCAGTAGCCCAGTGGCAGGGCCACAGACCCGGCCACCGCCAGGGCCACGGTGGGGACGTCGGCGGCCAGGATTCCGTAGCTGACCGACCCCAGGGCGAAGCAGACCATGGCCACCGCCTGAAGGTTCACCGACGAACTGCGGGTGAGCAGGCCAAAGGTCCACACGCACACAGCCGCCCCCACCAGGATCAGCGGCCACCAGGGATCCGAGCCCCGGGCGGCGGCCAACAGCGCCACCAGTAGAAGGCTCAGGCCGGAAAGTCCGGCCAACCCGACCGTGGGCAGGGCAGCCTCGATGACCAGCAGCGCCGACGCCAGGGTGAGAGCTACCAACACCAGCGCAGGAGCGTCGGGTAGCCAATCCATTACTCCGCCAGGCTACGGCTTTCCGCCGCCGCTGGCGCCCTGTTTCCACCAATGCCGCCGGGTAGCGCCGCCCATGGGCCACCGACTACTCCCCCAAGTGATCGTCGGCCCGGGCGATAATGCGAATCGGTCGTTCCCGATGGAAGTAGTTGAAGCCCCAGGTGGACAAAACCACCGCTCGGTTGCGGAAGCCCACCAGGTAGTAGAGGTGCACAGCCAACCAGGCCACCCATCCGACAAACCCGGTGAGGTGCAGGCGTCCGACCTGGCTGACTGCGGCGTTTCGACCGATGGTGGCCATGGTGCCCTTGTCCTTGTAGCGAAACGGCGGCGGCGGCGGGTCCCCGGGTTGGGTCTCGGCCCGGATGACCGCGGCCACGTGCCGGCCCCCTTGCATGGCCGGGGCGCTGAGCATGGGCAGGATGGCCCCTTCGTGCTCGACGGCGGCGGCGTCGCCAATGGCAAAGGCGCCCGGCCAACCGGCGATGGCAAAGTTCTCATCCACCGCGACTCGCCCCGACATCGCCCCCTCGGCCGCTTCGGGCAGGTCAGGCCGGACCCCGGCGGACCAGACCACGGTGCGGGTGGGCACGCTCTGGCCGTCGGAGAGAACCACTGACTCGGGGGTGACCTTTTTGACCAGGAGGCCGGTCTGAACCTCGATTCCCCGGCGGGCCAGGGTCCGTGCGGCATAGCGACCCAGTCGGGGAGCCATGGCCGCGAGCAGGCGGTCCTGGCCTTCGATGACCAGTATCCGGGCCAGACCGAAGTCGAGTTCGGGGAACTCGTCCCCCACCACCAGGTGCAGCAACTCGCCCAGGGCCCCGGCGTACTCCACCCCGGTAGGACCCCCCCCGACCACCACGAAGGTGAGAAGCCGGCGCTGCTCGAGCGGATCGGTGGCCTGGGCCGCCGCCTCCAAACAGGACAAAACGTGGTTGCGAAGCCGCAGAGCCTCCTCCAGGGACTTCATGCCCAGGGTGAACGCGGCCAGATCCTTGTCCCCGAAGTAGTTGTTGGTGCTGCCAGTGGCCAAGACCAGATAGTCGTAGGCGACGGCCTCGCCCTCCTGGGTGTGGAGGGTCTTGGCGCCCTGGTCGATCCTGGCCACCCGGGCCTGGCGGAAGCGGACGTTGGGCGACCGCCGGAACCGGGACCGGAACGGATAGGCGATGTCCGACGGGTTCAATAGTCCCGTGGCCACCTGGTAGAGCAACGGTGTGAACAGGTGGTAGTTCCGGGCGTCGATCAGCGTCACCCTCACCGGCCAACCCTCCAGGGCCCGGGCGCAGGCCAGGCCGCCGAAACCTCCGCCGACGATGACCACATGGGGCCGGGACCCATCGGAGACCACCGGCCCACTGACGTTGGCCACCCCGGTTGGTGGCCTCAGCCCAGGCGATGGGCGGGGGCCTGACGGCCGGGGCCCAGATGGGCGGGGGATCTTCATGGCCCGAGCATGCAACGTCTCGGCCAGCCCCGTCGAGGCGAAATCCCTGCTCGCCTCCTACCGGTAAGCCGGGCGGGGCGACCTATGCACACATCGCGATGAATTTGTGTGGCGGGAAGCCCGCTGGCCCCGGATACTGAATCAGGCCGATGTTGCCTGCGGCCCAGCCGGACCACCTCGACGCCAGGAGACACCCCACTGTGACCAAGATCCTCGACCTGCTCACCGGTTCCATCTGCGCTCTCTGCGGCTCCGGTGTGCACATCGACAGCCACGAAGGCCGAATCGCCTGCGACTCGTGCAAGATGCCCACCGACAACTGCACCTGCGTAAGCCAACTGGGCTAATTCCCCGAGTCATTGGTTGGCCAAACGAAGCATGTGCTAGCTAGCTAGCTAGCTAGCTAGCTAGTGGTCAATCCTGGGCCCATCTCGGGGAGGATAGCTAGCTAGCGCCGGCGGCAAATCAATGTTTCCACCTCCACGGAGCCGCTGGCTTTGTCAACTTTGCCGCTCACGCATCGGGACTGCCATAACCTTGAAAACTCAAGGACTACTTCGATATAGTTTTCCCGGCCCGCTACGAATCTTAGATTTCGAGCTATATCTTGGGGGAGCGGATCGATCGGAGCTAGCAATAACGCAGGCGGTTGAACGGTCGGCAAAACCCGCGCTAACCGCATCCGGGCCTCCGTGGCCTGAGCTTCCACGGCCGTTTCCGCCCAAGAATTGCATCCAAAAAGGGTCACCACTAGTCCAGTTGCCGTGACTGCTAGAACCCAGCCGCGTTGGCGCTTTGTCATGACTGTGCCCTGACTTTCATCAGGACAGTTCGAGAAGGAACGAGCACCGATCAGCTACTCCTTCGGTCGTTGCTTGAGCTGTTGCGGCTTCGTAGATCGCTAAAAGGCAGAAAACGACGTTTGCATCGTCGGTCGCCCAATCCCGTAGAGACCCCGCGTAGTACGTAGCCTGGTTATCGCCCATTCTGATGACGTAACGATCGGGATCGGTATACGAAGTGCTGCAACTCCACACAGAGATATGTAGCGTACAACCCTCATAAATTCTATCGCCAGCATAGAGGACATGGCTTGCACCTCCGGATACGTCACCGGCCGCCAAATACTGCGCGGCCTCAACTTCTGAATCCAGTACCGAAAATATCCCTTGATTGATTCGGCGACACGTATACCGAATTTCGTTCGAGTGTTCGAATCGAATGCATGGTATCGCGTCCGAATTATCGTCAGGTGAAATAGCCAAGAAGAGGTCAACGCGAGCGGTGGCAATCGGAGTGATGGACACCTGCCCATGTCCCTCTCGGGAGCCCCGCTCATGGAGGACCGCAGTAGCCGTGGCAACCGCGAAACTGGAACCACCACCACCTCCACCGCTGAAAGCCAACATCTGGCCCCCGAGCCAGCCGCCACCGCCACCACCACCTCCTCCAAAGTAACCGCCACCACCACCGCTTCCATGGGGACCAACGTTGGTTGCTCCTGTTCCGCCGCTTCCTCCCGCCGCGATGCGCCCATCCGCCCCGGCATTACCCGGACCAGTGTCAGCCCCGCCCAATCCTCCCCCAGTCGGTGTTCCGCCGCGACCTCCCCCACCACTGGGGCTCCCACCAGCAGCTCCCGCTTCACCCGCCGTCTTACCCCCAGCGCCACCCGGCCCTCCCCCCCGCCGCCGGCAACGACCAATCGGCCATCGGCGGAGTCACTCCCTCTGCGCACGTCACTGCCACCACCTCCGCCCCCCCCGCCCACCGGGAGATGGGGCCCCTCGGCCTCCGCCGCCATTGAACCCCCCGAGGGAGCCCTTCGGCTTCCCGCCTACGGCGATGCGAAGCATCTCGCCCGGCGTGACGGAGATACTGGCTCGGGTCCTTCCTCCCCTTCCGCCGTCGGCACCTCCTTGAGCACCCAGGGCATCGACCACGACTCTGGTCACGTTCGGAGGTACCACCCATTCCTGCACGCTGCCGGTATAGGCGAAAGTGTGTGGTTCGGCGGCAAACACTGCAGGAACTTCAGTCGCAATAGTCATTAGGGCGGCGACGAAAACGCTTTGGGCAAGTCGAATGCAGCGGCGCATGGGACTCCTCTGACGCGCCATTTGCGCTTGGCTCAAGAGAAGCACCGATAGGCGGTTCGGCGGTGGATGGTCCCGTCCAAGCTTCGCCGAGAACTGAAAGTTCACGAGGATCGGCCAGCGGCCGGCGTCCGGCGGCCTCTGGCGTGGGCATGCTGGCCACTGCGGCGGCCGGCCTCATGAGGACGGCCCGCTGGATCGAGCGTGGGCCGAAGCGGGCCCGGACCTCGTCTAGCGCCCGGTCCAGATGTTGTTGCTCCCCGTTATCTTCGTTGGAGTCTCCAAAGCCCGCCCCCAGGTCCAATCCCAGTTGCGCGGCCACGTGCGAGATGACCATCGCCTCGGTCGATGCTGCCGTCGGAGACCCCGAGCCCGCTTCAGTGGCCCGCCCCCATGGCTCGCTGGGAGACGGCCGGCCCGAGAACATGGCCGCCGGCGCATCCAGGCCGGCCACCGACAGTCCCACCAGAGTCAGCCGCCGACCCCGGGCCACCCCCGCCCATGCCGGAGTTATCAGCCCCCGGGCCGCGGCCAGCACTTCGGCGGTGGAGTCGGTGGATCGGCGCAAGGTGGTCGACCGGGTGATCCGGCGGAAGTCCTCGAACCGCAGGGCCAGGCTGACGGTGCGCCCCCGGTGTCCGCCCGCCCGCAAACGCCCGGCCACGGTGTCGGCCAGGGCGATCAGGTGAACATCGGCTTGATCCGGGTCACCAACCGCCGGGGACAGCGCCCGCTGGGCACCCACCGACTTTCGCAGACGGTGAGTTTCGACCGGCCTCGGGTCCCGGTTGGCCGCCAGATCACAGAGGTGTCGGCCCTGGGCTGAGCCCAGCAACCCGACCAGCACCTCCTCCCCCGCCGCCGCCACCTGGGCCACCGTCCGTAGGCCCAGCGAGGTGAGCCTCCGAGCGGTGGCCGGGCCCACCCCCCAGAGTCGATCCACTGGCAACGGCCCCAGGAACGCCGTTTCCCCGCCAACGGGGATGACCAAAAGCCCGTCAGGCTTCGCCTCGGTGCTGGCCACCTTGGCCAGGAACTTTGTGGTGGCGCCCCCTACGGTTATGGACAGTCCCACCTCGGCCCGCACCCGTTCCCTCAGCCGGATGGCCACCTGGGTCGGTGAACCCGCTATCCGGCGAAGCCCGCCCACATCGAGGAAGGCCTCGTCGATACTGAGCGGTTCCACCAGCGGCGTGGTGGACTCGAACACGGCAAAGACTTCCCGGCTGGCTTGTTGATAGGCCGCCATGCGAGGCGGCACCACGACCGCCGCCGGACAGATCCGCCGGGCCGCCGCCACCCCCATGGGTGTCCGGACCCCGGCCGCCTTGGCCTCATAGGACGCGGCCAGCACCACCCCGCCGCCGACCAGCACCGGGCGCTTCCGAAGCCGGGGATCATCCCTCTGTTCCACGGACGCGAAAAACGCATCCAGGTCGGCATGGAGAATGCTGGCCTCGTCCCTCACCGGCCGTAGTGGGCGAGGCGGTCGGCCCGATCAAAGGTCTCGCTGACGACCGCCGAAAAGTGCCTAGGACGCAGTGCCCGAGGGACCTTCCCTTCAAGGCGACTGCCCCAGGAGGGGCCGATGTTCAGCCGCCTGCCAGACGACATCGGAGCGAATTTGACGATGGACGCTGCGATGACGAGGCGGACCGGGTGGGTGGCGCTGGCCATTGTTTCGATGGTGGTGCTGGTTGTCGGATCGTTGGCTACCGCAGTGTGGAGTGTCATGCGGGCGGACTGGTGGGCCGCTCTGGGCGCCGTCGCAGGAACGGCGGCGGGCCTATGGGTGTCCAAGGGGGCGTGGATCCGCTCCCGACTGCCATAGTCAGGACAATCGCGGCGTCCTCTCACGTTTCAGCGGACCCGGGCGGACCGCCGGCTCAACCCGTAGACGACGACGGCCGCGCCGGCCACCTGGAGGGCGAAGTAGATCAACAGGTCGTCGGCCAGATCGGCGCCGACCAGACCGGCCACCAGGGTGCCCAGAAACGCACCGGCCAGCCCGGCCAGAATGGTGGCCAGCAGGGACATGGGGTTCGGACCGGGTATGGCCAGGCGGCCCAGCGCCCCGAACAGGATCCCCGAGACGGCCAGGGACACAACCAGTCTTACGATCTCCATCGTCGTTCCTCTCCCCATTGAGTCGCCGCCATCCGGTCGGCGACGTTGAACGCATACCCCAGGCGGATCACCTCATGCCCTGATCGTGATCCTCCTCCTCGATGCCTCGTGATACTCGGGGTCGTCATGATGCTCGGAGCGGCATCGAGGCTCTACCGGGCCGCTCATCCTGGCCCCGATCCCGGACCCGCCGGGGCGCGGGCCGATTCGGGTTGGTTGGGGTCCGATGCGGCCGGGGCACCGGCCGCAGCCTGCTCGGCTCGGCGCAGCACGTTCTCGACCATTTCGCCCATTCCCGGGGCCGGCCCCAGATCCAGGTAGCGCCGGAAGGAGACCACCGCACCGGCCGGGTCCTCCCGGTCCTGGAACAGGAGCATGCCCCGGAAAAAGTGAGGGTCGGCAAAGGCCGGGTCGGCGGCGATGGCGGCATCGAGAGACTCCAGCGCTCGGTCGCCCAGGCCGGCCCGCTTGAGGAGCCACCCCCGGTAGGCCAGCGCCTCGGCGTTGGCGGGGTCGACGGCCAGCATCTGGTCGTAAAGCTTCAGGGCCCCCACCGCGTCACCTTGGCGCTCCAGAGCCAGGGCCTCCCCCAGTTGGCCCCCGGAGGCGGCCCCTTCCACCGCGGGTGAGGCCGGCAGGGTTCCGGTCAACGAGTCGCCGGCGCCCCGCTGGGTGGCCAGGGTGAGAACCGCCCCCACCGGCCCGCCGATCACCGCCAGGGCAACCAACCCCCCCACCAACCGTCGCCGGGACCGGCCTCGTGCCGCCGACCCGGCCCTCAGGCCCACGTCGCTGTCCTCGGCGTCGGCGCCCTCGTCGGTGAACTCGTCGGTGAATTCGTCGGTGAGTTCGTCGGTGAGTTCGGAACCTTTCCCGCCGACCGATTCCTGCCGAACCCGGCCAGCCCCTGGCCGCGACCTTCCGATGGCTGGTGCGACCGCAGCCCTTCCCGCCCGATCACGGCCCGCCCGATCACGGCCCGCCCGATCACGGCCCGCCTGGTCGTGGCCCGCCTCGGCCAGAGAACGAAGAATCTTTGCCGTCCGGGCCGTGTAGTCATCGTGGAGAACCTGGTAGCCGGCGTCGTCCATCTCTCCCGACTCCCGCTCGGCCTCCAGATCGGCCAAAGATGCCAGCAGAAAGTCTCGCTCCGCCTCCAGGTCGCTGCGGCTCCCCTCCCCCTCCAACGCCTTCACGACCGGGCGTTCCCGGCCGCCTGACCACGAGGCGGCTTCCGGACGCGGGCCGCTTCCACCAGAGCCCGGTCAGCCTCAGTCGGTTCCAAGCTGGGCCGGCGGCGGCGCAGAGCGACGGTGCCCAGAATCGCAACTGTGGCCAACGCCCCGCCGGCAGGGAGCAACCACACCAACAGTCCAGGGCCCTCAGCCGGGGGCAACAACACGATGTCCCGCCCGAAGCTCGCCACCAGGTAGTCCACCACTGCTTCCTCGGACTCTCCCGAGGCCAGCCGGCGGCGAACCTCCTCGCGGATGGCCTCGGCCGCCGGGGCATCGGAGACCGCGGCGGACAGGCCCCGACACGTGGGGCAGCGAACCTGGTCACTCACCTCCTGGACCCGTTCCTCCAAGGTCCGGGGCCCGCCCGCCGGGCGGCCGCCGACAACCAGGGCCACCAGGACCACCGCCAACAACACCGGCCACCCCAGGCGAGGCGGCGGAGGCCACTTCATCGGTCCGGACCCCCGACGGGCACCGCTTCGGGCCGCGGATCGACAGGGGCCGACCCAGCGTGAGGATCCGCCGGTGCCCCAACAGTGGGCACCGGCGCCTCGGCAGTGCGTTCGTCCACAGTGCGTTCGTCCACCGACGCCGACAACCCGGTCCCCTCGTCGACGGGCAGGGCGGTCGCTGCCGCGCTCCGGCGTCGCGCCCGGGGCCAGGCGGCCAGGGCGGTGCCCATGAGCATCACGCCGGCTCCGGCCCAGATCCAGGTGACCAGCGGCGCCACGTTGACCCCGATCACCGCCTCGCCGCCGGGTCCCTCGGGGACGGCCACCAGGGTCAGGTACACGTCGGCCAGGACCCCGGTCCTAACCGATGGCGTCCCGATGGCCTGGGTGGCGAACGGGAACTGGCTGAGCGCCGGTTCGAACACCCGGCCGTCGTCCACCCGCACCCGGGCCACCGTTGCCCGTCGGTTGGGGAGGTCCTGGGTGCGAAAACCCAGGTAGGTGATGGTGTGGCCCTCCACCTCGGCCGACTGCCCCGGGGCCAGGCGGAACTGGCGCCGCTCTCCGTCTCCCGACCCGGCGGAAAAGGCAAAGGCGATGAGGATCACCCCCAGGTGCACGATCATCCCGCCGCCGGAGCGACCCAGCAGGGCACTGGTGGCCGAATGGCCGCCCCGCCGGGCCGCCCGGGCCGAGCGGGCCAACTGGCCAACGGCTGACCCGGCGGCGAAGGTGGCAAGCCCGAAGCCCAGCAGCGGGCCGACACCGCGCCGGCCGGCCACCACCGCCGCCACTACCACCACCGTCGCGGCCAACGCCGGGCCGAACAGACGTTGGTGCATCACCTCCGAACCCGCCCGCCGCCAGGGCAGGGCCGGGGCCACGGCCATAAGGAACAACAACGTGAGGCCGAGCGGCAGGGTCATCCGGTCGAAATACGGGCTACCGACCGACAATCGCTCGCCGTTGAGGGCTTCGGCCAAAAGGGGAAACACGGTGCCCAAAAGGACGACCACGGTGAAGCCGGCGAAGGCCACGTTGTTGGCCAGGAACGCTCCCTCCCGGGAAATGGGCGACTCGACCGACCCCGGGGCCCGGAGCCGGTCCCCCCGCCACGCCACCAGCCCCACCGCCACCGCCACCGAGACGGCGAAGAACGCAAGCAGCGCCGGACCGACCTGGGACTCGCTGAAGGCGTGCACCGAGTCGAGAACTCCCGACCTGGTCAGGAAGGTGCCCAGGATGGTCAAGGCGAAGGTGGCCACCAGCAGCGACAGGTTCCAGACGGCCAGCAGGCCCCGGCGCTGCTGGGCCATCACCGAATGGAGGTAGGCGGTGGCCGTCAACCAGGGCAGAAGGGAGGCGTTCTCCACCGGATCCCAGGCCCAGTACCCGCCCCACCCCAGCACCTCGTAGGACCACCACCCGCCCAGGACGATTCCCGCGGTCAGGAAGGCCCAGGCGAACAGGGCCCAGCGGCGGGTCTCGGCCAGCCACGACTCCCCCAGGCGGCCGGTGACCAGGGCGGCCAGGGCGAAGGCGAAGGGAACGGTGAAACCGACATAGCCCAGGTAGAGCATGGGCGGGTGGAAGGCCACCAGGGGGTGGTTCTGCAACAACGGGTTGGGGCCGGTGCCATCGGTGGGGATGGCCCCGCTGACCAGGCGAAACGGATCCGCCGGGCCGGCCATCAAGGCGAAAAAGAACAGCGCCACGGCCAGGGCAACCAGGGTGGCCCAGGCCACCAAGGGATCGGTGGCCCGGTGGCGGAATCTCCAGATCATGGCGGCCAGGTAGCCAGCCAGCACCAGGGCCCACAGAAGGATGGACCCCTCCAGGGCCGACCACATTCCGGTGATGGTGTAGAGCAGCGGGGTGTCCCGGGCGTTGTTGTCGGCCACGAAGGCGATGGAGAAGTCGTGGCTGATCAGGGCGGCCTCCATGGCCACCGTGGCCAGCACGGCCCCGGCGAGCACCAGCCACACGTAGCGGCGGCCGGCAAGCAACCACCGCCGGTCTCCGCGGCCCAGGCCCACCCCGGTAACAGCGATGCCAGCAACACAGGCGACCAGGCTCAGGGTGACGCCGGCCCCACCCAGGGCGGCGTTCACGGCGAGGGCTGGTCGAACAGGGGCTGGGGAGCCAAGGGCCGGCCGGGGGTCGCCCCAGCGGTCCGGGCGGCCGGCTCACCCTCCGCATCCGCCGACCCAGCGGCGCCGGCCGGGGCCACCCGGTCGGGGTACTCGGCGATGTAGGTCTCGGAATGTTTGACCAACATGCGGTCGCTGGCGAAGGTGTCCCCGTCGAAGGCCCCCTCCAGCACCACCGGGATGCCGGGCTGGAACAACTCCGGCGGATCCCCCTCGTGGCGGACGCGAACGCTCACGCCCTTGGAGGTGACCATGAAGGAAACCAGGCCGGGCTCGGCGGCCACACTGCCGTCGACGACATCGCCCTCGAGTCGGAAGCGGCGATCGCCCAACTCCTCCTTCTGGGCCACCGCCTCGTCCGCGGTGCGGAAGTACAACGTGGCCTCGCCCAGGCCCTGGACCAGCAGCAACCCCACAGCCACCGCCACCAGACCACCGGCCAACCACAGTCGGCGCCGGCCGTTGGCCGCTTGGTCCACGGTGGGGTTCACTCCGCCTCCAAAGCCTTGCCGGCCCCGGCGGAAGACTCGGCCCCGGACGAACCCGGCCCGGACGAACCCGGCCCCGACAGACCCGGCCCGAGGAGGACGTTGTCCAGCAGCGCCCGGCGCCGCCGAAGCACCCAGGATGCGTAGGCGGCCAGGCCCACGATGGTGACGCCGTAGCCGGCCAGCAGGTAGGAAACGTGGCTCACGGGCGGGCGGATCCGGATCCCGCTGTTGTGGTGCTGGGGATCCCGTCTGCGACAGCCCCGGAGACCGCGGTCTTGGCCACCATTGCCTCGGAACCCATCGCACCGGCCACCACCGCGGTCTCCACCAGGCCCGCCTCTCCCACCCCCACCGCGACGGGCACCGACTCCCGGGCAGCCGAAGGTCCGTTGCCGACCGGCACCTGCGCCTCGGCATGGCGCTGGGCCAGGGCGACGGCCAGGCGACCCCGGCCGGCCTGGTCCTCCATGGCCGCCACCCGGAAGCGGGTCACCAGCAGCCAGGCGTAGAGCAGGGTGAATGCCACAACCGCCACCGCCAGGGTGGCAGCCATCTCCCCGGTGATCTGAGGGTCGAGCAGCCGGCGCTGGTCCAAAAGGCTCGCCGGTTGATGCAGCGTCCGCCACCATTCCACCGAGAAATGGATGAGGGGCACGTCGGCAAAGGCGAACAAGGCCACCACCGCCGATCGCCGGGCCGTCACCTCAGGGTCCCCGGGAGCCGACCGCAGGGCGAGGTAGCCCAGGTAGAGGATGGCCAGAACCGCGGTCGTGGTGAGGCGGGCGTCCCAGGTCCACCACACCCCCCAGGTGGCCCGGCCCCAGATCGACCCAACAGCCAGGGTCAGCCCCAGAAACACCAGCCCGATCTCCGCCGACGATCCGGCCAGGAGGTCCCAGAAACGCGAGCGGGTACGCCGCCACAGGTAGAGAGCGCTGGCCAGGCTCGTGACACCGAAGGAGAGGTAGAGAGCGAGCCAGGCGGTGGGCACGTGGACGTAAAGGAGGCGCACGGCGTCGCGCTGGTAGAGGTCGGCCGGCGACAGCCACAGCCCCAGGACCAGCGTCAGGAGCAGACCAGCCGCGGCCGACCCCCCCAGGATCCGGGTCATCGTCGAACCGGCGCCATAATCGCCGGTGCTGGGCGAACCAGCCATCAAGCCTCCTCCAAGAGCGCGCCGAACGCCACCACCCCGAAGGCAAGGTAGACGGTGGCGAACACCCCCAACAGTCGCAGCCACGGTAGGGACTCGGCCAATGTCCCGGCCAGGGCCGCATCGGTGGCCCGCGACGCCGACAACAGAACAGGGGCCAGCGCGGGCAGGACAAGCAGAGGCAGCAGGGTTTCCCGAACCCCGATGCCGGCCGCCACCATCCCGTAGACCACGCCGGAGCCGGCCAGGCCCATGGTGGCCAACCCGGCCGTCGCCGCCAGCACCCCGGCACCGGCCGGCCCGGCAGCCAGCGGGTTGACGTCGTAGAAGACCACCACCCCCAGCCCCAAAACGACCTCCAGCCCCAACAGTTGTACGGCGATGGCCCCGGCCTTGCCGAGAAAAATCCCGGCCGCGTCCAGACCCGAGAGCTTCAGGCCGTCGGAGGCATCGTCAGCGGTCTCCACGGCAAAGGAGCGCCCCAGGGCCAGCAGGGTCGAGAACAGGACCGCCACCCAGAACAGTCCTCCTGCCACCCGGGCCAGCGTGGCCCGCTCGGCGTCGAGGGCGAAGCCGAACAGGATCAGGACCATGAGGGCGAAGGGCACCACCTGGTTGGTGGCCACCCGCGAACGGGCCTCGATCCTCAGGTCCTTGCCGGCCACGAGCAACGCGTCACGCAACACTGGTCGGCTCCCGATCGGGCCCAGGCGTCGGATCCCGACTCGGCTCCACGATCCGGCCGCCGGCCACCTGCACGGCCCGAGTGGCCAGGTGCCCGGCTCGATCCGGCTCGTGCGACGACATCATGACCGTGCATCCCGCGGCCGCCGCCTCGGTTATGAGACGGTCGAGCACGTCCCGGCCGGAGAAATCCAGTCCGGCGTGGGGCTCGTCCAACAGCCACAGCCGAGGCCGGCGGGCCAACAATGCGGCAACCGAAACCCGACGACGCTGGCCTGCCGACAGCCGGGCCACCGGCACCCGACGGAGGCGACCGTCGAGCCCGAGACGGGCCATGCACTCCTCGATCCCTTCGGCCGGCGCCCCCACCGAACGGGCCCAGAAGCGAAGGTTGTCCTCCACGGTCAGGTCCTCGTAGAGAAAGCCACTATGGCCGAGCAGGCCCACCTGGCGACGCACCGTCCGGCGGTCGGTCGCCAGGTCATGACCCAGTACCCGGGCCCGGCCGCTGGTCAGCGCCACCAGGCCGGCACAGAGTCGCAACAGAGTGGTCTTGCCCGCCCCGTTGGGACCCGACAGCAGCAGGACCTCCCCGGGATCCACGGTCAGATCCACCCCGGCCAGGGCGGGAAACCCGCCGGTCAGGGCCACGGCCGCTCGAAGTTCGATCACCGAAGCCATGGGCGGGTCCTCACGCTACCGGCGGCAATGACGCCGGGGCCCGGCGGGGGGCCGGTAGCCTCCCAGCCCGCATGCGATCGGCCCTTCGTCTGTTCGGAAAATCGCTGATCTCGGCAGGGGTGATCCTGCTGTTGTTCGTCAGCTACCAACTCTGGGGTACCGGGGTTGCCCAGGCCCGGGACCAGGAGGCTCTCCAGGCCAGCCTGGACGGCGCGCTGGTACTGCCCACCACTCCGGCCGTGTCGACGCCCGCACCGCCGCCTGATCTGGGTGACGCCGTGGCTCTGATCGAAATCCCCAGGATCGCCGTCCGCCAGGCGGTGGTGGAGGGAGTGGCCGTCGAGGATCTCAAGAAGGGGCCGGGCCGGTACCCCGACACCAAGATGCCCGGGGAGAAGGGAAACGCCGCCATCGCCGGGCACCGCACCACCTACGGGGCGCCCTTCTTCCGACTCAACGAGTTGGGAGCCGGTGACACCATCACGGTTAGCACCCGGTCGGGCCGCTTCGAGTACCGGGTGTCGGAGTCCAAGATCGTCACTCCCAACGCCGTGGAGGTGCTCGACGACACCGAGGACGCCCGCCTCACCCTGACGACCTGCAACCCCCGCTACAGCGCGGCCGAGCGTCTGATCGTGGTGGCGAGCCTGGTGGGCAGTCCCATCGACGCCCCCCCGGGGGCCCCCACTCCCGAGGATGATCCCGAGGCCACCCCGGAGCGGTCCCAGACGCTGGCCGAGGCCGAGGAGGCGGGACTCTCGGGGTCGGCGGCGGCCAAGGGTCCAGCCCTCTACACCGGACTCCTGGCCGCACTGGTGTGGATGGCCACCTGGCTGGTGGCCCGCTCCTGGCGCCGACCGTGGCTGGCGTACGCCCTGGGGGCGCCGGTGTTCTTCGTCGTCCTGTTCGTCTTCTTCGAAAACGTCGCCCTGCTACTGCCCGCAAACATCTAGTCCTTGCCGAGCCACCTCCTGAAACCAGTGGTTCGCCGCACGCGGGCGGAGTCATGACCACCGTGGCCGTTCTGGCCGGCCGGCTCAGCCCTCATGACGGCGTGTCGGTGGAGGCGGCCAAGTGGGTCGGTTCGCTCCGGCGCCAGGGTTTCAGCACCTTCACGGTGGCCGGGGCCGGGAGCCCCGACCGTCTGGTGGCGGGACTGGACCCCTCCACCGGTTCCGAACCGGACCGGTCCAGGTTGGCGGCGGTGCTGGCTGACGCGGACGTGGTGGTCGTGGAAAACCTTCTCTCCCTCCCCCTGCACCTGCCTGCGGCCGAAGCGGTGACCAGGGCATTAACCGGTCGGCCGGCGATTCTGCACCACCACGACCTGGTCTGGCAGCGGCCGTATTTGAACCACCTTCGGGGCTGGCCCCCCGACGACGATGCCTGGGCACACGTGACCATCAACCACCGCAGCCGACGGGAACTGGCCGCTCAGGGCTTCGCGGCGTCGACCATCCACAACTGCTTCGACACCGAGGCCGCCCCCGGCCGGCGGTCCGATACCCGCCAAGCCCTGGGGGTCGACGAAGGCGAGCGCCTCTTGTTGCACCCCACCCGGGCCATACCCCGCAAGAACGTTCCCGCAGCCCTGGCCCTGGCGGGGCGCCTGGGGGCGGTCTACTGGCTTTTGGGCCCGGCCGAGGACGGTTACGGGGAGGAACTCGACAGCCTCCTGGAGAAGAGTTCCGTGCCTGTCCGGCGGGGACTGCCCCCGGGCTTCGACGCCGCCGATGCCTATGCCGCCGCGGAGGCTGTAACCCTGCCCTCCACCTGGGAGGGATTCGGCAATGCCACCGTGGAGTCTGCGATCTTCCGCCGTCCTCTTGCCATTGGTTCCTATCCGGTGGCGGCCGAACTGGCCGCCTTTGGCTTTCGCTGGTTTCCTCTTGACGAACCGGAGCGACTGAACAACTGGTTGAGCGAACCCGAGCCAGCGCTCCTCGACGGCAACCTGGCCGTCGCCCGCCGCCACTTCTCCCTGGACCGCCTGGACCAACAGATATCCACCCTGCTGTCATCCCGAGGCTGGTCGCGGTAGATACGTGTATTGCATGCGTGGCGGAGGCGTCTTACACTTCGAACATGACCGTGATGGTGAGTTTCCGGGCCGACGAAGCCGACATGGCAGAAGCTGATCGATGGGCCGAGCAGCTCGGCATGGACCGCTCCGAGGTGTTGCGCGAGGCCCTTGTCTGCCATCTCGCCCGGCTCGGGGCCGAGGCGGACGTGGCCAAGTACGCAGGCCAGCCATTCACCACTGAGGAGAAGGCCCTCGACGCGGCCGACGACTGGGGACCGGCGCAGGACTGGAGCGACTGGGCCGAATGGGCGGATCGAAGCGACCATGCAGCGGGGTGAGATCTGGTTTGCGGCCGTCCCCGACGGCGGGGACCGGCCTGTGCTGGTACTCACTCGGGACCCAGTTGCCGACCGGATAGACCGGGTAGTGGTGGCGGGATTGACCCGCACGGTCCGGGGCGTCGTCTCCGAGTTGCCGCTCACGCCAGACGGGGACGGTGTCCCTTCGGTCTGCGCCGTCTCCTTCGACAACCTTCACACCCTGCCCCGCAGCGCGTTCCGCCGCCGCCTGACCGTCCTTTCGACAGCTCGAATGGCACGGGCCTGCCGGGCGCTACGGGCTGCCGTCGGCTGTTGACCCGGTTCACCAAAGGCCGACAACTTGGGGTCAACCAGCTTCATGACCCGGCCCGCATACAGGTCGACGTAACAAGCCGTGCGCGAGGCTGGGGCGTGAGCAATCATGAGGTCCCAGGCTCATTCGGTGACCAAACCGGGAGGGCCGAAACCGAGGATCCGGTGCTGGCCCGGCGGGCACAGATGGATCGGCTGGCCCAGCGCGGCAAGAGATGGGGCTACGGGCTCTACGTGGTGGCGGTGGTGTCCTTCGTCGTCGCCGCCGTTTCCGGGCTTCCGCAGGTCCTGACCACGCTGGTCATTGCCAGTCTGCTGGCGGGATCGGCGCTGCTCATCCCCGCCATCATCGTCGGCTACGGGGTCCGGGGCGCCGAGCGGGACGAGGCCATCGGGCGGGCACCGGGCCGAGGGGTGATGCGGGGCCGACCAGCGGTGCAACCGGGCCGACCAGCCAGGCGGAGCGGACCCGTCACTCGCGGGGGCCGGCAATGACCCGAGCGGCGGTGTTGCGCCGGCTGGGGGGGCCGCTGGACCTGTGCGACGGCGTGGAGGTCGTACCGCCGCGATTCGGCGAGGTCCAGGTGCGAATGGCGGCCACGGGGGTCTGCCACTCCGACCTTTCCATGCGCGACGGGGTGTTGCCTATGCCTTTGCCCGCGGTTTTGGGTCACGAAGGTGCCGGCATCATCGAGCGTGTTGGTGACGGTGTCACCGGCCTGGCTCCCGGCGACCACGTGGTCATCTCCTGGGTCCCCCAGTGCCGAAGCTGCTTCTTCTGCTGCCGGGGTCAACCGCAACTGTGCGTCCAGGCCGATGCGGTCTTGTTCTCCGGGGGCCTGCTCGATGGCACACCCCGCCTGCGACTTGACGGGGCCGACCTCTTCCAGATGGAAGGGGTGGGCACCTTCACCGAGTCGACGGTCATTCCCGCCATCGGAGCGGTAAAGGTTCCGTCCGACCTGGACCTGAGCGTGGCCGCTCTGCTCGGGTGCGCGGTCCTGACCGGGGTGGGGGCCGCTCTCAACACCGCCCGCATTCGCCCGGGCGACTCGGTAGTGGTGATCGGCTGCGGCGGAGTCGGCCTCAACGTCGTCCAGGGGGCCCGAATCGCCCAGGCCGAGCGAATAGTGGCCGTGGATATCCACGCCTCCAAACTGGACCTGGCCGCCCGGCTGGGCGCCACCGATCTGGTCGACGCCACCGCCGGGGACCCGGTGGCCGCCGTCCGCGACCTGACCGGTCAGCGTGGGGCGGATGTGGCCTTCGAAGCCATTGGCTCAGAGACGACCATTCACCAGGCGGTGGAGATGACACGCCGGGGAGGCCAGTGCGTGCTGGTCGGACTCCCCGGGCTGGAGACCATGATCAGCCTTCCCGCCCTGCTGGGGGTGATCCTGGCGGAGAAATCGATCTCCGGGTGCTGGTTCGGGTCGGCTGACATCCGCCGTGACATCCCCCGACTGGTGGAGATGTACCGGGCGGGCCAGTTGAAACTCGACGAGTTGGTCTCGCGCCGGGTCACCTTGGACCAGGTCAATGAGGCCTTTACCGCCATGACCGCGGGCGAGGTGGCCCGAACGGTCATCGTCTACTGACTGGACCACCACGCCGTGTGGATGGCCCGGGTGTGGGGGACCTGGAACCCTCCGTTGAACGGGCCGTTGCGTTGAAGGAGGTCCTCATCCTTCGGGCAACATGGCCATGGGCAACATGTCCATGGCCACCATCCATGGACATAGAATGTGGCTGATGCTTCAGGGGTGAAGGGAGACAGCGTTGATTTCCAAAGTCGTGATGGCCAGCACCTTCAAGCAGCAGTGCCTGGCCCTCCTCGACGAAGTGGCTGCCGAACGGGTCACCGTGGTGGTCACTAAAAGGGGAAAACCGATCGCCCGGTTGATGCCCCTCGAGGACGACCCGCCGATATCACTGATGGGAAGCGTCACCCTCCTCCATGATGACGACGAGGCCTACTTCAGCACCGGCGAGACCTGGGAGGCCGAGGCCGAACCGTGATCCTGCTCGACACCCACGCTCTGTTGTGGTGGAAAGCCGGAGGCGGCCTGCTCTCCGCCGAGGCCGCCACCGCCATTTCTCAGGCGTCTGTCGTACTAATAAGCCCGGTGTCCTGCTGGGAGGTGGCCACGCTGGTTCGTAAGGGCCGAATCGGCCTGGACCGCCCGATCGGGCTGTGGACAACCCACCTGTTCGCCGACGAGAGGGTTGAGCAGGCGCCGCTGTCTCCCGCCGGCGCGGCCCGGGCTGGCAGTTTCGATGCAAAGACGTTCCACGCCGACCCCGCCGACCGATTGATCTATGCAACCGCCGCCGAGCTTCGAGTCCCTTTGGTCACCAGGGACCGGCGCCTGAAAGCCATTGCCGCCAGCGTCGGGGACGTTCGCATCCTCTGGTAGTGCCTTGCGAGCTCCAAAGGAATCAGCAGGCCTCACCGCCTTGCGATCGACCGAAACAGCGCCGACAGCAGAAGAACCCATCGAAAGCCGATCGGGCCGCCCCTGATGGGACGGCCCGATCGATACTTCCTGAAACAGCCCTGCTTGAAGTGACGCTGGTTGGTGCTGCAGACGGCTTTAGACCGAGCGGACGTTGGCCGCCTGTAGGCCCTTGGGGCCCTGCTGAACCTCGAACTCTACGTTCTCGCCCTCTTCAAGCGTGCGGTACCCCTGCTTCTGGATAGCACTGAAGTGCACGAATACGTCGGCACCGTCGGACTGCGAGATGAACCCGAAGCCCTTGTCGGCGTTGAACCATTTGACCGTTCCGGTCGCCACGATGGCGATCCCCCTTCTTGATGAGCCTGCAGATGAAGGGGACAGCCAATAGCCGGACCGAACAAGGACTGGTCGTGCCGTGCGGGTGCCAATTCCCCCGCCGGAACGCTACCAGCGCTCCCGCCTCCCGTCATCACCCAGGCTCGACCCGGTGGGAAAACGCTCCCCAGTCGGGGCGGTGATCAGCGGTGGCGGTGAAGGCGAGGGCCCGAGGCGGTGTCCTCCACCGTCCAG
Organism: Acidimicrobiales bacterium; assembly: GCA_052390275.1. GTDB lineage: Bacteria > Actinomycetota > Acidimicrobiia > Acidimicrobiales > AC-14 > JBQTHD01. Next base: position 30,106 of record JBQTHD010000023.1, on the reverse strand, counting down.
CCGGCCGCGGCCAACTCCTGGCGGAGGGCGTCGGCAGCGGCGAAGTCCCGGCCGGACCGGGCGGCCTGGCGGCGGACGGCCAGGGCCTCCACCTCCGACGGCGGGGCTTCCTCCACCGTGCCCAGCGGAAGGCCCACCGCCCGGGCCATCTCCACCAGTGCCCTCCCGGCGGCGGCCGCCCCCGCCCCGTCGCCGGCATCGAGGGCGGAGTTGGCCTGGCGGCGGGCCTCGGCCATCACCGCCAGCGCCGCCGGGGTGTCGAGGTCGTCGTCCATGGCGGCAAGGAACCGATCCATCAGCGGGACGGTCACCCGACCCGCCGCTGCCTCGGCCGGGCTCCCGGCCACCGCGAACCCGGCCCCGCCGGGGTCGTCGGCGGCGATTCCAGCCTGGCCGAGGCGACGCAGAACCTGGTCGAAGCCGGCCAGTGTGGCCGTCGCAGCCTCCAGGGTTCGCCGGGTCACCTCCACCGGCGCCCGGTAGTGGGCCCCCAACACCACCACCCGGTAGGCCCGCCCGTCGGTGGATGCCAACAGGTCGGTGAGGCTGGTGAAGTTGTTCAGGGACTTGGACATTTTCTCGCCCCCCACCTCCACGAAGCCGTTGTGGGCCCAGTGCCGGGCGAACTGGCAACCGTCGGCCACCGCCTGAGCCCGCTCGTTCTCGTGATGGGGAAAGGCCAGGTCCGCACCGCCACCATGGAGGTCGAAGCCCTCACCCAGCAGATCCAGGGACATGACGACGCACTCGGTGTGCCATCCCGGCCGGCCGGCCCCCCATGGCGATGGCCAACTGGGCTCCCCCGGCTTGGCCAGCTTCCAAAGGGCGAAGTCCAGCGGAGATCTCTTGGCCGCGTCGGCCACCACCCTGGCCCCGCATCTCAGGCTGTCGAGGCTCTGGCGAGCCAGCAGGCCGTAGCCCGGGACCTTGTCGGTGGACAGGTAGACACCGTCGCCGGTTTCATAGGCCGCACCGGCCGACATCAGGCGCGACACCAGAGCCACCATGGGCTCCACGTACTCCGTCGCCCGGGGGGCGACGTGAGGCCGGGCCACGCCCAGGGCATCGACCGCAGCCCACCAGGACTGCTCGTAGGTGATGGCCAGTTCGGCCGCCGCAACGCCTCGTTCGGCCGCCCGGCGGATGATGTTGTCGTCGATGTCGGTGACATTGGAAACGTGCCGTACCGGCTGACCGGAGAACTCCAGATACCGGCGCAGGACATCGAAGACCAGGGCGAACCGGCCGTGGCCGATGTGGGGGACGTCGTAGACGGTGGGCCCGCAGACGTACATGGAGAAGGGGGCGTTGGCCCCCCTGCCGGGGCTGACCAACTCGGCCGTCCGGCCGCGTCCGGTGTCGTAGAGCGCCAGCACCGGGGTTACCGTACCTGCGCCATGCCTTCCGACCTGCCTCTTGCTCCGCCCAACCAACCCGAGGGGGTGCTCTCCCCGCTTCAGCGGGCGCTCGATTTGCCGGAGAAGCCCACCCTCGAAGGACTGGAGGCGAAGTGGTCGGCGCGATGGGAGGCCGAGGGCACCTACCGGTTCGAACGCTCGGCTCCGCGGGAGCGGGTCTTCTCCATCGACACCCCTCCCCCCACGGCCAGCGGATCACTGCACGTGGGCCACGTGTTCAGCTACACCCACACCGACACGGTGGCCCGCTACCAGCGGATGCGGGGCCGGGAGGTCTTCTATCCAATGGGTTGGGACGACAACGGCCTGCCCACCGAACGTCGGGTGCAGAACTACTACGGCATCCGCTGCGACTCCTCGCTCCCCTTCGATCCCACCTTCACTCCGCCCGTCCCCCCTCCGGCGGTGCCGGTGGCGGTGTCGCGGCCGAACTTCGTCGCCCTCTGCCGCGAGTTGACGGCGGCCGACGAGGTGGCCTTCGAGGACCTGTGGAGAACACTCGGCCTTTCGGTGGACTGGTCGCTGACCTACACCACGGTGGGCGAGGCAGCCCGACGGGTGTCCCAGCGGGCCTTCCTGCGCATGTTGGCCCGAGGCCAGGCCTACCAGTCCGAAGCCCCCACCCTGTGGGACGTCGACTACCAGACGGCGGTGGCCCAGGCGGAGTTGGAGGATCGGGAGCGCCCGGGCGCCTACCACCGGTTGCGGTTCTCCGTGGCCCCGCCCGCGACCGATACGGCAGGCGGCGGCGCGACCGGCGGCGGTGCGACCGGCGGGGGCGACCCGGACCCGGCCCGCAGCATCGAGGTGGACACCACCCGACCGGAGTTGCTGGCGGCCTGCGTGGCAGTGGTGGCCCACCCCGACGATGCCCGCTACCAGCCACTATTTGGCGGCACGGCCACCACGCCCGCCTTCGGAGTGGCGGTGCCGATATTGCCCCACCCCCTGGCCGACCCCACCAAGGGGACCGGGGCGGCCATGGTCTGCACCTTCGGGGACCTGACCGACGTCATCTGGTGGCGGGAACTGCGCCTGGCCACCCGGGCCATCCTCGGGCGCGATGGCCGGATACTGGCCGACCCGCCGGCCGAGTTCGCTCCCGGATCGCCCTGGCCCCGCCTGGTGGGGACAACGGTGGCCGGGGCCCGCCGGATCATGGTCGAGCACCTGGCGGCCAGCGGTGAGATGGAGGGCGAGCCCAAGCCCATCACCCACCCGGTGAAGTTCTACGAACGGGGAGACAGGCCCCTCGAGATCGTCACCAGCCGGCAGTGGTTCATCGCCACCATGGACCACCGCCCGCAACTACTTGAACGGGGTCGGGAGTTGGCCTGGCATCCCGGGTGGATGCGGGCCCGCTACGAGTCCTGGGTCCAGGGCCTCAACGGGGACTGGCTCATCAGTCGGCAGCGATTCTTCGGTGTTCCCTTCCCGGTGTGGTACCCGGTGCGACCCGACGGCAGCGTGGACCGGGACGGCCCGCTGCTTCCCGACGAGTCGGACCTGCCGGTGGACCCGTCGTCGGACGTCCCCGCGGGCTACCGGGCCGACCAGCGGGACCGCCCTGGCGGGTTCAGCGCCGATCCCGACGTCATGGACACCTGGGCCACCTCGTCGCTCACCCCCCAGGTGGCCGGCGGATGGGAGGACGACCCGGACCTTTTCTCCCGGGTGTTCCCCATGGACTTGCGGCCCCAGGCCCACGAGATCATCCGGACCTGGTTGTTTGCCACCGCGGTGCGGGCCCACCTGGAGCACGACTCGCTCCCCTGGACCAACGCTGCCATCTCCGGGTGGGTGCTCGACCCCGATCGCAAGAAGATGGGCAAGTCCACGGGCAACGCCCTCACTCCCCTGGCGCTGCTGGAGACCCACGGCGCCGACGGGGCCCGCTACTGGGCGGCCAGCGGGCGTCCCGGAGTCGATACCGCCTTCGACGAGGCCCAGATGCGAGTGGGTCGGCGCCTGGCCATCAAGCTCCTCAACGCCAGCAAGTTCGTGTTGGGCCACGTCGCCGGGGGACAAGAGGGCGAGAGCGAGGGCCGCCTGGCCGAAGGTGACCAGGCGGAAGGGGCGGTGGGGTCCGACAAGCGGGAGGTCTGGCCCCTGGACCGGGCCCTGCTCGCTCGCCTGGCGGTGGTGGTCGACGAGGCCACCGCCGCCTTCGACGCCTACGACTACGCCCGAGCCCTCGAGCGAACCGAGACCTTTTTCTGGTCCTTCTGTGACGACTACCTGGAACTGGTCAAGGGCCGGGCCTACGGCGCCCATGGCCCGGCCGGCGCGGCGTCGGCTCGAAGCACCCTGGCTCTCAGCCTGTCGGTCATCGTCCGGCTTTTTGCCCCCTTTCTGCCCTTCGTGACCGAGGAGGTGTGGTCGTGGTGGCAGGAGGGCTCGGTGCACCGCTCGGCCTGGCCCTCGCGAAGCGAGATCGAAGAGGCGACCCGCGGGGCCGGCGGTCAGGCGGGCGACCCCGAGGTGCTGTCGGTGGCGGCGGAAATCCTGGGCGAGGTCCGCCGGGCCAAGGCGGCGGCCAAGACCTCCATGCGGGCTCCCGTCGCCTGCCTCCGGGTCAGCGCTCCCCCCGCCACGCTGGCGGCGGTGGGGGCGGCTCAGATCGAGATCAGCGATGCCGGTTGCGTGGCCGAACTTCTCACCGTCGAGGGCGACTCGCTATCGGTCGATGTGGATCTGGCCTGACCGGCTGAGCGCGACCTGACCGGCTGAGCGCGGCCTGACCGGCTGAGCGCGGCCTGACCGGCTGAGCGTGGCCTGAGCGGCGCAACGTTGCCCCGGCATGACCGCGCCGCTACGGGCAGGGCATCAGGACGGGGGGGCGAAGGCCAGGGCTTCGCCCTGGCCTTCCAGCGCCACCTGATCGCCCACACCGGGAACCCAACTGCCTGCGCTCCGAGCCACCAGGTCGGTCCCGTCCCAGCATCGGATGCCCGTCAGGCAATCGTGACCGAAGTAGTCCAGGCTGGTCACCACCCCCCAGGGCGAACCCGCGCTGGCTTCCTCCCACGCATCAAGGCCAATCTGCTCCGGCCGGATCAGCACCGTCACCTCCGACCCGGGCGCGCCGGGCGGATTGCCGGCCAGCGGCCAGGATCCAAGACTGGTTTGCACCTGCCCTGACCCGTCGAGTTTCCCGATGACCAGGTTGGCCTGGCCCACGAACCGGGCCACCCAGGGATCTGCCGGCCGCCGGTAGACCTCCGCCGGCGGACCCGCCTGGACAACCCGACCCTCACGCATCACCACCACCTGATCGGCCAGCGACAGCGCCTCCTGCTGGTCATGGGTCACCACCACCGCGGTGGTACCCGCCGCGGTCAGGATCTGGCGGACCTGGGCCCGCAGCATCACCCGGAGGGCGGCATCGAGGTTGGCGAAGGGTTCGTCCAGCAGGACCACCGCCGGTGCCGGAGCCAGGGCCCGGGCCAGGGCCACCCGCTGCTGCTCGCCTCCGGAAAGCTCATGGGGCATCCGCTGGGCAAGTCCCTCCAGGCCGGCCAGCGACATCATCTGTGCCAAGCGATCAGCCCCGTTGGGGGTGGAGCGCTTCAAGCCGTAACCGACATTGGCGGCCACGTCCATGTGAGGAAACAGGGCCTGGTCCTGGGGCACGATCCCCACTCCCCGCTTCTCCGGCGGCAGGCACAGGCCCGGGCCGGTCAATGCCCGACCGCCCACTTCCACCGTTCCCGACTTGGGCCGGTCGAACCCGGCGATCAGGCGAAGCAGCGTGGACTTCCCACAGCCCGACGGGCCCAGCAACACGGTCAAAGAGCCGGCCGGAACCGTCAGGTTGACCCCGTCGAGGGCCACCACCTCGCCGTAGCGAAGGCTCAGATCGTGGCACCGGACCTCACCAGACGGAGCGGCGACCGGCGGGGGGCCAGCCGGTGAGCGACCGGCCGGTGAGACCGCCGTCCGCGAGGCCGCCGGATTCGCAGGCCTCATGCCCGGTTGGGCCCAGGGCGATCAACGGGTTCTCGAATCGGCCCCGGAGCCCCGCCGGTGGAGGGTCTTCTAGCGGGTGGCTCCGGGTCGGTCACTTTGGCTACGAACCGGCCAGGCAGGGGCCGGTTGAGACCGCCGTGCCCCGGGGTTGGGCCAGGTGGAAGCCCAGATCCTCGCTGGGGATGGCAAAGGCGCGCCCGGCCACGTTGGCGTCGGTGGCAAAGACCATGCCCACCGCCGCCCCCCGTCCATCGACCACGGCCCCGCCCGAATCGCCTTGGCGGACCTCGCCCCGCATGACCAGGTTCTCCCGGAGCCTCACGCCGGATCGGTAGATGTCCGGCACGTTGGCCACCTGCCGACCATCGATGGTCACTGACAGTTCCCGCAGCGCGGCCTGGCCCAGCGGGTGGCCCAGGACGGTGGCCGGCTGTGGCGGTACAGACGCGGCGAGGGTGATGGGCGGCTGCCCCAGCCCGGGCACCACCAGGACGGCGACGTCTCGACCCGGGTCGAAGACCACCACCCGGGCGGCGCGGGCCCGACCGTCGGATCCGATGACGACCGGTTCGGCCACACCGGCGACCACGTGGGCGTTGGTGATAACCGTGTCGCGCTCGGGGGAGAACCCGCTGCCGTCCAGGCGAAGCCCGCAGGCGTTGCCGCTCACCTTGACCGCCGACGCCGCCGGACCTGTGCGCGGGGTGGGGGTGGTCGGGGCCGGGGTGGATCGGTCGGGGGCGGGAGCCGGGCCGGGGGTCGGGCCCGGGATGAACGGGTTGAACGGGCTGGGGGTGCCCGGGGTACCGGGTGTCCCGGGCACGGTCGGGGGTGTGGGCGGCGACGGGTTCAGGGGTGTGAGAAGGCGCTCGAGCAGACCCAGCAGGACGGGCAGTTTGGGGGGAACAGGCGGCAGGGCAGTGGGGGCACCCACCGGGCCACCGTTGACCGGGGTAGCGGTCAGGCTCAGGTTCAGGGCAGGCGGAGCCTCGACCGCAGCGGCGGTACCGGTGGCTCGCACCGCCGGCGTGCCGCCCAGGGCCAACACCGCCAGCACCGAGGCACAAAGGACCTGGGGGATGCGTCGTGAGGGTCTCATCGTGGCCGGATCGTAGTGGTCCCTCGGCCGGCCGGAGGATCATCTTTGGCCCTCTGACCAGGGGCGGAGATTGCGCCGCCGCCTGACCATTTGCACCGGGGGCGATCGGCGCGTTATCGACGGCCCCATGAGCGCCAAGCCCCCCGGTCCCATCGTCGCCTTCCGAGCCCTGGTCGGGGTGTTCAGCCTCCTGGTTCTGGTTCAGGCCGCCCTGGCCGGACAGTTCCTCAACACCCAACCCAGCGCCCGGGACCTGCACATGCTTCTGGCCGTGGCCGTGTTTCCCCTGTTGTCCGTGGCCCTGGTCGTCCTCGGGGCCATGGTCCTGCGCCGGTACGGACCGGCGCTTCTGTTCCTGGGCACGGGTCTGCTGATCCTCTCGGTGGCCCAGACCGGGTTGGGCTTCATCGGCCGCACCCCGGGATTGGCCGCTTCCATTCACATCCCCCTGGGCGTCGCGCTGTTCGGCCTGGCCATCTTCGGCATCGGCCTGGTCAAGCGGCTTCCGGCCCAGGCCTGAGCCGGGCGACCTCCCCCGGCGACCGCTCGCGCGGCCGCCCCGGTTGGTCGAGGGTTCTCGGGACCGTTCAGCGCCGGTTCAGCGGTCGCTCCACCTGAAGCATGGAGTAGTCGGTGGTGTGGGGGGAGAACAGGTCATGGGCCACGAACCGGTTCCGGACCTGGGCCAGGGTCAGGGGGTCGGGGACCCGACCTCCGTTGAAGAAGGCTTCGCAGTAGATGTCGGTCCGGTCCACCCCCAGGTCCGACAGGGCCCCGGCCATCTCCTCGATCATCTCGCCGTTTCCGACCAGGTAGAAACGCTTGGATCCCAAGGCCTCGATCAGGGGCGGCACCGACTCGGTCACCCGGCCCCGCAGCCCGTTCCATCCCGGTGGCGGTTGGCTGAGCGAGATCTGGTAGCTGAACCGAGCGTGGTCGGCCACCAGCGCCTCGAGTTGGTCGGTCAGGCAGATGTCCTCGGGCAGGCGCAGGCCCCAGAACATGCGCACCGGCTGGCTGGACCCGGCGTCGGCCAAATGGCGGACCAGCGCCAGCATCGGGCTGACCCCCACACCGGTAGCCACCAGGATCAACTCGTCGGAGTCGTTGCGGGGAAGCATCGACCGGCCCAACGGCCCCCGGAAGGAGATCCGGTCCCCCGGTCCCAGCGCCCCCAGATAGCGCGACAGCGGCCCGTCGGGAACCAGGCGGACGAGTAGGGCGAAGGTGCCGTCGGGCCGGTTCGGGGAGGCCAGGCAGTAGGGAGTGCGGCGGCGGATCCCGTCGACGACCGCCGAGATTCCGATGAAGCGGCCCGGCTCGTATTCGAACACTTCGTCGTCGACCACCCGGAACCACAGCCGAACCGTTCCGGTGTCGGTCAACCGCTCCACCGAGGTGACCTCGGCCCGGCGACGGTAATGATCGACGATCCGCAGTCGGCGTTCAGGCGCTCCGCGGGACAGGGGGAACTCACCCCGGGGCCCCTCGACGTCCAGATCGGCCCCTTCGAACGAGACCGAACGGGCGGCGCCGTCCCCGCCCGACGGGTCCTCCGGTGAGTCGGCCGCGGCACCGGCGTCCTCGAACGGACCGGGCCGGTCGGGCCAGATGTTGGCGTCAGGACTCTGCGGAGTCACCCGCTCATCCTCCGCTCCCCCGGGTCCAATCGCAACCCGGGCGCGCAATTGCACCCACTGCGGCGCTGGGAAAACTGGTCACTGCCAGTGGCCGGGCCACCGCTCGATCCCAGGAAGTCGTCGCCGGGGCGATCCGGCCAGGTTCGGGCGCCGTAACAGGGGGGAGTATCCATCCGATTGGACTTCAGCCTTCCCGCTGTCGACCGTCGCACCCAGGCACATAGGGCCAAACCGGCCCGAGTCATCCCAACACCACCGCAAAGCCGGGCCCAGGGCCTGGCGGATCGACAGCAAAGGAGTCCAAATCGTGAGGTACACCCCCCCGGCTGTGGGCGCGCTCGCCCTCCTGGGCCTTCTCAGCCCTGCTTCCGCCCTGGAGGCGGGTCCGCCCCGTCCCAGCGTTTCCTCCGTACGGTCGGCCCCGGTGGTGGTGGACCGGGAGCGGTCGACCCTGCGGGTTCTCGACGGTCTGGCTGTGGTTATCGAGGACGAGACTGCGTTCGGGTCCCGAAGCCGGGCCGACGGACTGCGGGCTGCGGTTCTCACCGACCGCCGATCCTCCACCCCCGCCCTTTTGGAGATCCTGGCCGGGTCGGTCGACAGCCGGGACCAGAGCGCCAGCGGTTTGGCCGTGAACGTTCCTCAGGTCGACGGTCTGGGGCTCAGCCTGGCCACCGCCGCCAACCGGGACCAGTCCGGCCTGGCGGTCAACCTGAGCACGGACAGCGACCGCGCCCGGGGCCGGTCCCTGCTGAACCTGGAGTTGGTCACCGATGACCGCTTCGACCGCCGATTCGACGACGGCGGACTCCGACGCCAGAACTCGCTGCTGGGCGACAGTTTCTCGCTGCGCCTGGACCTCCTCGACTCCATCACCGACACCGGATCCGGCGACGATGGCTGCGGCCTGGTCAACCTGGGGGCCATCAACGACCGCTGCGGCCTGCTCAACCTGGGCGGCGACAACGGCGGCCTTCTCGGCCTCGGCGGGGACGGCAACGGTCTGCTCAACCTGGGCAACCGGGGCGGGCTCATCACCGCAGACTCCGACGTGAACAACGACGGACGCATCGCCGACGGTGAGCGGGTGGGCGACGACTCCGGGTCCTCCCGTGGCCTGCTGAACCTGGGCGGCAACTCCAACGGCGGAGGCCTGCTCGGCGTGGGTGGCACCTCCAACAACGGTGGCGGTCTGCTGAATCTGGGGGGCAACTCCAACGGCGGAGGTCTTCTCGGCCTGGGTGGCAACTCCAACAACGGTGGCGGTCTGCTGAATCTGGGGGGCAACTCCAACGGCGGCGGTCTTCTCGGCCTGGGTGGCAACTCCAGCAACGTTGACGGCGACGGCGACGAGTTCTGCGGGGGTGGCCTGCTCAACCTCGGCGGCGGTGGCCTGCTGGGCCTGGGCGGATCCTCGGGATCCAACTGCAGAAACGGCCTTCTCGGCCTCGGTGGCAACTCCCGCAACGGCCTTCTTGGGCTTGGTGGCAACTCCGGCAACGGCCTCCTCGGGCTTGGTGGCAACTCCAGCAACGGTGGTCTGCTGGGCCTGGGCGACCGCTAAGTACGCCCGTCGGCAACACCCCGCCTGTTCGCCCCGCGGGCAGGAGGGGTGTTGCCTATCCGGAGCAAGATCGTCACCGGCCCGGAAAGCTTCGGCGTCGGCGGGCACAGGCCCGCTCCCGAGGAAGGCACTGTGGCCGAGCGACTCCACGCCTGATTGAGTTCGAAAGGAACCGCCGGTTCGCTGTCGCCATGCGAACGGCTGGTTGGCCGGGTGGCCCCCAGGTCCTAAGGTCGCCTGACCATGGCCGGCGAGGAAACCGAGGTAGTTGTCGCTGGCCGGAGCCTGATTATCACCCACCCGGACAAGGTCTTCTTCGCCGACCGGGGAGAGACGAAGGCCGACCTGGTGGCCTTCTACCGGGCGGTCGAGGAGCCTCTCATGGCGGCCATGGGCGACCGGCCCGTTCTCCTTCAGCGCTTTCCCAACGGCGCCGGCGGATCTTCCTTCTTCCAGAAGCGGGTGCCCGGAAACCGGCCCGAGTGGCTCGAAACCACAGTGGTGGCCACCCCCAACGGCACCACCTCAGAGGTACTGGTGGCTGCCGATCTGGCCCATGTCATCTGGGCCGTCAACCTGGGCTGCCTGGGCTTTCACCTGTGGCCCGCCACCGCCTCGGCGCCTGATTTCGCCGACGAACTGAGGATCGATCTGGACCCATCCCCGGGGGTGGACTTCCGCCAGATCCAAGAGGCGGCGGGCGAGGTCCGCGACTTGCTGGCCGCAGCCGGCCTGATCGGCTGGCCCAAGACCACAGGCAATCGCGGTATACACGTCTACCTGCGGCTTCTCCCCCGCTGGAGCCCCTACGAGGTCCGCTCGGCCGCCGTGGCCCTCGCCCGGGAACTCGAGCGCCGCCGCCCCGATCTCATCACCGCCGCGTGGTGGAAGGAGGAACGCAGAGCGCGGGTCTTCGTCGACTACAACCAGAACGCCCCCCACAAGACGGTCTTCGGAGCCTGGTCGGTGCGGGCCCGACCGGGTGCCCAGGTGTCCACACCCTTTGCCTGGGACGAACTTGACGGGATCGATCCCGACCGGTTCACCATGTCGTCGGTTCCCGATCGAATCCGTTCGAGCGGGAACCCCTGGGCCCAGATGGCCGAGCCCCAGTCCCTCGAACCGCTACTCGACCTCCACCGGGCAGAGGTAGCCGCCGGGGTTCCCGACGCCCCCTGGCCGCCGGTGTATCCCAAGATGCCTGGCGAACCTCCCCGGGTGGCCCCCAGCCGCGCCCGCAAACCGAGCGCCCCCGACCACCAATAGCACCAAAACAATGATCCCCGTGGACTACCCCGCCGCCTCAGAGCCCGCCGCCTCAGAGCCCGCCGCCTCAGGGCCCGCCGCCTCAGGGCCCGCTGCCTCCGAACCGGCTGGTTCCGGGCCGGCCACTTCGGCACCGGCAGTTTCGATGCCGGCCGCAGCGGAGCCCATGACCCTCGCCGACCTGGCCGGCCAGATCACGGCCGCAGTCACCCAGGAGTCGCTGGTCCACCGTTTGGTGCTCGAGTTCTTGACCGAGTACGGCCAGGCCCCAATGCACGCGCGACAGGGCCTCCTGGACCCGCCGCCGGCACCGACTGGGGACCAACGTTGGGACGCCTTCGTTGCCGCTCTGGGGGAGCACCTGGCGTTCCACGGGAGCCTGAGATATCCGACCTGGACCCAGGATCCTCAACGCTTCCTCGACAAGTGGTGGTTTGTTTCCGACACCCCGTCGGGCCGGGCGGAGGCCTTGGTGTCCTCCCCGGCGTCCTTTCTCAGAAGGGGAGTCTTCATAGAACGGCGAGATCTGGAACGGGCATGACCAGGCAGGAGGCCCGGTCCGGGAACCAGAAATTATTGGGCGACCATCGCCAGATGGTGGACCAGTGACCGCACCGCTGCACGATCGTGAACTGCTGCGCGAGGCCCTGACCCGGCTGGCGGAACGGCTTCGGCGACGAGGAGTGATCGGCAACGTCTATCGGTTCGGCGGAGGAGCCATGGTCCTGGCCTTCGATGCCCGGCCCGCCACCCGGGACCTCGACGGTCGCTTCTCGCCGGAGGGGCCCATCCAGGCCGAGTCGCTTCAGGTGGCCAAAGAGTTGGAACTGCCGTCAAGTTGGCTGAACCAGCAGGCGCTCTTTTATCTCCCGGAGCGCGACGACCCCGACCCGGTGCCCGTCTTCGACCATCCCCACCTACGGGTCATGCGGGCGTCGGACCGCCACCTGTTGGCCATGAAAGCGGTGGCCGCCCGCCGGTTCGCCGACATGGAGGACCTGGCTCTGCTCATTCGGCGTCTGGGGCTGCGCACCGTTGGTGAAGTGGAGGCCGTCTGCGCTGACGTCTTCCCTGCCGAACCACTGGGTGAACGCCAGCGCGAAGTGATCAGCGACGTCATCGCCGATCTCGGGTGATAGGCAGCGCAGTCCTCTACGAGGGGCCATTAGGGTTGACGGCAACCGCGGGGAGTAGCGCAGCGGCAGCGCACCTGCTTTGGGAGCAGGAGGCCGGGGGTTCAAATCCCCCCTCCCCGACCACACCGCCTCCTCAACACCCCGACACCGGAGCTACGCCCAGGCCTGGGGGTCTACACCCACGCCGAGGGCCGCTGGTAGTTTCGGGCACCACCCCGCGGGTGTAGCTCAATGGCAGAGTCCCAGCCTTCCAAGCTGGTCATGCCGGTTCGATCCCGGTCACCCGCTCCAGACAAAAGGCCAGCTCACCGTTTTCTCAAGCCCGGTTCGACTCGGCAACGCGGATGATGGCGAGTGCTCGGGCGGCGGCCGCGCCCCGGGCCCGGGGATGGGCCAGAACCTCGACCGCCTCGGCGTCGAGGATCAGCCAGCGCGCCAGAAGGCTTCGGCCTCGGCAAGCAGCTCATCGGTGGGTTGGCCGATCTCGCTCTCGACCTCAGCCAGCACCGCCAGCAGCTCGCGGTCCCTGAGGGCGAGGCGGACGGCCGAATCCACGAATCCGGCCACGTCGTCGCTGGCCGAGGCCCGGACCTGGGCAATCAGCGCAGAATCCACTAGAACGGGCTCGGTAGCCACAGCCCGACGGTAGCGGGTCGCCATCCCTCACCTCAGGCCATTCGCCTGCCGCCCCGCCAGGCTGCTGCAACGCCGAATCCGGTGACGTACCTGGTGCCGCCGGGTCATGCCGCGTCCGGCCCGCGCAGTTCCGCCCTCTCGGTGATCTGGACGTCGAGGGCGGCCGCCACGTCGCAGATGCGGGCCAGGCTGGCCGACCGGTAGCCGGTGGACTCGTAGCGCTGCACCTGTTGCTCGGCGACGCCGAGGCCCTCGGCCAGCCGGCGCTGCGTCCACCCCCGAGCTCCAGGTGCGCCTTGGCGGCGCGGTACTGCACCTCGTTGGTGATCATTGCCCTCCTCCGATCTCGATGACCACGATGCCTTTGCGACCCGTGTCCCGCTCGTTCTGAAAGAACTCGACGAAGGCCATCCCGCTCCCGGCTTCGACCACATTCGGGAACATCTCGCCGCCGAAGCGCGCCTCAGCAACTCTTCAAGCGGGCCGGCCAGGACGCACGACGTCCGGGGGGCCAGCTCCTGGGAGCGCACGTGCTGCGCGCCGCCACTGACCTCCGGCAAGAACCGTTCGCACGCGCGCTGGGCCGCATCGGGGTCGACCGCCTGGCGCTCCGGGAAGCCGCCACCGCCGAGATCGATGCGCACCTTGAACGCTGAGCCCCCCCTTCCCCGGCGGCCCGGTCCACGCCGTCGAGTACGACGCGGTGGACCAGTTCGTCTGCCAGCCGGCGTGACGGTCTCCGAGCGCTCGTCGAAGCTGGAAACCGCAGCGACCACAAGAGGCGCTCGCCGCTGACGGGCGCCTACGGTCCGTCCCGGGGAGCATCGGTGGCGCCGTCCCCACTGGTGAGGCGGTGGGAGTGGGAGGCGAGGACGGCCAAGGTGTCGAGGTCGAGGTCGCCAGCGCCGCGGAAGGTGATGCTGGCTGAGCCCACCCTCACCTTGCCCAGCCGGTCGGCGTAGTGGTGGGCAAGGTACCGTCCGTCCTCCACGGCGTTGACATAGAGGCTGAAATGGCGTCGCTGGCGGGCCAGCCCGACGACGAACCAGTCGACAGGGTCGCCCTTCGGGCGGGGCTGGACCAGGTCGCCATACCCGATGATCTCCTGGTCGGTCCCGCCCCAGAAGGTGCCGACCCACAGCCGGCGGGCCGCGCCTGGCATGGCCTCGACGAGGACGCGATCGACCGAGGCCATCACCGCCCGGTCCGCTTCGACGAGACGGCGGAGGTAGGCATCGACGCTGCGGCGGGTCCTGTCCACGGGCGCCCAAGGCTACGTCGCGACCATCGCCTGGCTGGCGAAGTCCTCCGGGGCGTCGGGGCCGGAGATGAGTAGCCGGTCTATTACCGTAACGACGTCGTTACCGAGGAGGCGCCGCGAGGCACCACGAATCGATCGTCACCATCGACGCTCCCGCCGACCGCGTCTGGGACGTTCTGCTCGACGGCGACGCCTACCCGACCTGGGACTCGGGCGTCGCGCCGGTCGAAGGACCGATCGTCGATGGAGGCAAGGTCAAGGTGCACTCCGACGTCGCGCCCGGTCGAGCGTTTCCCGTGAAGGTCGCCATCGATCGGGCGGCGGGCACGATGACGTGGTCGGGCGGGATGCCGCTCGGGTTGTTCCGCGGTGTACGCACGTTCAGGGTTCGGCCGGCCGACAGCGGGGTGGCAATGTCGATGCGCGAGGAGTTCAGCGGGCCGATGCTCGGGATGATCTGGAAGAGGATGCCCGACCTGCAGCCGTCGTTCGACCAGTCCACCTCGGCGCTGAAGGCCCGCGCCGAGGGCGGCTGACCATGCCACCTGATCCGGCCGGCGCGGGCGACGCGTTCGAAGCGTTGAGCAACCCCAACCGGCACAGCATCCTCGAGCTGTTGCGCGACGGACCTCGGTCGGTGGGCGAGCTTGCCGACGACATGCCCATCAGCCGCCCGGCGGTGTCCCGCCACCTGCGTCTGTTACGGGAGGCCGGTCTGGTGACCGAGGAGCCGCAGGGGACGCGCAACGTGTACCGGCTGCATGACCAAGGCGTCGACGTGTTGCAGGCGTACCTCGTCGAGGTGTGGGGCGACGCTGCCGCACGGTTTCGACTTGTCGCCACCAACGCGAAGCCGGCCAGATTGGTGAAGAAGAAGCCATGATCGATCCGCTTGAGCTGACCTTCGACATCGACTGCCCATCGGACCACGCCTTCGGCGTCTGGACGGAGCGCTTTGACCAGTGGTGGCCCCGCGGGCACAGCGTCTCGGGCGACCCGGTCGAGATCGTCCTCGAACCACGAGCCGGGGGCCGCATTTACGAACGCACAACCGACGGCACCGAGATCGAATGGGGCGAGGTCACCGAGTGGCGACCACCCGAACGGCTCGCCTACCTGTGGCACATCCGACGCGACCGGGCCGACGCCACCGAGAGCAGAAACCAGCCAAGGACGGCACCGTCGACGTATCAGCGAGTCGAGGGGCAGCGGTGTGAATTATGGGGGTCAGTTGCCTCTTGCGGAGGCGGCGACCGCGCCGGCCACCCCCCGCCTCCCCACCGGGCCGTAGGTGGGGCGACTGTTGGCCCCGATCTCGGTGAACATGAGGCCGAACAACAGGGCCCAACCTCGGGCCCGGGCCTCGAGATGCCCGCCGGCGCCGCCGTAGGCGGCGATGAAGGTGGCCCACACCGACTGGGGCAGGAGCAGGCAGGCCGACGCGAGATCGGTCGCAGGGTCGCCCGCGCACATGTCGCCGAAGTCGATAACCGCGGCCAGCGTCCCGAGGCGGAACAGCATGTTGGCCGGATGCAGGTCGCCGTGGATCCAGGTCGGCGGCCCCGACCATGCGTCGGCGGCCAGCGCCCGGTCCCAGGTCCCTCGGAGCACGGTCTCGTCGATGCCCGTTTCGACCCGACGCAGAAGCTCCTCGAAGGTCTCCGCCCGGTCGGCCAGGGCCATACTCCGGTAGGGGTTGTACGGCGCCTCCGCCGGCGCCGGACGGTGCAGCGCCCGCAGGAACGTCCCCAGGACCGCCGCCGTGTGCTCCGGGTCGGTGATGTCGGCCCGATCGCCGGGAGTGCCCTCGATCCAGTTGGTCACCGACCACGGCCACCCGAACCGCTCGCAGGGACGACCGATCCGAACCGGAACGGGTACGGGCAGAGGCAGGCCGGTGGACACAACCGGGAGCCACCGCTGCTCGTTCATCGCCAGCGGTACGGCCGAGGCCCGGCGGGTCAGACGTACCAGAAGCAGGTCCCCGAGGCGCCACAGAGAGTTGTCCCAACCGGACCCGATGTCGACGAGGGCCAACTCGGCCAGGTCCGGGTGCTGGGCTCGGAGCAGGGTACGCACCAACGCCTCGGTTATCTCCACCTCGGCGACAGGAGTGGCCATCACAGGGCTGGGGCCGCAGGGCCGGTGCTCCGCTCATCTAGGCCACCCGCCGGGCGCGGGCGGAGCAGGGGCTTTTGCCGACCGCCGAGAACCCGTCCACCCTCGCAGGACACTCAGGCAACCATGGCCGCAGCCCGAAGACGGTCGACCACCTCCAGCAGGACCACCGATTGCTCAGGGCCACGGCGCAGACGGGCCCGTCCCCGCACCACGTCGGCGAAGTGCTCGACCATGCCCCGGTAGGGGTCAGCGTCGGCCCCGGCCGGAGCCCGGACCGTGCCAGCCGGGCAAATTGACAGGCGCGAGCCGCCCGCGCCGGCGGCAAAGGCTCCATCCACGGTGACGCCGGCCACGGTTCCCAACAGGCTGAGAGTCTGGGTCTCGGGCGCCTCGAAGGACACAGCCACCGACGCGGCCCGGCCCTCGCCGAAGTCAAGCCAGCCGGTGAAGGAGGCATCCACCCCGCTGGGCGCCATCACCGCGGTGGCGGCCACCGCCACCGGTGGTCGGCGGGCGGCCACAAGCAGAGGAGCCAGGCAGTAGACACCGACGTCGCTCAAGGCGCCCCCTCCCATCTCGGGTCGCCAGCGATGGTTGCCCGGATCGCTGAGCCGGAACGTGAAGGAGGCGTGGCCACTGCGGAAGTCGCCCAACCCGTCCTTATCGATCCACCGGTCCAGCGCCGCCGCCCGGGGATGGAACTGCGTCATGTAGGCCTCCATCAGGACCACCCCGGCGGCGTCGCAGGCTCGGGCCATGTCGGCGGCGGTGGCCGCGTCGGTGGCCAAGGGCTTCTCGCACAGCACGTGCTTGCCGGCGGCCGCAGCCCGCAGGGTCCACGCGTGGTGCAGGGAATTGGGCAGCGGGATGTAGACCGCCTCCACCGCCGGGTCCTCCAGGACCCCCTCGTAGGTGTCGTAGTGACGATCGGCGCCGAAGCGGGTGGCCGCCTCCCAGGCCGAGGTTGGATCGCGGCTGGCCACGGCGGCCAGGCGGCAAGTCGGGCTGGCGGCGATGGCGGGCAGAACGGCCCGCGTGGCCACATAGGACGTAGCGCCGATGACACCCCATGACAGGGGGAGGTGTGACCCGTCGTCCAAGGGCAACCCCCCGGGTGTTGCGCTGGTACCGGTACCCCTGAGCATTGCCGCGTCGCTCGGGCCAGGAGCGGCGCCGGCGGTGTTCAAGTCGGCGACCCTCGAAGGGGGCGAGCCTTCGCCCTGCCCCCTGCCAGCGATGCCTTCACTGGACCTTGCGAACGCTGCAACGGGTGGGAGGTGTCGATTCTCAAGCAGGAGGCGGCGCCGGCGTCACGGGGCGGCCGCCGCCGGACGCCGATGCCCCGGCCCCCTCCAGGACGGCCACCACCTCGCGCACCGACGAGGCGGTGACGGCCAGCGGGTCACCCAGGTGCAGGTGATCGGCCAGGTTGCGGTGGAAACCGAAGGCCACCTCCGGGCCCAGGGGCAGGGCCGTCTCGGTCAGCCCGACACCACCCTCGTAGCGGACCAGGGACAGATCGGCGGGGGCTTCGGCGTGGTGCGCCGTCTGGGAGCGGAAGCCCCGGGCCGGGTCGATGTGCTCGAAACGCACCGGACGGTAGGTGCCCATAAGCGTGCCGGCCGTGCCCTGGAGGTAGAACTTGGGCGGCCTCAGGGCCG
This sequence comes from Acidimicrobiales bacterium, assembly GCA_052390275.1. Lineage (GTDB taxonomy): Bacteria > Actinomycetota > Acidimicrobiia > Acidimicrobiales > AC-14 > JBQTHD01. Next base: position 12,335 of record JBQTHD010000023.1, on the reverse strand, counting down.
CGACGTCGGAACACACGAACTGGGCCTCGCGCCCGTCGGCCCAACCCATGCGCACCCGGAGCTGGTCGAGGTTGGTGACGTCGTGCCACACCCGCTTGTGCCCCACGGCGGTGACGGACTCCGGAGTCGATCCCATGAGCTCGAGCACCCAGTCGACATGGTGCGAGCCCCAGTCATAGACCATGCCCCCCGACACGGACTCCTCGGAGTGCCAGGCCCGGCAGGGGTGTTCGAAACCGCCGACGAAGGTCTCGATGTTGAACACCTCCCCCAGCAGGCCCGCGGTGACTGCTCGCCTAACGGCCAGATAGTCGAGGTCCCAGCGTCGACTCTGGTTGACGGTCAGCACCCGACCGGCGGCCCGGGCCTCGGCAATCAGGCTGTCCGCCTGAGATGCTGTCAGGCACAGGGGCTTCTCGCAGGCCACGTGCTTGCCGGCTCGCAGCAGGGTATTGACGTCGTCGAAGTGTGAGACCGGGGGGGTGGCGACCACAGCAATGTCGACGTCGTCGTCGGCGGCCAACTCGTCGATGGAGGCGTGTACCCGCACGCCGGGGAAGTCGTGCTCGGCCGCCTTGCGCCGCTCGGGGTCGCGGTCGCAGGTCGCGGTGAAGGCCAGGCCGTCGACGGCGGCCGCCGCAGTGCCGTGCACCAGGCCCATGCCGCCGAAGCGCCCGTAGCCGACGACCCCGAGGCCCAGTGCGCGCCCCACGGCCGCCGGTAGCCCGGCCCGAAGACCCCGGCGCAGAAAGGTGGCCAGCGCTGGCGTGGCCAGCGCCGCGTCGAGGCTGCCGAGGCCTGACACCACGAAGCGCCAGGCGCCGCGTCGCCCGGCAACGACGGCAGGGTGCGAGTGGAAACGGTGGTTGACCGAAAGCACGGTAACCGTGTCGCCATCGTCAATTTCAGATGCCTCCGGCCGGTACAGGGGTGTGAACAAATCGGTGACCGAGAACGTCTCATCGAGGCGCTGGGCGAGAGGGTTGGTGGGGTCGTCGACGCTAACGACCACCTCGCCGGTCGGGACCGGGCCCAACAACTTCACGCCGGCCACCCCGGTGCCCAGAGCCACCAGCGATATCCCGGCCCGCTCGGCCTCGGCGACCACGTGGTCAAGCCCCGGCCCGTCCACCAGCACGGCGGTGGTCCCGGGTGCCAGGGCCCGAGGCCCGAAGCCAACCGGGTCGGAGAAGACAGGCGCACCCTCGGGGGCCACCAGGGCAACGAGGGCTTCCCGCCGACCCGGCGACAGGCGCGACGAGACCACGACGATCGGCATCGGCGGAGACTAGTGGCCGCTCGCATAGCTGGTCAGGGCGGCTGATGGCAGTCATCAGGGTCCTCTGGCTCGCTCAGAGAGGCAAAGTGCCACCGGGCTTACCCCACCCGGGGTGGGGTAGGGTGTGGCCGTGAAAGCCGTCCATCGAACATCGGTGCTCAACCGCCTCAAGACCGCCCGGGGCCACATGGATGCCGTGATCCGCATGGTTGAGGACGATTCCTACTGCCCGGAGGTGATGAAGCAACTCTCCGCTGTTCAGGGCTCGCTGGAGCGGGCCAGCCGAATCGTTCTGCGCAACCATCTCGAAACGTGCGTGGCCGCCGCCATGGTGGCGGGACGAACCGACGAGATCGTCGATGAACTTATGGAGGCCCTCCGCTACGACCTGACCGCCACCGGCCCAGAAAGGCAGGCAACCAGTGACCTCGTCAACTGATCAGAGTTCATCAACCGACCGGACAGTGGCCACCGCCGAAACCGACCCGAGAATGGCAAGGGCCGAAGGCGACCCGACAGTGGCCACCGCCGAAACGGGCGCCCAGGTGGAGTTCACCGTGTCGGGCATGACCTGTGGGTCCTGCTCCGCCCGGGTACAGAAGGTGCTCTCCCGCCGCGACGGCGTGCAGGACGCTGCCGTCAACTTCGCCACCGGTCGGGCCACGGTGAGCTTCGACCCATCGGTCGTCGGCCCCGAGGACCTGATCGCCGTGGTCGTCAAGGCCGGCTACGACATGGCCCCCCACGCGACGCCTGCCCGCACCGGGGACTCTTCTGATGGCGCAACGGCAGGCCCGACCTCCGGCGGGACCGGTGGCAAGAACCATCCCGGCGGCGAGTCGGCCGAGACCACTGCCCAACGTTTGTGGTTGCGGCGCGTACTGGTGGCCTGGCCACTGGGTCTCGCGGTTCTGGTGCTGTCCATGGTCTTCATGCACTCCCCCTGGGCCCGGTGGTCGGCCTTCGCCCTGACCGTTCCCATCCAGTTCTGGGCCGGATACCCGTTCCTGGCCTCCGCCGCGGTGCGGGCGCGGTCCGGGCAGGCCAGCATGGACACGCTCATCGCTATCGGCACCCTGGCCGCCTTCGCCTACTCCGCGGTCAACGTCGCCTTCGGGCCGGCGCACTCCGATCACTACTTCGACACCGCCGCCCTGATCATCGCCTTCCTGCTTCTCGGCCGGTACTTCGAGACCCGCGCCAAGGGGCGAGCCTCTGGGGCACTCAAGGCCCTGCTGGCTCTGGGGGCCAAGCAGGCCCGGCGGATCACCAACGGGTCCGAGGAGATGGTGGCCATCGAAGCCGTGGCCGTGGGCGACGTTCTGCGGGTGCGCCCGGGCGAAAAAATCCCGGTGGACGCGGAGGTCATCGACGGCCGGTCGTCGGTGGACGAGTCGATGCTTACCGGCGAATCAGTCCCGGTTGACAAGGGACCGGGCGACCGGGTGGCCGGGGCCACTGTCAACGCTCACGGCGCCCTCACCCTTCGGGCGGTGGCCGTGGGGTCCGACACCGCCTTGGCTCAGATCGTGCGCCTGGTGGAGCAGGCCCAGGGCACCAAGGCCCCGGTGCAGCGCCTGGCCGACCGGGTGGCGGGCGTGTTCGTCCCCTTCGTCCTGGCCCTTGCGCTCGCCACCGTGGTGGGGTGGGCCCTGGCTGGGAACCCCGGTCGGGGACTGGTGGCGGCCGTGGCCGTTTTGATCATCGCCTGCCCGTGCGCCCTCGGCCTGGCCACCCCCACCGCCATCATGGTGGGAACCGGGCGGGGGGCGGCCCTGGGGATTTTGATCAAGGGCGGTGAGGTGCTGGAGCGGTCCAAGCGGGTCGACACCGTCATCTTCGACAAGACCGGAACCCTGACCAAGGGGCAGATGGCCATGACCGACCTGGAGATCAGCGGCCACACCGTCGGCGCCGACTTTGCCACCGGGGGCCGCAGGGGCGGCGAGAGTGCTGCCGGTGCGATGGAGGTCGACGGGGCCACGGGTGACACAGCGGCCGACGGCGAGGTAGCCGGCGGCGACGTAGCTGAGCAGGTTCTGGTCCGGGCGGCGGCGGTGGAGGCCGACTCGGAGCATCCGGTGGGCCGGGCCATCGTCGATGCCGCCCGGGCCCGGGGACTGATGATCGCGCCGGTGGGCGACTTTGCTTCCCTGGCCGGCTACGGCGTCCGGGGCTCGATCGACGGGACCGTGGTTCACGTGGGGCGCCGCCGGCTGATGACCGAATCCGGATTGACCGAGGATCCGGACCTGGTGGCGGCCGCTGATCGCCTCGAGGGTGAGGGCAAGACCGCCATCTACGTCGGGTGGGACGGATCGACCCGAGGGGTGGTGGCCGTGGCCGACACGATGAAGCCCGACGCTCCAGCGGCGGTGGCTGGCCTGTCGGCCATGGGGGTGGAAGTGGTGATGATCACCGGGGACAACCGGCGCACGGCCGAAGCCATCGCTGCGCAGGTCGGGATCACACGGGTTCTGGCCGAGGTACTGCCGGCCGACAAGGCCGACGAGGTGCGGCGCCTGCAGGCCGAGGGCCGGGTGGTGGCCATGGTCGGCGACGGCATCAACGACGCCCCCGCCCTGGTGGCCGCCGACCTGGGCATAGCAATCGGAACCGGCACCGACGTGGCCATCGAGTCCTCCGACATCACGCTGCTGTCGGGAGATCTGGCGGGCGTGGCCACCGCCATCCGCCTCTCCCGGAGGACGTTCAGGACCATCCTGGTCAACCTGGGCTGGGCCTTCGGGTACAACCTCGCCGCCCTGCCCCTGGCGGTGGCCGGGGCGCTGAACCCCGTGATAGCCGGGGCGGCCATGGCCTTCTCCAGCGTCTCGGTGGTGGCCAACAGCCTGCGGCTCTACCGCTTCCGGAAGTAATCACCCAGGTTCGCCGGCTGAGGCGGGACGGGAGTGCCTCGATCAGGACGTTCTGACCAGAGCCACCAACTGATCCAGGCAGGTGCTCCATCCGTCGGAAAAGCCCATGTCCGCGTGGCGCTCGCGATCGGCCGGGTTCTGGTGGACGGCCACCGCCCGGTAGCGGGTGCCGCCGCCCTCGGTCGGGGCCAACTCGATAACGGCGGTGAACGGCAGATCCGAGATCCGGGGGCGGTACCCCGGGCCCAGGGCGCTGGTCCACACCAGCCGCTCGTCGGGTAGCACCTCCAGGTAGCAGCCGGTTCCGTCGAACTCCTCCCCTTCGGGGGATCGCATCACGGTGCGGAACCGCCCGCCCGGGCGAAGGTCCAGCTCACAGACGGGCGTCTCGTAGGGCTTGGGCGCGAACCACTGGACGATCAGCTCCGGCGTGGTCCAGGCCTTCCACACCAACTCTGGGGCGACGTCGACCTCGCGCACCAGCTCAAGGTCGGTTTCAGGGTCGGCGACGTAAGGGGTGAAGGTCATCGTTCCTCCTTGTGGGGTTGACCCTCCTGGCTGGGAGGATCGGTTTCGTGAGACTTCGTGAGGCTGATCAGAAGGTCATCCAGTTGATCCAGGCGGCGTTCCCAGAGCCTGCGCTGAGCTTCGAGCCAGCCGTCGGCCGCCTCCAGCCCGGTGGGACTCAGCCGATAGGTGCGCACCCGCCCTTGCTTGGCGGAGGTGACCAGCCCGGCGCGCACCAGAACGCCCAAGTGCTCAGTGAACGAAGGCAGAGCCATGTTGAAAGGCCGGGCCAGTTCCAAAGTTGACGCGGGACCCGAACCGAGTCGTTCGACCACCCGCCTCCGGGTGCCATCGGCGAGGGCGGCAAAAACCTGGTCGAGCACATCCTCACGCTTAGGCACGCCCCTAAGTATTATCGGCTTCGACGCTTAGGTCAAGCCCTCAACTTCGAAGTTGGCGAGCGTTCTCTGAAGCCACTGCTACTCGTCACGTGACTCTGGACGGTGTCGCCACCTCGTGTTAGACCCGCGCCAACGCAACTCTCCTCTCTGCCCGGTGGCATAGACCACCGGAACCAAGGGTGGCCGTCAATTGGAACCGATGGCGTCGCAAGATCGATCGGGTTTCTGGTCGTTGTCCGAACCGGTCCATTACGTCATCTATCTGGCAATCGTGTGCCTGCTGTTCGCAGCATCAAATGCAGTCATCGTTGGGTGGGTTTCCGGCCCTGGCGGGCAGATCGGCCCGACGCACCGTGCCAGATCGGACTTTACGAGATGGCCATACTCACCGGCGGGGTCGATCTTACGGCTCGGGTGACACTTCTCAGCCTTAGGAACCGTGGCCTTATTGATTTGGGCGACGGTCCCCTTAGAGACGGCCTCGCCAACGGCACCATCTCGCGATCCGATCTCTTGGCAGTGACGGGCGATCATTCGTCCTCTCCCATAATCTCTAGGATCGAACCGCTTCCCTCCGACGCACATCTGCTTGAACGTGTGGCCTTTGAGTCCGCTGGCGGAATACGTTCCGGTGCTTCCACCCTCCTCAGATCAGGCCGGGCAAGTGTTGCTTACGAAGATCTTGTTTGGTCCTCACCGATGGCCGACCTGCAGGGCGCGATTGAAAGAGTTGGCCTGCTGATTGCGCCAGCTAAACGATCTAGATTTCGGTATCGTATTCTTTGGTTTCTGCCACTATTATTCATGACGCTGGCGACACTACTATCTAGGTCCCCTGAGACTTTCTCTCAGGCGGATTATATGATTACAGCGATCACGGGAGCCTGCGCGTGGTATTCGGTGGACAATGTGCCTTTTGCAACCTACGCCGGGCAGCGACTATCCCGTACATTTTCCCGACAGGTGCCCGATCCTCACCGAAGATTCTCCGACCTGACTGAACTTCTTGGACCGCACGGGCCCGATCTGCTGGCGGTGGTAGGGGCCCGGCGTCTCTGGTCTACTGACCCGGCTTTGGCGGTAGCTCTCAGTGTCCCCGCTCGCAAAGCACGCGATGGAAGCTGCGGCTCCTGCGGTGGTGGGTGCGATGGCTGCGACGGCTAGTCGGGCTTCCCCGGTCAGAGCGGGCGGCAACCTCGCCGACGCGGCCTGGCCGTTGGCGGGGGGAAGTGCAATCTCGCGGGCATCACAATCCCGTCTGGGGCTTGGTTGGAGAGAGGAACTGGCCGACCTGGCTCTGAGCTATCCCTCACTCGGCTTTGTCGAGTTGTTGGCTGACCGGGGCTCGGCCCGGCGTGGCCTACCCGACGAGCTCACCCGATTACGCGAGCGAGGTACGGAGGTGTTTCTTCATAGTGTCGGCCTGTCTCTGGGCGGCGCCTGCCGACCAGATCGACGGCGGTTAGGTCGCCTCGCCGACCTGGCTTGCCGGCTCGGCTCACCGGTAGTCAGTGATCACATCGCATTCGTGCGAGATGGTGGAATCGAGGCGGGTCACCTCCTGCCGATCGCCAGGACCCGGGGCGCCTTGGAAGTGATGGTGAGGAATGTTTTGATCGCACAGGACCAACTGCCGGTGCCTCTCGCACTGGAGAACATCGCCGCCTTGTTCGAATGGCCCAAATCAGAACTGGCGGAGGCGGACTTCATTGGTGAGATCCTGGACCGGACCGGAGCGCTCCTCCTGCTGGACATCGCTAACCTATATGCCAATTCCCTGAACCTTTGCTGGGACCCCTTGAGTTTTCTAGATCGACTGCCCCTCGATCGGTTGGCCTATATCCATGTGGCTGGGGGTGAATGGCGAAATGGCAGGTACCACGCACACCCCGTACCGGCCCCGGTCCTTGATCTGCTGTCCGTTGTCTGTAGCCGGGCGCCTTGGGCGCGGGTGATGCTCGAACGTGACCGCGCCTTCCCGGACCCTGAGATCATCCGCAGCGAGTTGGCGGGGGTGGGCCGAGCCATGGGGCTTACCTCCGTAGCATTGACCTCGAGCCTCGCAGGACCGGGCGCGTGATCTGGTGGCGCCGACGAGCGCTCCGCCGGGCCCAGCGACGGCTACTGAAAGCCCTCATCGGAGGCGGACCGATCCCTCCGGGATTCGACCCGGCCCAGATCGGTGCCGCTCGCCAGGCTCTGGTGGCCAAACGGCGCCGACAAGTGGTAGCGGCCTGGCCCGGTATCGTGAGCAGGGCCGGAACGGGATTCGCCGATCTCTTCGACAGGTACGTCGCACGCCACCCGTTACGCTCCGGTGAGTCCGGCATTGACGATGCCCGACGATTGGCACGCTGGGCCGGGTTGGACCTGGCCACTGACCGGCGCCCGGGAACCCTGCCGATGACTTGGCGCGATCGGATCGAATCCCGGGTTAGCGGGCGGCACGGTGGTTACGGCGGGCGGGACTCGTGGCCGAGCCGTCCACGCGTCCGGCGTCGCTCCTTCAGGTGACTTTCGAACAGATGGCGTTCTCCGCCCGTCAGATCATCGCGTAGCGCCTCCTCACAGTTGCGGGCCTCTGCGTAGTAGCCGGCGTCGAACTCCTCGATCACCTGAAATGTCCAGCGGCCGTCGAGAACGTTGCGGCCCACCACCTCGTGGCGAACTCGGGCCGCCCATTGCTGTTGGCCGCACTCCTCGAGGGCGACAGCGGCTGCCTCAAAGGTGGCATCGGCGTGTCCCACCAACTGGTGGAAGTCATAGAGGCGGCCTCGGGCCCGCTCGATCCATTCCAGGGCTTCGGTCACCTTGCCCACGGCGGCAACCACATCCGCCGACAGCCCCGAAGTCCCTTCATCGGCGTTCTCAACCATCACCAGGACATCTCCACCTGCAGGACTCCTCCCATTTTCCGAGGCCCACTCCTCCGAGGCCCACTCCTCCGAGGCCCACTCCTTCGATGCCCACTCCTCCGAGGCCCACTCCTTCGACGCCCACTCCTCCGAGGACCATTCCGGGACACCCATTCGGCGACGCCTGTCCCGAAACGTCCTCTCGGGAAGCCCTCGTCGTGCCGACCGCTCTACCCGCTTCCACCCCGCCAACGAACCTTTGCCAGGATGAACAGATGCCGGCGGTCCGGGTCCCGGAAGATCTGGTGGGCCGGGGCGGGAGGCTGGGCCGGCTAGGGCTGGGGCTGGGATGGCGGCGGGCGGCGTGTGTTGGTTGCGGAGCGGCTTTGGGGGCCACGATCCGCGTGGTCCTCCTGGCTGCGGGCGGACCAGGCCGGGTCCTGCTGGTGATCCTCGTCCTCAACCTTGCCGGTTCGATGGTCGCCGGCTTCCTGCTCGCCGTTGGACGCGACCGGTCTCCAAAGGTGGACTTCGGGGTGGTGGGCCTCTGCGGCGGCCTGACCACCTTCTCGGCCGTGGCGGTCGAAGCGGCCGTCGGCCTGGCGGGGGCCCCCGGACCGATGGCGGCGGCGGGGGCGGCCTACGCGGCCGGGTCGGTGGCGGTGGCCATCGCCGGGTTCCTGGTGGGCGGCCTGATCATCCGGGTGGGGTCGGGTGGCCGAATCCTCGCAATGGCCATCGCCGGAACCCTCGTTTTGGGGGTGTCCCTGGTCGAGACCGAAGCCTCGTGGTCGAATCTCTGGTCCGCCGTTGTCGACGAAGGACGGCTGTCGGGTGGTTGGCTGGTGGCCGCCGCCATCGCCTTCGTAGTCCTGGCCGCGGCTGGCGGCCTGATCCGGGCTGCGATGGCGGCCTGGCTCAACCGTGGACCGATGCCCTGGGGAACACTGGCCGTCAACGTGGTTGGGTCGGGTCTCGCCGGCTTGGCCTGGGGATCTGTGAACGGCTGGGTCATCATCGTTTCCGTGGGCGGCCTGGGCGCGCTGACCACCATGTCCGGGGCGGCCCGAGAGGTCACCGGACTGGTCTCGAACCGAAGGTTGGCCCTCGCCGGTGGGTACCTGGCGGCCTCGCTCGCACTGGGTCTGGCCGCCGCTGCCGCCGGGATCGCGATGACAGGTACTACTCGTTGACCAGGATGGTCTGGACCTGGTCCACCACCAGGTCCTCCACGACGGTGGCGGTGGTCAGGTCGTCGATGACGCCCTGGTAGATGGGGCCATTCTGGTTGGTGTTGCCCGCCTGTCCACCGGATTGGTCGGCGGCTTGTCCGCCGGATTTGCCGGAGATGGACCATTCGGCCCGCCACTGCTGGGACACGATGACGTCGTAGGTGCCCACATGGGAGTAGGTGTGGAGGATCTCTCCGTCGGGCCAGGGACGGCCCTCTTTCGAGTGGGGACCGGTGACGGTGCCGTCGCCCCAGTCAACCGAATAGGTGCCGATGGCCTTGACCACCAGTTCTCCAAGCGGGGTGGGGCGGGTGAAGCCGGCCGACACCGCTCCGTTGGTGGCCAGATGTGCAGGTAACCCGGTGATGGCATAGCCCACCCCTATGCGAGGAGAAGGCCTGGGCAGATCCAGCGTCTCGACGAAGGCTTCCAGTACTGCGGCCACCGCAGCGGGAGGAGCGGGGCAGGCCGACAACCCGGCAGAGATGCCCAGCAGGCTCAGATGCCAGGGATCGTGCGCCACCCCCGTTCCCGCCGGCATGGGAATCCACCTTTGGTACAGACACACCCCACCCCTGGGATCAACCGCCGCCCTCAGCACCCGGAACCCATGAACCTTCGGCGCCTTGCGAATCTGCTTGGGTGGTGGGCCTGGCGGGGCTGGCTTGGGTGTCGGCTTCAGTAACGGTTTGGCCAGCACCCGGGCGCCAGAGCAGTTGATGGAAGCAACCCACGGTGCGCGTTGGCATCGAGCGTCAGCCTGTGCCAAGGCAGCGGGGTCGATCCCAGCTACCAGGCCAGCAACTGCGGCCACCACCCCGACTAAATGCATGGGTTATCCGGGCCGGATCCGTCGTCCTGTAAGCCGTCGTAGATGAGAACCCACCCGGTCGGGTTGGACCGATCAGCTTGCCGCCTTTCCATGGCGACCCACTCGGTCCTATATCCATCGAGAAGCCGAAAGTACCGGCGAACCTCAACGAATATACAGTCTGTTGAGAATGTATACACATGCTGAGCTTCAGCCGTTACAAACGGGCCTGCTGGAAGGCGTGCCAATTCTGGAGCCGCATCGGGATCACTGATCGCCCGGGCGAAGCTGACCTTCGCCAAATCGAAGTTGGGTCCTCGGTAGATGGAGGCCAGCCCAGCTTCCACCGCGGGTGTCAATCCGTTCGCAGCGACCGTTTGGCGGAGAAGATCGGCGTTGCGTACCTCGAAGAAGGCCAGCAGGCGGTTCACGTAGCTGGCGTCTCGCACCGATGGGATGCCCCACTTGTAGGGGTCGATGGTCTCCGGCGTCGGGGGGGCGGCCGGCTTCGTCGTAGCGGCGACGGTCTCGACCATCGGAGTTGGTCCCGCCGACTCTGGCTCCGCTCCACCAGAACAGGCCACACCCCCCAGCACCAGGACCACCGAGACCCAGGCTGACGGCCGCGCGCCCAGTCGAACCCGTCTTCCGCTGTCAAAAAGCCGCGCGCCTCGCGCGCCCGAAAATCGCATACCACTTTCTCGACCGCCTGAACGCAGCCCTGAACAGCCCGATGATTCGAACTGATGCTCGTCGGGCCGCCGGCCAGCGGGCAAGCCACCGCTTAGACCGGGGCCGGGGCCGCCGCCGGGCCGGAGGGGCTCTGTCGCAGGGGAATCTCGCGAAGAAGCCAGGTAAGGGCGAATGCCAGGACCGCCAGCGGCGTGGCGTAGAGGAAGACCGTGGTCAAGGAGTCGGCGAAGGCAGTGACGAAGTCCGAACGGACGGCTTCGGGCAGGTTTCGGATCGATTCCGGGGTCAGGGAGGCAGGATCGCCGATGGTCGCCTCGCTGGCCCGACGGACGAGCAGGCCGTTGAAGAGGCGCCGAACAAGGCCACTCCCACCGATCCCCCCATGGCGCGGAAGAAACTCACCGACGAGGTGGCCACGCCCAACTCACGCTGATCCACTTCGTTCTGCACCGCCAGCACCAGCGTCTGCATGCTCATCCCCAGTCCGATGCCCATCAGGACCATGAATGAGGAGACGGCGGCCCGCGAGGTTTCAGGCGCCATGGTCGACAGCAGGTACATGGCCAACGCCACAACTCCACAGCCGGTAACCGGAAAGAGTTTGTAGCGGCCGGTGCGGGTGATGACCTGCCCGGCGATCGTGGAGGCACTCAACATCCCGACCATGAGGGGCAGAAGAACCAGGCCCGAGTCGGTGGCCGACGCGCCCTTCACCACCTGTAGAAACACCGGCAGGAAGCTGATGGAACCGAACATGGCCACCCCGATGATGAAGCTCACCGACAGGGCCACGTTGAAGGAGCGGTTGGAAAAGAGGTGGATCGGCACCACCGGCTCCTGGGCCCGCCGCTCGACCACCAGCAGCATCCCGACAAGCGCCACGGCACCGGCGGCCAGGCCCAGGATGGTGGGCGATCCCCACTCGTGTTCGACGCCGCCCCAGGTGGTCGCCAGGACCACACACGCGACAGCGGCAGCCAGGAGGGCGGCGCCCAGAAGGTCGATCGGCGCTCGACGACCTCGGCCCGCATTGGGCAGCACCGCTGCGGTCACGGCCAGGGCGGCGACCCCCAGTGGAATGTTGACGTAGAAGACCCACGCCAGGACATCCCCAGCATCAGGCCACTGAAGATCACCATGACCTGGCGGTGGCTGAGCTTGGGGGCGACGATTATGGGATCGGTCAACGGGTCCTCTGAGAACTCGGCCGCGCAGATGACCAACGCTGGGCTGCGTACCGGCCTGCCGGTTTCGGTCTCAGGCTTGGGCGGGAGAAAGTACAACCACTTCGAGACCGTCGATGCCGACATAGTCGCTGGGGTTGCATGTGTACAGAGGCATTTGGTTGGCGATTGCCGTGGCGGCAATCAAAGCGTCGAAGGCACGGCCTTTTCATAGTCGGTGTGCTTGGGTCGTGACCTGCGGGTTTGCGTCCGGACTGGCGTGCGCGATGGTCGCTCTGGTAGTGGTTGTGGGTGCGCGATGAGTGGTTCGCCGGGCTGAGGGTCGCTCCGGCCGCGGCTGGCGAGCGGGCCAGGTTCGACGCGGAGCTCGACGAGCATCACTGGCTCGGGCACCGGATGGTGGGCGAGACCATGCGGCATGTCGCGACCGACAGCGATGGCGAGTGGGTCGCGCTGGTCGGCTTCGCATCGTGCGCGTTCTCGTGCGGGCCCCG
>JBQTHD010000022.1:0-65431 GCA_052390275.1 Acidimicrobiales bacterium | reverse complement strand
TTTCACACCCGACTTGCCAAGCCGCCTACGAGCTCTTTACGCCCAATAAATCCGGACAACGCTCGCCCCCTACGTATTACCGCGGCTGCTGGCACGTAGTTGGCCGGGGCTTCTTCTGCAGGTACCGTCAGTTTCGTCCCTGCTGAAAGGAGTTTACGACCCGAAGGCTGTCATCCTCCACGCGGCGTTGCTGCGTCAGGCTTTCGCCCATTGCGCAAGATTCCCCACTGCTGCCTCCCGTAGGAGTCTGGGCCGTGTCTCAGTCCCAGTGTGGCTGGTCGTCCTCTCAGACCAGCTAGCCGTCGTCGCCTTGGTGAGCCGTTACCTCACCAACAAGCTGATAGCCCGCGAGCCCCTCCCAAAGCGATAAATCTTTCCTCACCAAGCCATGCGACTCGGTGGGGACATCCGGTATTAGCACCGGTTTCCCGGTGTTATCCCAGACTTCGGGGCAGGTTGCTCACGTGTTACTCACCCGTTCGCCGCTAGGCCTTTCCCGGTGTTGCCACCGTTGGGGCCTCGCTCGACTTGCATGTGTTAAGCACGCCGCCAGCGTTCGTCCTGAGCCAGGATCAAACTCTCCATCAAGATCTCGGCCTCACCCGAAGGCGGGGCTGAAACCGGAGAGCCGACGTACGATTGTTATCGCACATCGACTGGCACTTCGGACGGATTGTCCGTCTCTCAGTGCTTGGAAGCTGCGATGACCAGAGGTCATCGCCTGCACTGGCATTAATTCGCTGTCCATGTTCCGTTGTCAAGGAGCGCCTGCATGAACGCACTCGGCGCACAGCCGTTGGTGCCTTCTATGTTTCTGAGTTGCCGGATGTGGCTGCGGGCGGGAGAACCACCCTGCCGCTTTCCGGCGGGAGACGAACCTTAGCACCGTTCGGTGCCCCCTCGGACTGGTCGGTCGTCGGGCCGGGCAACCCGCCATGGCCGCGGGCCAAAGCCCAGGGTCAGACGGCCCCAGCGTCGGGGACCTGCAGGAGATGGTAGTCCCGCTTGCCCCGGCGCAGGACCACGTAACGGTCCAGGATCAGGTCCGCCAGGCCCAGCATCCGGTGCTGGTCGCTCTCCACTCGGCCGTTGATGCTGATGGCGCCCTGCTCGATGGCGGTCCTCGCCGCCGACCGCGATTTGACAAGGGTCGCCTCCACCAAGGTGGAGACCAGGTCCATCCCCCCCTCAAAGGAGGTACGGCCAATGATGGTCGACGGTGCGTCCCCCAGCACTGCCAACAACGATTCCTCGTCGAGTTCGTGCAGGGTGCCGGCATAGAGGCATGCCGCCGCGGCCTGGGCCCGATCCGCTTGTTCTGCCCCGTGGACCAGGGTGGTCATCGCCCGGGCCAGCGCTCGCTGGGCCGCCCGCGCCCGCGGATCGCTGACCAGGGCAGCAGCCAGGCGGTCTATCTCCTCGACGCCCAGGTCGGTCAGCAGGCGCAGGAGTCGGACGACGTCGGCATCGGCCGTACGGAACCAGAACTGCCAGAAGGCGAAGGGGGAAGTGCGACTCCGGTCCAGCCAGACGTTGGCCGCCGGGCCGTTACCGGTCGTCTTGCCGAACTTGCTGCCGTCGGCCCGGGTGAGCAGCGGCCACGTCAGCCCGTAGGCCCGGGACTGCCGAGATCGCCGGATGAGGTCTGTCCCGGCGGTGATGTTGGACCACTGATCACTGCCACCCATCTGAAATCGGCATCCGAACCGATCATGGAGATGGAGGAAGTCGTAAGCCTGGAGTAGCGAGTAACTGAACTCGGTAAACGACAGGCCCTGCGCACGACCGGTGAGGCGATCCTTGACGGAGTCCCGGGTGAGCATGGCGTTCACCGTGAAATGGCTGCCGACGTCTCGAAGGAACTCGATCATCCCCAGGGAACTGAGCCAGGTGGCGTTGTCCACAACGACACCGCAACCGACCCCGACGTCGATCAGGGCCTCGATCTGGTGGCGGATCCCCGCGGCGTTGGCCTCGATCTCGGCCACGCTGAGCATCGGACGCTCATCGGCCCGGAAGCTGGGATCCCCGATCAGGCTGGTTCCACCGCCCAGGAGGGCGATCGGTCGGTGGCCGGCCCCAGCCAGTCGGCGAAGGGCGACCAAGCCGACCAGGTGGCCCACGTGGAGGCTGTCGGCGGTGGCGTCGAAGCCGACGTAGACCGACTGGGAGGACTCCGCCAAGCGGGCCGGCAGATCCTCGTCGGTCAACTGGTGGACCATTCCCCGCCAGGTCATCTCCCGGACCACGTCACTCACCACGAACGGCGACCGTAGCGGCCTGTTCGCCCGACCTGCCTAATAATCAGCTGGGTCAGCCGGGGCGGCTGAGGCCGGCGGCGCCGGGCACATGGAACCTCCAGAGCCGGTCGGTGGCGGTCGAAACTCCGATCCTGGCCGTGCGGGGCACTACGGCCGGCGGGTCCAGGCCGTCATCGGCCAACCAGACCCGATCTGAGGCCGTCAGGTCCAGGCCGTCATGGGATCGGTTGAGGCCCATCGCCACCGCGAGGCGGCCTGGTCCTGAACACAGATCTCGCTCTCGCGCGACGCCCGGGCGTCGAGCCCGCATCCCGTCGAGGCCCGACAGCGGAGTGAGACCTCGGATAAGGACGGCCGCGGCCTCGCCGGCGGGTTGGCACACGACGTTGACGCAATGATGGATGCCGTAGCAGAGGTAGACGTAGAGATGTCCTGGAGGTCCGAACATGGCGAGGTTGGCCCGCCGCGGACCCCTCCAGCCGTGACTGGCCTGATCGTCGAACCCGCCGTACGCCTCCACCTCGACGATCCGACCGACCTGATCGCCGCTGACCAGCAGCTTGTTCAGAAGGGCGGGGGCCAGGACCTCGGGTGGTCGCCGGAAGTAGTTCCTGTCAACCAGTATTGATGTCAACCGGGGGCCATCCGCTCTTCTGCTGGTGGCGGGCAGGTGGCCGGTCAGTCGTTCTGCCCGGCGGGTGGGGGATGGGGATCGGCCTTGACGCCGGGCTGATCCACCGCGGGAGTCTCATCCAGGCCGACCGCCGGCTGAGCCCGCGCCCGGTCTCTTGCCAACCTGAGGCGATACTGGTCCAGTTGGGCGGCCACCGGCCCCGGGCCTCCGCCCCCCGGTGTCCTCCGGCGGGTCACCGCCCAGCCCGGACCCAGCAGTTCGGCAGCCTCGGGCCCAAGGGCAGGATCGGCCTCGACCAGTTCGGCGAGGGGCTTGTCCTCCTCTCCCGCTCGCCGGACCAGGCGGGCCACGGCGGCATGAGCCGCCCGGAAAGGCGTCCCCCGGGATACCAACCACTCGGCCAGATCGACGGCTCCAATGGATTCTCCGTCGGCGGCGGCGGCCATACGATCGGCGTTGAAGGCGGATGCGGCCAGCAGACCTCCGAGGGCGGCCAGCGCCAGGCGAATCTGATCGACCGAGTCGAACAGAGGCTCCTTGTCCTCCTGCAGATCCCGGTTGTAGGCCAGCGGAAGGCCCTTGAGGGTGACCAGCAACCCCGTGAGGTTTCCGATCAGGCGCCCAGCCTTGCCCCGGGCCAGTTCGGCCACATCGGGGTTCTTCTTCTGCGGGAGCATGGAGCTTCCCGTGGACCAGGCGTCGTCGAGTTGAAGGAAGCCGAACTCCGCGCTGGACCAGAGGACGACCTCCTCGCCGAGGCGGGAGAGGTGTACGCCGAGCAGCGCAAGATCGAAAAGGGCTTCCGCCACGAAGTCCCGGTCGCTCACGGCGTCGAGCGAGTTCTCGAAGGGGGCGCGAAATCCCAGCTCAGAGGCCGTGAAGTCGGGATCGATGGGCAGAGACGAGCCGGCCAGGGCGCCGGCTCCCAACGGGCAGACGCTGGCCCGTTCGCAGGTGGCCAGAAGTCGGTCCACGTCGCGCCCGAGCGCCCAGCCGTGGGCCAGCAGATGGTGAGCCAGCAGAACCGGCTGGGCCCGCTGGAGGTGGGTATAGCCCGGGAGGTAGGTGTCCTCCGCCGCCTCGGCACCCTCGAGGAGCAACTGCTGGAAGTCCATGACCCGCTGGGCCACCTCGGCGAGTTCCCGGCAGACCCAAAGCCGCAGATCGGTTGCCACCTGGTCGTTACGACTCCGTCCGGTGTGGATCTTGGCCCCAACCGGGCCGGCGATTTCGGTGACCCTACGTTCGATGGCGGTGTGGATGTCCTCGTCGCCCCGTTTGAAGGCGAACTGGCCGCTGGCCAGTTCGCTCTCGGTCATGTCCAGGGCTCGCAGGATGGCCTTGACCTCATCCTCACCCAAAAGGCCGCATCGGCCCAAACCCCGGACGTGGGCTCGGGACCCCGCCACGTCGTCGGCGGCGAGGCGGACGTCCACCGCGAGGCTGGTGGTGAACGCCAGGAGCGCGTCCGCCGGCGGCCGCGACATCCGCTCAGACCACAGGGTCATTCCCGCTCGTCCCCCTCCGGCACCGGCTGCTCCCGGCGGGACTGGCGGGAGGCCCAGGTGGCCACACCCAGGCCCCACAGACGAACGAAACCGGCGGCATCGCCGTGGCGGAAAGTGTCCGATGCGTCGTAGGTGGCGAGGCCGTGGTCGTAGAGCGCGAGCGGGCTTCTCCTTCCGGCCACGATGGCCGAGCCGGCGCTCAGGGCCAGGCGAACCTCCCCCGTCACCCAACGTTGACTAGAGGAGATGAACGAGTCGATGGCGTCCTTGAGCGGCGAGAACCACATGCCGTCGTAGACCAACTCCGCCCACCGGGGCTCCAGCCGGATCTTCTCGTGGGCAAGGTCGCGCTCGAGGGTCAGGCCTTCGAGATCCCGGTGGGCCATGATCAGAGCCAGCGCGGCCGGGCACTCGTAGACCTCGCGACTTTTGATGCCCACCCTGCGGTTCTCGACCATATCCACCCGCCCCCAGCCGTAGGCACCCACCTGGGCCCCCAGTCGGGCGATGAGTTCGACCAGTCCGAGGCGGACGCCGTCGAGACTTACCGGACGGCCAGCCTCGAAGCCAATGGTTATTTCCGAGGGTGCCGAAGCCGAGGGCGCCGTCAGGGAATAGACGTCAACTGGAGGTGCCGTCCACGGATCCTCGAGGACCCCGCATTCAATCGCCCGACCCCAAAGGTTCTCGTCGATCGAGTACAGCCGGTCGGCGGTCACGTTGAGGGGTATCTCGTGCTTCATCGCGTACTCGATGCAGTCCTGGCGGGTCATTCCCCAGTCCCGAACCGGGGCCAGAACCTCCAGATCGGGAGCCAGGGCCCGGCTGGCCACTTCGAAGCGAACCTGGTCGTTCCCCTTACCCGTACAACCATGAGCGACCGCGGTGGCCCCGTGGCGCCGGGCAGCCTCCACCAGGTGTCGGGCGATCAAGGGCCGGGTCAGCGCCGACACCAGGGGGTAGCGGCCCTCGTAGGTGGCGTTGGCGGCCAAGGCAGGGAGCACGAAGTCCTCGGCATACTCCTCCCGGCAATCGAGAACCTCGGTGGCCACCGCCCCCGCCGCCGTCGCCCGGATCTCGAGGGTCTGACTATCGGCCCCGTCCTGGCCAACGTCCGCGGCCACCGCCACCACCTCGACCCCGTAGTTCTCGATCATCCAGCGAACGGCCACCGACGTGTCCAGGCCACCGCTGTAGGCCAGCACCACCCGCCTCATCTACTCACCTCCATGGCTGACCCCGACGCTGCGCCGATATGCCACCTGCCAGCGCCTTTGAGTACGCCCATCACGGGAGATTCTCCTCTCGATCGTTGTCATCCGCCACCTCCTGCAGGCCGGCGAGAAGCCGTAGCCGCCGGGCCACCCGCAGACCGCGCTCGCCCTCGGCCGCCACCACCAGAACGGTGTCGTCCCCGGCCACCGTTCCCAGTACGTCGGCCAACCCAGCGCGATCCAGGGCCGAAGCGACCACGTGCGCCGATCCCGGCGGCGTGCGCAACACCACCAGATTGGCGGCAGAGGCAACCTCGCCCACCCACTCCCCCATAACCCGGCGGAGATGATCCTGGGGAAGGGATCGGTCATGTATGCGTTCGGGGATGGCATAGACCGTCTCACCCCCACCAACCCGGACCTTCACTGCCCCGAGTTCCTCCAGGTCCCTCGATACCGTGGCCTGCGTGGCCGACACGCCGTCGGCGGCGAGCATCTCGACCAGGGTCGCCTGGCTGGACACCGCCTTTGAGGAAAGAAGCTTTGTCAATTTATACTGACGTTGTACCTTGGCTGTCCGACTCCGACCAACAGGAGTGTCATCGCTCCCGGGTTCCACAAGCGGTTCCGACTCCCGCGAAGCGGTCACATCCTCACCCCGGCAAGCCACAGGAGGAGCCCCCGTTGGGCCACCAGCCGGTTGGCGGCCTGCTCCCAGACCACGCTTTGGGCACCGTCGATTACAGATGCGGTGACCTCATCCCCCCGGTGAGCGGGAAGGCAGTGCATGAAAACCGCCGATGGTGCGGCCCGGGACAGCATCGCCGAATCGACGCTGAACGCCATGAAATCAACCCCTCGTTGCTGGGCCTCGGACTCCTGGCCCATTGACGTCCAAACGTCGGTGTAGACCACGTCGGCGCCGGCCACCGCCTGGTGGGGATCGACGAACAGTTCGACCCCGTCCGGAACCGAGGCACCCGAAGCCAAAGGCCCGTAACCATCGGGGGTGGCCACCCGCACCACCAGTCCGGTCAGCGAGGCCGCGGCCATGAGGGAGCGGCACACGTTGTTGCCATCCCCGAGGTAGGCCAGTACCCGGCCGTCCCAACCGCCCAGGTGGCGGCGGATGGTGATGAGATCGGCCAGGACCTGGCAGGGGTGAGCCAGGTCTGACAACAGGTTGATCACCGGAATCGACGACGCTTCGGCCAGTTCAGCGACGGTGTCGTGGTCGAAAACTCGGGCGCCGATCATCCGGCTGTAGCCGGCCAGGACCCGAGCGACGTCGGCCGCCGGTTCCCGGCGGCCCAAACCCACCTCCTCGGACCGCAGGCTTATGGGGTGGCCGCCGAGTTGAACGACGGCGGCTTCCATCGAAACCCGGGTGCGCAGAGAAGGCTTCTCGAACAACAACGCCACCGTCGATCCGGCCAGAATCAGGGGCGGGCACTCCAGCCCGGCCAGCTCCACCACCTCCGCCAACTCCTCCCCCGAAAGGTCGTCGACCTCCAGGAGGTGGCGAACCCGTTCGCCGTTGGTATTCGCTCCCTCACTGGCGAAAGGATCGACGCTCATGGCCGGACCACCTTCGCGATGAGCTCCAAGGCCTCGTCCACTTCATTGTCGTCAACTAACAATGACGGCGCCAGCCGGATGGCCGAGGGCGTCACCGCGTTGACGAGCAGGCCATTGGCCAGGGCCTCGGCCGCCACCTCCCGGCTGGGCTGGCTGGCCAGCTCGAAAGCCAGCAGGAGCCCCCGACCCCGGACCTGGCTTACCCCTGGCAAGGACTTGAGCCCTCGTTCAAGGCGGGCACCGGTCCGGGCTGCCCGGGCCGGAACTTCTTCGGCCTCCATGATCGCCAGAACCGCACCCGCCGCGGCCATCGCCAGCGGTTGGCCTCCGAGGGTTGTCCCATGATCACCAGGCCCGAAGGCCCCCGCCACATCACGGCGGGCCCAGCAGGCGCCCACCGGGACGCCATTGCCCAGGGCTTTGGCCAGGGTGACGACGTCGGGCCTGATCCCGGAGTGCTCGAATCCGAACCACCGCCCGGTACGGCCCAGACCGGTCTGCACCTCGTCGATCACCAGCAGGGCTCCGGCCGACCGGACGCGATCGGCCACTTCCAACAGCCAGGCTGAGTCCACCTCCATCACCCCGCCTTCGGCGAGGATGGTCTCGAGCATCACCGCAGCCACGTCGCCGGGTGCCAAGGCCTCCGCCAGCCCGGCGGAATCCCCGACGTCGATGTAGCGAAAGCCGGGCAGCATGGGAGCGAACGCCTCCTGTTTGGCCGGTTGGCCGGTGGCCGCCAAAGCCCCCATGGTTCGCCCGTGGAATGACATCCGGGCCGAGACCACCACATGGCCCCGGCCCTTGGCCCGAGCCCAACGACGGCTGAGTTTGATGGCGCACTCGTTGGCCTCGGCTCCGGAGTTGGCAAAGAAGACCTGCCCTCCGCCCCCCAGCAGTCGGTCCAAGGTTCCCGCGACCTCGGGGCCCACGGCGCTGGAGTACAGGTTCGACACCGCCAGAAGGGTGTTGGCCTGGCGGGCCAGGGCTGCGGCAACTCCCGGGTGTGAATGACCCAGGGAGGTGACCGCCAGACCGGAGATGAAGTCCAGGTAGGACCGGCCCTCGGTATCGAACAGACGGGACCCCAGGCCCCGAACGAAAGTCACCGGTGCGGGGGCGTATGTGGGCATCAACCGCGGATCAAGGCTCACGGCGCCACCATGGTCCCGATGCCGGCGGTGGTGAAGAACTCCAGCAGAAGAACATGGGGTACCCGCCCGTCGAGAATATGGGCCTGGCCCACGCCGCCGGCCAGAGCCCGAAGGCAGGAGCGCAGCTTGGGAACCATTCCGCCTCCGAAGGCACCGCTCGCCAAGCCGGCCTCCAGATCGGAGACCCTGGCCTGGGAGATGAGGCTGGCCGGGTCACCGACGTTGGCCAGGAGGCCGGTGACGTCGGTGAGGTAGACGAGTTTCGCCGCCCCCAGAGCTACCGCCACCGCCCCGGCGGCCGAGTCGGCATTGATGTTGTACGCCTGTCCATCGGTGTCACTCCCAATGGTGGCGATGACCGGGATCAGGTCCTCCGCCAATAGGCGATCCACGATGGCCGGGTTCACCGACGCCACGTCCCCTACGAATCCCAACTCCGGAGCCCGGGCGCTGGCGGTCAGCAGGCCGGCGTCCTCCCCGGACAGGCCGACCGCCAAGGGACCGTGGACGTTGATGGAGGCGACAATGTCGCGATTGACCTTGCCCACCAGAACCATTCGGGCGATCTCGAGGGTCTCTGCATCAGTGACCCGCAGGCCGTCACGAAACTCGGGAATCTTGCCCAGGCGCTTCATCACCGCGCCGATCTGAGGACCTCCGCCGTGCACAACCACCGGGCGAATCCCCACCGAGTTCATGAGCACGATGTCGGATGCGAACAGGGCCGCCAGAGCCGGGTCCCCCATGGCCGCGCCGCCGTACTTGACCACCACCGCCTGGCCCCGGAACCGGCGAATGTAGGGAAGCGCCTCGGCCAGAACCTCGGCCCGGTCAGTGGGGCTGAGACGGGTCAGTGGATCAGGTGGAGTCATGATGTCCCGGAGTTCTCGTCGATGTATCCCGGGCCCAGATCCGTCGTCCAGACCCGAGCCTGGCCGGCCCCGAGACCCAGATCGACCGTCACCTCCAAATGACGGCCGAGCATGTAGGCACCTACTGCGGCGCGGTCATGGTCGGCGGCTACTCCGGCCCGGCAGACCGTGACCGCCCCATAGGCGACCGAAATGGTCTCCATGGCCATCTCCACCCCGCTGGCGCCCACCTCGCTGACCACCCGACCCCAGTAAGGGTCGGCGCCATGCCAGGAGCAGGCCACCAACCGACTGAAGGCCACCGCCCTGGCCGACCTGGCCGCCTGCGCATTGTCAACCGCCCCGACCACCCGGACGGTGACCAGCTTGGTGGCCCCTTCAGCGTCTGCGGCCATCTGGGTGGCCAGGGATTCCGTGGCCTCGGCCACCATCGCCGCCAGTCGTACCGGGTCGACCGGCCCCGCCCTTCCGCTGGCCAGAAGAATGACGGTGTCGTTGGTCGACATGGCTCCGTCAACCAACAGGCAGTTGAACGAGCGCTCAACTGAGTCAACTAAAACTGACTGCAATTGCTCCGATTCCACCGCTGCGTCGGTGGTCAGCACGGCCAGCATCGTGGCCATCGACGGCGCCAGCATGGCGGCCCCCTTGGCCATTCCCCCGACCGTCACCTGTCCATGACGAATGGTCACGGTTTTCGAAACGGTGTCCGTGGTCATGATGGCCCGCGCCGCCCGCGCTGATCCGTCCCGCTGGAGCGACCCGACCAGTTTGGGGACGCCCGAGACCACGGAGTCCATATCCAGGCGGTAGCCGATCAGCCCGGTCGAACAAACCAGCACCTGCTCCGGGGAACATCCGAGATTGGCAGCCACCAGGGATGCGGTTCGGGCTGAATCGGCCAGACCGGGAGCACCGGTGGCGGCGTTGGCACCCCCGGAGTTGACGACGACCGCCGAGACGCGACCAGCGGTTCGAGCCATGTGGTGGCGGGACAGTTGCACCGGGGCCGCCGCGGCCCGGTTGGCGGTGAACACCGCCGCCGCCGGAACCGGCCGATGATCGTCGGTGGCCACCAGGGCCAGATCCAGGTCGCCGGAGGCCTTGAGGCCACAGGCCACTCCCGAAGCGACGAACCCAGCAGCAGCAGTTACCCCGCCGGAGCCATCGGCTACGCCGGAATCTTCCGGGCTCGGTCCTTCCGCCCCGGTCACGGGTAGAGACCGGCCCGAGTGAGCCCCGCCGACTCGTCCAGGCCGAGCATCAGGTTGGCGCACTGGATGGCCTGGCCGGACGCTCCCTTCACCAGGTTGTCCAGCGCGGCCATGGCCACTATCCAGCCGGTACGAGGGTCGTAGGTGGCGCTGACCTGGACGCTGTTGGAACCCCGGGTGGCCTTGGTGGCCGGCGGGCTGGCGATAACGGACACGAAGTGTTCCTCGCTGTAGGCCGCCTGCAGCAGGCCGAACACCTCATCGGCCGAGGTGGGCCGCGTGGGTCTCAAGTAGCAGGTGGCCAGGATGCCCCGGGTCATGGGTGCCAGGTGCGGGGTGAACAGCACCGGAGCCCCCACGGCCTGTTCCATCTCCGGGGTGTGCCGGTGGTCCAAAAGGCCGTAGGCGGCGAAGTTCTCCTCGACCGCCCCGAACGTGGTGGTGGAGCGGGGAGGGCGACCCGCTCCCGAGACCCCACTGGCCGCGTCCACCACCAGGCCCTCGGAGCCGGCCAGACCGGCGGCCACCAAAGGGGCGGTGGCCAGCGCGGCGGCTGTCGGATAACAGCCGGCTGCCGCAACCTGGCGGGCGCCGCTCAGGTCCTTTCGGTTCAGTTCGGGGAGGCCATAGACGAACTGGCCGAGCAGGTGAGGGGCCCGGTGCTCGTGGCCGTACCAGCGGGCGTAGACCTCCGGATCGCACAGTCGGAAATCGGCCGCCAAGTCGACGATGGCCACTCCGCCGGCCGCCAATCCTGGAACCAGATCCTGGGACACCCCGTGAGGCAGGCACAGGAACACCAGGTCGACCTCTCCCCGGGCCGCCTCGTCGGCCGCTCGCTCGTACCGCTGAAAGGTCATCTGCGGATAAGACGAATGCAGATGAGGGTGGACCTGACCTACGTAATGACCGGCGGCGGATTCTCCGGTCGCCCACGCCACCTCGAGTTCACTGTGCCCGACGCAGAGGCGAAGGAGTTCCGCCCCCGTGTAGCCGGAGCCACCGACGATCCCAACCCGCACTGGGCCCACCGCAGCCGGGTAGCCCCGAATCCGGTCAGCAGCGGCCGGCCGGACCACAGAGTTCTGAAGGGGCGGGGTGGCGGCCACGCCGTCACCCTACAACATATGAATACTTATTCGCCGCCAAGCATGACGGCGCCTCAGTTAGGGATTCCAAGGGGGCCCGCCGCGGCCCCTTGGAGGTTGTCGGCACCCACCGGCCGCCGCGCCGGTAGGTTGCCTTAGCGGCCTTTGCCCATGGTTACGCCGACGATGATGCCGGCGACCACGATGGCAAAGATGACGATCAGGGCAGTGGTTCCTTCGGTCAAGGCGAGCATGAAGCGGAGCCTAACCCCGGCGGGGAGCGATGTGCCGGGTCAGTCATTCCAACCGCTACCGCCGGGACCGTTCCCCGGCCAGATCGGCCTCCACCATCTCCGACACGAGGCTTCGGAAATCCACCTTGGGCCTCCATCCCAGGCCCATCCGGGCCTTGGTGGCATCACCGGTGAGGATGTCCACCTCCGCCGGACGGGTGAAGCGAGGATCGGTTTGGACCAGTCCAGTCCAGTCGGATATTCCCACCGCCTCGAAGGCCAAGTCGAGGAACTCCCGGATGGTGTGGGTCTCCCCCGTGGCGATCACGTAGTCGTCGGGTTCGTCCTGCTGGAGCATCAACCACATGGCCTCGGTGAAGTCGCCGGCATGGCCCCAGTCCCGGGCCGCATCGAGGTTGCCGAGAACCAGCCGATCGGCCAGGCCCAGGGCGATACGGGCCACCCCGTTGGTGATCTTGCGGGTGACGAACTCCAGGCCGCGACGAGGGCTTTCGTGGTTGAAGCAGATTCCCGAACATGCGTACATCCCGTAGGCCTCGCGATAGTTGACCGTCGTGTAGTGCCCGAAGACCTTGGCCACGCCGTAGGGCGAACGGGGGTGAAACGGCGTCTCCTCGTTCTGGGGGGTTTGTCGGACCTTGCCGAACATTTCCGACGACGACGCCTGATAGAACCGAATCGGGTTGTGGTCGGCGCCCCCGACCCGGCGGATGGCCTCGAGCATGCGCAACACACCCAGGCCGGAGATATCAGCCGTCAGTTCCGGCTGCCGGAAGGAAAGAGCGACGAAGCTCACCGCCCCGAGGTTGTAGACCTCGTCGGGACCAACCGCCTCGACTACCGATATCAGCGAGGAGAGGTCCCCCAGGTCCCCCTCCACGAGCTCGAGCTCGGGAGTTTCGAACCGAACCAGTTCGATCTTGGGGTTGGCCTGGCCCCTGACCATCCCGAACACGTCGTAGCCCTTGGACACCAGGAGCTGGGCCATGTACCGACCGTCCTGTCCGGTGATTCCAGTAACCAGGGCTTTGGGCATGGGCTCCGACCGTAGCGGCACTTGTGCTCCGAGGGTCAAAGCGTGATCGTCCTCTCGGCGTCCGGACCTATCCTCCTTGACGGCATGGACCTGCTCGGCGGCACCAACGCTGTTCCGGGTGACCCGGCCGCGTCGTTGCGTCCCCGGCCGGAAGGCGCCGAGGGGGCCAAGCCCGCGCCCACCGCCCGTCCGTCGGCCCCGGCTGCGGCCGGTGTCACGCCGACCGGAGCTGTCACGCCGACCGGAGCTGTCAAGCCGACCGGAGCTGTCACGCCGACCGGAGCTGTCACGCCGACCGGAGGCGACACTCGGGGAAGTGTCGAATGGACCGCCCGTCGCCGGCTGATCCTGGCCGCAGCCCTGGGGGCCGGACTGATCGGGGCAATCCTGGCTGCCTGGGCGCTCGACACCGAGGCTCACGAGGGTCGGGTACGCCGCAACGTCACCCTGGCCGGCCAGGCGGTGGGCGGAATGGACCAACCCGCTGTCGGTCAAGTGGTGGCCGAGTTGGCCCGCCAGTACGCCGCCGGTGAGGTGGAGATAGTCATCGAGGAGAACGTCGTCCGCGTGGCCGCCCCCGAACTCGGGCTGAACCTCCGCCAGGATCAGACTGTCGCCGCCGCCTTCGAGGCTGGACGCCGAGGCGTGTTCCCGGTCCAGGTGTGGACGTGGCTGCGGAGCCTGGTTCGACCCGACACGGCCCTCCCCGCTATCCGAGTCGACGAGCGTTCTGTGGCCGAGCTGCTGGCGGAAAAGGACCCGGGTCGAAAGGCCCCGGTGGAACCCAAAATTGAGTCCCGTGGCGAATCGGTGGTGGCCGTCGATGGAACTCCGGGCCAAGGGGTTGTTCCGGCCACCGTCACCCGTGCCCTCGCCGATGCCGCCCCCGGCGGACTGCCGCTTTCATTGACCGTGACCCGCAGCCCCTTGCCGCCTCGCTTCTCTCTGGCCGATGCCGAACGGGTGGCCGATTCGGCTCGCCGGGCGATCAGCGGAGGGATCCGGCTGGCTGCGGGGACAACCACGGCGACGGTTCCTCCCTCGGTGGTGGCCGGGTGGCTGAGCGCGGCGGCCGACGGTGAATCGCTTTCCCTTACGGTTGATCGAGAAGCGGTCGGAGGCACGTTGGGTCAAGTCCTGGCGGCAGCCAATCGTCCCGCCCGCGACGCCGGCTTCGTGGTCGAGGGTTCCTCGGTGATCATCACGCCCTCGACCGTCGGGGCCCGCTGCTGCGCGCCGACCGCGGTCGATCTGGTCCGCGCCGCGGTGCTGGGCGCGGCTGCCGGCGGTGGGGCGGACCGGCGGGAGTTGACCCTGCCCCTGGAGGTCGTTACCCCCAGGCGGACGGAGGCCCAGGCCGCCCGGCTCGGCATCTTGGAACCGGTCGCCACCTTCACCACCAACCATGCCGCCGGCGAGGGACGGGTCCGCAACATCCAGCGCATGGCCGATGCCGTGAGGGGGGCGGTGATCGAACCGGGGCAGACGTTCTCGGTCAACCGCCACGTCGGTCCCCGGACCAAGGCGCGGGGCTACGTGGATGCGCCCATCATCGACGCCAAGGGGATGTTCTCTCCCTCCCCGGGCGGCGGGGTCTCTCAGTTCGCCACCACCTTGTTCAATGCCGCATTCTTTGCCGGGCTCGATATACCCGGGTACGGGATGCACAGCATCTACATCTCCCGCTATCCCTTCGGGCGGGAGGCGACGCTCTCCTTCCCCGATCTCGATCTGCAGGTCCGTAACAACACCCGGGCGGGGGTGCTCGTCTGGCCCACCTACAGCCCAACGTCGATCACTGTCACGCTGTACTCGACCCGGTCGTTCGAGGCCACGCAGTCCGGACAGCAGAAATCCGAGCCCGATGCCCAGGGTTGCATCCGGGTGACCACAGAGCGAACACGGCGGTCCCTGGCCGACGGCCAGACCCGGTCCGACAGGTTTTTCGCCCGATACGCGCCCGCCGAAGGAGTCATCTGCGCATGACAGCGATCCCCCCCAACCGCCACGACACCGCCGCCGCCGCCGCCGGGAACGAACGTGGCGGGGTAGCGACCGGCTCCGGGCTCGACGCCAGCCAGTTGGCCATGGTGAGAGCCGTGGCCTACGGCCGGATCGGACTCGGGTTGGCGTTCGCGTTGACACCCCGCCGAGCCCTGGCCCTTTGGCCGGGACCCATCGCCGGGCGCTCGGGGCCGGCCGGTCCATTGGAGGTATTGCTGGCCCGATCGGTCGCCGTGCGGGACCTGGCCCTGGGCCTGGGAACGCTCATGGCCGTGAAGCATTCGTCCCCGCTGCGAGGCTGGCTGGAAGCTGGAGCCGTCGCCGATGGCGGGGACGCACTGGCAGTGATGGGCGGCTTCGGCCACATGGGGCGCTTGCGGGCGGGGTCGATGCTGGTGGCCGCCGCCGGCACGGCTGCCCTGGGCCGGAAGCTGGCCGCGGCCAGCTCACAGCCAGCCGTGCGGTGACTTATGAGGTACTGATCGTGGGAGCCGGGCCGGCCGGTTCCGCCGCTGCCATCACTTTGGCCCGGGCTGGGCGGCGGGTGCTGATGATCGACAAGGCCCGTTTTCCTCGGGACAAGTGCTGTGGGGACGGCCTGACCGCGGCGGCCCTGCGGGAGTTGGAGGCCCTGGGGCTCGATCCCGGG
The DNA here is from genome assembly GCA_052390275.1 of Acidimicrobiales bacterium. GTDB lineage: Bacteria > Actinomycetota > Acidimicrobiia > Acidimicrobiales > AC-14 > JBQTHD01. The sequence continues at coordinate 49,965 of JBQTHD010000022.1, read as the reverse complement.
AGCATCCCCGACTGGCAGCCGGTTTCGGAGGTTCGGGTCCGGGGACCCGCAGGCCGCTGCGTCACCTTTCCGTTGCCGGCAACAGGTCTGTTCTCGGTGGTGGCTCCACGCCAGCAACTCGATGCCGCCCTGGTCGATGTGGCCCGCAGGTGCGGGGCCGAGGTGGCCGACGGACATGGCCTGATCGGCGTCTTCGACGGCGATGGTTCTCCATCGCCGAACGACGGCGGGGACCGGCACGGCACCGGGGGCAGCCATGCAGAGGGCAACACAGCGCCGGCGAGCAGCCAGAGGCTGGCCGTCGAGGTCGCCGGCCGGGGCGTGGTGGAGGCCTCCTTCGCCATCGGGGCCGACGGAGCCTGGTCTCCCCTGCGCAAGGCCATCGGGGCCCAGGCCGAGGGATATCGGGGCGACTGGCACGCCTATCGGCAGTACTTCAACGGGGTCGGGCCCCAGGCCCGCCACCAATGGGTCTGGTTCGAGGCCGATCTTCTGCCCGGCTACGCCTGGTCCTTCCCGCTCCCCGGCGGACGGGCCAACGTGGGCTTCGGCGTCGCCCGCCAGGGAGGCCGGGTGGCGGTTGGCGACATGGGCCGGGTATGGGAGGACCTCCTCGCCCGCCCTGAGGTGGCCCGGATCCTGGGCCCGGCGGCCAGGGCGGAGGGCGCCCCCCGGGCCTGGCCCATCCCCGCCGGCATCGGTCGGCTGTCCCTCAGTGCCGCCGGCGGACGGGTGCTGTTCGTCGGAGACGCGGCGGCGGCCACCGATCCCATGACCGGCGAGGGCATCGCCCAGGCCCTGCTGACCGGGCGCCTGGCGGCAGAGGCCATCATCGCTGGCGCCGCGTCGGATCCGGAGGCGGTGGCCCGGCGGTACCAGATCAGGGCTATGGCCGCCCTCTCTGCCGACCATCGACTGGCCGCCCACTTGAGCCGGGCCCTCGCCCATCGCAAAGGGGTCCGGATTCCCCTTCGCCTGGCCGGATCCACACCCTGGACACGCAGGCAGTTCGGCCGTTGGCTGTTCGAGGACTACCCCCGAGCGCTGATCCTCACCCCGCGCCGCTGGCGTCGCGGCACCCTCAGCCGCAGCGGTGCCTACCGGACAGTGACCTCCTGACCACCCCGGGTTTAGCCGCGACCGGTTCCGAACAGGCGGAAACCGAATGCAAGAGCGCTTGATTCGAGAGGTGATCCACCTTTAGTGTTGTCTACACGACCGTAGAAGTTCCGACGATTGGGAGGCTTTGACGCCATGAGCAAGAACCATGTTCGCAAGTTTTCGGTGCCGATAATAGTTTCCGCACTGGTCGCCTCCTGGGCTGCTATCGCCACGCCCGTATCGGCAGTGGGCGATTGCGATGTCGAAGGAACCAAGGGCGACGATATCATGGCGGTCATCGACGCTGAAAATAACGCCGTGACAGCCGACCAAACCGAAGCTAAGACTTTCGCCGGCCTTGTTGTAGCCGTCGTCAAGGGAGCGGTCGATATCTGCTCGGGCAAGGGCAACGATGTGGTTATTCTCGACGGTTTGTTGGAGCTAGCCCCCAGCGAGACAGCGGATGGGTCCCAAGAGCACAACCTGGTTATCCCTAACGGCGCCTATGACCACGATGGCGTGGCTACGGTAGACCTGGGTAAGGGCGACGACGTGATCTGCGCCGACCAAGGGTCGGACGAGCACATCAAGGGGGGCAAAGGCACCGACGGTGCGTCCATCGATGAGGGCGACGAGATTTACAAGGTCGAGTTCGCTGCAGAATCAGCCGACTGCCTGGAAGCGGCCCTAGCGATTCTTGGGATTGTCGCCCCGACTACGACCTCGACCCTGCCGCCGTTTACCTTCCCGTCCTCCACGGTCTGAGACACGCCGGCTCCAACTTTGCGACACCCGCGATACGTGGGCTGTATTGGCCTACTTGTCGTCCATTGCTAAAGCGACCGAGCAAGAGCAGCCCCGTGTCTAATCGATACCACTTGTTTGCCTCATCCGAGGGGGGCCGCAGCCGCAGGGTTGTGGCCCCCCTCGGTTTCGTAGAGTAGGTCGCCAACGTGGCTGGCCTCCGGTTGCGATGGTCAGTTGCCGTAGGTGTTGCGACCGCAGGTGTGGCCGGATTGGCGTTACTTCAGCAGCGGGAGCAGGTCGTCGAGATTCGCCTCGGCTCGGCAGGCCCGGTGCCGAACGGTCAGGTCCGGGTGGACGCCTGGCGAGCGCCGACGTCGTCCGGGAATGAAATCGAGTCGCCTTCCGTCGATCCCATGCGATCAGAGATCGACGTGGTCTCGTGTCGCACCACCGACGACGTCCCGCTGCTGAGGGCGGGAGCCTTCGGCCTGGAGATGTCCGACGGCGAGCGCCTCGAGCCCAGCGGATCGCGGTTGAAGGTTAACCGGTCCCAGCCCGGTTGCATCGAGGCCAGAATCCTGTTCGACACCGGGGATGCCAGCCCTATGTATGCCACCTATCGCACCGGCGACACGCTTTTACGTTGGCCATTGCGGTAGGTCAAGCCGAACGCCAGCGGCGTCACGCCGAGATCGTCACCACCAGCTTGGGAGCCTGGCTGCCTGCTTCTCTAGAGGCATAGGCGACCCCATCCTCCGAGATGCCCTGGATCCGAAGGCTCACCAGGCCGTCGTCAGCTAGCAGGCCGGTCAGATCGACAACGTACTCCGCTCCTTCGACGACTGACGGGATCTCAGCCAGTGGCACCAGGTCGGCCGAGGGTTGGTTGTTCCAGGTGATAGTCCTCTCGCCCCACGTGTTGTCGCTGACCCGGGAGACCTGACCTCCCCTGTCCGAAGCTTTGGTCGCGCGCAGTCGCAGCTCCACCCGGGTGATGTCCCGACCGTCGATGCCACCAACGTTGAATCGGATGAACGCCGACTTCCGCGGGGAGAGGTCGACGTCGAGTTCCGAGGACGTACCCATGTTCTGCTTGGGTTCCGTTTCCTTCACCATGGCGTCGGCCACAGGCGTAAAGGTCAGCTCACCGCCAGATGGGACGGTGGTCGTCGGGGCGAGAGTGGTGGTCGTCGACGTGGTGGACGTGGTGGACGTGGTGGACGTGGTGGACGTAGATGTCGACGTGGTCGAAGTAGCCACAGTCGAAGTGGTGCTGACCGGTGGGTTGGCGAGGTCGGCCAGAGCCGACCCCAGGTTCAAGCGCCGCTTCGTGACCTTCTTTGTCAGCTTGACCGGTGATCCGGTGCTGACGATGGAGTTGAGGATCTCGGTGAGACTTGCCGCTGGGCGGGCGGCGCGGAGTACAGCCCAGGCGCCGGCCACGTGTGGTGCTGCCATCGATGTGCCGCTTTTGGTGCCAAAGCTATTGTTTCGGATCGAAGAATTAACGTTGACTCCTGGAGCCACCATTGTGAGATATGACGCCACGTTGGAGAAAGACGCTCGCTTGTCGGAGTCGTCGGTTGCCCCAACGCTTACCACACTGGGAATACATGCGGGGGCTGACAGGGCCTTGCTGGCTCCGCCATTCCCGGCTGAAACCACAGTCGGGATGCCAAGGGATCGAAGGCTGTCAATCACGTCCCGGCGGGGATCATTGTCGCACGGGCTCTCGAACAGGGTTGATCCACCCAGGCTCATGTTTATAGCCGCAATGTTCACGGCGGCGTCGGATCGGGCCAGCACGTGCTCCAGCGCTGCCAACTGGTCGGACACGTAGCTCGCGGGACTTCCGCTGATAATGGTGAACACTTGGATTGCCATAATGCTGGCGGCCGGAGCTACCCCAACCTGCCCCGCCCCCCGGCCAGCGGCGATTCCAGCGACATGCGTGCCATGGTCGCAAAGGGAATGACTGCAGGGAACGGCGGCGCCGGAACCCGAGGCCTGGCTGGTGCCCCCGGGACATTCGCCATCGCTGAAGCAAGCCTCCTCTGAAACCCTTGCTCCGAGAAACCCGTGATCCTTCTCGACGCCAGTATCGAGCACTGCGATGGTGACGCCGGCGCCGTCGGCACCAACGTCATGTGCCTTCTCGGCGTTGATTACATCGATGGTTTGGGCGAGTGTCGGACGGTCGGGAATGTCCTCCACCACGCTGGCGGCCCGGCCGCTGCGGACGAGAGCGTCAACACCTGCAACCGAGAGGTCGAGTGCCACTGAAGGCACGGTCTCGAACGACCGCCGGACCTCGGCCCCCGAACCTTCCAGGCTGTTGATCAGCGCCGTGCGCTGCTCGCGGAACCGAGCCCGCTGAGACTGCCGCTGGGGACGGCTCAGGCGGCCCTCAGGAACAAAGGCGGCCTTTAGGCCAACAATGACCCTGACCCGGCCATTGATCAGCGCCCTGTTCCGGACCGCCTGGATCGCTTCCGTCGTTGGCGCTTGGATCCGGGTATCGCGGCCGGCCAACGATGGCTCAGCTGGTCCCTCGCCCGCCGTCAGTGGACCCTGTTGGGCCGGCGCCGCCGACGCTACCCCCAGGCTGACGACTGCCACCGCCGCCGCTACCCATACCGCCGAACGTGTCCTGCCATTCCCGCCTGGCTGCACCCGACCTCCTTCGCGCGTCGCTCCCTTGGGACGTTAGTGGCTGCCCCCTGTTTCTGGTTGACTGCCATCCGGCTGCTCGCAGCGGCCTCCCAGGTGGCGGGCCAGGAAGGCCTCTGCGGCCGCATAGAAGCGCAGCCGATTCTCCGGTTTGGCGAAACCATGGCCCTCGTCGGCGAACAGCAGGTACTCGTGATCGATCCCCCCCTCGACGAGCGCGGCGACGAACTGTTCTGACTCGGCCTGTTTGACCCGGGGATCGTTCGCCCCCTGGGCGATGAGCAGGGGAATCGACAAGGTGGCAGCCCGCGACAGAGGCGAGCGGGACCAGAGGAACTCCGGTTCTGTTTCGGGGTTGCCGACCCGGGTGTGGAACTGGACCTTCAGCGGTTCCCAGTAGGCCGGGATGGATTCAATGAGAGTTGCCAGGTTGGAGGGGCCGACGATATCCACTGCGCAGGCGAATACGTCGGGGCTGCACGTGGCCCCAACCAGTGCGGCATAGCCACCATAGGAACCGCCGTAGATCGCCACTCGGGTCGGATCGGTCCAGCCCTGGGCCACGGCCTCGTTCACGGCATCGAGCAGGTCATCGTGCATGGCCGCGCCCCATTGCCGGTCGCCGGCGTTGAGGAAATCCTTGCCGTAGCCGGTTGAACCCCGAAAGTTGACCTGAAGACAGAGGTAACCGCGGTTGGCCAGCCATTGGGCCTCGGGATCGAACCCCCAGGCGTCCCGTGCCCAGGGCCCACCATGGACGTTGAGCACCGTCGGCAGTCCCGCCCGGGGCAGTTCGGGCGGAAATGTGGCGTAACCGTGGATCGCCAAACCATCCCGGCTGGTGAAGCTGAACGGCTCCATGGGCGACAGCGGGTACTGGGACAACTGGGGTTGATGATCAAAGAGAAAAGTTGCTCTTCCCTGGGAGCGATCCCACCGGTAGTAGCGGACCGGGCCGTCATCCGCGATGTACCCGACCAACCAGACCTGGTCGGCATCGTCGGCCCCCAACAGCGACACGTCCCCTGCGTCGGCGGCCAACACGCCGGCCATATCGTCGGCCAAGACCGGATCGAGAACCTCGTAGCGGATGCGTTCTGCCCCGAAGGCCACCACCTGCGGATGGTTGGTATCGGGGTGGAGCCGAGCGGCGGCGACGTCGTATATCGGGTCGGCGGCCAGGGTGGTCATGGCGCCGGACCCACAATCGACAGCCACCAGGGCAGCGGCGTTGGCCCCGAGCGATGTGATGACGTAGAGCGTGGAGCCATCGGCGCTGATGGCCAGCGGAGCGGTGCTAAGGGCGTCGGCATGACCAACACTCATCAGAGGTCGAAAGCCGGCCTCGCCCTCATCTCTCACCTCGATGACCATTCCCCCGTCGGGGGTCGGAGCCAGGCCGGCCCGGATGGACAGGTCGTTGTCGGCCACGAAGCCGATGTAGCCGGGATTCTCCAGGACCTTTTCCAGCGCTCCGGTGGCAAGGCTGACCCGGTATACATCGTGGAGTTGGGGATTCTCCCGGTTGATTCCCAGCAGAACGGTGTCCGGGTGGTGGCGGTGAAGCGCCTCGATCCGAGCGGAGACTCCATCGAATGGGGTCAGGTCCCGCTCCATGCCGGTTAGCAGGTCCACGGAGTGGAGATGCCAGTTCTCGTCCCCGCCACGGTCCTGCTGGTAGAGCAGGTGCCGCCCGTCATGCGCCCAGGCATAGGCCCGGATACCCCTCTCCCGATCGGCGGTAACCGGGTGGGCCGCCCCCAGGTCCGGGCCCTCCGGCCCGATGGAGGTGACCCAGACATTGAGTACCCCCTCGTCGGGCGCCACCCAGGCCAGGCGGGATCCGTCCGGGGAGATCCGGGGGCTGACCCGTTGCGGATTGCCGAACAGGACGCGACGGGGAACGATGGGCGTCGCCGAACCGCCGCTTCCCCGTCGATCAGTCATCGAGCAGGCCCGCGGGCACGTCGACCACCAGGCGCCCGGGGCTCTGGCCGACCACGAACACCAGCGGAATCAGGGCTCCGGATTCCAGCACCAACAGGTCCGACGCCGGTTGGGCCTCCACGGCCACCACCCGGCCGTGCCCACGCCCACCCGAGTCGGTGACCTGGCTGCCGATCATCTGGTGAACCCACAGGGTCCCGGGCCCGACACCGTCCACTTCACCCGCAGTTGGCGGCACCGCCTCTACACCCATGGCGGGATCCGGTTCCTCCATGCCCGCGGCCAGCCGCCAGCCCCGGAGAGATTCGGCTTGATTGCGGTCTCGGACTCCTTCGAAAGCCACGATCCACCGATGGCCGTGGGGTCTCGAGGAAACGACTCTCAACGCAGTCGGTTCCATCACCCTGCCAGGGTCAGCCGCGTCGCCAAGGTCAACCATCCGGGCGGGCGAGGGTGATCCGGGCCCGGTCAAAGGCGAATGTCCCAACAGGACAGATCCGGGGTCGAGGCGTCGACCGGGCCGGTTGGTGATCAGACTCACCAGGACCTCGCCGCGGATCCCATGGGCCCGAGCGATGCTGCCCACCTCCAACAACGGGGCCATGCCTTGGGCCGAGGGGTCAGTCGACGATGTCGACGGTGGCTTCGATGCCTTCCCTGGCCCCCGCTGCCCGCACCACGGTGCGGATGGCCTGGGCCACCCGACCCCGGCGGCCGATGACCCGGCCCATGTCGTCGGGGGCCACGGTCAGGCGGAGGATGACGCCGTTGCGCCGCTCCTCCACCTCGATTTCCACTGCATCCGGGTCGTCAACCAGGGACTCGGCCAAAAAGGCCAGAACCTCTTCGGCCAGGGCGCCAGGGAGGTCCTCCTCGTCTGCGTCGTCGGGCTCGCCGGCGGAACCGGTGGTCTGGAGATCGGTGACCTGGCTCACGACTTCGGACCGCTGAACTGCTCCCATGCGCCGGACAGCTTGAGAAGGGTGGCGACCCGATCGGTGGGCTGGGCCCCCTTGCGCAGCCAGTCCACGGCCCGCTCGTTGTCGATCTTGATCAGGGAGGGGTCAGGACGGGGGTCGTAGGTGCCGACGATTTCGATGAACCGGCCATCTCGCGGCGAGCGCGCATCGGCGGCCACCACCCGATAGGTCGGCTGCTTCTTCTTTCCCATCCGCATCAGGCGGAGCTTTACGGCCATAGTGCTCTTGGGTCCTCCCGGTACCCGTCTCAGGCATCACGCCTCGACGGTCCTGTCGTATGGGTTCTATCGAAGGATTGGAACCCGGCCTCGACCGCCCTTGGCGCCCTTGCCCAGGAACTTCATCATCTTCTGCATCTCTTTGAACTGCTTCAACAGGGCGTTCACCTCGCTGGTGGACACCCCGCTGCCTTTGGCCACCCGCTGACGACGTGGCCCGTTGAGGATGGACGGGTCGCGGCGCTCAGCCGGGGTCATCGACCGGATCATGGCTTCCACCCGACCCAACTCGCCCTCGTCGATGTTGGCGTTGCGCAACTCCTTGGGCAGCCCAGGGATCATACCGACCAGACTCGACACTGGCCCCATCTTGCGGATCTGAGCCATCTGCTCGAGGAAATCGTCCAGATTGAACTGCCCCCGAACCAGGCGTTCCGCCGCCTTGGTGGCCTCCTCGGAATCGAAGGCGGCCTCAGCCTTTTCGATCAGGGTCAGGACGTCGCCCATGCCGAGGATGCGTGACGCCATCCGATCGGGGTGGAAGGGCTCGAACTCGACCATCTTCTCACCGACAGAGGCGAAGGCGATGGGACGGCCGATCACCGACTTGACCGAGAGAGCCGCTCCCCCTCGAGCATCGCCATCGAGTTTGGTGAGTATGACGCCGTCGATGGCCAGAGCCGCGTGGAACGATTCCGCCACGTTGACCGCGTCCTGACCGGTCATGGCATCAACCACGAGGAACGTGTAATCGGGGGACACCGCCGCCGAAATCTGGCGGGCCTCATCCATCAGGGACTCGTCCACGTGCAGGCGGCCAGCGGTATCGACGATGACAACGTCGCGACCCAGCCGTCGGGCCTCGGCCAGGCCATTGGCCGCACTGGTCACCGGATCGGTCGGGTCGCTGAAGACCGGGACCCCAACTTGCTCGCCCAGGATCCGCAACTGTGCGACGGCGGCCGGACGCTGCAGGTCGGCCCCCACCAGCAATGGGTTGCGGCCCTGCTGGCGGAACCAGCGACCCAACTTGGCACAGTTGGTGGTCTTGCCTGATCCCTGGAGCCCAGCCAGCATCAAAACGGTGGGGGGCCGGGACGCATAGGTGATTCGCAGGGTCTCGCCGCCGAGAATGGCTATGAGTTCCGAATGGACGATCTTGATGACCTGCTGGGCCGGCGAAAGACTGGACGAAAGCTCGGCCCCTATGCATTGCTCCCGGACCCGGGCCACGAAGTCCTTGACCACGCGAAAGTTGACGTCGGCCTCGAGAAGAGCCACCCGGATCTCCCGGAGGGCCTCGTTAACCTCTTCCTCGCCCAGGCGGCCCCGGCCCCGGAGTCGGCGGAAGATGCCGTCGAACCGGTCGGAAAGGGCGTCGAACATGGCCGGAGCAGGCTACTCCGGGCCAGCCCGACCCCGGCCGGGGATGAGGCTGATCTCGGCCGGGTCCACCGGATCGAGAAGGTGTCGACCGTCGTTGGTGGCCCGGTTGACCGCGAAGCTCACCGGGTGCGAGTCAAGGGTCCCGGCCGGGGCGGGCGTCATCACATCGGCCAACTGGGCGGGGTCGGTCAGTGTCCGGTCCAGCCACCGGTCCCAGTCCTGCGGGCCAACCACCACCGGCATGCGGCGGTGGACCTCGGCCACGTCGGGGTTCGCCTCAGTGGTGACAATGGCCACCGTCACCGATGACTCTCCTCCGGGCGATCCCGAGCGCTCCCAGATCCCGGCCAGCGTCAGAAACGAATCTGCGGGCGAATGAAAGTAGAACGGTTGGCGGCGGCTACCGCGGGTCCACTCGTAGAAGCCGTCCACCACCACCAGGCATCGGCGCCGGGCCAGGGCCGGACCGAACAGGCGGTTGGACTCGATTCCCTCCGCCCGGGCATTGATCGGACGGCGAGCCCCGGGGTCACGGGACCAAGAAGGAACCAGTCCCCATTTCATTGCCCCCAGGGTCCGTCCGGTCGAACCCTCGGCCACCACGGGCAGTGGCGAACCGGGGGCGACATTGAAGCGAGGGACAGCGCCAGTCGAGAAGGAACCGGAGGGCATGGCGCCTAGACAGGAGGCGATCTGTCCAGGGCTGGCCGCGGCCACCACTCTCCCGCACACCGCTGGCGAGGCTACCGAACCGGTGCACTTGCCAAGCGGCCTCGCGACTAAGCGGCCTAGCGACTAAGCGGCCTCGCGATTGGCCGGCCGGTGCCATACCGCCCGGGCAGCCAGACCGACGACGATGACGGCCGTCCCCGCTCCCACGCTCATCGCGGGCAGGGTCAGGGCGACCGCCAGGCAACCGGCACATCCCGCCATCGACATCAGCCGCCGGGGTCGGCTTCCCACCGTGGCGGCGGAAGCGTTGGCCACGCCGTAGTACGCCAGGACGAGAAAAGAACTGAAACCGATGGCCCCTGCGACATCGGTCAAGACAACCAGCGCACAGACCAGGACGCCGGCCGCCATCTCGGCCACATGCGGAACCCGGTGGCGGGGGTGGACGGCAGCGAGCGGGGCCGGAAGGTCCCCCTCCGCCGCCATGGCGAAGGTGGTGCGCCCGACCCCGGCCAGCAGCGACAACAGCACCCCGAGGGACGCTACCGCCGCCCCAAGGCGAACCCCAGGGGACAGTCCGGGCCACGGCCCCGCCTCGACCACGGTTACCAACGGGGCCGTCGACGCCGCCAGCCCCCCCGGCCCGATCGCAGCCAGGCTGGCCACGGCCACCGCCGCGTATGTGGCCAGACAGATCCCCACGGCGATGGGAATGGCCCGGGGAATGGTCCGGGTCGGGTCCCGAACCTCCTCGCCCAGAGTGGTGATACGGGCGTAGCCGGCGAAGGCGAAGAACAACAGGCCGGCTCCCCCCATTATCCCGGCCACTCCGCCCGGAGCCGCAGCGGCAGGAGCACGCGTGGGTACGGCCGCCTCCGCCCCCGCCGCCAGACCCGAAACGACCACTCCCGCCAGCACCACCAACACCAGACCCACCACCGCTCGGGTCACCCAGGCCGATGCCCGTACCCCCCGGGTGTTGAGCCAGACCAGGGCCAACACCGCCCCGGTGGCCAGCAGTCGATCTTGTGCGGGGGCCAGGTGGGAGCCGAAAGTCAAGGCCATGGCGGCGCAGCTGGCCGTCTTCCCGACGACGAAGGCCCAGCCGGCCATGTAGCCCCACACCGGGCCCAGACATCGCCGGCCGTACACATAGGTCCCCCCGGACTGGGGATGGAGCGCCGCCAGCCGGGCCGACGAAGTGGCGTTGACATAGGCCAGGAGTCCGGCGAGCGCCAGGGCCCCGAGCAGTTGGTTGCCAGCGGCCGCCGCCGCCGGACCGAACACGGCGAAGACGCCGGATCCGAGCATGGCCCCCAGGCCAATCATGACCGAGTCGCCTGTCCCCAGCCGCCGGGACAGACGTGACGCGGGATCGGCGGGGTTGGTTGTCACGTCCACAAGTGGGAAGTCGACCGCCGGCCCAGCCCGGGGCAGGCTTGCATCGCCGCCGTCACTCCGGCGGGCGGGCCCGCATCCGGGGGGCGGGCTGCTGGCGTCGGTCGGGCGTCAGTCCAGCCTCAACTGTCGGTCCAGCGACGGGCGACCAGGCCCGAGAACCGCCACTGCCACCAAGGCGGCCAGCAATGCCAGATCGAGTTCGAAACCAACACCTTCGCCTCGGGGGGCGATGAGGCCGGCATCGGCCTTGGCCAGGACGATGGCCCCGACCAGCACGCCCATCAGGGGCAACGTCGCCAACCGGGTCAGCAGGCCGACCACCAACATCGCCCCTCCAGCCAGCTCGATCAGTGTGACGATCCAACTCACCAACCCGGCCAGGGGTACGCCCTTGGGCGCCAGGAGACCCATCTCGAGACCCTGCCGGCCGCCGTTGAGCTTCTGCCATCCGTGGTAGGTCATGACAACGCCCGTCACCACCCGCAGCACCAGCGGGGCCAGCCCGGAGAACCGTTCGAGGCCAGCCAAGGTCAAAGCGCTCATGACGACAGTCTTGCCGCGCCCCGTCGTCGAGGAGGGCCGCGAAAGTTGAACATTCTCCTGAATCAGGCGTCGGAATCGGCGATGCTGGGCATATCAACTCCGTGCTTGTACCGGCTGCCGACCCCCGGGACTTGCTTTGTGCCCAGGAGGCTGGGGACGATTCAGACTCGGCTCCTACGGCCCGCCGGTCGGCAGACCCGCCCGACCCCGCCCGGCTCAGCGCCATGCTCACGGATTACCAGCGCCTCCTGGCTCGCCGAGGTGCCGAGGTCGGCCACCTCCTGGGGTTGGCGGCCCGGGCGCCGGGATCGACCAATCCTGAGGTCGTCACCCTCATCTCCGCCGTGGCCGCAAGTGTGGCCAAGGGATTGGACTCCGCCGATGCCCTTACCCGGTGGGTGGTAGGCGACAGTCTGGTGGAGGGCGACGCAAACTTCCCGGGTGGCCGTGGCGATCGCCAACCGGTTGAGTTGGGATGAACGGGTGGCCGGTCCGGTTCTGTGTCGACCCCGATTTTGGAACCGTGGCGACGCCGGCTGTCGGCTGGCAGCTCGCCTGGCCGGGCATGGGCGCCGCAGCGACTCGCTAGTTCTGGCCCTTCCGCGGGGCGGCGTCCCGGTGGGGTACCAGGTGGCGGAGTTCCTCGGCCTTCCGCTGGACGTCTTTTTGGTCCGCAAGTTGGGGGTGCCCGGTCGCAGCGAGTTGGCCTTCGGGGCCATCTCGTCGGGGGGAGTCCGGGTCCTCAACCCCGAACTGATCAAGCGGCTGCGCCTGGCCGACCACGTGGTGGAGCGAATCACCACCGAACAGCGGATGGTGCTTCGTCGCCAGGAATCCGCCTACCGGGGTGACCGCCCGGCCCCGGCGGTCTCCGGCCGCCATGTCATCCTGGTCGACGATGGTCTGGCCACCGGGGCCAGCATGCGGGCTGCTCTCGTGGCCCTGCGCCGACGGCACCCGGCATCGATTGTGGTTGCAGTTCCAATCGCCGACCCCCGGGTCTGTGCCGAACTTGAAGGGGCCGACGAGGTGGTCTGGGCCTGCGCTCCGGAGAACTTCGGGGCGGTGAGTCGGTGGTACCAGGACTTCTCGGCCACCACCGACGAGGAGGTCAAGGACCTTCTGGCTCGGGCGCCGGCATCCTGATCTCAGCCTTTCGGGCCTCTCTCACTCCCCTCGCGCCGATGCCAGCGGTCGCCGAAGCGTCGGGGCCGATAGAAAGTCCTCATGCGCTACCGCCGCCTGGGTAACAGCGAACTGTCGGTTCCCGAGATCAGTTTCGGCTCCTGGCTCACTCTGGGGGCCGGAGTCGACGCGGGTTCGGGTGAGGCCTGCGTCCGACGGGCCTTGGACCTGGGCATCAACTTCATCGACACGGCCAACGTCTACGGCGGGGGCCAGGCCGAAGCCTTTCTGGGAAGAGCCCTGGCCGAGGTCGACCGGTCCAGCTACAACCTGGCAACCAAAGCCTTCTTTCCCATGCCTGACGGGAGCCAGGGGTTGTCGGCAGCGCAGATCCGCCTTCAGGCCGAGGCATCGCTGCGCCGCCTGGGCACCGACTACGTGGACCTGTGGCAGTGCCACCGATACGACTCCGGCACTCCCCTGGAGGAGACCATGGGCGCCCTGGGCGAGTTGGTTGCCTCGGGCAAGGCTCGATACATCGGCTTCAGCGAATGGACACCGATGCAGATTCAGGCGGCTGTGGATCTCGTTGCGGGCTCGGCGACAGATTCCGTGACCGGCTCTGGGGGCAGCCCCGGAGGCGGATCTGGCGGCGGCTTGGGAGGAATGGCCGGCTTCGTGTCCAGTCAGCCCGAGTACTCGATTCTGTGGCGCAAGCCCGAGGCTGAGGTGTTCGGTCTGTGTTCTGCGAACGGGATCGGTCAGATCGTCTGGTCCCCCCTGGCCCAGGGGGCTCTGACCGGCAAGTATCGCCCGGGAGCGGCGCCACCGGCCGGGAGCCGAGCAGCGAGTAGTTCCATGGGGGCCATGATGGGCCGCTGGCGGAGCCCCGAGGTCCTTACCGCGGTCGAGGAACTCAAGCCCCTGGCCGCAGCCGCCGGCCTGACCATGGCCCAGATGGCCCTGGCTTGGGTCCTGCGCCGCCCGGAGGTCACTTCCGCCATCGTCGGCGCCAGCCGGCCCGAGCAACTCGACGACAACGCCGCCGCCTCGGGCGTCATCTTGGACCCGGATCTCATCGTCGCCATCGACGCCATCGTCGATCCGGTTCGGGAGGCCTGAACGGCCACCTCGGGACGCCTGGCGGCGCTGTTCGCTCATCCCGACGACGAGTCGCGAATTGTCGGAGGCACACTCGCCCTTAGGCCAAGGAGCTGACCAGATCTCCGCCGGGGGTGCCGGTGGTGCGGGTGGCGACCTGCGGACCCGGCGTTGGGCCGGGTAATCGAGGTATCTGGCATCAGGCCGCGACAAGCGGCTTGCCATGGTCCGCACACGGATTCGCGAGCAGGGGCGTCAGGCAGGGACAGCAGAACGAACCAGCGCCATTCCTTATGCTGGCAGAAGGCGCACCGAGGCAGGATCGCTCCGGGGATCTTCGCATCCGGACTCGGCGATCTCGAAGGGGTTCGATGCGGCCAAAGGCGGTGCCGTATCAGCGGCAGCGACGTCGAGTTGGTTCGCATCGTTGAACGACCTCAATCTTGCTGAACCGCCCGAAGTGTGACAACGAAGGCCGGGGCGTGGACTGCGAGGCGCTCCAGCATCTCGTACAGGGTGAGATGCGGACGAACCTTCCTCGTCGCCTGACGGCGAAGCACGTCGACCATCAGCTCCGGGCCCAGGCTGATCATCTCGACCAGGAAGTCGTCGGCGGACTCGACTCGGACGCCGAGCGGCTCACACGCTGCCGCTGGGAAGTGGCGCAAGTTGTTGGTGACGAGGACGTGGGCGCCACCGACGACGGCGGCAGCGAGCGCGTGTCGGTCCTTGGGGTGGTTGGGCATCGAGTCGACGAGGTGCTCATAGCCCCGCACCACGGCTTCGGGGAAGGCTCGGCGCATGGCGTCGAACGTCTTCGCCAGGTGCTCGGCCGTGAGGTCCGGCACGTCCTCGACGATGTTGCGGCTGGTCTCGGCCAGGATCTCTTCGCTCCACAGCACCCGGAAGAAGCCAGCCTCGGCGACGTTGAGCAAAGTGTCCCGGAGCCCGATCGGGTAGAGCACGCACGCGTCGAGCAGCACAGGGATGGCCACTCGACGGACCGTAGCGAGACGCTGGATCGTGCGAGCGGATCAGTACCGCAAGCCCAGCTTCTCCGCTTCCTCGCTCATCTCGTCGAGAGCGGTTCGCCGCTTCGCATCACGGCTCCGCTTGTAGGCGAGCACGTCGGCGAGTCGGAGCCTACGGTGGCGGCCGGCGGTTCGCGAGCAGGGCAGCACGTGGTCGTCGAGCAACGAGATCAGGTACGGCCGCGACACGTTGAGCAGGTCAGCAGCCTGCTGGGTGGTCAGCTCGGCGTGGACCGGCAGCACGGTGACGGCGTTGCCCTCAGCGAGCTCCCGGACGACACGGACGAGCACCTCGCGCACCGACGCCGGGAGCTCGACCGGCGGGCCGCTGGTCGAGAGCAACCGAGTTGCTGAGTCACTGCCTCCCGACGCCTCCAGGGCGTCACGAACCATCTCCAGGAGACGGGCCTCCTCGGCCGGAGCCACGACGGGGTCGGAATCGAAGTTGGCCGCTGCTCGTACCACTTGGCTACGATGACAGAAAACCGAAGAAATCGCAACAGCAGGCCTGGACCGTGCGACACGAGCCGGCACCAGGCGTCAGCGCTGGCGGCCGGCGGGACTCCCTCCGCCGCGCCGGTGACCCTCCGGAATGCCTCGTGACGACCTGGAGGCGCTCGGTCTCGGGCTGCCTCAAGGAGTGTTCGGTTTTGCGCCAGCAGAGTCCAGTTTGACCTCCTGTAGCGATGGTCGCCGGCAACCGACATGACGATCTCTATTGGTCATAACGCGTTCCGGGCGCGACTTCTCGGGCTCCGCCAGAGAGCCAGCGCCCCGGACAGGAATCGAACCTGTGGCCTACCGCTTAGGAGGCGGTCGCTCTATCCGACTGAGCTACCGGGGCATTTGATCTCCCGCCCTAGCGACGAACCGTCGGCGGGGTGGCCATCGTAGGATCGCCGGCCATGGGACCCGACGCCGTAGCCACCATGATCCCCCCTGATCTGGCCCAGCGGGTTCTGGACGTCGCCATGGGCAGTGGCGCCGATTTCGCCGAAGTCTTTGCCGAAGCCCGCCAGAGTTGCTCGGCTCGGCTCGACGATCGCCGGGTGGAGTCGGTCACCACCGGGTCTGACCGGGGGGTGGGCATCCGGGTTGTCCGGGGCCAGGCCACTGGGTTCGCCCACACCACCGACCTGAGCGAGGACGGGCTGCTGGCCGGCGCCAGAGCCGCGGCGGCTGCCTCTGTGCAGCGTCAGAACCCGGCGGGGCCGTTGGGGGACCAGGTGGCCTTCGATTCGGGGCAGTCGGGGTCCAGTTCCGGTCCGGGGCAGGCGAGCCCGCCATACCGAGTCGGGGGACCTTACCGACGGGCAGACGGGGGCGACTCAGAAGACCCCATTGCCGTGGAGGGAAGCCCCCGACCGTTGTCGAAGTCCGCCCTGGCTGAACTGTTGAGCCGGGCCGACGATGCCGCCCGTACCCATTCGGGTTTGGTTCGCCAGGTCACCGCCTCCTACGGATCGAGCACCCGGGACATCGTGGTGGCCAACAGCCATGGCCTCTACGCCACCGACAGCCAGGTCCGCACCCGGTTCTTCGTGCAATGCGTGGCAGCCGACAGCCGAGGCCGCCAAACCGGTTACGAGGCGCCTGGCCGAACGCTGGGGGCCGAGATCTTCGACCAGATCGCCGCTGACGAAGTGGCCCGGACTGCCGCTCGGCGAGCGGTGGACATGCTTGATGCCCGGCCCGCCCCATCGGGAACCCTCCCGGTGATCCTGCACCGAGGCGCTGGCGGAGTGTTGTTCCACGAAGCCTGTGGTCATGGCCTCGAAGCCGATCTCGTGGAAAGGGATGCATCGATCTTTCGGGGTCGCCTTGATGAACAGGTGGCGAGCCCAATGGTAACTCTGGTTGACGACGGCTCTTACCACGAGGAATGGGGCACGGCAACTCTAGATGACGAAGGCGCTCCGGTGGCTCGCAATACCCTCATCGATCAGGGCCGGCTGGCCGACTACATGTGGGACGGCCTGAGGGCCCGCCGTTCGGGGCGGGCCACCTCCACCAACGGTCGCCGACAGAGCTATCGACACCTTCCCATGGTCCGGATGACCAACACCTATGTCCTGCCTGGATCCGCCGATCCTGCCGAGATCATCGCCCAGACCGAGCGGGGCCTCTACTGCGTCCAACTGGGCGGAGGCCAGGTCAATACCGCCACCGGGGACTTCGTCTTCGGCATCACCGAGGCCTACATGGTCGAGGATGGCCAGGTCACCTACCCGGTGCGGGCGGCCAACCTCATCGGAAACGGCCCCGCCGTCCTCTCGGCCATCGACGCGGTGGGCAGCGACTTCGCCACCTGGACAGGAACCTGCGGCAAGAACGGCCAGTCGGTCCCGGTCTCGGCGGGCCAACCCACCCTCAGGGTGAGCGCCATGACCGTAGGCGGCACCGGGGGTGCCTGAGGCCCCCGAACTGCTCAGGATCGCCGACCAACTCCTGGGCCGGGCCCGTTCCGGCGAGGAGATCGAGATCTACCTGAGCCGCACCCGCCACACCGAGGTGTCGGTCGTTGGTGGGGCCGTCGAGTCCTTCACCTGGGCCGAGGAGTCCGGTATTGGACTGCGCATCCTCGGTCGGGGCCGCCAGGGCTTCGCCTATTCCGGCTCTCTGGACCCCACGGGGGCCGCCCAGGCGTTCGAGGAGGCGCGGGAGAACTGCCTTTACGGTTCAATCGACCCTTACGCCTGCCTGGCTCTACCCGACGGGGTGGAACCGGCCGACCTGGACCTTGGCTTCGACGGTCCGGATGAGTGGACCAGCAACGAGAAGGTCGATCTGGCCCTGGAGGTGGCCGCTTTGGCGCGGGCCGCCGATCGTCGGGTGAGAACCGTGGAGTCCGCCGGTTACGGCGACAGCCGCTCGGAGTCGGCGGTGGTGTCGACCACCGGGATCCGCTCCGGTTGGCACCGGGCCAGTTGTTCGGTTTACGCCCATGCCATCGCCGGTGACGACGACGACACCCACACCGGCTACGGCTATTGCATCGCCCGCCATCCGCGGGATCTGGACCCGAAGCGGGCGGCGATCGACGCCGCCGAGCGGGCCACCCGCCTGTTGGGAGCCACCAAGCCGGCCTCAGCGCAGATGGTGGCCGTTTTGGACCCCAGGGTCACCGCCAGTCTTCTGGGGGTGCTGGCCGGAGCGTTGTCGGCCGAGGCGATGCAAAAGGAACGGTCGATGTTCGTCGGCGCCGTCGGCACGGCCGTGGCCGCCAGCGTTTTCTCGCTGCTGGACGACCCCACCGACACCCGGTCGCTCGGGGCTTCGCGCTTCGATGCCGAGGGACTGGCCTGCCGTCGCAACCTGCTGGTGGATGGGGGCCGCCTGGTGGGATTGCTCCACAACGCCACCACCGCCCGAAGGGCCGACACCACCTCCAACGCCTGTGCCCGCCGGGCGGGGCACACCGCCATCCCCGGGGTTGGCAGCCGCGCATTGTCGCTGGCCAGCGGCACCCTGGACCAGGCCCAACTTCTGGCGAGCATTGACCACGGGGTGCTGGTGCTGTCGGCCTTTGGCCTGGGATCGGGGACCAACGCCGCCACCGGAGACTTTTCCGTCGGAGTCGAGGGTCAGATGATCCGCAACGGAGTGGTGGCCGAACCCATCCGAGAGGCCACCATCGCCGCTCGGCTCGGCGACCTGTTGGCCAACGTCGAGGCCGTGGGCTCCGACGTCGAATGGCTTCCAGGCGGGTCGGCCGGAGTCAGCCTGGTGGTTTCCGGGATGACGCTGAGCGGAACATGACCCTCTGAGCGTGCCTCACTTCCCCACGTTCTCTCAGCCCATCGCCCGCGCCCAGTTCCGGTGGGTGTCATGACAGCGGTGCTGGCCGACGCCGAGGTGCTCAGTCTTTTCCAGGCGATCGTTCTGGGCGTGGTCCAGGGCCTGGCTGAGTTCCTTCCCATTTCCTCCAGCGGTCACCTGATCCTGGTGCCCTGGCTGTTCGGCTGGGAGGCGGCGGTGGAAGGGGAGTTGGCGCAGACCTTCGACGTTGCCCTGCACCTGGGCACCCTGGTGGGGCTGGCCGCCTACTTCCGGGCAGATCTCGCTCGCCTGGGTAGAGCCGGAATCCGGGCCCTGAGGAACCGACGAATCGAAGGTACCGATGAGCGACTGGCCGGGCTTTTGATCCTGGCCACTCTCCCGGGGCTGACCGTCGGTGCCTTCTTGGAATTGGCCCTCTCCAGCGGTCTTCGTTCGGTGCCCTTAGCGGCCGGTTTGTTGGTGGTCTTCGGGCTGGTCCTGGCGGTGGCCGACCGTTCTGCCGGCCGACGGCCCCTGGAGGCGGTTGGAGCCCGGGATGCCCTGGTTATGGGAGTGGCCCAGTCCCTGGCGCTGGCGCCGGGTGTCTCACGATCGGGGGCCACCATCTCCGCCGGACGGTTCCTGGGGCTGGACCGCCAGGCCGCGGCCCGGATGTCCTTCCTGATGAGCCTGCCCATCACTGCCGGGGCCGTGGCCTTCGAAGGGGCCCGCCTGGTGGCCTCAGGGGGCCTGCCAGCCGGAGCGGCGGCCCCATTTCTGGGGGGTATGGCCGCTGCGGCCATCACCGGCGTGGGGGCGGTGTGGGGGGTGCTCAAGTTGGTGCGGACCCGAGCTTTCACACCGTTCGTCATCTACCGATTGGTTGCCGGCTTCGGGGTGCTGGCCATATACCTGTGGCGCTCCGCTGGTCAGTAGTGCCCCCGGGGTAGGCGGGGGACCGGGGTTCGGCCGAAGCCCCGAGATTGGTGGTCTCATTCTCGACGTTCGAAGACCGGGTTCCCGGGGGACGGGCGGTCAGGGCGACGGAGACCTGAGCTTCGCGCACCGCGCCAGCGATGGCCACCGCCTGGGCCGCAGACACCGCCACGGTCACGGATTCCGCCGGGTCGGGAGCCGGCGGTGTCACCTCCAGTACCGCCACCGCCGGGGCCAGAACCAGCGCTCGGCCCTCTCCGACTGCCGCGATCACATCCACATGGTCGCCCCGACCCAGCCGGGGAGCGGCAACGTCCAGCCCGATTGCCACCGCACGCAGGCCGTCTGCCAAAACTGACGATAACCCGCCCGGCGGATCCAGTTGCTGATCGGCCAGGGGCATCCCCTTTACCAGCCGGACCGCTGTGGTCCGACCCAGAGCAAGTCTCGGATCGGACATGGCCGAGGCGGCCACCGCCGCGCCCGGCACCTCGATCGTCTCCACGTCCCCGGCCGATACGGTGTGGCCCGCTGGGAGGTCCCGGGTGAGAACCACCACCGCCCGGGGCGGACCGAAGCGGGTCGCCGTCGCGCGAGAGTCGGCCAAACCTTTGCCCACGGTCAGAGCGGTCATCGCCCCGAGAAGCCCGATGAGGGACCAGGCGACGGTAGGGCTGCTGAGCAAGCGGCGGACGAGGTCCACGGCTACCTCCTCGAAACTGGCGGGGCGGCCAACAGCCGTCGCCGACTTATCTAGAGGAGGAAGTGGTGCCCACCTTACCGGGTGATGGCGCCGGCGCCAGGACCGGAGCGGCCGCATTCGCACCCGGCCTTTTCGGGAATCAGGGCGATGGCTTCGATGAGTACCCGCTGGACCCGGGCCACATTGTCGGCCAGCACCGCCAGGACCTCGGCCATTGTCACCGCCGAACCCCCGTCGCCGGCTACCCCAGCGTCGTAGTCGGTGACCAGAGCAATCCCACCGAAGCAAAGGTTGAGCTCACGGGCGAGCACCGCTTCGGGATATTGCGTCATGTTGACCACGTCCCAACCGCTGTCCGCGAACCAACGGGACTCGGCCCGGCTCGAGAACCGGGGCCCGCCGATAACCACGACGGTCCCGGCCGGGTGCGCCTTGACGTCGGCCAAGGCCGCGGCCTCGATCAAGGAGGCCCGCATCTCCGAGCAGTAGGGATCGGCGAAGGAGACGTGCGCCAGGGTGGGACCGTCGAAGTAGGTGTCAACTCGACCGCGGGTGCGATCGACGATCTGATCGCAGATGACGAAGTCACCCGGCTCGAGCTCGCGCCTTAGTGATCCCACGGAACACGGTGCCAGCACCCGGGTGACTCCGACTTCATGGAGAGCCCAAAGGTTGGCCCGGTAGTTGACCCGGTGGGCCGGAACCTCGTGCCGGAGGCCGTGGCGAGCCATGAATGCGACCCTCCGTCCCCCCAGTGTTCCCAGCATCACCGGGGCCGAAGGCGGGCCGAAGGGGGTGTCTACCTCCACGGCCTCGGCTGCTCCGGAGGACTCCAGGAACTCATAGAAGCCTGTCCCTCCGAAGATTCCGATCTCCGCTCTGGGTGCAGGTGGAGGGGCCTGTTGATGAATCGGCCCCATGATCAAGCGACGCTCCAGGGCGCGAATCCAAGGATCATTTGGTCGCGCTGGAGGCGGCCGGCTTGGTCGTCCGAGGTCCTGGCGCGTTGGAACCTGCGGATCCATCTCGACCGGAAGAACCGGAACTGCCCCCTCCATTGGACGAACCCGAAGATCCGGCCGAATCGGACTTGGTCGGTGTCGATCCAGCCCTACCCGAAGAATCGGCACCCGCAGGGGAATCCGAACCCGAAGACGAGCCTGACCCGGAGGATGATTCTGATCGGGAGGACGAGTCCGAACCCGACTCCGACCCGGTGGATCCCGATGACTTGGTTGTCCCCGGGCGCGAACTCCGACTGTCGTTGCGGTAGAAGCCACTGCCCTTGAGCACGATTCCCACCGTTCCGAAGACTTTGCGCAGCGCTCCCCCACAGACCGGGCAGTCGGTCAGGGAGTCGTCGGTGAAGGCCTGAACCACCTCCAAGCTCTCGCCACAGGCGCGGCACATGTATTCGTACTTCGGCATGAGCCGCATACTACGGGGGGCGGCGGATCTAACCCGCTCGTAGCATGCGCCTCCTGTGAGCAACCCCCGAGGCGACCGGCGACGATTCCCCACCTCGGCCGCGGGCGGGCGCGGACTCGACCCTGACTCCGAGGAGATCATCCGGCGGATGGTGGCCGCAGCCGAGTCCTTCCGCCAGGCTCTGGAAGCGCCGGCGGCCGGCGCTGGAGCGGAGTCCGTTGGGGGGCCGGTTACGCGGAGAACCGAATTGCCTGGAGATTCGCTCAAGCGAGATTCAGCAGCACCGGATCTGGGTTCGCTCGATTCGATCCCGCTGGATCTGGATCGGCTGGCGGAACTGGTGAACCGGGCCGAGGTGGCAATCGGGGCGGCCCAACGGGTCACCGAGGATTGGGACCGAACCGAGAAGCTCATCCTCACCGACCCGCTGACCGGGTTGTGGAATCGACGGCATCTGGACGTGGCTCTCAAAGCCGAGGCGGCCCGTTCGGCCCGGTTCTCCGAACCCTTTTCGGTGTTGTTCTGCGATGTCGACGGGTTCAAGGCCATAAACGACCTCCACGGCCACCGGGCCGGCGATGAGGTCCTGGTGGGGATCGCGCAACGGATCCTTGACTGCACCCGCGAGGTCGACCTGGTCTTTCGATACGGTGGCGACGAGATCACTCTGGTCCTTCCCCGTACCGGTCCGGGTGGAGCCCTCCGCCTGGCCGACAAGGTTCGCCGGGCCGTTGCCGGCGAGGGCTTTCCCCTCGGTTGCGAATCGGTTCTTGAAGCTCCGAGCGCCACGCCCCCTGGAACGGCAACCGCCAAGGCTAAGACTCTGGGGCCCAAGTCGCTGGTTGTGAGAGCGCCTCGGGTGAAACCTCCAGATGACGATGCCCGTCGGGTCATGACCACCATCTCCGTGGGTGTCGGCACCTTTCCCGACCAGGCCCAGTCCACAGCCGATCTCCTGTCCCTGGCCGACCAGGCCCTCTACCGGGCCAAGTCTGCCGGCGGGAACCGAGTGGAGCCCGGCGTGGCCCGAGCCGACAACCGATCCGGCCCGCCGGCCCCTCGTCGTCGACGAACCGACGATGGGATAGAACGGATCTCATGAGCTATCCGCTTGTGCGCAAGGCGGTGATCCCCGCCGCCGGGCTGGGGACCCGGTTCCTTCCCGCCACCAAGGCTCAGCCCAAAGAGATGCTCCCGATCGTGGACAAGCCGGCCATCCAACATGTGGTCGAGGAGGCCGTCAGCGCCGGGATTCGTGACGTCCTCATCATCACCGGTCGAGGCAAGCGGGCGGTCGAGAACCATTTCGACCGTTCCTTCGAACTGGAGCACTACCTCGATGCCGGCGGCAAGCACGACCTGGTGGCGGAGATGCGAGCCATTGCCGAGATGGCCGACATCCACTACGTCCGCCAGGGCGACCCACGCGGTCTGGGCCACGCGGTGGGCGTGGCCCGCCAGCACGTTGGCAACGAACCCTTCGTGGTTCTCCTCGCCGACGACATCATGCACCGGGACTCCACGGTGCTCCTCGAAATGCTCGATGTTCACCGGCGGACCGGGGCCACCGTCCTCGCGGCCAAACCGGTACCGCCCAGCGAGACGGGCGCCTACGGATGCATCGATGCGCGGGAGGTGTCCTCCAACCTGGTCAGGGTCGTGGGGATCGTGGAAAAGCCCACCCCTGATCAGGCTCCGTCAGACCTGGCGGTAATGGGCCGCTACGTGTTCACGCCTGCCATCTTCGACGCCATCGAGAAGGTGGACCCGGGCGTGGGGGGAGAGATCCAACTCACCGATGCCATCGCTCTGCTCCTCGATTCCGAAGCCGTTCACGCCCATGTCTTCGTTGATGGCCGCTACGACATCGGCGACAAACTCGACTACCTGCGGGCCACGGTGGAACTGGCCATCGAACGAGACGACCTGGGCCCCGCCTTTCGGGCTTTCCTGGCCGATCTTGCCCGCAGTGGCCGCCTGGACTGATCCTCCCGGCGGGGTCCCACCCAGCGCCCACCGGGAACTTTCATGGCTGAACTGAGCCCTTTTCAGATCATCCAGTCCCTGATCGTCGACGCCTGCCCTCGGCTCGGGCCAACCGAGGTGGCGGTGGCGGACGCCCTGGGCCTGGCCCTGGCTGAACCGGTCGTGGCCCAGGAGAACGTGCCGCCCTTCGCCAACTCGGCGATGGACGGCTTCGCCCTTCGGTTCGTCGACACCGCGTCAGCACCGGTTGACCTGGAGGTGGTGGGCCTGGTTGCTGCCGGTTCGACCCCCACCGGCAGGATCGGCCCGGGGCAGGCCATGAGGATCATGACCGGTGCTCCGCTGCCACCCGGGGCCGACGCGGTCGTAATGATCGAGCGTTCGTCACCCAGCGCTGACGGCGAGCGCGTCAGGATTCTCAGCCCCGCCGCCGACGGCCAGCACATCAGGACCGCTGGCAGTGACCTGGTGGCGGGCTCAACGGCCATCTTCCCTGGCGTCGAGTTGACTCCGGCCCATCTGGGGGTCCTGGCCAGCCTGGGGATTGAAACCGTCGGAACCATCCCCCGTCCCCGGGTGGGGATCATGTCCACCGGAGACGAACTCGTTTCTGGACCAGTTCCACCGGGGCCCGGTCAGATCCGCGACTCCAACCGGCCGCTTCTGGCCGGGCTGCTGGCCGGCACCGGCGGCGAAACTGTCGATTTGGGAACCGTGGGGGACGACCCGGGGCGCCTGTCGGCCGCTCTGGCCGGGGGCGCCACCCGGTGCCATGCGCTGGTCACGACCGGTGGGGTCAGCGTCGGGGACTTCGACCATCTCTGTGACGTCCTGGGCGCCCTCGGGCCGGTGCGCTGGTGGCAGGCGGCAATCAAGCCGGCCAAGCCTTTGGCTTTCGGCCTCATCAACGAGGTTCCGGTGTTCGCTCTGCCCGGAAATCCGGTCTCGGTGATGGTGTCGTTCTGGATGTTCGTGGCTCCGGCGCTGAGGGCCATGGCCGGCCTACCTCACCGCCACCTCATGGCCCAGGCCCGCCTGGCCACCTCGGTTGCCCGCCAGCGGGACGGCAAGCTTCACCTCGTCCCGTCCCATCTGACCAACGACGAGCACGGAAATCTGGTGGCCGAGGCCATCTCGGGCCGAGGCTCGCACATGCTTGCCTCGGTGGCCGGCGCCTCCGGGTTGGCGCTGGTACCCGACGGCGATGGCATCGAGGCCGGCGGGCGGGTTGAGGTGATCATCATCGGTAGCCTGTGGCGATGACGGAGCCCGGCGTGGCCCGGATACCGGGGGCGGCCGCCGCCTCGACGGAACTCAAACCCACACCGCGGGCGGAGTTGATCGACGGGTTCGGGCGGGTCGCGCACGACCTTCGTATCTCGATTACTGATCGGTGCAACATGCGATGCCGCTACTGCATGCCGGCCGAGGGTCTTTCGTGGTTGGACCGGGCCGACCTTCTCAGTTTCGAAGAGATCGAACGGGTCGCTCGGGTCTGTGTGGACCGGTTCGGCGTCCGCTCCATCCGCCTGACCGGGGGGGAGCCCACGGTAAGAGCCGATCTGGCCGAACTGGTGGCCCGGCTGGCCCGGCTGGGCACCGACCTGTCCATGACCACCAATGGAGTTTCTCTGCGGTTGCTGGCCGGGGACCTGGCCCGGGCCGGCCTGCGGCGGATCAACATCTCCTGTGACTCGCTGCGGCGGGACCGGTTCGCCGACCTGACCCGGCGAGACCTGCTCCCCCAGGTGATCGAGGGAATAGAGGCGGCCGTGGACGCCGGTTTGTCGCCGGTCAAGGTCAACGCGGTTCTCATGCGCGGGGTGAATGACGACGAGATCGTCGACCTGGCCGGTTTCGGCCGCCGGACCGGCGTGGTGATGCGCTTTATCGAGTTCATGCCCCTGGACGCAGACCGGGCCTGGGTCCAAGGCGACGTGGTCTCGGCCCAGGAGATCGTCGCCACCATCGAGGCCCAATGGCCCCTGGAGAGGATGGCCGGCCGAGGGGCGGCACCCGCGGAACGCTACCGGTACACCGATGCTGGATTTGCTCCCGGCGGTGGCGAGATCGGTGTTGTGGCGAGCGTCACCAACAACTTCTGCGCCAACTGCGACCGGATCCGCCTCACCGCCGAGGGAATGTTTCGAAACTGCCTCTTCAGCCACGACGAGTGCGACCTTCGGGCCATTCTGCGGGGCGGCGGAAGCGACGACCACCTGGCCCGGGCAATGGCCGACGAGGTGGCGGCCAAGCGCGCCGGCCATGGGATCGGCGGGCCGGATTTCGTCCCTCCGACCCGGACCATGAGCCAGATCGGTGGGTGAGTTCCTCCCCCGTTAGAGTTCGCCGGGTGATGGATCGTGGCCTCACCCACCTCGACCCCATGGGTCGGGCCCGAATGGTCGACGTGACACCCAAGGAGGCCACCCACCGGCGGGCCCGGGCCCGATGCCGGGTGACCATGACCACCGAAACCGCCTCGGCGGTGGCCACCAATGCCATCAGCAAGGGCGACGTTCTGGCCGTGGCCCGGGTGGCGGGAATCCAGGCGGCCAAGGCCACCTCATCGTTGATCCCGCTTTGTCACCCCCTGCTGGTGGGTTCGGTGTTCGTCAACTTCACCATCGGTGACGATCACGTCGACGTGGAGGCTCAGGTGGACACCGTGGACCGCACCGGGGTGGAGATGGAAGCCCTGACCGCCTGCGCGGTGGCAGCCCTGTGCATCTACGACATGTGCAAGTCGGTGGATCCCGCCATGGTCATTGGTGAGTTGGCCCTGTGGGAAAAGACCGGTGGCCGCTCCGGGACCTACCGGCGGGCGGCCCCCGAACCGGTTTAGTGGCCACTTCGGCCCGGGCTTGGTCGCCGGGGACAGCCGGACCGGGTTGCCTGGGAGGCCGGCGACCGCCGGACGGGGTTGCCTGGGCTCGCGGGCGGCTGATAGGAAGTCACCGGCGCCAGGCTGATCCCGGGTATCCGCGATTCCGCCGAGCAGGCGCAGTACCGTCCCCGAGGGAAAAGGAAGGTCGAGGAGCGTGACCACCTTGGCACTTGTGGTGCTTGGCCTCATATGGGCCGCGGTACTAATTCCACCGATGATCCGGGCTCGGGCTGAAGGTCGCCCTGGCGACTCCATCAGCGCCTTCCACCGCCAACTGGCGGGATTGGATCGAACCAACGCAAGGTCCGGGCGATCAGGGGGGCCGTCCTCATCGGCGCGCACGGGCCATCCCCGGGCCCAGGGCACATCCACCCGCAACCGGGCGGTCAGCAGCCGCACCCTGGAGCGGCGGCGCAAGGTACTTGGCGGTTTAGCGGCCACGGCCGGGGTGACGCTTCTGCTCATGGTTCTCAGCGGATTCAACCTGAGCCTGGTGTTCATGCATCTGCTAGCCGACATGGCTCTCGGTGGTTACGTCGCCCTGCTTCTGCGGGTTCGTACCGTCAAGGCCGAGCGGGACATGAAGGTTCGCTTCCTCCCGTACGCCGTCCCTCTGGAGCCCATGGTGGAGCCGGCCCTGCTTGGCCGCCCCGCCAACTACTGACTTCGGCCGCCTGATCTCCAGCCAGGGCGCAGGCTCGCCCGGGGGTTCCCGCCGCCCCGAACTCGAGTGTTTGAGCCAGCAAATCCAGGTTGATTTCGCCGGAGCCCATAGGGCTCGGGAGGTGGCAATAAGGTCCTGCCGCCGGGTGATCCAGTCTTCAGCGGCCTCCATCCGGGCCGTCCACCGGTTGGATTTTGAAGCTGCCACCCAGCGAGGCCAGGAGGCGGAAGCCGCCCTCGACGAGGCCCATGGGGCTCTGGCCGACTATCCGTCGCTCGCCGCCACCGGCCCCCTGCACGACGCGCAGAAGGAGTACGCCGAAGCCCGCCTGACGCTGGCCCTGGTGACCGGGGGCTCGCTGCCCAGCCCGGCGGGACTCTCCGTCAGCAGCGCTGCCTGGCTCAACGGGCTGGCCGAAGGGGCCAGCGAGCTCCGTCGCCACGCTTTGGATCGTTTGCGTGATTGCGGGGTGGACCGGGCCGAAGAATTGCTGGCGGCCATGGACGACGTCTACGGCATCCTGATCACCTTCGACTACCCCGACGCAGTCACCGGAGGGCTCCGGCGAACGACCGATGCGCTGCGGGGGGTCCTGGAACGCACGCGGGGCGACGTCACCACGGCTGTGCTCGGTTCCCGTCTGCAATCAGCCCTGGAGGCAACCCTCCAAGCGTCCAGCGGCTTTGCCGGCCGTCCGCCGGAGCCTCCCGGCTAACCTCAGCCATCCGGGGGGTGTAGCTCAGCTGGCAGAGCGCCACGTTCGCAACGTGGAAGTCGGCGGTTCGAATCCGCTCACCTCCACCCCAAAAAGCCCTGGTCGGGGGCTATGTGAACTCACCCGAAGCACCGTCGGCTGCCTCGTCAGTCCGCACGGCGTCCGTAGGAGCCTCAGAAACAGGCCCGAAAACGTCGTCGAGCTGGTCCGCTACGGCCCGGTCGACAGACTCGGGCAGCGACCCGTAGATGTCCGCCGTGGTGCGGATGCTGCGGTGCCCGAGCCGACGCTGGATCACATCGAGAGGTACGCCACGCTCCCGCATCAGGTGGCCGGCAGAATGGCGCAGCCGGTGGAAGGTGAGCCCGGGGAGTCCAGCCCGAACCAGAGCAGGGTTGTAGATCCGCCCCCGGAAGTTGTTGGCCCGTACGGGCCCGCCGCCTGGCGCCTGCAGAACCAAGTCGTCAGGGTCGGTCCTCCCGGTGCGAGCCAGGTGGGCGGCCAGCAGGTCCCGCACTGATGTCGGCAGGGAGAAGGTCCGCACCGACGAGGCGGTCTTGCCCTCGCCGCACACCATGCGCCCCTCGACTTCGTTGATGGTCGCCTGCACGGTTAGGCGCCGGCGCAAGAAGTCGATCGAGCCGACCCGAAGGCCGAACACCTCGGCTTGGCGTAATCCCAGGCTCCCGAGCCAAATGGCTGCTCGGTAGTCCTCTGGCATCTCGTCGGCTAGTCGGCGGAGGGCCTCGGCGCTGGCCCGGGGCTTACCTACCGGTGAGACGGGCGGCAGGTTCACTCCCCGGCAGGGTGAACGGTCGAGCAGGTCGGCCTCGACAGCCCACGAGAGAGCGGCCCGCAACACGCCGTAATGAGTCCGGACCGTGCGTGGTGCCAGATGGTCCATGGCCTTGACGGCCGCCTTGATGTTGCCGGGATGGATCTCACCGATTGGGATCTTGGCCAGGGCTGGGACGAACCGGGCAATGCTCGACCTGTCACGAGCCAAGGTGGTGGCCCGTTTTGTCGGGTTGGAAGCGAGCCACTCCTCAGTTAGCTGAGCGAATGTCATTCGGCCCTTGGCGGGGTCGAGATAGGTGCCCCGGACCAAATCGGCCCTGACCACATCCAGCCACCGCTCCGCGTCGATTCGCCGAGTGAAGGTCTTGGCCC
The DNA here is from genome assembly GCA_052390275.1 of Acidimicrobiales bacterium. GTDB lineage: Bacteria > Actinomycetota > Acidimicrobiia > Acidimicrobiales > AC-14 > JBQTHD01. The sequence continues at coordinate 20,795 of JBQTHD010000022.1, read as the reverse complement.
GCTCCTGGCCTCCCGGTTCGCGAAAGCGCGCCTGCCCACCGGTTAGGGCCTCGGCGTTGGATGTGGGGCACTAGCTGGGGGTGCTTGTGGGGCGCGTGACGGTCACCGTCCTCCGATCCAGAAGACCGCCGAGAACATGAGCAGGACCATTGAAGCCCCCGCCGCCGACAGTGCGAGGGGCATCCCAAGGGGTGAGAGCGGCCGCCGGGTCCGGTCAACCTCGAAGCTCGGGCCGAAGTCACGCACGGCCAAGACCAGGGCGACGACCCAGCCCACGAGCGTCCAGCCAGCAAAGAGGTTGATGACGAAGAGTGGCCAGGGGTCCGGGACTCGCCGGTACATCCCGAGGAACGATGGAGCGAAGTAAGCGAAATAGCCGATAGCGGCCGCCATAATCACCAGTACGCCCAATGCTCCCATCCTCCTAGGTCTTAGGGCCCCCGAGGCGGCCGCGGCGCCTACTCATCAACCAAGAACAGCCCACGGCGCTTGCTTGCCTGTTGTAGGCGTTGGCGTAGGACGTGACGACTGCGAGCAGGAAGTCGTTGTTACTCGCCCCGGTCCCCTCCCTCTGCGCTCGCTCCCGCCGCCGGACATCGGCGCGGTTGCGCTCGAATCCTTCTCGCAAGACAGCGCAGTCGGTGGTGGCAGCGATCTCGGCGTATACCTCGGGTGCTCCCGGGGTCCGCCACGGCGGGCAGGCGCGCTGGCCCATCAAGATGGCGATGAAGCCGGCAAAGCCGGCGGCTATCACGATGAGGCCAGCCCGAGCCGACCTAGTCACGCCTCGCAGGTGCTTGCCGCAGTGGGGACAGCAGCGCGCTTGCGGAAGAATTGCTTCGCTGCACCATTTGCATGGGACTCGCCGAGCTGGCTCACCTTCCGCCTGAATCCGAGGCGCCCCACCATCCCCGGACCCGGCTGCCGGCCTCACTCGTCCCGACCCTGGCCGGGGATGAGGGATGTGGCGGCGGGGGGTCATCGGTTGGGTCATCGTCCTACCAAGCCGCTACGGCCTACGACCGACGTTCCTCAGGGCGGCCAACAGGGCCCCTTCGATGATTGGTCACACCCCCGTGAGAATCTGTTGATCGAACGGGTGTTTGGATGCGACCATGAGAACAGCGGGCTACGGGAGGGCGATCAGTGGACAGAGTGGATGGCGAGGGTGCCGGCCTCGATGCCGCCCTGGGCGGCGACGACCTGGTCGATCCAGGCCTTGACGATGGGGCCGTCGTGAATGTCGACGACGGCCCAGCCGGGGACGTAGCGGCTGAAGATGTCGATCATCACCAGCAGGTCGTAATGGGAGCCCCGTACCGGGCCTTTGAGGGCGGTGGCGTCATAGGACCACACCTCGTTGGGCCTGGTGGCCAGCAGCTCGGGCACCGCCCGGGGTGGGTGGGTGGCCTGGCGGCGGCGCTCGGTGACCTCGCCGTCGTTGCGCAGCAGCCGGTACATGGTCGACTCCGAGGCCAGGTAGGCGCCTTCGTCGAGCAGCGTGGCCCACACCTGGGCCGGGGCGGCATCGGCGAAACGCTCCGAGTGCAGCACGGCGAGCACCGCCTGGGCCTCGGAGGCGGAAAGGGCGTTGGGCGGCGTTGGGCGGGGAGCGGGCGGGCCCAGGCGGGGGGGCTGGCCACGACGGTAGTGCGAGGCCCGGGGCCGGCCCACGGCCGCGCACGCCGCCCTGGTGCCGGCGATGGCCTCGATCTTGGCGAAAGCGGCGTCGATCACGGCTGCTGCTTGAGGTCCTCGCTGCTCTCGGCCAGCAGCCGCCCCAAGAGCTCCGATGCTTTTCCCTGGATCTCGATGACCAGCCGGGCCTTCGCCAGCTCGGACTCGGCCCGCTCGGCCCGTTTGCGGGCCCGGGACAGCTCGGCCTGCTCGGGCGTGGTCCTCGGTCGTGGCCTGGAGGCCAGTCCGGCCAGGGCGCCGGCCTCACGGGCCCGGCGCCACTCGACAATATGAGAGGAGTAGAGGCCCTCCCGCCGCAGCAGGGCGCCCTTGTCGCCGACGCCGGTGCAGGCGTCGTACTCGGCGAGGATGCTTCTCTTGTAAGCGGCCGGGAACGTGCGGCGCCGGGGCCGGTCGAGAGGCGCAGGGTCGGCATCGCCCATCGCCACATCATGGGCGCGGTCCATCGTGATGGTCATCGTTGTGTGAGTCCGTTCTCGCCCTGCATGGGATCGGGGGTTACTGCAGGTGTCTCACCTCAGCCTGACAGACAGGGTCTGGCGACCAAGGGTGCATGTCGACCCATGACCAGGGTGAGCGTGGTCTGTCCTGAGGTGGCCGTGGTCGGCGCCGGATCGCCTCTTTGGGTAGCGCAATTTGGTGGGCTGTAAGCACGGTGACGACCGTCGGCTATGGCGACACATTCCCGGTCACGGCTGCAGGTCGCGGTGTCGCCGCCCTCCTTATGCTCACCGGCATCGCCCTCTTCGGCGTCCTGACAGCGAACATCGCAGCATTCTTTGTTGAGGAACAGCAGGAGGATCCGATTCTCGCGAAGCTGGATGAACTTCGCGACAATTGGCCACGGTGGAGCAAGGGCAAAACGGTCGCAATACTTCGGGTCATCTCCTCATTGGTGACGTAGGCTTCGATGTGGTGAGCGAGGCCGCGTGGCGCGACGACGCAACCGGGCGCGGGACCGGCCTCCTGCCGGTCGACCTGGAGGCGTCTCAGCTCGCCAGCGCTCCTGCGCTCCCTTCGCTCGAAGCCCTTTTGATCGATGATCTGTCGGTCGAGGAGGAGGACGCGTTCTTCGCCGCTCTCGGGCGGTGAGGCTGGTAGTCGACACAGGGGTCTTCAGCGCCGCCCTGAGCGCGCGCCGGCGGCATCGCCACGACGAGTACACCTCCAGGCTGGTCGGCAATCAGCTCTTCATCGCCCCAGTCACCGTCGCCGAGCTTCGCTACGGTTCGCTCGTCGCCGGGTGGGGCGCCGCTCGACTTGAGCGCCTGGAAGCCGCGATCGGCGCCGTCACGGTCGCGCCAGTGACCGACCGGCTTCTCACAACGATGGCGGTTCTGCGGGTCGAGTGTCGCCGGGTTGGTCACCCCTTGGCGAGTCCGATGCATGGCAACGATCTCTGGATCGCAGCTGCCGCGGTGCACCTGGGCGCTGCCGTGCTCACCGCCGACGAGATCTTCGACGACGTGCCTGGGCTCGTCCGTGCCTGATTGTCCAACCCCCAATTACGTCTGGCCATCGTCACCTGGATCGAGGCCACCTATCACCGCCGCCGACGACAGCTAGGGCTGGGCAAGCTCACCCCGGTCGAGTTTGAGATACTGCTTCGACCGACCGCTCAAGCTGCGTGATGTTTATCAACCCTGCGAGTCAACCAAAGCAGGGGCAGACCCTGGCATCATCTACGACGAGATGCTGCGCGACGGAAAGGCCGCTGAGCACCACACCACGGATGCTCACCTGGCAGCCCTGGTAGTGGAACGGGGCCTGCAACTTGTTAGCGCCGATCGGGACTTCACGCTCTGTCCGGGACTTCGGTGGCACGAGTCCAGTGCCGACTGGTAACGCCTCAGGGGTCGGGTCGCTGTTCGAGCAACTCTGCCCTCAGCTACGGAGGCGGGCGGGGTGGTTGTCGGTAACAGCGTCGATCGCGCGTTGGCGGATCTCGGTGATTTCGGAGTCGGCCAGCGTGTGATCCAGGGAGCAGAGCCGAAGCCGCCAGGCCAGGCTGCGGGTGCTGGGCGCCACCTGGGCACCCCGGTAGACGTCGAACAACTCCAGGTCCTCGACGACTTCGCCCAGCACCGCCCGCAGGGTTGCGGTCACCGAGGCGGCGGGAACCGACTCGTCCACCTCGAAAGCAAGATCGATGTCGGCGGAAGGGAATCGGCTGACCGGTGTCCAGGTGTCCGGCCGGCGATCCCAGGCGGCGAGTACGTCCAGGTCAACCTCCAGCCACCCGATGCGGCCTTCGAGGTCCCAGGCCGCCGCAACTTGGGGATGGACCTCGCCCACCACGGCCAAGCATCCAGCCGGCCCCACGACCTGGGCGCTGCGGCCCGGGTGAAGGCCGGGGACCGTATCGACCGCTGCCATCGCGCTCACCGCCAATCGAAGGGCCCCAGCCAACCGGTGCCAGATCTCAACGGCGGCGGGGGCGTCGGCTCGTCCCAGGATTACAGCGAGGTGGTTCGGCTCCCGGTGGGAAACGGTGGTCTGCGCCGCGGAGTCGGCGGGCCGGGCTTCGGCGGGCCGGGCGTCCATCCCAGCGAGGAACACTCGGCCAACCTCGAACAGAGCGGCGCCGGCGTTTCGGTGCCCGGCATTGGTGCCCAGGGCGTCGAGCAACCCCGGTAGCAGCGACGGCCGCAGCCATCCCTCGTCGGAACTGAGGGGATTGGCCACCTCGATAGCCGCCGCGGCCCCCAGGCCGGCCCGCTCCAGCGCCTCCCGACTACAGAAGGAACTGGTCCAGGCTTCACAGAGACCGGCCCCGACCATGACCTGACGGACCAGGCGGTCCTGCCTCTGTTCGGCGGTCAGTGCCCCGCTCTGGCGGATCACCGGCCGGGTCCGGGGGATCCGGTCGTAGCCATGGTGGCGGGCGACTTCTTCGATCAGGTCGATCTCCCTGGTGCAGTCCGGCCGCCACGACGGCACCACCACCGACCATGTCACCGCTGCGCCGCTGCCGGTTTCGGAGGCGAACGGGATTCTGAGGCCGAAGCCAATGGCCTGCAGGTGGCCGGCCACTTCCTCGGCGGGCATCTCGATTCCAAGGACCTGGTTGACCCGGTCGGACCTCAGGGTGACCGGGACCGACGACGGCCGGCCAGGGCCGGCCAACGAGGTGGGACCGCTCACCCGGGCTCCGGCCAAGGCGGTGGCCAGATTCACAAAACGCTCCGAGGCCCAGACCAGCGCATCGGGGTCCACTCCCCGCTCGAAGCGAACCGATGCTTCGGTCCGCAGCCCCAGGCGGTTGGCGGATCGGGCCACCGACAACGGGTTGAACCAGGCGACTTCCAGGAGGACCCGGGTGGTTGCGACGTCTATCTCGCTGCTGGCTCCCCCCATCACCCCGGCCAAACCGGCGGGTTCATTATCCCGGTCACAGATGACACAGTCGTCGGGGCCCAGCGTTCGGTCAGTCCCGTCGAGGGTGCGGAGGGCCTCGCCGACCCGTCCCCGGCGCACGATCAACCCGCCCCCGCCCAGGCGGGCGAGATCGTAGGCATGGTTGGGGTTGCCCGTCTCGATCATCACGTAGTTGGAGATGTCAACCAGGTTGGAAATGGAACGCATGCCGGCCAGAACCAGTCGCCGGGCCATCCAGGCGGGCGACGGACCGACGACAACATCGTCCAACACAGTTGACGCGAACAGCGGGCACAGATCCCCAGCCTCCACTGTCACCCGGGAACCAGGAGCAGCGTTCCCGGTGGCCTCGTCGGGGGGATCGGCCGCGCCGCCAACCTGGCGGCTGAATGGAAGCCGCAGGCGGGCTGCCAGATCCCGCGCGACACCCACCATGGACATGGCGTCGGGCCGATTGGGGGTGACCTCCAGGTCGAAGACCACGTCTGCCCCGAAACCCAGGGCCTCAACCAGCGGCGCACCCGGGGCCAGGCCGGCGACCGGTCCCAGGAGGAGGATGCCATCGGCGTCGCCTGCCAGGCCCAACTCAGACGACGAGCACAACATGCCCTCGGACCATTCGCCCCGGACCTTGCGGCGCCCGATGTGAAAGCCACCGGGCAGGGTCGCACCGGCCGGAGCCAGCGGGACCATGTCCCCCGGGCCGAAATTGAAAGCGCCGCAGACGATCTGGGTCGGCGCCGGGTCCCCGGCATCGACTTCCACCAACTGGACCCGATCGGCGCCGGGATGCGGGCGGGTACCCAGAACCCGGGCCACGATCACATCGTCGAGGCCCTCCCCCACCCGTTCGACCGCCTCCACCACCAGGCCGAGCGAGGACAGAGATCTGGCCAACAGGTCGACATCGTCCCCGAAGGGAGCGAAATCCCGGAGCCATGACAATGGAGCGCGCATGTGGTGTCGTTCCGATCAGAACTGGGTCAGGAAGCGAACGTCGTTGGTCAGGAGGTGGCGCATGTCGTCGAGGCCGTGGCGAAGCATCGTCAGGCGGTCGATCCCGAAACCGAAGGCAAAGCCGCTCCAGCGGTCGGGATCGATCCCCACCGCCTCGAACACCGCCGGGTCCACCATGCCGCAACCACCGAGCTCCAGCCACTCGGGTTGGTCGGAACCCGCCCGTTGCCAGCGCACCTCGAACTCCGCCGACGGCTCGGTGAAGGGGAAGTAGGCGGGCCGCAGCCGGGAGGGGACGTCGGCTCCGAAGTAGGCGGTCGTGAAGGCATCGATCGTTCCAGCCAGATCCGCGAAAGTGATGCCCTCGTCGATCACCAGGCCCTCGATCTGATGGAACACCGGCAGATGACTTGCATCGGGCGTGTCCCGGCGGTAGCAGCGCCCGGGGGCGATCACCGCCAACGGTGGGGGCTGGCTGAGCATGACCCGGACCTGGACCGGGGAGGTGTGGGTCCGCAGGAGAGTGGACTCGGGTACACCCAGGTTGACGTAGAGGGTGTCCCACATGCTGCGCGCCGGGTGGTCGGGAGGCATGTTCAGAGCCTCGAAGTTGTGCCAGTCACTTTCCACCTCGGGGCCCTCGGCCACCCGGTAGCCCATCCCGATGAACAGGTCCTCCAACTCCTGGCGGGCCTGGGTGACCGGGTGCAGATGGCCGGCCTGGGCTGCGGGCCGGCTCTCGGTGAGATCCAGGCGATCAGCCGCCAGACGCGAAGCTCCCTCCAGATCGGCCAACGTCGCCCGCCTGGCGCCGACCAGCGATTCGATGGCGTGGCGCAGCCGGTTCAGAGCCGCGCCGGCCGCCGGGCGTTCGGCCGCGGGCAACCGGCCCAGGCCGCTCTGGCGCAGGGCCAACTCCGATCCCCGGCCCGTCCAACCTGCGGCCACCCTGTCCAGATCGGCCAGGTCGACCGCCCCTTCGATGTCGATGACCGCCCGCTCCACCAACCTCTGATCGGGCTGTGACGACCCGGTCATGGAGCCTCCGCCAGATGATCGGGAAGGCCGGTGGGCAGGGTGAAACGAAAACACGACCCCGAACCGGCCTCGGATTCCACCACCAGGCGCCCGCCGTGGGCCTCGACCAGGCCTCGGCTGATCCAAAGGCCCAGCCCTGAGCCGGTGGGTCGGGTCTCGGCCCGCCGGAAGAACTTGGTGAACACCCGGGGCAGGTCTGCCGCCGATATGCCTTCTCCCCTGTCCACCACGGCCACCGATACCTCTCCTTCTCCCGTCGTGCCCTCAACCCTCATGCCCCGAGGGCTCGCGTACTTGGCCGCATTCTCAACCAGGTTCGTCAACACCTGCTCGACTTTGTCCGGATCGGCGTAGACGTCCGGAAAGGCATGGTCGAACTCCACCGTCGCGTCCAGCGAGGGCTCGGCCAGCGCGACCTTGTCCAGCACCCGGGTGGCCAGGGCCGGGAGCGACACCAATTGGCGGCGAAGGGTGAGCCTGCCCGTCTCCAGTCGGCTGATGTCGAGCAACTCCCCCACCAGGCGGGTCACCCGGTCTGCGTCGTGGACGATCTGGGCCAACATGGCCTGTTTCTGGGGCTCGCCCAGACGATCCCAGCGGTTGAGAAGCAGGTTGGCGTAGCCCTTGACCGAGGTGAGCGGGGAGCGCAGTTCGTGGCTGACCGTCGACACCACCTCCATCCCCTGACCGGCCCCGGTGCTGCGGCGACCCGCCGGCCACAATGTCAGGACCGCCCCAATCGGGTGACCACCGGGCGCCCGGCGAAAGCACCCTGTCAACCAGAAGCGACGACGGGCGCCGCTGGCAGTTCGCAGGCTCACCTCCTGATCGGCCAGCCGGCTGACGCAGCGAAGGCGAGCGGAGGGGTGCAATCCCCCGACCAGCAGTTCGGTCCCATCCGCGGCCCGGGGGTCGAGCAGATCCCGACAGATCGATCCGATCAACTGGTCCCGGTCATGGCCGACCAGGCCAGAAACCGCGACGTTGACCCAGGTAATCCGGGCTTCGGCGTCAAGGACCACCACGCCCTCGGCCAGGTCGTCGGCGGACGGAACCCAGATCTCGCCGGGCTGCGGACTGGCGCCTGTCCCGGGGGGAGAGGCGAACTGCGCATCCGGGGTGGGGCCCTGCTGGGTGGTCATCTTCGACGACGGGCGATCTCGAAGGCCACGACAGTGGACGCCATTGCGACATTGAGGGACTCACTGCGGCCGGCCATGGGAATCGACACCAACTCATCCATGGCATTGGCGAGTTCCGGGTCCAGGCCGTGGGCCTCGTTGCCCAGGACGACGGCGACCGGGCCGGAGAGGTCGGCCTGGTAGAGGTCGGACCCACCGTCGGCCCCAGTGGCCAGACGTCGCCAGCCCCAGGTGCCCAGTTGGTCCAGCACGCCCCTGGCAGCCCCGGCCAGCACCACCGGTGTATGGAAGATGGCGCCGGCCGAGGCGCGCACGCACTTGGGGTTGTAGACCTCGGCCGTACCCTCACAACAGACCACGCCCACCGCCCCCGACGCCTCGGCGCTACGCAGCACCGTGCCCAGGTTGCCGGGATCTCGGACGTCGACGCACACCATGACCGTCGACTCCGCCGGTTCGGCCAGGGACTCCAGGGAGGAGTCGACGCGGGCACACACAGCCACCACCGGTTGCGGCGTCACCACCCCCGACACCCGCTCGATGACCCCGGCGGCCAGGTCGAAGATGCGAAGCCCGGCCCCGGCCGCCCTGTCCAGCACCGGGTCCCCGAACCCGGCCACGGCGTAGACGCCCTCCACGGGAGCCCGAGCATCCAGGGCCTCGGCCAGCAACCGGGGCCCTTCGATCAAGAATGCGCCCTCGGCCCGGCGGGCGGATTGGCTCCGGCTCAGGCGGCGAAGCCGTTTGATCCGATGATGAGAAGCGGAGAGGGCGCCCCGCTCAGTTCGAGGGGCCGTCACCGACGGGAACGACGGCCGCTCGGGCCTGTTCCACCAGGGATGCGAAGGCCGCCGCGTCGGTGACTGCCAAGTCCGCCAACACCTTGCGATCCACTTCGATACCGGCGGCCTTGAGCCCGGCTATAAACCGGCTGTAACTCATATCGTTCTGACGGGCGGCTGCGTTGATCCGCTGAATCCACAGGGAACGAAAATCGCCTTTGCGGGCCCGACGGTCCCGATAGGCGTACTGCAACGAGTGCATGACCTGCTCGTTGGCCGCCCGGTAGGAGCGGCTCTTGTTCCCGTAGTAGCCCTTGGCCGCCTCCAGGACAGCCCGGTGATGCTTGCGGGCATGAACGCCCCGCTTGACCCTTGCCATGGAAAACTCTCCTGTCGCTTATGGCGGTGGGATTTCTAATCAGGTGCGGTGGTGCTGGAGGGATCAGCCGGTATCCGGCCTGCTGCCTGTGCGGAAATGTCGCCGTCAGATCCCCAGCAGGCGGCGTACTCGGGTGCGGTCGCCGCCGGTTACTTCCTCGGCTCCCGCCAACCGGCGGGTCCGACTGGAGGCCTTCTTCTCCAAAAGGTGGGCTCGATTGGCCTGGCGCCGGAGGATCTTGCCGGTTCCAGTGACCCGGAAGCGCTTAGCTGCCCCCCGGCGCGTTTTCATCTTGGGCACCTCAAGCGTCCTTTCGGTCCTGGCCTGCCGGCTCGGCTTCCCGATCGGCTCCATCGTCGATGGCTGTCTTCACTTCTGGCGTCTCCGCTTCCATGCCCCCCGCGCCTACTGCCGTCGACTCTTTCGCCGCCTGCGGGGCCGGGGCCTGGGTCACCGCAACCTCCGGGGTGGTGATTCCCGAGGCCAACGCTTCCTTGTCCGCCGCCTCCTTGGCGGCCCTGGCCCGGCGATCCGGCGCCAGCACCATGATCATGTTTCGACCATCAAGCTTCGGTGCAGCTTCCACCTTGGCCAAAGAGAGCAGCTCAGCCACCCGGTCCAGAATCTTCTTTCCCAACTCAGGATGAGCAACTTCACGGCCTCGGAACATAATGGTGATCTTGACTTTGTGGCCTTGGTCGATGAACTCACCGACCTTACGGGTTTTAGTTTCAAAATCTCCCGCACCGATCTTGGGTCGATACTTCATTTCCTTTATGGAAGCGGAACTTGACCTCTTGCGGGACTCTTTGTCACGCTGGGCGGTCTCGTACTTCCATTTGCCGTAGTCGAGAATCTTGCATACGGGCGGGCTGGCCAATGGCGCCACCTCGACCAGGTCCAAGTCGAAGGACCGAGCCAACTCAAGGGCGTCGGGCAGGTTCCTGATTCCCAACTGGACACCTTCGGGATCCACCAAACGGACCTCACGGGCCCGGATCCGATCGTTGATCCTGAGGTCGCCCTCATCCACTGCGGCTATCCGGCATCACTCCTCGAAATCGTCGGACTCCCTCTCTTTCATTCTGATTTTTGAGACATCTGATTTACCGTTTGAACCAAAAAAGCGAACGTCGGCTAGCGACGTCCGCTTTTGCAACGCTCAAAGGCTTTCGCCTTCGACCATCTACGGTGCATCCAACCCGGCGCACGCAGTGGTGCGGTGGCCAGGTGGGGGCGCTGGGCCCCGCTTGCCAATATCGCCGCTTCCATTTCTCCGGAAGCGCCGGGCGTAGGGTAACAGCCAATGAGCACGCTATGGACTCCTTCGGGCGAGCGGCCCATCAACCGCACACCTTCGGCCAGCCCGCCCAGCCCCGACTCCCGGCCGGCAGCCGGGCGCCAACCCGGGTCAGCCACACCCCCGGGAGCATCGCCGCCCGCCGGAGACACCCTTGGGGGCGGTGCCTTCGGAGGCCTCGACGACGCCGGTTCCTACGCCGATGGCGACCTGCCCGACGGCATGACCCCGGAGATGGCCGAGGAAATGGCGGCCATGGCCGAGCAGATGCTGCGAACTCCGGCCGCCGTGATCATCGCCAACCAGTGCCTGGCCTTCTACGAGTTGGCGGCCCTTCACCTGGGCCAGGAACGGCCGGCCCTGGCCGAGGCTCAACTGGCCATCGACGCCTTCGCCGCGGTGGTGGAGGGAATGGGTCCACGCCTGGGCCAGAATGCCCGACCACTCACCGAGGCGTTGAATCAGCTACGTATGGCCTTCGTCCAGGCGAAGCTGGGCTGAACGCCCCTGAGCGACAGTTTCCGGGCTATCGCCTTGAGGTGATCCCAAGGCCGAGTTCCGGGCCACGGCGGTACCCCACCCGGTCCATCCATTAGAGGTCGTTAGATCTGTTGAACCTCGTTAGAGGCCGAAGGCCGCTCCAACCAAGGCCATCGCAGCGTCAGTGAACGATCTTGGCGATGGGAATCTCGACGATGTCGCTGGCACCGGCATCGGATAGGGCCGGTATCAGGACGTTGATCTGATTCTTCGGCACCACCGTCTCCACCGCGTAGGCCGCAGCCCCGGCGGCATCGGACCCGAACAGCTTGGAGACGGTGGGGGCCTTCAGGGTTGGCAGCAGGGCGATCACCGAATCCAGGTCGCCTGCGGCCACGTTGAGCTTGACGAGAACCCTGCCTCGGGCTTCGAGAACCCCCGACAACAGGGTGTGAACCTGGGCCATGGCCCGGCGGCGATCAGGGTCGGCCGCGGCAGCCGGGTTGGCGATCAACTCTGTGTGGCTGACCAGGATGGTGTCGATTATTCGCAGGCCGGCGGCCCGTAACGCACGGCCGGTCTCGGTCAGATCCACCACCGCGTCGACAATGTCGGGGACCTTGGCTTCGGTGGCGCCGTAGGAAAGGCGGACGTCGGCCTCGATGCCCCGATCGGCAAAAAATCGCCGGGTCAGTTCCGGGTACTCGGTTGAGACCCGCACCCCCGCAGGAAGGTCCTCCACCGACGTGACCTTGGAGTCGGCGGCCACGGCCAGCACGATCCTGACCGGGCGGGCGGTGGCTTTGGAGTAGTGCAGTTGGCCGAGCGAGACTACGTCGCTGGCCGTCTCGGCGATCCAATCCCGGCCGGTGATGCCCAGGTCGAACAGACCTTCGGCCACATATCCGGGGATCTCCTGAGGGCGCAGGATCCGGACCTCGCTGATCCGGGGATCGTCGATGGTGGCCCGGTAATCGACGGCCGAGGAGCGGGTCAGCCCCAGGTCGGCGGCATCGAAGAGGTCCAGGGTGGACTTCTCCAACGACCCCTTGGGCAGAACCAGGCGCAGCATCGAACGCCTCCTATCCCCGGTTGGCCGCAACCGCGACCCGGTCGTCGAGAGCGGCCAGGACGCGGGCCATCTCCACCGCGCTGGCGGCCGCCTCCGCCCCCTTGCCCCCGAGGCCCGGGGCCGGTGGTCGATCGGCGGGCCCCGGCGGTTCCCCGGCAGATCCGCTGGCCCGGGCCAGGGCCTGGTCGAGGTGGTCGACGGTGAGCACGCCGAAGGCCACGGGAACGCCCGTGTCCAGACTGACCCGGCTCAGGCCGGCCGCGCACTGCCCGGCCACATGAACGTTGTGGTCGGTCTCCCCCCGGATCACCGCGCCCAGGGCCACCACCGCGTCGACGGCGCCGGCCGCCGCCAGGCGTTGGGCGGCCAGGGGAAGTTCGAAGGCTCCGGGAACCCAGACCACGGTCACATCCGGGTCGGACACCCCGAGGCGTCCGAGTTCCTCGGTGGCGGCGGCCACCAACCGGGTGGTCACCTCCGGGTTGAACCGGCTGGCCACCACCCCGACCCGCAGCCCATCGCCCCTCAGGTCAGCCGGGTAGGAATTTCGCTGCCCGCTCACTCCAACCCCTCCAACAGGTGTCCCAGGCGCTGCTTCTTGGTCCTCAGGTAGGCGATGTTCTCCGGGTTTGGAATCGACTGGAGAGATACCCGCTCGGTGATACGAAGACCGTAACCGTCGAGACCGCCGTACTTGGCCGGATTATTGGTCAGCAGGCGCATGGTGGTGATGCCCAGGTCCACCAGGATCTGCGCCCCGATTCCATACTCCCGGCTGTCCACGGGCAGGCCCAGGGCAAGGTTGGCGTCGACGGTGTCCCGGCCTTCATCCTGGAGGGTGTAGGCCCGCAGCTTGTGGGCCAGTCCCACCCCTCGGCCCTCGTGACCCCGCAGGTAGACGATGACCCCCAGACCGCTCTCTGCCACCCGGCGGATGGCCGCGTCCAGTTGGAGCCCGCAGTCGCAGCGCAACGAACCGAACACGTCACCGGTGAGGCATTCCGAGTGCACCCGGACGAGAACGTTGTCCTCCCCGGATACCGCTCCCTTGGTGAGGGCCAGGTGGGTCTGGCCGTCGAGCAGGGATTCGTAGACGAAGCAGGTGAACTCACCCCACTGGGTGGGAATCCGGGCCTCCGCCACCCGCTTGACCAGCTTTTCCGACTGCCGGCGGTACCGGATCAGATCCGCGATGGAGATCATCCGCAGGCGGTGGCGGCGAGCGAAGGCGGTCAACTCGGCGGATCGCGCCATCGTCTGCTTGTCCTGGCTGACCACCTCGCAGAGGATGGCGGCGGGTTCGAGGTTGGCCAGGCGGGCCAGATCAACCGCCGCCTCGGTGTGCCCCGCCCGCTTGAGCACGCCACCCTCGCAGTAGCGCAGAGGGAACACGTGGCCGGGACGGGCCAGGTCGCCCGGACGCGTGGCCGGGTCGATCAGGGCGGCGATGGTGGCGGCCCTGTCAGCCGCGGAGATGCCGGTGGTGGTCCCGTGGCGGACGTCGACCGACACGGTGAAGGCGGTGCGATTGGACTCGGTGTTGTCCACCACCATGGGGGGTAGTTCCAGGTGGTCCAACCGGTCACCCATCATGGGAGCACAGATCAGCCCGGAGGTATGGCTGAGGAAGAAGGCGATCTTCTCCGGGGTGGAGTACTGGGCGGCCAGGATGAGGTCGCCTTCGTTCTCCCGGGTGGCATCGTCGACCACCACGAGGATCTCTCCCCGCCCAAAGGCGGCGATGGCCTCCGACATGGGGGCGAGGTTCATGGTTCGCTCCGGTCCGTCGTCGGTGGGTCCGCCTTCGCCTGATCCAGCCTCGCCTGATCCGGAGTCGCCTGATACCGCTGGATCAGGCGCTCGACGTGGCGTGCCAGTACATCGGTTTCAATGTTGACCCGGTCCCCCGGCCGGCACCGACCCAATGTGGTTACCGCCAGGGTGTGAGGGATGAGGGCGACCGACACCCGGTTGGAGTCCACCGTCACCACAGTAAGGCTCACCCCGTCGAGGGCGATGGAACCCTTGGGAACCACGTAACGCTCCAGGCCGGCACCGAGTTCCACGCACAGGTCCGGACCCCGGGCAACAACTACTGCGGTGGCCTCGACATGTCCGGTGACTATGTGGCCTTCCAAGCGACCCTGGGCTCCGATTGCGCGTTCCAGATTCACCCGGTCCCCCAACGCCAGGTCTCCCAGGTTCGTCCGGCGGAGAGTCTCCTCGACCAGGTCGGCTCCGCACCATCCCGGGCCGACTTCCACCACGGTAAGGCAACATCCGTTGACGGCAACTGACTGCCCAATTCTGAGGTCGTCCCAGGAGTCGGTTCCCGAGAAGGAATGACGCGGTCCCTGGCGGCCCCGGAGAGCGCCCAAGGCCTCGGTCACACCGGTGAAGATGGTTCCACCTCCACCCGCAGATCGTCCCCCAGGCGGTCGACGGATCGGATCCGACCCCGCCAAAGCCCGGCGATGGATTCGGTCCCGGATCCAGCCAGGACAGGGCGACCATCCTCTCCCCCCATGAGGGCCGGGGCGAGATAGAAAACATATCGGTCGACCAGACCAGCCCGGTGGAAACGCCCGGCCACCTCGGCCCCGCCTTCTACCAGCACCGACATAATCCCCTTGGATCCCAGTTCATCGAGGACACATCCCAGGTCCCCGGCCATCTCCACCAGTGGCTGAGCCCGCGCCCCCGCCGGCGCGCGACCCAGGACCACCCGCAAGGGTTGGGCGGAACGCACTCGCTCCGGGCGGACGGTGAGCGAGGGGTCATCGACCCGGATGGTGCCGGCTCCCACCAGGATGGCGTCGGCCTCCGCCCGCATCCGAGCCACGTCGCCCCGCGCCTCGGGACCGGTGATCCACTGGCTGGTCCCGTCGGCCGCCGCCGTCCGGCCGTCAAGAGTAGTTGCCAACTTGACGGTGACCCAGGGGCGGCCGGTCCGGCGATGCTTGAGATAGGGCGCCAACTGTTCGGTGATCTCCTCGGCTCCGACACCGATCTCCACCTCCAACCCGGCCTCGCGCAACTGTTGGATCCCGGCGCCGGCCACCTGTGGATCCGGGTCGCTGACGCCGACGACCACCCGGCGCAGGCCGGATCTCATCAGGGCCTGGGTGCAGGGACCGGTCCGGCCGGTGTGGTCGCAGGGCTCCAAAGTCACGTACAGGGTGGCCCCCCGGGCAGCCGGACCGGCAGCGTCCAGCGCCACGATCTCGGCATGGCGGCCGCCGGGTGGTTCGGTGGCACCGGTGAAACCCCCGGGTTCGATCACCGCGCCGACCCAGGGATTGGGGGATGTCCGGGTGCGAACGGTTTGGGCGGCATCGAGTGCCCGGGCCATGGCCTCGAGATCGGCCGAACGCTGTTCAATCACGGGAGAGTTCAGCCACGGGAGGGCTCAACCACCGGGTGCGCGGTATCCAGACCGGCCATGAGCGAGAGTGCGTGGGGGACGGCATCGATCACCGATTCCAGACACTCGACCGACCCGCGCTCAGACCCGGGAGTGTTGACGACCAGGCACCGGCCGACGGTTCCCACCACCCCTCGGGACAGACGGCCCAGCCGGGGGTTGACCGCCCGCATGGCTTCGGCCATCCCGTCGGCTCGGCGATCCAGCACCGCCAAGGTTGCCTCCGGCGTCAGGTCCCGGGGACCGAACCCCGTTCCGCCGGTGGTGACCAGGAGGCCGGCGAAGTTTTGTGCCAGGCCGACGATGGCCGCCGCCACTTCCTCGACCCCGTCGATCACCACGCGGGCCTCGACCACCTCGAAGCCGTGGCGAGTGAGGCTGGCGATCAGGGCTGGCCCGGACCGGTCCGACCGGGTCCCGGCCACCACCCCGTCGGAGACGGTCAGCACCTTGGCCTGGGGTGCGGGGGCCTGGGTTGCGGCGGCATGGGGTGCGACGGCCTTGGGTGCAACGGCCTGGGCGGGGCCTGGGCTCGGGCGGTCCGACGGAATCTCAGCCATCAACCCAGCCGCGTCCCTGGCTGGGGCCGGGCTCCGTTACGCCAGTCGGAGGCGGCCATGGCCGATCGGCCCTCGGGTTGCACCACTTCGAGGACCAGCCCGCCACGACCGGTCTGCACGACCAGGCGGCTGGGATCGAGTTGCCCCGGGTCACCGATCGAGCCTGCCGCCGCCGGGTCGTAATCGTCGACAACACCCGCCTGGACTACCCCTAGCCGTCGATCTCCGATCCGGGTCCAGGCCCCGCCCAGCCGTACGACCCGGTGCAGTTGCTGGGCAGGAAGGTTCCAGTCCAAACGGCGGTCCTTCGCGGTGAGCTTGGCCGCCCAGGTTGGTTCGCCCTGCTGAGGCTCCGGGTCCGGGAAAGGGCTCGCCAGCAGATCCAACAGACGGGCCGTACCCCGGGCCGCCAGTTCGGAGCGCAGTTCGCCCGCCGTCGTGTCCGCCCCGATGGCGACCGCCTCGCGCGCGTACACCGCCCCGGTATCCAACCCGGCCTCGACTGCCATGATGCACACGCCGGTCTCGGAGTCGCCTGCCAAGATGGCCCGCTCCACCGGTGCCGCCCCCCGCCACCGGGGCAGGAGCGAAAAATGCAGGTTGATCATGGGCACCCTGTCGAGCACCTCGGGGCGAATGATGCGCCCGAAAGCCACCACCACCCCCAGATCCACGCCCACGTCGACCACATCGGCCACCCGTTCGGTCACTGGTAGCCCCAAGTCCGCCGCGGCGGCCTTGACCGGGGTGGGCAGGACCGCTCCGCGGGCCCGCCGGCGATCGGGCTGGGTCACCACCAACTCCACCTGGTGGCCGGCATCGACCAGAGCCCGCAGCGGCCCCACCGCAACTTCCGGGCTCCCCAGGTAGGCCAGACGCATCGGTCAGCCGACCAGGAGCGGGGACGCCCGATCGATCGGGCGCACCCGAACTACCGCACCCTCACGAGCGACCGTGCGGATCTGAATCACGAGGTGTACCAGTCCGATCCGGCGCCGCCGCACTACCGGGAGCCGACGCCAGGAATCAATGCCTCCAGGGAGCGACGGCGCAGGGCCCGGAGAGCGGACTTACGTTGGTCGGAATCAAGCCTTTCCAACAGCAGCACGCCGTCGAGGTGGTCGACCTCATGCTGGAACAGGCGGGCCAGCAACTCGTCGGCCTCCACCTCGATCTCACGACCCTCGAGATCCCAACCGGTGAGCAGGACCTCCTTTGGCCGGACGATGGACCAGTGCAGGTCGGGCACCGACAGGCATCCCTCCACGTACTCCCATTCGCCCCGGTGACCACTGAGGATGGGGTTGACCACCGCCGCAGGCCCGTCACCGATGTCATAGACGAAGAACCGCCGCCCGATGCCCACCTGCGGCGCGGCCAGCCCGATCCCGGGCGCCTCGTACATGGTCTCGAGCATGTCCTGGGCCAGGCGAACCAGGTTGCCGTCGATGTCGGCCACCGGCAGGGCGGCCTGGCGCAGAACAGGGTCACCAACGACTCGAATGGGGGGCAGCGACATCGCCGAGCAGGGTATCCGGCCGCCGGCCTCCACCATCGGGAGGGTTTGCACTGGTGCTCCGCTTCGCAGATAACACGCGCTAAGCGGAGCACTAGTTAGGGTGGCCGACTCGTTGCTGTTTGCGCTGGCCCGGGCTGTACCGGGTGTTGGCTGGGTGAAAGGCGGAAAAATCCCATGTTGACGGAACTGAATCCCGATGGTCCCAACCCAGACCGGGCTGGCTCGAATCGGAACTTTCCCTCCGGTGGCGCATCGCCGGCCCGGACCCGGCGGCACCGGGTGGCCGCCAGCGGGCTGGCCGCCCTGGTCGTGACCATGGTCCTGGTGGTCGTCGCCCCGCCCGCCCGGGCCTGCAGTTGCCTCCCGGCCACCGAGCCCGAACTGTTCGCCATCGCGGACGCAGTGTTCATCGGACGGCTGGTTTCGGCTCAGCCCGTCGATGAATTCGCCGTCGAACTCGCCTGGGAGGTGTCGTCGATCTTCAAGGGTTCTGTCACCTACCGCCAGGGGGTGGAGACCGGCTTGAACAGCGCCGCCTGCGGATTGTCGGCCGACGTCGGATCCACCTATCTGGTGCTGGCCAACGCGGCCAGCGAGCCCGACGTGGGCCCGACGCTGGCCGCCAGTTTGTGCGGCGGCACCCGCGCCGCAGTGCCAGGTGAGCGCCCCGCGGGGTTCCCGGCCGCCCGCCGGCCCGATGACGCCCCACCCTCGAGCGCAGATCCCCCGACCACGCGAGCCCGCCCCGGTACCAGCCTGGCCCCCGCCACCACCGCGGGCGAAACCGCCACCACGGGAGCGACCGCTACCACTGATGGCCCGGGAACCACGCTGGCCGGAACCGCTACCACCCAGGCAGACGATGGGAGCGGACCCCAACCAGACTCGTCCTCCCCAGCGCGGGGAGCCGGGCTGGCTCTGGTGGCCGCTGTGGGCCTCACCGGCCTGGCTGCAGCCAGCGCTTTCTGGTTTCGACGTCGATCCCGACCCGACGACTCCGCCGAGACAACAGCGCTGGAAGACGAGTTCTGACCTCACTATCAGGACGTCCTGGCCGGGAGCGAGCGCCTGGCCCGCGCCCAGGCGCGACCTTGCAAACCGCCGACGATCTTCGCTCCTTCTTTGCTTTCATCGACGATCGGAATGCCACCGAGCCCCCCGAGGAGGACTGGGCCCTGCACAAAGCCCGGATCGCCGCTTAGCTAGCCACCTAGATGCGCTCCACGTCGGTGTAGTCCCCGCCGTCTCCGATCGACCTCGGTTTCCAGCTTTCCGGGCGGTAGCGGAAGTAGGCCCAGAAGGCCACCGAGCCCAGGCCGAAGGAGGCATAGAGGGCGACGACGGGGACGACGACGCTGGAACCCTGACCGACGTAGCCGCTCCCCGGCTGCAACAGCACGTGGATGACGAGGAACAGCGCCACGGTGAACATCGCCGCCCAGGCCAGCTTGCTCCAGCCCAGGACCTTGGCCCCGTTGAGGAAACGCAAAGGCAATAGACCCACAGCCAGGCTCTCGATACCCAGAAGGAACACCGCTGCCAGGGCGGCCTCCAGTCCCATGAGCCACAACCCGGCTTCGGGCTCCCCGGCCGCGGCTGCCACCGGAGCCTTGAGAAGGAAGGCGATAATGCCCACCACCATGATGGCCAGGCACCCCGCTGCGGCCAGGCGCCCCTCGGTCCGCCGGTCGAAGGCCTGCTTGAAAGTGAACCCGGCCAGCACCCCGTAGAGGTAGCCCGGCTGAAAGCCAACCACACGGGATGCGACCACACAGAGGGCAGCCACCACCAGGCTGCCGGGGATGACGCCCAGGCGGCCCCACTCCCCCGCAGTTCTCCGGGAGAACAGGTTCGCCGGAGCCCCGAAGCCCAGGGAAATCACCACCAATCCCAGGGCGATTCCCAGGGCCAGGACAAGGGAACTGAGATTGAATCCGAAGTCGGCGCTGAGGCCGGCATAGAGGAACCCACCGGCCACGATGAATGCGCCAAAGCTCGCAGCCTGGCGGATCGGCCCGCCAGTACCCAATTCTTTGCGGCGGCGGCGAAACCAGGCACGGATCTCAGACTGGTTCTCGTTGAAGGTGGCGTTGAACAACTCCGACGGGAAGCCCACCAGGGCCACCAGCAGTAGCGCCAGGCCGGCGCTCGCGGCCACCGCCTTGGGATCGGTAGAGACCTGCCATGGCTGGTTCAAGGAGGTGACGAACTCACTGCGATGAGCATCGGCGTGAGTGACTGTGAAACCCGCCGTGGCCCGCGGTTGACCATCACAGAGAGCCGCGATGCCATGCGCACCTGGGTTGACTCCTCCGGGCACCGATAGTCCTCGCACCCGAACCACCCCTTCCGCATCGGGGGTGCCAGCGCCGATTCTGACTCCATCGAAGGTGAAGATCGCCTGGCTGCACTCGGAGAACCCGGCCGCGGTCAGCCCGAACTGCACTCCGGGTGGGCCCCGGGGGGTTCCGGAGCGGGTGAGCACCACCAGGCTGGCCCCGAGGGGCTCGACAGGTGCGGTGGTGGTGGGAACGGCGGTCACCGGCGGCTGGGTGGTTGGCGGCTGGGTGGTGGGCGGCTGGGTGGTGGGCGCCTGAGTGGTTGCCCTCGGTCCCGCCGGGACCGTTCCTGCCGCTTGGGTGCCGCTTGGGGCTGAGGGAGCCGATGGGGCGGTGACCACCGGCCCGGCGGTGGGCGGCGGGCCGGCAATCGGAGGTCCCGTGACCGGCGGCGCGGGACCAGTGGCCGGAGGTGGCACCGGAACCTGGGGTCGGGATTCGCGAACGGGGTTCAACCGCAGGGGCCGGGTCGGGCCCGGCGGGCGCGCCGACGGCCTCGGGGTCGTCGGACCGGCTTCAGGAGGACGGTCCCGGGCCAGCGGCCCAAGCGAATCAGGCGGTTCCGGCGGGCGGGTTGATGTCGTCACCTCATCGGTGGTGGTGGGGCGGGACTTGGTGGTGGTAGGGCGACGTTTGGTAGTGGTGGGGCGGCGTTTGGTGGTCGTGGGGCGAGGCTTGGTGGTGGTGGGGCGACGTTTGGCGGTCGTGGGTGGGGCGGTCGTGGGTG
>JBQTHD010000021.1:0-46864 GCA_052390275.1 Acidimicrobiales bacterium | reverse complement strand
TAAGCATCATCCGTTACGCCACCGAACGGACCGTCAACATCGCAGCCGCTACCCGCCAGCTCGCCCGGCAGCCCGACGCCATCCTCGACCTACTCGGCATCCCCAACCGACTTTGAAACTGACCGTGCCCGCCAGCCCCGGTGATGATCGGACGGGCAGTGAAGTCCGATTGCTGTGGGTTGGACATCTCCACCCCGACAAGCGACCGGATCAGTTCGTGGAGTTGGTCGGTCGCCTTCGGGCAGACGGAACGAAGGTCACAGGAACGGTCCTGGGCGACGGCCCAATGCTCGAGTCAGTCCGGAACGCGGGTGCCCCCGGCATCGAGATCCTGGGCCACCGGGCCGACGTTGGAGCCGTCATGGGCGGATGCGACATTCTGGTGTTCTGCGGCCGGCCGGCGGGCGAGGGGATGCCCGGCGTACTGATCGAGGCCGGTCTGTGCGGCCTGGCGGTAGTGACCACGGACGTCCCCGGGGCAGCAGAAGTAGTCGAGACAGGAACTACCGGCGTAGTGGTCCCGCACGATGATTTCTCGGCCCTCGTAGGCGCGGTTTCGGAGTTGGTCGCCGATCCCGAGCGCCGGCAGAGGATGGGAGCGGCGGCCCGGAGCCGAACCGTTGAGCACTTCTCCCTGGCCGCCAGCGCCGACCAGTGGCGCCATCTGATCGCCCATCTGGCCAGGCAGCCTCCTACAGGCGCAACGTGGGGTCGGGGCGCAACGTTGGAAAGAAGATGACTTCCTTGATGGTGGCCACGTCGGCCAGGAGCATCGCCAGACGGTCGATCCCCACCCCAAGTCCCGCGGTGGGGGGGAGGCCGTACTCCAGGGCCCGGATGTAGTCGGCGTCGGTGGTCATGGCCTCCGGGTCGCCGGCGGCCGCCTGGGCCGCCTGGGCCCCAAAGCGATCCCGCTGGTCGTCGGGGTCGACCAACTCACTGAAGGCGTTGGCCAGTTCTCGGCCGGCCACGATGGCTTCGAACCGCTCGGTCAGCTCCGGGTTCGACCGATGCCGCCGGGCCAGTGGGCTGACCTCGGCCGGGTAGTCACAGACCAGAACCGGGTCCCAAAGGTGGGCCTCGGTGGTCTTTTCGTAGATCTCAAGCAGCAGCTTTCCCGGTCCCCAGCGGGGGTCTGGTTCCAGACCCACCGTTGCGGCCCGGCGGGCCAACTCGTCGGTCCCCATGGTCAAATCCACCTCGAACCCGGCGTGTTCGGCCACCAACTCCCCCAGGGTGGCCCGCCGCCAGGGTGGGGTGAGGTCGAGGGTTCGGCCCTGGTAGGTCAAGACACTGGAGCCGCAGAGGCGCCGGGCCAGGTCGGCCACCAGGTTCTCCAGCAGGACCATCAGGTCCCAATAGTCGGCATAGGCCCAGTAGAGCTCCAGCATGGTGAACTCGGGGTTGTGGCGGGGCGAGAGACCCTCGTTACGAAACACCCGGCCGATCTCGAAAACCTTCTCGAAACCTCCCACGACCAGTCGCTTCAGGTAGAGCTCAGGAGCGATTCGCAGGTAGAGGCGGGAGTCGAGGGCGTTGTGGTGGGTGGTGAAGGGCCGGGCCAGAGCCCCCCCGGGTATGGGGTGGAGCACCGGGGTTTCGGCCTCCACGAAACCCCTGTCCTCCAGTGCCCTCCGGATCAGGCTGATCATCCTGCTGCGCATCAGGAAGGTGGTCCGGGCTGTCTCGTTGACCACCAGGTCCACGTAGCGCTGGCGGTAGCGGGTGTCGGGGTCGGCCAGCCCGTGCCACTTGTCCGGGAACTGTCGGCGGGCCTCGGCCAATAGCTGCCAGGACTCCACCGCCACCGACAGTTCCCCCCGGCGGGTGGTGATCACCTCGCCGGTGGCCGAGATCCAGTCCCCCAGAGACAGGTCGCAAAAGCCCTGGTAGTCGGCCGTATCGCTGGTCCGGGCGAAAGCCTGGATGCGGCCGGTCCAATCCGACAGGGTGCCGAAGGCCACCTTGCCCTGCACCCGGCGCAGCAACAGGCGCCCGGCCACCGTCACCCGTTCCCCGGTGCGGCTGTCGGGTGCCAGGGCGGCGAATCGCTCCACCAGGGGACCGGCCGACGTGGTCACGTCCACCCGGTAGGGCGGTTGCCCACGCCGGGGGGGCTCGACTCCGTCGGGGGGCGCAACTCCGTCGGGGGGCGCAACTCCATCGGGCGGCGCAACTCCGTCGGGCGGCCCGACTCCGGACTGCGACGTGGCGCTCAGAGTCGGTTGAGTCGATGAATGAGGCGCAGGCCCCGAAGTGTCAGCCACGGCTCATGTTGGCCGATGCATTCCGACAGCGGGGCGATGAGTTCCCCCAGACCCCCGGTGGACACCACCGGGGCCGGCCCCA
This sequence comes from Acidimicrobiales bacterium, assembly GCA_052390275.1. Lineage (GTDB taxonomy): Bacteria > Actinomycetota > Acidimicrobiia > Acidimicrobiales > AC-14 > JBQTHD01. Next base: position 44,515 of record JBQTHD010000021.1, on the reverse strand, counting down.
GCTCCTGGGCGAAACGCCGGCACAGGGCGTCCACCGCGCCGGCGAAACCGAAGAGCACGCCGGAGCGAACCGACTCGGCCGTGCTGGTGGCGATGGCCCGCACCGGCGGGAACAACTCCACCCAACTGAGGGCGGCGGCCCGGGAGAACAGGCTCTCCATGCTCACCTCGATGCCGGGCAGGATGGCCCCGCCCAGGTAGACGCCCTCGGCCGAGGTGGCATCGAGCGTGGTAGCCGTACCGAAATCGACCACAACCACCGGCCCCCCGCCGAAGAGGTCCACCGCCCCCACCGCGTTGGCCAGCCGGTCCGGCCCCACCTGGCCCGGGTCCTCGTAAGCCACTGTCAGGCCCGTGCGGGTGGTCGGTCCCACCACCACCGGATCAAGTCCAAGATGCCGGAGGCCGACCGAGCGCAGGACGCTTCGCAGCCGGGGCACGGTGGAGGAAACGATCATGGAGTCGACCTCGGCCGGCTTAAACCCGCCCCTGGTCAGAAGCGCCGCCAGCAGGACGAAATGCTCGTCGTCGGTGCGGCGGGCGTCGGTGACCATCCGCCAGGTGCCGACCAGGTCCCCCGACGGCTGGAACAGCCCGGCCACGGTGTGGGAGTTGCCGGCGTCGAGAGCTAGAAGGATGAGGAACCTCCGGCGTCGGGCGCGGTGGCGTCCAGGGCGATGTCCACGATGGGGGCCGAATGGGTGATGGCGCCCACCGAGATGAAGTCGGCACCGGCGATCGCATAGGCCGCCACCGTTTGCAGGCTCACCCCGCCTGACACCTCGATCAGGCATCCACCGGCCACCGCCGCCACGCAGTCTTGGACCTGGGCCGGGCTCATGTTGTCCAGAAGAACCAGATCGGCCCCGGCCTCCTTGGCCTCGACCACCTGGTCGAGACGATCACATTCGACCTGAACCGTCCGACCCGGCCACATCCTCCGAGCCTGGCCGACCACCGCAGAGATCGCCACACCGGCCAGGTGGTTGTCCTTCACCAGGACCGCCTCCGACAGCGAGGCCCGATGGTTGGCCCCCCCGCCGGCCCTCACCGCCGCCTTCTCCAGGGCGCGCAGCCCTGGGGTGGTCTTGCGGGTGTCCCGGATGATCGCCCGGGTCCCCGGGACTCCCTCGACAAGGTCCACGTACCGGCGGGTCAGCGTGGCGACTCCTGACAGGTGGGACAAAAAGTTCAAGGCGGTGCGCTCGGCGGTAAGGACCTCGGCCGCCGGCCCCGACACCTCGGCCAGAACCTGGCCGAGAGCAAACCGATCCCCATCGTCGGTCCGCCATGTCACGGCGATTGCCGAACTCACCTGGGCGAAGGTCTCGGCCGCCGCCATCCGCCCGGCCAGTACCCCGGCCTGGCGGGCCACCAACGCCCCGGTGAACCAGGCTCCTGTCGGGAGCAGGGCGGCGGTGAGGTCACCCAGCGCACCCAGGTCCTCCGCCAGGGCGAGGGCTACCGCCGCCCGCACTGCCGGGGCAGGAGGAGCAATCACCGGTGCGGTGCCCCGTCAACGACCACCAGGCGGTGGGCGAGGGCTGGATCCCGGTCGGGGAAATCGGATCGGTTATGGGCTCCCCGGCTCTCGGTTCGAGCCAGGGCCGCAGCGGCGGTGCTTACCGCCAGCAGGGCGAGGTTCGACAATTCCACCGCCTGGGCCACGATGCTGCCGACATCTGCAGCCCGTGCCTCGTGCGGGGCCTCGTCCTGGGCCCCGTGTTCGGACGCTTCTAAGCGGGTCCCGTACCCCACAGCTTCGGCCTGGGCGCAGGCCGCGGCCTTCACCCCCATGGCCAATCCGGCAGCGTCGCGGACCACCCCGCAATGGGCGGTCATGGAGCGGGCCAGCACCCGGCGGGCCCCGGCCAGGGCGTCGCGCGCTTGCTCGGCTCGAAGCGGCGGACCTTGATATTTCGCGATGGCCTCGGAGGGGCCGTCCAGGTCCATCCATGGCTTCTCGCCAGCAGCATCGGAGTTGGGCACCACCGACCAATCCACCGCCTGGGCCTTGCCGGTCATCCACTCACCCAGGGCGCCGGTTTCCTCCGGTCCGTCCTTGCCCGCCAGCACCGCTTCCACCACCCGCCCGGCGAAAACCATTCCCTCCAACAAGGAGTTGGATCCCAGGCGGTTGGCCCCGTGAACGCCGACGCAGGCCGTCTCGCCGGCTGCCCACAGCCCGGGAAGGGCCGTGGCCCCGTCCAGATCGGTCAGCACCCCACCGATGGCGTAATGGGCCGCTGGAGAGATGGGCAGCCAGTCCCGTCCGGGGTCAAGGCCAATGCCGGCCAGGGCGGCAGCGATGGTGGGAAAACGGTGCCCGAAGTCCTCGAGACCGGTGGCGTCGAGCCACAGGTGGTCGGTTCCCTCCTCGGCCATGCGGGCGGCCATGGCCCGGGCCACCACGTCGCGGGGACTCAACTCGTCGACGAACCGCTGTCCCCGGCTGTCGCGCAGGATGGCCCCGTGGCCCCGGAGGGCCTCGGACAACAGCGGTTGGGGGCCATCGCCATTGGTGACCGCCGCTCGATGGTGCAGGGCGGTGGGATGGAACTGCACGAACTCCAAATCCGCCACCGCCACGCCGGCAGCCAAGGCCATGGCCACCCCGTCCCCGGTGGCCTGGACCGGGTTGGTGGTAACCGAAAACAACTGCCCGGCTCCCCCGGTGGCCAAAAGGGTGTGGGCGGCCCGGATGAACCGGGGTCGGCCGTGAGAATCCGACGCCCGAACCCCAGCGCACCGGCCCCCTCGCACCTCGATCTTGGCGGCGAACCATCCCTCCATAACGGCTGCCGCACTGGACCGGGCGGCGCTGACCAGGGCCCGTTCGATCTCCACCCCGGTCGCCGCACCCCCGGCATGGACCACCCGGGCCATGGAGTGGCCGCCTTCGCGCGCCAGGGCCAGGCCCCCGCCGGGGTCACGGTCAAACACCGCCCCGAGGGCGATCAACCCCTGCACCCGGGCCGGGCCCTCATCCACCAGCACCCGGACCGCCTCGGGGATGCCCAGGCCCGCCCCCGCCGCCAAGGTGTCGGCCAGATGCAGATCGGTGGAGTCGGGATCCCCACCCAGCACCGCGGCCACTCCGCCCTGGGCCCACCGGGTGGTGGCCTGGTCAAGCCGGCCCTTGGTCAACAGGCCCACCCGAATACCCGGACAGGCCGCGGCGGCCACCACCGCCGACAGCCCGGCCACGCCGCTGCCCAGCACCAGCAGGTCCAGAGGCTCACCCCCCCTGCCCGGCCGGGGCACCGACTCAGGTGGCTCGGTTGTCATCGTCGACCAGGATCACCGTTGGTTTGAACCCTTCGACCTGTGCATCGTCGATATCGGCGTAAGTGAGGATGATCACCCGGTCGCCTGGGCGCACCAAACGGGCTGCAGCGCCGTTGATGCGGACCTCGCCCGGGCGACCCTCGAGGGCATAAGTCTCCAGGCGGGCCCCGTTGTCGACGTCGAGCACCGCCACCTGTTCCCAGGGGGCGATATCGGCCATACCCATCAGTTGAGCATCGATGGAGATCGAGCCCTCGTAATCCACGTCGGCCCCGGTCACGGTGGCCCGATGGATCTTGGACTTCAGCAGGCGACGGCGCATCACTGTCATCTTGGTCGCGGCGCTGGGAACAAGAGGACGTTGTCGATCAGCCGGACACTGCGCGAGGTGCCCACGGGGGCGAACCCCGTGCCCGGAACTGACGGAACCGGTTCGGTGTCACCCGGAACCTCCCCGACGGTGATTGCCACAAGCATCCGTGCGCCGGTCCCAACGCTTTCCACGGGATCCAGGGTGGCGGGATCGGCTACGACCACGTAATCGATACTGATTCCGGGCCTGGAACGCAGCCGGGCCTCGGCCACCTCCACCAGGGCGGAGGCCCGGTCCTCACCGCGCCAAGCGGCGGCCTGCGCGTACATCAGTCCGTCTTGAAGTGCAAGCGCCGACTGCCGCTGGTGGGCGCTCAGGTAGCGGTTGCGGCTGGAGGAGGCCAGCCTGTCGGCCTCCCGCACGGTGGGTGCGGCCACCACTTCGACGGGCAGATGGAGATCGGCAACCAATCCCCTAATGACTGCCACCTGTTGGAAGTCCTTCTCCCCGAACACCGTCACCGAGGGACCGACGATGTTGAACAAAGTGGTCACCACCGTCGCCACCCCGTCGAAGTGGCCCGGCCGGGCCTTGCCTTCCAGGATCGTCCCCAGCGGGCCGGCCGACACCGTCGTAGCCGGAGCGCCGGTGGGCCAAAGGTCGCTCACTTGGGGGGCGAAGACCAGACCGGCCCCGGCGCGGGCAGCCAGCGCGACGTCGGCGTCGAGATCCCGGGGATAGGCGGCCAGATCCTCTCCCGGGGAGAATTGCAACGGGTTGACGAAGATGCTCACCACGACGAGGTCTGACTCTTCTGATGCGCGATCGATCAGGGACAGATGGCCAGAGTGAAGCGCCCCCATGGTGGGGACGAAGCCGATGCTGCGACCCTCGCTCCGGGCCCGGTCCAGGGCTGCCCTCAGCCGGCCGGGGTCGGCGATGACCGGGATGGCAGGCCCAGGAGCCGGACTCAGCCCCGAGCGATACAGCCTCCCCGGTTCCAGGCGGCCGACGGGCCGAACCTGACCAGTGGCAGCAGCCAGGACCCGCTCCGGGACCAGGTCGGGGTCGATGTCTGCCAAAGGGGCCAGGACGAACCGGCGTTGAAACATCCGAGGATGGGGGACAACCAGGTCGGCCTCGGCCACCGACCACCCTTCGAGCCAGAGAACATCGACATCGAGGGTGCGGGGCCCATCGGTTTCGCCCCGCACCCTTTCGGCGTCTGCCTCCAGATGCCGGGCCAGGGTCAAAAGCTCCCGGGGGGACCGCTCGGTGTCGAGAGCCACCACCAGGTTCAGAAATGGTCCCTGACCGGGTGGGCCCCCCACCGGATCGGTCTCATAGACCCTCGACAACGCCACCAACTCACCGCCGGTCGCTCCCACCGACCTTCGCTGGGCCGTGCGCTCGCCTCCTGCGAGGTCCAGGTTGTGCACGGCGTTCTGCAGATGATCCCAGCGGCCCCCCAAGTTCGACCCCAGGCCCAGATACGCCCTCCTGAGCATCTGCCTAACGGGTGCCGGCCGTGGCACCGCCCGGCCATGGCGCCGACCGGAATACGCCATCCATGGCACAGGCGAAGTTCAGGGCCGGGTGATGCGGACGGCGGCGTGCTCCAGGTGGCAGTCCACCGGCGGGCGCAACTTGCGCACACACACCGTCACCGACTGCACCCGCTCGTCGGCCCTCACCGCGTCGGCGATCCCCTCGGCCAGGCGTTCGAGCAGGAGATGGTTCCCCTCAGCCACCACCGTGGCAGCCGCCTTGGCCATCCGGGCGTAGTCGACGGTATCTGTCAGTTCGTCGCTGGCCCCGGCCGGACGGAGATCTAGTTGGACCTCCAGATCGATCTCAAAGGGCTGCGCCCGCTCCCGCTCCTCGTGCAGCACCCCGTGGCGGCCCAAAGCCCGGATCCCGGTGAGGATGACCGAGTCGGGGCGGAGGAGCACCCGGGCCTTTTCTGGTTCGATCGGCTCAACCACCGGTCGCCCCCAAACCTGCGTTGGGGTCGACTCGGCCGTCGAGGGTGGCCGCTATCGCTACCAGTGCCCGCCCGGGGGTGCCCATCGGGCGGTGGTTGATGGTCTCGATCACCGCAATGGCCTGTGCCGGTTGGGGGACCAGGCCGGCCCACAACAGGTAGCCGGCAACCGTCCCCTGGATGAGGTCGCCCAGTTCCTCGTGGTGTACGAGCACCTTCTCCCGGGCCGCCTGCCATCGGCCGATGCGGCGGTAGAGGCCGGCCAGGCTCGGTGCGGGATCGTCGGCGATGAGGGGAAGGTGCTCCGCGGCCACCCCCAGCTCCGCGTAGGCGTGAAGATTGTGGGGCGACGACAGCAGCGACACCACGCGGGAGAAGCCCTGCTCCCGGATCCAGATGATCTCCTCGGTGCGGCGTACGGGGCGATGCGATCGGGAGTACCCACCGGGCCGCTCGCTGATGGCAAGGGCGTCCCGGATCACCCAGGAAAAGTTTCGAGGGGAGATTCCCTCGGCCCATCGCCCCTTCACCGACTGGCCGCCAGCGACACACCGGTGGACGACCGCACAGTGCCGATCAGCCCGGTGCTGCCCAGGTGGTCGACGGGCTCGGCCAACAACCGTAGAGCGGCCACCGTTGAGGCGACGTCGTGGACCCGGACCAACCTGACCCCCTTGGTCGCTGCCCACACCGCGGTGGCGAGCGACCCCTCCAAGCGATCCTGGGGCCCGGCGGGGGCGTGATCGGCGATTCGGCGGGTCGGCTCGGCCATCACATCCCCAGATCCCTCAACCGATTGCGGCCGGGACGGGGGCCGGGAGGCCACTTGAGCCAGGAAGGACTTTCGGCTGGTGCCGACCATCACCGGATACCCGAGACAGACCAGTTCCTCCAGGTGCGCGAGCAGGGCAAGATTGTGGGCAGGTGTCTTGCCGAACCCGATTCCCGGGTCGATCCACACCTCCTCTACCCCCAGCCCATGGGCTCGCGCCGCCCGGTCGGCAAGAAAGGTTGCCACTTCCGCGACCACATCGTCATAGTGCGGGGCCCGCTGCATGGTGGCCGGTTCGCCCTGCATGTGCATGGCCACCCACCCCACCCCGGCGGCCGCAGCCACCGGGGCCAGGGAGGCCGAAACGTCGTTGATGAGGGTGGCACCGGCTGCGACCGCCACCTCCGCCACCTCCGCCTTGCGGGTGTCGATGGAAACCCGGCCATCGACGGCCAGCGCCGCCACCACCGGGCGAACCCGCCGGCACTCCTCCTCGGCCGACACCCCAGGCGCCCCCGGCCGGGTGCTTTCCCCACCCACGTCGATGATGTCAGCCCCCTCGGAGCGCATCTGGCGACCGGCCTCGATGGCTGTCACCGGGTCAGTGAACCGCCCACCATCGGAAAACGAGTCAGGGGTGACGTTCAACACTCCCATGACCAGCGTCCCCATCACGGCGCAGCCTACCGGCGAACCCGCCCACGTCTTCGGACGGGACCGTAGGGAAGGTCAACCCCTTTGCCGCTATCGGTGGCTGTGTATGAAGGCCATGGCCTCGGCCCGGGTGGCCGAGCTCTCCCGGAAAAGACCGCGCACTGCCGAGGTGACGGTGGTCGAACCCGGCGAGCGGACGCCGCGCATGGACATGCACAGGTGCTCGGCCTCCATCACCACGAGAACTCCCCGTGGGGCCAGGCGCCGTTCCAGCGCGTCGGCAATCTGGGCTGTGAGTTGCTCCTGGACCTGCAGACGCCGGGCGTAACCGCCCACCAACCGGGCCAGCTTGGACAGCCCGGTGATCCGCCCGTCGGGACCCGGAATGTAGGCCACGTGGGCCCGCCCGGAAAAGGGCACGAGGTGGTGTTCGCACAGACTGTTGAAGGAAATATCTCGAACCATCACCATCTCGTCGTGATCGGCCGGGAACGTCACCTCGAGATGACGGCCGGGGTCACTGAAGTGTCCGGCGAGGATCTCGGAATAGAGCGCGGCCACCCGGGCCGGGGTCCGGGCCAGGCCCTCCCGGTCGGGGTCCTCGCCCACGGCCAGGAGGATCTCCCGCACCGCCGCCTCGATCCGCTGCTGGTCCACCCCGCCCGAGGTCGCGCCAGGGACATACCCTCCGCCGGGGATCGGGATGGCAAACCCGGGGCCCATGATCAGGGGTTGCTGACCGGGCGGATGTGACGGGGCGGAGGCACCGACGCCTCCTCCCGCCGGGCCCGCTCGGGGACACCGGCCAACAACTCGGCCACCTCGGCCGTATCCAGCGTCTCCTTGGCCACCAGGGCGTCGGCCACCCGGTCCAGGGTGGCCCGGTAGGAGATCAGGATCTCGGTGGCCTCCTCGAAGGCGTCGCCCAGCAGGCGTCTCACCTCACCGTCGACCTGGGCCGCCACGACGTCGGAGTGGACCGCCTGGTGGCCCATGTCCCGGCCCAGAAACACTTCCCCGGCCCCGGTGGAAAGTTGCTGAGGCCCGACCGAGGCGCTCATGCCGTACTCGGTGACCATGGCCCGGGCGATATGGGTGGCCTTTTCGATGTCGTTCTGAGCCCCCGTGGTGGGGTCGCCGAAGACCAGTTCCTCGGCCGCCCGCCCCCCCATGAGCATGGCCAACTGGTCCCGCAGAGCCGACCGGGTCACCAGGTAGCGGTCCTCGGTGGGCAGGGCCAGGGTCCAACCCAGGCTGCGGCCCCTGGAGACGATGGAGATCTTGTGAATGGGGTCGGCGTCGGGCAGGGTGTGACCGACCAGGGCGTGACCCGCCTCGTGGTAGGCGATGACCTGGCGTTCGGACTCCGAGATAAGGCGGGACCTGCGCTCGGGCCCACCGATGACCCGGTCGATGGCCTCCTCCAACTGGGGCATCCCGATCTCTTTGAAGCCGCGCCGGGCGGTCAGCAGAGCCGACTCGTTCATCAGGTTGGCCAGATCGGCACCCGTGAAACCCGGGGTGCGTCGAGCCAACAGGGAGACGTCGATCCCTGCCGCCAGGGGCTTGCCCTGTGAATGAACCTCCAGGATGGCCTGGCGGCCGGCCAGGTCGGGGCGGTCGACCACGATCTGGCGGTCGAAGCGGCCGGGGCGGAGCAGGGCCGGGTCCAAGATGTCGGGGCGGTTGGTGGCGGCCAGCAGGATCACTCCTGATGTGGCGTCGAAGCCGTCCATCTCCACCAGCAACTGGTTGAGGGTCTGCTCCCGTTCGTCGTGGCCCCCACCCAGTCCCGCACCCCGGTGACGACCCACGGCGTCGATCTCGTCCACGAAGATGATGGCCGGGGCGCTGGCCTTGGCCTGCTCGAACAGGTCCCGGACCCGGCTGGCCCCCACCCCCACGAACATCTCCACGAAGTCCGATCCGGAGATCGAGTAGAAAGGCACGCCGGCCTCGCCGGCCACCGCCCGGGCCAGCAGGGTCTTGCCCGTTCCCGGAGGCCCGTAGAGCAGGACCCCTTTGGGAATGCGGGCGCCCATGGACACGAACCGGCTCGGCTCGGCCAGAAACTCCCGGATCTCGGCCAGTTCCTCCACGGCCTCATCGGCCCCGGCCACGTCGGCGAAGGTGACCTTGGGCGGGTTGGCCACCGGCCGGCGGGACTTGGACCGCCCGAACTTGAGCGCCCGACCGCCTCCGGCGCCCATGGTGTTCATCACGAACACGAAGGCCCCGATGAGCAGCAGTACCGGTAGGAAACTCTGCAGCAGCGTCCACCACAGAGGGTCCGACTTGTGGTCGACCTTCACCTCGATGCCGCCGCCGGTGGCGCCCGGAGGACCGCCATCGCCACCTGGGGCACCGTCGGCCGCCCCGCCTGCCTGGCGCAACCGCTGCATCAACGCCGGACCGTCGGCCACCAGGTAGGTGGCCCGGTAGCGGCGTCCGCCGACCAGTTCACCCTCGATCACTCCCGCCCGATCGTTGATCTCGGCGGTTTTGATCCTGCCCTGTGCCACCTGGGCTTCGAACTCATCGAGGCGCAGGGTCTCCGGGGGCCGGGCCTGGCGGGCACCGAGGGCGGTGGACGCCACCAGCAGCAGGGCGACCACCACCCAGGCGGCCGGGTGACGTCCGATCTTTCTCAGGCGACGCATCCCGCCAAAGGTAGGCGTCCTCCGCCTCACCCCGGGCCCGACCCCGGGATCCATCCGGCGCCGAAATGGCGTTCGGGATCGAGAATGTGGACGTCCGGGAGGTGGCGGAAACCCTCGGCGGCGTCCAGGCCGTAGCCAACCACGAACTCCGGCCCGATATCGAAACCGCTCCAGCGCAGATCGGGATCGTGCTTCTGAAGGCCCCGGCGCACCAGCAGGGTGCAGGTGTCCAGAGAGGCGGGGAGGCGGGCGGCCAGGTTGCGCCGCACATAGGACAGGGTCAGGCCACTGTCGATGATGTCCTCCACCAACAGCACGTGGCGGCCGGTCAGATCGGTGTCCAGGTCCTTGACGATGCGCACCACCCCGCTGGTGCGGGTGGCGCTTCCGTAGGAGGAGACGGCCATGAAGTCGATTTCCAACGGCCGGTCGATGGCCCGGGCCAGATCGGCCATGAACACGAACGCCCCTTTGAGTATCCCGACGAGGAGCAGTTCAGAAGTGTTGGCGTAGTGGGCGGTGATCTCGGCCCCCAACTTGGCCACCCGCTCGGCAATCTCCTCCCGGCTGACCACCACCGGGCCAAGCCGCCGGCCCCCGAAGGCCCCGGACCCCGGCAAAGCCGCAAAGACATCAGGGCCGGCGGGTGGATGCGGTCCGGGGGGTGGATCCTTCTCAGGGGGTGGATCCGGAACCATCGCCCGCCGACGGTACCGGGCTCTCCAGCCGAAGGCGACCTGAGCTCCGCCGGACCCGTCGACCCCGGCCCACATCGGTTCCCCCAACCCTCCCGCCGGCCACCTCCAGGACCCGGTCGACGGTCGCCAGATCCGGGGGGTGATCCTGGCCGGCCCGCAGCCACCCCCGCACCGCCCGGCGAGCGAGCACCACCGGGGCGGCCCGCAGGGCGGAGGAATCGGTGGGATCCAGATCCCCGGCCAGGAGGTCGAGAAAGGCGTCCTCGCTGCTCAACAGGTCCCCTTGGCGACAAATGACCGGGACGACGTCGCGCCCGGCCAGTTGGTTCATGAGCGGAATCAACTCGTGGCGAACCCGGTTGCGCAGATAGGCCGGGTTGGTGTTGGACGGGTCCCGGACCGGCGTCCACCCCAGTCGGTCGCACAGTTGCTCCATCTCGTGGCGCCGGAGGGCGACGAGGGGGTGCCGAGGGCCGCCGCCGGCGGCCAGGCCGCCCGCCCCTGCCCCCCTCATCAGGTTGATGAGCACGGTCTCGGCCAGATCGTCGGCGGTGTGGCCGGTCAGCGTGCCGGGGCCAAGGACTGACCAGCGGGCCCGGCGAGCCCGCTCTTGAAGGTTGGGGCCCGCATCCAGCGCCACCCGTTCGCTGCGAAACTCTGCGCCCACGCTGGCCGCCGCCGCCGCCACCAACCCCGCCTCGCCAGACCCGCCCGGACGTAGTCCGTGGTCGACGTGGACAGCGGTGACCCGGCATCGGGCGGCTGCGGCCAGGGCCAACAGGCCGAGCGAGTCCGGCCCGCCGGAGACCGCACACGTGACCGCTGTGCCCGGCGCCGGGAAGCGACAGCGGCCCAACAGCCCAGCGGTTGCCGCAGCCAACTGCTCCGTCGTGAACAGTTCTGTCGTCACCGGCGCGGCCAGGGCCGAGTCGGCCGCAACCGGATCAGCCAGCGGCCAGGGCCGGGACCCCCACCCGGGCCAGCCACTGGGCTGGGGCCCCGATCTCGGCCCCGTCGGGCAGCCACTCCGGGCCCTTCCACAGTTGGTCGACCATGGCCGGGCCGCCGGCGGACTCGATGGCCTCCAGGAAGCGCTCGCCTTCGGCATACTGGCGGAGCTTGGCCTCCAGCCCCAGCAGGCGCTGGAGAAGGCGCACTGCGCCGGTGCTGCTGCGCCTTTGATGAAGTACCTGATGGAAGCGCTCGGCACTGGGGATGTGGCTGCTCCCGGCCCGGCCCATGACCAGGTCTCCGTGACCCTCGAGCACGCTCATCAGGCCCTGGACCTTGTTCAGAGCGAGGCGCTGGGCGGGCGTGGCGAAAAGAGCGACCAAACCCTGATCCAGCGGCCGGGATCCGGTCCTTACCTCGCCCACGGCTCGACGGGCGGCGGCCAGCAGGCGCCGGGGATCGGGATCGATGTCGGCCAGGGTGGTTTCCACCAGGGACAGGAAGTACGGCCGCATCCACGGGACCCCGGTGAACTGGGCCCGGTGGGTGAGTTCGTGCAGGGCGAGCCAAAGGCGGAACTGGCGGGGGGGGAGGGCGTAGAGCTTCTCCAGGGCGATGATGTTGGGGGCCACGTAGTAGACGACGTCGCCGGCCATCGCCCTGGCGGCCCCCGGCCCGGCCGCCAGGGCCGGAGGGTCGGGCCGCGCCCCGACGGGCATCAACAGGTCGTACTGGCCCAGGACTCGGGTGGACATCCAACCCAGCAGGGCTCCGACCTCGGCCCCGGCCACCGCTCGGGCGGCCTTGGCCGGCTGGGCGGCCGGTTTCTTGCGAGCCGCCGCGAAGCGGTCGAGAACAGCCCCGAGAAGCCGCTGGAACGACGCCATGTTGGCCCGGATCCAACCGGCCCGATCCACCACCTGGATCCGGGCCGGACCCCGGGCGGAGACAAGGCCGGTCTCGTTCTCCACCATCCGCTCGGCCGTGGCCGTGAGTTCCAACAAGTCTGGTTCCAACGACGCCGAGTGGTAGGACGCCGCGAGGGGCTCGCTCCCGGCCACCCGTACTGCAACCGCCTCGACCACGTCCCAGGCGATGGCCCCGAGCGGCCCGGAGGACCCTTGGGCGGCGGCGCTTGCCCGGTCCCCGGTCACGTGCGGGGATACTTGGGGGCAACCGCCTTCACCAGGTAGGCCAGCACCAGGCCCAGAAGCCCGAGCACGGAGGCGACAACCAGGGGCAGGGCGAGCCAGTAGGTCCAGGGCTTGACTGCGGCCAGAAGGTCGAGTTCCACATCGGGAATGCTAAGCGCTGCGAGATCCCTCCTCCGCCTCGGCCACGAACCCGAGAGTTCAGTGAGGGGGCTGGTCCTCCAGCACGGACAGAGCCGCCGCCACCCGGGCGACCAGTGAGGGGGGGACCCGCTCCCGACACCGCTGGGCGATGACGACTCTCAGCTCAACCTCGAAGTCGAAGGCTTCGAAACAGGGCGGACAGTCGTCGAGGTGGTGGCGGATGAGGATCCGGTGGGATTCGGTTAGCTCCCCGTCCATGTACTGGTAGAGAAGCTCGACCGCCTCGCGACAGTGATCGCTCACCTCGCAGGAGTCCTCATACCGGACGGTTCCGGCCACAACGGCCGATGAGATTTGCTGTCATTGATCATGAGCCCCTTCGGCGGCGGGAACCAGCCCTCGGTGGCGGCCGAACTCGTACAACCGCTTCTGAAGCGCTCGTCTTCCCCGATGCAGCCGACTCATGACCGTTCCGATGGGAATATCGAGGATCTCGGCGATTTCCTTGTACGAGAATCCCTCCACGTCGCTGAGCAGAACGGCCATGCGGAACTGTTCGGGAAGGGCCTCGATGGCCGACTTGACCTCGGCCTCGCTCAGCCGGTCGAGCACCTGGTCCTCGGCGCTCTGGGACAGGCTTGCCGCCTGGGCGCCGCCGAGGCGCCGGTACAGGTAGAAGCTCTCGACGTCGTCGATATCGGTCTCTTCCGGCCGGCGTCGCTTGGCCCGGTAAATATTGATGTAGGTGTTCGTCAGGATCCGGTAGAGCCAGGCCTTGAGGTTGGTGCCCTCCTCGAAGCGCTCGTAGGCCCGGTAGGCCTTCAAGTAGGTCTCCTGCACCAGGTCCTCGGCGTCGGCGGGATTACGGGTCATGCGCAACGCCGCGTTGTAGAGAGAATCCATCAACGGCATGGCTGCCGCTGCAAAGCCCGCCCGATCGGCCATGGCCCGAGCGTAGCGACCCCCGATGACAACGGACGGCCGGGTTATCCACCACGGGCGTCAGTAAGCGATGTCCAGGGCGTAGCGCAGGACCCGGTCGAGCCGGATCCGCGGCTCCAACCCGAGGCGCCCAACCGGGAGACGGTCGAACTCTGCCAGCGGCACAGTCACCAGGTTGTCGCAACTGACGACTCCGGGGTCCATCGGCCGGGTCCATCGGCCGGGTCCATCGGCTTGGCGTTCCGCTAACTGGTCAAGGGCGGGCCTGGCCGGTGCCCAACGGTGTTGCGGCCGATTGACCGGCCGAGGCTGCGGGCTTGCCCAATACCGCGGCGACGATGAAGAAGCCGGCGGCCATCAGGACGATGGTCGCCCCCGGGGCGAGCGCGAACTGCCGGGCGGCCGTCAGTCCGGCCACGGCCGAGGCCATGCCCACCGCCGAGGAGCGGATCAGCATTGAGCGGAACGACCCCGCCAGGCGCTGACCCGCGCCAACCGGCAGAACCATCAGTGCGGCCACCAGCAGCACCCCCACGACCCGCATCCCCGCCACCACGATTACGGCCGTTAGGACCGAAAGGGCCAGGTTCAGCCGGTCGACGGGGACGCCTGCCACCCGGGCCGCCTCCGGGTCCAGGACGATTGCGAAAAAGGCCCGCCAGCACCGCGCCACCACCGCCACCGCCACGGCGCCGATCACGGTGATGAGCACGGCGTCGGATCGGGTGACGGTGAGGATGGAACCGAACAGGTAGGTGAGGATCCCCCCGTTTAGCGATCCCCCCAGCCCGATCAACACCACGCCGCCGGCTATGCCCACGTAGAAGAACAGGGCCAGCGCCAGGTCCCCCCCGGCCCGGCCCCGGGACCGGAGCCACTCGATGGTGAGCGCCGCCGCCACCGCGGCCGCCAGGGCGGTCCACAGGGGGGCCAGCCCGGTGAGGAGCCCCGCGGCCACTCCGGCGAAGGCCACGTGGCCGATGCCGTCGCCCATCAGGGACAGGCGCTTTTGAACCAAAAAGGCACCCACCAGCGGAGCGGACGCGCCCACCACCAACGCGGCCACCAGGGCCAGTTGCATGTACTCCCGCTCAAACGGATAAGGCAGGTTCAGGGCCGCCACCAGCGGATTGAGGCGGGCCGCCAGCGGATCAAGGACGGCCGCCAGCGAATTCAGAGTGGCTCGAAGCGGCACGAACTCGACCATTCAGGCGCCGCTCTCGAGCCAGAGGGGAAGGTCGTTGGCGTGCACCCCAAGGCTCACTCCGGTGGCGGCCAGGGCTGACCCGGGGCCGTCGAAGGTGATCCGGCCCCGTTTGAGCACCAGGACACGGTCCAGGTCCTCGGCAACCGCCGCCAGATCGTGGGACACCAGAAAGACGGTCCTGCTCCGATCCGAGACCAGTCCCACCAGGGTGTCTCGAAACTGGGCCTGGGAATCGGCGTCGATCCCGGCCACCGGTTCGTCCAGGATCAACAACTCGGGCCCGGCCACCAGAGCCTTGGCGATGAACACCCGCTGTTGCTGGCCGCCCGACAGGGTGGTCACCGGCCGGTCGGCCACATCGGGAAGACCGACAGCCTCCAAGGCGGACATCACCGCCCTGCTCCCCCCCCGACCCGGTGCCTCCCACCACCTCCGGGTCTGGCCCCCTCGGCCGAGCAGGCCGGTTGCGACCACTTCAGCGGCAGTGGCGGGAAGGTCGTCGGGGACGCTGGGCCGCTGGCGGACGTAACCCACCCCCGATGGCCCACTCACGGCCGGGGCCACCGCTCCCGGGCCCCGGCCGAGCAACTCGATCCGACCCTCGCCAGGCCGCAGCAGACCGAGCAGGAGGCGCAAAAGGGTCGACTTGCCCGCGCCGTTGGGGCCGGCCAGGGCCACGAACTCACCCTTGGCCACCGCGAAGGAGACGTCGGCCAGAACAGCCCGGGGGCCGAAGTAAAAGGACAGCCCCTCCACCTCGATGGCCTTGGCCACGCCGGATTGACTGGTCATGGGGTGCCGTCCTGAAGGAATGAGCCGGACCATCGGGGGCAAACGTCTGGGGACAGAACCGACCTCGAGGTCGGGCGCCGACCCGGGGGACGATCAGTAACGGGAATCAGAACCGGCAGGCCCAAGGCTATTCGATGCCCCCTGTCGACCGCCGATCAGCGACAACCCAGGGCCTGGCGAAGATTGGCCAGGTTCTGGTCCATGACGCTGAAGTAGTCCTTGCCGGCTTCGGCGTCCTCCGGGCTCAACCCCTCGACCGGGGACAGTACCGAGGTGGTGGCCCCGGTCTCCCGGGCCAGGGTCTCGGCCAGGTCGGTGGGAATGAGTTCTTCATAGAAGACGGTGGTCAGACCCTGGGATTTGATCAGGTCGGCCAACTCGGCCAACCGGGCCGGGTCGGCCTCGCTCTCGGGGGACAGACCGGTGATCGGCCGTTGGGTCAGGTTGTACCGGGAGGCCAGGTAGAAGAAGGCGGCGTGGGTCGTGACCACCTCTCGGCGGTCGCAGTCAGCCAGGCCGGTTTCGAACCGTGAGTCCAAGGCTGCCAGGTCGGCCCGGAAAGCCTTGGCGTTGGCGACGAAGGCGGCGGCGGAGTCGGGGCGGGCCTGCGTCAGGGCTTCGACGATGGAGTTGGTGACCAGGGCCAGGCGCTGGGGGTCAAGCCAGAAGTGCGGGTCCACGGTGGCCTCGGCGTGGCCCTCCTCCCCTGCCTGCTCGCCCTCCTTTTCCCCTGCGTGACCGCCCTCCTCCTCAGCGTGCCCGCCCTCCTCCTCAGCGTGCCCGCCTTCCTTCTCGGTGGCCGAAGCGGCCCCTCCCTCGCCCTCGTGGGCGCCCTCCTCCTCACCGGCGTGGTCATCGCCTGCTCCCCCGTGGCCTCCGGCCGCCTCCTGGGCTTCGAGTGCCTCCAGGGCGCCCTCCACCGGATCCGCCTCGGCGAGCAGATCGATCGAAGGGCCGCTGCGACGCTCGGCCACTTCCTCGAGACCAGGCTGGAACCCACCGGCCAGGTAGAACACGACATCGGCGTCCTCGAGGGTGTCGACCTGTCGGGGCGTCAGTTCCAGATCGTGGGGTTCCACCCCTGGGGGGGTCAGGTTGGTGACCGTCACCTGGTCCCCGCCGATGCGCTCCACCGCCTGGGCCAGGGGGTAGAAGCTGGCCACCGCCAGGACCTTGCCATCGTCGGCTCCACCCGATCCGGTGTCTGCACAGCCAGCGGCAGCGGTGAGAACGGCCAACCCAACCCAGATACGTCTCATGGTCCTACCTCACTCCTAGCTGGGCCCGACCGGGTCCGTCCAAGAATGATTCTCTACACCCGGGGCGCTCTCCCGCAACCGCGCCGAACAATAGGATCGAATGATTCCCGGTGACGAGCCCGATTCCGCCTGATTCGTTTCAGCTACGTGGGGCGATGTCGCCCTCGAAAGCCAGACCACCCCAGTCGCGATCCAGACCGACCTCGCGGTACCCGCGCCGGCGGTAGAGGGCTTGCGCCTCGGGTTGGGCCGGCCCGGTCACCAACCGAATCCGGGCATAGCCAAGGAACACCGCGGCTCGCTCCAACTCATCGAGAACTGCAACAGCGAGGCCTTGACGACGCCACTTCGGATGGGTCCACATCCGCTTCACCTCGCAGGTGTCAATAGACCAGCGACGGATCCCGGCCCCGGCCACGGTCGATCCCGTCTCGTCCAGCACCACCAGAAAGACGCCGTCGGGCTCGGCGAAGTCCTCGGCCACGGAGGCGGCAAGTTCGGCGGCGCTGATGGCCACGCTGTAGCGCTGGGAGTACTCGAACGCCAAGCCGGCGAGCAGAGGCTCCACCGCCCGATCGGTGAGTTGGACCTGTTGGACCTTCATCGTCGCCGGCAGCCCGGGCCGCGTGGATGCAGCCGCTTCAGGTACTGCCGGTTCAGGTGCAGCCGGTTCAGGTACTGCCGGTCCAGGTGCAGCCGGTTCGGACACCAAGGACTTCAGAGGCAGCGGGAGCAGCGTCCCTGGAGGTCGAGGCGGTGGTCGTTGACCAAAAAGCCCAGATCCTCCGACGCCTGGCGCGTCACCTCGGCAAGAGCCCGTTCCAGCCGGGCGGAGGCCGGAATATCGGTGATGGTGCCGCAGGCCGAACACACCAGGTGATGGTGGTGGTGGCCGCTCAGGCCCTCGTCCAACTCGTAGCGGCCCAGGTCGTCCATTCCCGGCAGGCGGCGGGTGACCCGAGCCTCGCACAGGACGGTGAGGTTGCGGTACACCGAACTCATGGGCAGGCCATCGCTGGCCACCAGCAGTTCGGCGATGGTCAGTGGCCGCCCGGCCGCAGCCAAGATCTCCACCACCGCCCGCCGCTTGGCGGTGTAGCGCTGGTCCAGGGTGGCCAGGCGAAGGGCGGCCTCGTGATGGATCCGTTCCCTATCAGCCGATGGATGCCCCTCGGTCTGGGCCGGCCCAGCCTCACCGTTGACGACCTGGCTCATCATCGGCCCAGCCTAAAGGCCAACAGGGAAAGGCCATCGCCTCGGATTCGTCTCAGCGGGTTCGGAAGTGGTCCAACGTGGCCGCCACGCCCGCCTCCACCGTCGTCCAGGGCTTCCACCCCAGGTGGATGGCTGCCCGGCCCGGATCCAGGCAGGAGCGGGCCAACTCACCGGCCCGGGCGGGAGCCGGGACCGCCGCCCGGTCGGATCCAGCGGCCTGGGCCATGACCTCGTACAGACGGCCTACGGAGGTCTCCACGCCGGTTCCGATGTTTATGACCAACCCCGAACCTCGGGTGGAGGCTCGGGCGAAGGCGTCGACCACATCGTCGACGAATACAAAATCCCGGGTCTGGGAGCCGTCGCCGAAGACGGTGCAGGCCTGGCCTGCCAGCAGCCTGCCGGCGAAGATGGCCACCACGCCGGCCTCGCCGTGGGGATCCTGGCGGGGCCCGTAGACGTTGGCCAGGGCCAGGGCGGTGAACTCCAGGCCGTGGAGGCTGCGGTAGGCGGCCAGGTAGTCGGTGGCCGCCTTCTTGGCCACCCCGTAGGGCGACAGTGGCCGCTGAGGGTGACTTTCGCGCACCGGAAACGCGTCCGGCTCGCCGTAGAGGGTTCCGCCGCTGGCGGCGAACACCACCTTGCGGGTCCCAGCCTGACGGGCGCCCTCGGCCACCTGGATGGTGCCGATGATGTTGACCTCGGCATCGAAATCGGGCCGCAGCACCGACACCCGAACGTCGGCCTGGGCGGCAAGGTGAAAAACCACTTCGGGGCGGCGGCGGGTCATCAGTTCCACCAGGGCACCGGAGCGAACGTCCAGGCGGTGGAAGCTGAACCGGCCGTCGACCCCGGAACGGGCCTCGGCGAGGTTAGCCAGAGCGCCCGACGACAGGTCGTCGACCACGTCCACCGTGTGGCCTTCGGCCAACAAACGGTCCACCAGGGTCGAACCGATGAAACCGGCACCGCCGGTAACCATCATCCGGGTCGGCATCACCGCCGCACTCAACATCGCGGGCGTATCCCGGCCGGGTCCTGTTCGGCCGCTCTCAACATGCCGCCGGCGTCGAGGCCACAACCGTCTGCCCCGGCGCTATCACCGCCAATTCCCCAATGCTGACCCCCGCTGAGATCTGAGCCCCGTGTCCCACGATCGAATCCTGCACCCTGGCCCCGGCCCCCACCTTCGATCTCGGCAGGAGTATCGAAGCGACAACAACCGCGTCGGGACCCACCTCGCATCCGGCCCCCACCACCGAGTTGGCGACCCGGGACCCGGGGGCCAGCACCGCCGAGTCGCCCACCAGGACCGGTCCTTCCAGGGTGCCGTCCAGGGTGGCGGCCCCCATGGTCCAGACTCCTGATCCCATGGAAACGGCGGCGGGGGCCGGCGGTCCTGGGCGATGGCCGGCGAGGAGGTCGAGTTGGGCGGCCAGGTACTGGCGGGGGGTTCCGGTGTCGGTCCAGTAGGCATCCGACTTGAAGCCGTAGAGGCCCCCCCGGGCCACCAGTACCGGAAAGATCTGTCGCTCCACCGACATCCGGGCCCCCGGCGGGATCAGGTCCAACACGTCGGGTTCCATCACATAGGTCCCGGCGCTGACCCAACCGGCTTCCGCCGGCGCAGGGCCGGTCGGCTTCTCCACGAAGGCCATGACCTTGTCTCCCGGGCCTGTCCGCACCAGCCCGAAGGCCCGGGGGTCGGCCACCTCAGCCAGGGAGATGGTGGTAGCGGCACCGCTTCGGCGGTGCTGCTCCTCCATGGCGGTGACATCCAGGTCGGTGAGGATGTCGCCGTTGGCCACCAGGAAGGTGTCGGTCAGCCCGCCATGGCGGGCGGCAAAGGCGATGGCGCCGGCGGTGTCGAGGGGCTCGGGCTCGACCGCATAGACCAGACGGATCGAGCCGCAGCGGTCATCGCCGAACAGGGCGCCGAAGGCGTCATGGCGATAACCCAGGGACAGCACTGCCTCGGTCACCCCGTGAAGGGCCAGGTGATCGAGAACTCTTTCGATCATCGGCACCTCCACGATGGGCAATGCCTGCTTGGGCCGGTCCAGGGTCAAGGGCCGCAGCCGGGTCCCCTGCCCTCCCAGGAGTACCACCGCCTTCATGGCTCCCCTGCCTTCATGGCTCCCCTGCCTCCGGGTCGCCCATGGTCCGAAAGCTCAGTTCAGGCGCGGCGATCGGGGCGGCGGCCGCCTCATCCACCGGGAGGTGGAGCCGGCTCCGCCGGTTCCGTCGGACCAATGGTGGGATCGTCACCTGGCACCTCGGCCGGCGCACCCTCGGCCGGCGCACCCTCGGCCGGCGCACCCTCCGCCGGCGCACCCTCAGGCCCAGGAATCTGGATCTCCTCAGCACCCGGCGGAGGCGCGGTCGGCCCCAGGTCGGTCAACTGGTCCAGGTTGTCGGCGGAAGGGGGTTTGGGAATCTCCGCCCCCTCAGGCATGAAGGCGACGGTGACCAGTGACCGATCGTCGGGTTTGAGGTCGGAAGGATCGCCGACGTGCACGCGGCCGGTGTCCTCGGGGTCGTCGAAGTCCCAAACCCGGGTCTGGACGACGGACTTGCGGCCGTCGCACTCGTCGCCGTTCTTGCGGGGCGGCGAGCCTGGGACGCCGGTGATCGACGAGTCGGTCACCTTCACGTCGACCGCGTCGAAGTACACCCCCAGAGTGGCGAAGCGGCCTCCGGACCTGGCGGTGAACGGGTGGATGTGGACCACGCCGTCGCCGTGGGTGTGGATGCCCCGGGGGTCGGTCTGGTCGGTTATGTCGGGGGTGAAGCTTCCGCAGATGTAGAAACCCAAAGCCGCGTGCCAGTGGTCCCTGCCTGCGATCGGCGGGGTGGAATCGGCCTCGGCGCGGCCGTTGCGGGACACCGTCACCAAAAGGACCCCGAGCACCACCACCACGGCCAGGATTCCGGGAAACACCGGGGATCCGCTGGTGCGGCCCTTCTTGGTTATCCCGCCGCCGGTCCGGGCTGCCTTGGAAACCTTGCGGCCGGCCGACCCCGGACCCTTGGATGGTCCCCCACCGGGTCCTTTGCTCGGACCCTTGCCGTCCCTGCCTACGTCTTCAACCATGGAATCGACAACCTAACCGCCTCGCGGCGACGCTCCGCGATGTCAGACCAGGGGCCGGCCCATGCGGTGACGGCCCCAGGCCCCCAGGGTGCGCACCACCAGACCGGCGGCCACCACAGGCAGAGCGGCCCGGGCCGGTCCTCGGGTCGAGGTCCGGGCAAAGCGGAAGAGCGACCGGTGATGGGCGGCCATCATCTTGTAGGGATGTCGCCGGGTGGAGATTCCTCCGGCATGGATCACCCGGGCCCCGGGCACGTACCCCACCCGCCATCCCGCCCGGGCCAGCCGCCAGCACAGGTCCGTGTCCTCGGCGTACATGAAGTAGCGCTCGTCGAACCCGCCCACCGCCTCGAAAGCTTCCCGGCGGACCAGAAGGGCCGACCCCGACAACCAGTCGACCGGCGTCACCGCGGCTGCTCCCGCCCCGACCAGACCCTCGCCGGCCATCCGGTACGACCGGGTGAACCGGTTGGACGGCTTGACCAGGCCGACGAAGCCGTGCCCAATGGCGGTGACCAGGTCGGGAAACCGGCGGGCCGAGGGATAGGTGGAACCGTCCAAGCCGATGATCTGAGGCCCAACGGCGGCCAGATCCGACGCTGCCTCCAGGTCCGACGCTGCACCCGGCGAAGCTGCATCCGGCGACGATGCACCCGAGACCCCCACCTCTGGGCCGGCAGAGGCCAACGCCGCCGCCAGGCGCTTCACGGCCCCGGGCAGAACCACGGTGTCGGGGTTGAGGATCAGGACGTAGTCACCCCTGCAGGCCGCCACTCCCCGGTTGGCCGCCCCCCCGAAGCCCAGGTTGGCCCCCATCGTCAGCCACCGGACCTCCGGGTCGGCCCGGGTGAGCGCCAGCGCCGAACCGTCGGTGGACGCGTTGTCGGCCACCACCACCTGGTCGAGGCCCTCGGCCCGCAGGCTGGCCACGCAGTCGAGCAGGTGATCCCCGGCGTTGTGATTGACCACCACGGCCCCAACCTGAGAGCTCATTTCAGGCGGTGGCGCACCAGGGTCCCCAGTGCCCGGACGTTGTCCCTCCACACGAACTTCTGGCCCTCGTCAATGGAGCGCTTGGCGTGGGAGATGGGCACCTCGTAGATGCGGTAGCCGGCCCGCAGCACCTTGGCCGTCACCTCAACCTCGAAGTCGAAGCGTTCGCACTCCAGAGTGATCCCGTCGAGCACCCGCCGCTCGAACAGCTTGAGCGACGATCCCACGTCCGACAGCGTCGCCCCGTAGAGCAGGTTGGCCGACATCGACATCAGCCGGTTGGAGGCCCAGTTCCCCAGCGACGGAGTCTGGCCCTCGCCGGTGAACCGGCTGCCGTAGACCACCTGGGCCCGTCCCTTGAGCACCGGGCGCAGAAGCCGGGCCCAGTCGTCGGGGTCGTACTCCAAGTCGGCGTCCTGGACGATGACCAGATCCCCCCGGGCGTGGGTCAACCCGGTGCGAATGGCCGCGCCCTTGCCCCGGTTGACCGGGTGGCGCACCACTTGCAGCGTCGAATCCTCCAGTGCCCCCAGGATCTTCTCGGTTCCGTCGGTGGAGCCGTCGTCAACCATGATGATCTCGACTTCGACGTCGAGATGCACCCCGCGCATCCGGCGCACGATCTCGGCCACCGTCGCCCGCTCGTCGAACACCGGGACGATGACCGACAAAAGTTTGTGGGCGCTCCGAGCGCCTTGCGTGTCGAACGAGGCCCGATCCTCGGTCACCGACCGACCCCGACATAGGTAAAACCGCGTCGCCTCAGGGCGTCGGGATCGAGGAGGTTGCGGGCGTCGACCACCCGGGGCTCGGCCATGGCCGCCGACACTTTGGCGAAGTCCAGGCGGCGGAACTCCGACCACTCGGTCAGCACCACCAGGACCACCGCCCCCTCACAGGCGGCGTAGGGATCCGCGCAGATCTCCAATCCCTCCAGGCGGGGATCGTCGGGACTCGCCGCCTCCGGTCCGTGATGGACGGCCGGGTCGAAGGCCCGGACCCGGGCTCCTCTCTCACGGAGGCGGTGTAACACCTCGAGCGCCGGGGACATGCGCAGGTCGTCGGTTCGGGCCTTGAAAGTCAGCCCCCACGCCGCCACCGCCAGGCCGTCGACGGACCCCCCGGCCTGGGCCACCACCCGATCGGCCACCCGTTCGAACTGGGCCTGGTTCAAGGCGGTGACGGCCTTGAGCAGGCCGAAGTCGTAACCGGCATCCTCGGCGATGCGGATGAGGGCGATGGTGTCCTTGGGAAAACACGACCCTCCGTACCCGGGCCCAGGCTTCAGGAACTCGAAGCCGATGCGGCGGTCATAGCCCATTCCCAGGAGCACGTCGCGAACGTCGGCCCCGACGCCCTCACAGATGTTGGCCACCGCGTTGGCAAAGGAGATCTTGGTGGCCAAGAAGGCGTTGGCCGCGTACTTGATCGTCTCAGCCGACGCCGCCCCGGTGATCAGCACCGGGGCGCCCAGGCTGGAGTAGAGGGCCGCCACCCGGGTGGCTGCGACCTGGTCGTCGCTGCCCACCACGATGCGGTCCGGCCTCATGAAATCCGTTACCGCCGTGCCCTCCCGCAGGAACTCCGGGTTGGAGACCACGCTGAGGTCGTCGCGGCCCATCACTTCCTCCACCATCGCCGCGGAGCCGACCGGAACGGTGGACTTGTTCACCACCACGGTCCCCGGTGTCAGCAGCGGCCCGATCTCGGCCGCCGCAGCCCGCACGTAGGACAGGTCGGCCGAGCCGTCCTCGCCCTGGGGGGTGGGAACGCACAGGTAGACGAACTCCGCCGTCTTGACCGCATGGTGGGCGCCGAGCACGAACCGCAGGCGCCCGCTTGACAGGCCGTCGGCGACAAGTTCGCCCAGACCGTCCTCCAGGATGGGAATCTCCCCCCGGGACAACTTCTCCACCTTGTCTGCCACAACATCGGCACAGACGACTGTGTGGCCCAGGCGGGCGAAGCAGGCCCCGGTGGTCAGGCCCACATAGCCCGATCCGATGACGGCGATTCGGCTCATGGCGTCGACCGCAGCATTCTCTTCTCCATGCCTTCGGGAGCCACCCTTGACGGGGCCGGGATTCTCTGAGTCACGGTTGCCGGTTGCGGTGCATCCTCGGCCATGAGGTGGTCCACCAGTTCCTCCAAGGCTTCGCTGTGATGGCGCAGTAACGGAATCCCCGCGGCCCGCAGTGCGGCGTTGTCCAGCACCGACCACGCCGGGCGGGGGGCCGGCCGGGGCGGGTCCATCCGGGCGGTGGATATCGGAGACACCAGGTCGGGATCGAGTCCGGCGGCCGCCAGTGACGATCGGGCGAAGTCGAACCAGGTAGTGGGGCCGCCGTTGGTCACATGGAACAGGCCCGGACGTCGCTCGCCCACCAGCCGGGCGATCATCGCGGCGAGGTCGGTGGCCATGGTCGGACAGCCATGCTGGTCGTCGACCACCCGGAGGGGGCTCCCCGACCTGGCTCGGCTCAAAATGGTGCGCACGAAGTTGCGGCCGTACCGCCCGCAGACCCACGACGTCCGTACGACGGTGTCGTCGGGGCTGAGTTCACCTTCACCGGCCAGCTTCGATCGCCCGTAAACCGACAGTGGGCCAGTGGGGTCCCACTCGGTGTAGCCCCCCGGTCCAGGGGTGGCGGCCATCGTCGATCCACTACCCGGGTTGGCGGCCGAGCCGGGCGGGCCGGCTCCGTCGAAGACGTAATCACTGGAGACGTAGACCACCCGGGCACCCACCCGCCGAGACGCCTCGGCCACGTTGCGCGTGCCCACGGCGTTGACCCGCCAGGCCCGGTCGGGATCGGTTTGGCAGCCGTCGACGTCGGTCCAGGCCGCGGCGTGAACCACGGTCTCGGGCCGGGACTCCTCCACCGCGGCGCCCACCGCGTCCCGGTTGGACACATCCAGGCGGGAGTGTGGGGCCTCGATCACCCGGTGGCCGGCGGCCGCGAGGACCGACACCAACTCCGTTCCCACCTGCCCCGACGCTCCGGTGACCATCACCCGGCTCACGAGCGCCCCGCCCGGGACGGCGCATCGGCGCCGGTCGACCCCGACGACGACCATGCCGTGCGCTCCGACACCGGAGCCCGGTCCAACAGCGGCTCCCACCAGGATCGGTTCTGGGCGTACCACTCGATGGTGGCCGCCATCCCCGGATCGAACTCGATGGTCGGCGACCAGCCCAACTGGGTGTGGATCCTGGTCCAGTCAAGGGCGTAACGGCGATCATGGCCGGGGCGGTCGGGCACGGTCACCCGCCGGCCGGGATCACAGCCCAGGCCGGCGAGCACCCGGTCGGCGATGTCGGTGACACTGGCCTCCACGCCGGTACCCACGTGGTACGTCTCACCCACCCGACCCCGGCTCAGGACCAGGTCGATGGCCCGGCAGTGGTCGTCGACGTGTATCCACTCCCGCCGGTTGTCGGCCGACTGGTAGACCGGCAGTGCCTGGCCGGAGAGGGCCAGGGCGCAGAACAACGGGATGACCTTCTCGGGGAACTGGTAGGGCCCGTAGTTGTTGGCGCAGTTGGTGATGGTGATGGGAAGCGAGAAAGTCTCGTAGTAGGCGCGAACCACGTGGTCCCCCCCCGCCTTGGAGGCGTTGTAGGGGGTCCGGGGACGGTAGGGGGACTCTTCGGTGAAGAGTTCCGGGCTGTCGAGATCCAGGTCCCCGTAGACCTCACACGTCGATACGTGGTGGAACCGGCTGACCCCATGGTGGCGGGCCGCCTCGCACAGACCCTGCGTGCCGACCACATTGGTGCGGAAGAACCGACCCGGGTCGATCACCGCCAGGGAGTTGTGGCTCTCGGCTGCGAAGTTCACCACCACCTCCACCTGGTGGTCGTCCATGGCGGCGAGCACAGCGGCGGTATCGGCGATATCGCCCTGGATGAAGTTTCCGGCCGCGACGATCCCCTCCAGGTTCGCCAGGTTCCCGGCGTAGGTCAGGAGGTCGTAGACCACCAGATGATCATCGGGGTGGTGTTGCGACCAGTAGCGGACGAAGTTCGCTCCGATGAAGCCGGCCCCGCCGGTGACCATTAGCCGCATGGGTCGTTCAGGGTAGAGGCTCGCCGCCGGAGGGTCCGGTCCGCTACGAGCGCCGCAGGCACTCCGTGGAGGAAATCCGGTCAGCCGACCTGGGCGCAGCCCCGGATGACAGTTGCCGGCGCCTCCGTAACCGCCGGTGCCTCGACCTCGGGCACGGGGGCGGCAGCGCCGGGGCGCAGACCGTCGAAGTCGTCCCCGATGATCAGCTCCAGATCGGCGTCCACAAGGAGGAGGTCCTCACCGGCGGAGGCGGCGGTGACCAGGTTGGCCACCAGGGCATCGGCGTCGCTCTGGCGGCCGGGGGCGGCCCTCACCGACGTGATGGCGGCCGGGGCCGGGGCATCGCCGGTACCGGCGATGGCGTAGCCGGCGGCGGTGAGTTCCAAAGCGGTCCGGGAGGCGACGCCCGAGGTATCGGTGCCGTTGAGCACCCTGACCCGGATCTGGACGACTGGCTCAGCCACTGGGACCGAGGCGGGAAGGCGGACCACCGGAACGGCGCTGACGCCGGTTCCCGGGTCCTGCACCGCCCGAGAGATGGCCCCGAGATCACCGTTGCCCAACGACCGATCGAAGGCCACACCGGCCAGGCCGCCGGACAGGAGGCGACGCAACCGGGCCGGCTCCTCCAGCGGGTGGGCGGCGAACCCGGCGGCCAGCGCGCCCGTCACCAGATCCGTCTGGCGTCGCACCACTGCGGTGGTGGGGTCGGCCCGCAACAATTCTGCGGCGGCCAAGCCGTCGATCTGCGCGCAACCGGTGCCCATCTCGTCGCTGACCAGAACGCCGTCGACTGCGTCGACTACCGCCGAGGCCTGGCCGACGGTCACTTCGACGTAGTGGTGGATGGGGGCCCCCAGTGTGGGACCCAGCACCTCCACCAACCCGCTGGGGCCGGCCTGGCGATAGACGTCGGAGAGGCTTTCACCGGTGGCCACCGGGGTCGATCGGGCGTCGGCGCCCACCACGTTGGACGGTCCGGCGCCCATGTCCGCCGCCAGAAGCGCCACCAAACTGGTCCCGGTGCCGTCTGTGACCACCAGCAGAAGATTCACCGGTTCTCCGGTCACCACCGGCGCCAGACCGTCAACGGTGATCCGCTGGATCTGGTCCAACCGGTTGCGCAACAGCGCGTAAGTCCCTCCGATACCGATCACCGCCAGGTTCGAAATCGCCATTACCGCCAGCACCCGCCGACGGCGGCGGCGGCGCTGGCGGCGGACGGTGGCCCGATCCTTGGTACCGGCCCCCCGGGAACTTCGTTTCGAGAGCCGCGTGGCCCGGCCCGGGTCCCTGATGCCAGCCCCAGGCGCGGCATCGTCTGACTCGGAAGGCGGACCATCGTCTGAGGGGGGGCCGTTGGTTGAGTCGGGGCCACCACGTGAGTCGGTGCCTTTGGGGGCCGGCGGGGCGGGACGATCACTTGACCTGTTTCGGCCGAAGCGCCTGGACCCCGGCGATTCCTCCGGCGAAGTCGACCCTCCTCGGCGTCGGCGGGGCGGGGGTTCCTCGTCGTCCGCTCCGATCAGGAAGAACGATCCGGTGTCGGGGTCGGGCAGCGAGTCGGGAGGTTCGGGGCCTACGTCCGGCTCCACTTTCGAACTCCGTGCCGTCGAACCCGGTGCCGTCGAGCCCGATCCCCCTGAGGCCCGGGGACCGGATGACAGGGGTTTCGATCCCGAGGTTGTAGATGCGGGGACTGTCGGATCCCGGGTCACCACCGGGCCGAGCGGCGCGAAGCCGTCCGGCTCTCCCTGGGTGGTGCTCCCCTCATCCACGCGATCGAGCCTAACGACGACGTCGCCCCATCGGGCGGACTGCTGGGTGTGGGGTTCAACGAGGTCAGCAGGCTGACTCTGGCCCGGTGGGTGCGACAGTGGTCCCGGGGGCCGTCACGGGTTCCTGGGCGGCGGCGGCCTGCCGCACGCCCTTGAAGTCGGCGCCGATGATCAGGATCAGATCCGTATCCCCGGGCACCGAGCCCTCCTCCAGGCGGGCACCCCCGGCCGCCAGCCGACCGGCCAGGGCCTGGGCCTGGGCCCCTTGACCTGGCCGATGACGGATCACGGTGGTGTCGAAGCCGAAGCGGTTGGCGTCGCCCACGCCGTCGACCGCGAACCCGGCGTCGCCCAGATCCCCGGCCGCACGTGAGGCCACACCATCGCCCCCGGTTCCGTTCTGGACCAGAACATGGATGTCGGCGGGATTGAGATCGGCCGCCTGCTCCGACGGTGGCGGGCCGAGACCGTTGAGCCGGTCGATTATCGGCTGGGCCTCGGCCTCTTTGAGCAGGAGCACCGATGCTCCGCCGATGGTGGCTCCCGACGTCGGCAGGGTGAGCATCTCCACGGTGCCGGGATCGAGGGATCGAAAACGCCGGGCGATGGACAGGATGTCGCCGGTGGACATGCCCGCATCCAGCGTCACGTCCCTTACCCCAATGCCCACCAGGCGGTTCAAGGTGATGGGGTTGGAGATCCCCGCCTCCACCGCCCGGCGCATCATCCGGCGTACGAAATCCTGCTGGCGCTGGATGCGGCCGATGTCGCCGGTGGGATCGGTTCGCCACCGGCCCGACTCATAACTCTCGTAGTGGCGGCTTCGCACCCAGGCCAGCCCCTGGGTGCCGTCGAGGGGTATGCACCCGGCTGTGGACAGGTTGAGCCCGCTGAACCGGTCCCGGGCGGGGGCGGGGACGAAGACGTTCACCCCACCCACGGAGTCGACGATGTCGGAGAACCCGACGAAGTCCACCTCCACGTAGTGGTTGATCGGGATGCCGAGCGACTCCTCGATGGTGGCCACCAGGCCCGGCGCCCCGTCCCGGCTGAAGGCCGAGTTGACCCGGTCCCGGCGACCAATGCCTGGGATCTCCACGAAGAGGTCCCGGGGGATGGAAACGATCATGGCGCGGGCCTGGCGGGGGTCGATGTGGAGCACCATCAAGGTGTCGCTTCGCTTACCGGTGACCTCGCCCTTGCCGGCCTGGGCGGCGGCCTCACCACTGAGGCGGTCGCGGCTGTCCGAGCCGACCAGCAGGACGTTGCGAATGGGCCCGGCATCGGTCTCGGTGGTCAACTGGGGAATCTCCACCCGCGTGATCTCCGAAAGTTGCTGGCGGACGTAGACCAGGGTCCCGCCGGCGCCGAGCACGGCCACCCCCACCAGGACGATCAGGCCCTTGAGGACCCGATGGGTCCAACGATGGCGAGGGGCGCCAGAAGGTTCACTCACCGGGCCGAAGGTATCGCCGTGGCTGAAGCCCCGTTATTCGCCGCCCATCCCCCTGCCGGCGCCGAGCCACCGCTGGAACCGACCGACAGACCTAGGCTCGGCGCCCGCATGACATCGTCGATCGACGAAGCCGTGGTGGGGGGGCGTCGGTTCGAGGACCTGGCCGAGTTGTCCCATGACCTGGGAGTTCTGGATCGCTCGGGGATCTGGGTGGTGATCCTGCCCTTCGACGCTCCGCCGGTGCTGGCCCGCTTCGCCCGCGTCACCCCGCTTGGCCGCCCTGGGGATAGGCCGAAACGGCCCCCCCGGCCCCCCGGCCCCGCCAGCACCGCGTCGGCCGACGCCGCCGTAGGAGTAGGAGGAGAGTGGCACTCCAGCCTCGACCGCAGCGCCTACATACGGGCGGCCGAGGCGGTGCGGTCGGGAATTGCCGACGGGGACTTCTACCAGGTGAACATCTGTCGCAGGCTGCGTCGGGATCTTCTCCGGCCCCCGGCCCCGGCGACGGAAGCGGCCGAGATCCCTACGTTCATGGCCGGCCTGGCCGCCGGGCTGAGTCGATTCAACCCGGCCCCCTACGCGGCGCACATCCGCCTGCCCTCGGCTGGGCTTCACGTCGTCTCCGCATCCCCCGAGCGCTTCCTGTCCCGCCGGGGCGAGCGCCTGATCACCGAGCCCATCAAGGGTACGGCTGTGGGCCCCGGGGGACTGGGGGCCAAGGACCGGGCCGAGAACGTGATGATCGTCGATCTCATGCGAAACGATCTGGGTCGAATCTGTGACTACGGAAGCATCGAGGTTCCGTCGTTGTGGCGTACCGAACGCCATCCCGGTCTGGTCCATCTGGTCAGCACGGTCGGCGGCCGGCTCCGCCCGCACCTGGGTTGGGCGGAGATCCTGGGCGCGACGTTCCCTCCCGGTTCGGTCACCGGGGCCCCCAAAGTGGCCTCCCTCGACGCGATCGCCGCCCTGGAGCCCGAACCCCGGGGGGTGTACTGCGGCTCGATCGGATGGATCGACGCCGATCGGCGCGAGGCCGAACTGAACGTGGCCATCCGAACCTTCTGGGTGGAGGGAACAACTTTGAACGTGGGAGCCGGGGCGGGTATCACCTGGGGGTCGGACCCAGCGGCCGAGTGGGACGAGACCGAGTTGAAGCTCTCCCGCCTCTTGGCCGTGGCCGACGTTTGCCTGGGCGACTGGCATCGGCGCAGCACCGCCGAGCCGGAATGGGCCTCGGCGTGATCTTCGTCGACGGCCGGCTCATCAGCGGCGACGAGGGGGCAATCTCGGCACGTGACCACGGGCTTTTGGTGGGCGACGGGGTGTTCGAGACCTCGGCGGTCTACGGAGCCTTCGACTTCGCCCGCCGGCGACACCTCGCCCGCCTGGCGGCCTCCGCCCGCGCCATGGGGCTGGCAGCGCCCCCCGACGAGGTCATCTCCGCAGCCATGGATCAGGTCCTGGCCGCCCAGGACTGGTCCCCGGACTCGGCCTCACCGTCGCCAGGGTCTCCCGGCGGTGAGGGGAAAGCCCGTGAGCCCTCCGGGAGACTGCGTATCACCCTCACCTCGGGACCCGGGCCGATGGGGTCTCAGCGGGGCGATGGCCCCCCCACGCTGGTGGTGGCGGCCGAGACGACGGCACCGGTGGCGGGACCGGCGGTGGTGGCGGTGGCTCCCTGGCCCCGCAACCCGCACAGCGCCCTGGCCGGCGTCAAGTCCACCTCCTACGGGGAGAACGTGGTCTGCCTGGCCTGGGCCCGGGAGCGAGGGGCCTGCGAAGCACTGTTGGTCAACCTGGACGGGCAAGTGTGCGAGGGGACGGGCAGCAACCTCTTCGCCGTGGGCGACGGCGTCCTGTTGACGCCGCCGCTGTCGTCGGGGTGCCTCGCCGGCATCACCCGGGAACTGGTCCTGGAACTGGCGGCGAAAACCGCGGGTCTGGCGGTGGAGGTGAGGAGCCTGACCCCGGCTGATCTGGCACGTTGTCAAGAGGTGTTCCTCACCTCGAGCATTCGCCAGGTTCAGCCTGTCAGCTTGATCGATTCGTCACCGGTGGCCCAGTGTCCGGGCCCCGTCACCGCCGGATTGATGCGGGCCTACTCGGATCTGGTGTCGAGCGACCTCGATCCCTGATCAGGCTGATCCATGGCCCCTTGATCCATGGCCCCTTGATCCATGGCCCCTTCCGGGACCCGGCAATGAACAACCTGCCCGGCGCTGAGGCTCCGGCGGCCGGCCGAGGTGGCCACAACCAAGCATCCGCGATCGTCCACAGCCACCGCCCGACCCTGCGCGGTGCCTCCGTCGGCCACCTCAACCCGAACCTCCCGGCCCAGGGTTACGCAGGCCTGGCGGTACAACTCGAGGATCTCCCCTTTGTCCCGGCGGCCAAGGTCATCGACATGGCTCAGGAACCTTTTAAGTAGCCGGTCCCGGATCGCCCGACTCACGCCGCCGGCGTCGCCTCCACCGGCCCCGCATCCGGACATCTCCTGGGCTGACATCTCCTGGGTCGACGCCCGTAGTGCCGGTGATCTTTGGGCCGCCAGGTCGGTGGCCCCCTCGGGCCGGGTCCCGGCCCAGCCCACGTTCAAGCCCAGACCAATGACCACCAGATTCCCCGGGACCGCCTGGCACAGCAACCCGCCCAGCTTGGAGTCGTCCCCGGCCACCAGGTCGTTGGGCCATTTGAGCCCGGCCGTCACCCCAACTTCGGCCACAGTTGCTTTCAGGGCCAGACCGGCCGCCAGGGGGATCAGCGCCTCCGCCGGGTCGAGGCGGGAGCCGATCAGTACCGAAGCCAACAGGCAGGAACCCGGGTGATCCGACCAGGTCCTGCCCCGGCGGCCACGGCCCCGGCGCTGATGGTCCGCAGCCACCACCAGGCCGGGTCCGGCCCCCCGGCGGGCGGCTTCGACCACCGTGTCCTGGGTGGAATCGACCGTATCGTGCCAGGTGAGGCGCCATGGGTCGGCCGAAGGTGGTGGGCGGTTGCCGGCCGGCCACACGGGCCCGGTTGGCGCCGGGTCAGCCACCGCAGCACCATAGGTCGGTGTTCTCCAAGGTGCTGGTGGCCAACCGTGGGGAGATCGCCGTCCGGGTCATCCGGGCCTGCCGGGAACTGGGTGTCCCCAGCGTCGCCGTCTACTCCGACCTGGACCGCCGGTCCCTCCACGTGCGCCTGGCCGACGAGGCCTATTCCATCGGAGGGGAATCCCCGGCCGACAGCTATCTGAACACCGCCGCCATCCTCGATGCCCTGTCCCGAAGCGGGGCGGACGCCGTCCATCCCGGCTACGGCTTCTTCTCCGAGAACGCCGACTTTGCCCGGGCGGTGGCCGGGGCCGGGGCCACCTTCGTAGGCCCTCCCGCCGAGGCCATCGAGTTGATGGGGGACAAGCTTTCCTCCCGGGAAGTGGCCCGCCGGGCGGGGGTCCCCCTCATCGAGGGCAGCCCGGGGCCGGTGACCGAGACGGCCGAAGTGGTCCGCTTCGGGGAGATCCACGGTTGGCCGGTGGCCATCAAGGCCGCTTTTGGAGGCGGTGGCCGGGGCCTGAAGGTGGTCAACGCGCCCGAGGAAGCGGCGTCGGCCCTGGAGTCGGCCCGACGGGAGGGCCTGGCCTATTTCGGCCGTGACGAGGCCTACGTGGAGCGCTACCTGGCCTGGCCGCGGCATGTGGAGATGCAGGTCTTCGCCGACTCCGGCGGGCAGGCGGTGTGGTTGGGCGAGAGGGATTGCTCCTCCCAGCGCCGCCACCAGAAACTCATCGAAGAAACCCCGTCGCCCGGGCTTTCCCAGGCCGACCGCCAGGCCATGGGTGAAGCGTCGGTGGCCATCGTGGCGGCATGCGGCTACGTCAACGCCGGCACGGTGGAGTTCCTGTACGCCGACGGCGAGTTCTTCTTCCTGGAGATGAACACCCGCCTGCAGGTGGAACACCCCCTGACCGAGTTGGCGTGCGGGCTGGACCTGGTGGCCGAGCAACTACGGGTGGCGGCGGGAGAGCCCCTTTCGTTCACCCAGGACCAGATCGACCCTCGGGGCCATGCCATCGAGTGCCGGGTCAACGCCGAACGGGTGGCGGGCGGGAGGTTCCTCCCCTCGCCCGGGCGCCTGACCCGCTTCTCCCGGCCGGGTGGCTTCGGCGTGCGCATCGACGCCGGCTACGGCGAAGGCGATGCCGTCAGCCAGCACTACGACAACCTGGTGGCCAAGGTTCTGTCCTGGGGACGGGACCGGGAGGAGGCCCGCCGACGAATGCTGCGAGTCCTGGGAGAGATGGCCATCGAGGGGGTGGCCACCAACATCGAGGCCCATCTGCGGATCCTGCGCCACCCCGATTTCGTGGCCGGTACCCACTCCACCCGGTGGGTGGAGGACCGCCTGGACTTCTCCGATCTGGACTCGGACCCGAACGTGGTCGATGCCGGCGGCGGATCGGGGCGGGGCCCGGGGACGGGTCGAGCCGGCGGGGCCGGATCCGGGCCCGGCCAACTGGTGGAGGTGGAGGTTTCCGGCCGCCGCTACCCAGTTCGGGTCTGGCTTCCGGGCGCCGCCGGATCGGCCCCGGAGCCAGGTTCGCCGACCATGGCCCCGGCGGCCAGGCGCCGCACAGGCCGAGGGCCTTCAGGCCCGGCCCCGGCCGCAGGGGCGATCCGGGCTCCCATGCAGGGAACCATCGTGGGGGTGAACGTGGTCGAGGGAACCGAGGTGGTCGCCGGTCAGGCGCTCTGCGTCCTCGAGGCCATGAAGATGGAGAACCAGGTGGAGGCGGTGGCCGCCGGCCGGGTCAGCGAGGTCCGCGTAACCGTGGGCACGACCGTGGAAATGGGCGACATCCTGATCGTCGTTACCTGACGCGAGCCCTCGCCGGAGGCGCGTTCAGGTGACGGAGGTCATCTCCTCGGCGAAATGGCAGGCGGAGGGGTGGCCCTGGCCCCGGTCGATGAGTTCGGGCGTCGACTCGGCACAGATGTCCTGGGCCTTGGGGCAGCGCGTGCGGAAGCGGCAACCCGACGGCGGGTCGATGGGGCTGGGCAGGTCGCCCGTGAGAACGATTCGCTGCCGGTTGCGCTCCCGCACCGGATCAGGGAGCGGAACAGCCGAGAGCAACGCCTGGGTGTAAGGGTGCGAGGCCCGCTGGTAGATGTCGTCCCGGGATCCCACCTCGACGATGCGGCCCAGGTACATCACCGCCACCCGGTCGCAACTGTGGCGGACCACGGAAAGGTCGTGCGCGATGAACAGATACGACAGGTTCATCTCCGCCCGAAGCTGCTCCAACAGGTTGAGGACCCCGGCCCGGATGCTCACGTCCAGGGCCGAGACCGGCTCATCGAGGACCACCAGGTCGGGCTCCAGGGCGAGGGCCCGGGCAATGCCGATGCGCTGGCGCTGGCCACTGGAGAATTCGTGGGGATAGCGGTTGGCGTGCTCGGGCAGCAGTCGCACCATCTCCAACAGACCGGCCACCCGCGCCCGGGCCTCCTTGCGCTTCATGCCGTGGATGAGCAACGGCTCAGCCACGATCGAGGAAACGTTCATCCGGGGGTCCAGCGAGGCGTAGGGGTCCTGGAAGACGATCTGCATGTGCCGGCGGAGGCGGCGCATGGGCTTCTTGCGCAGGCTGAGTACGTCGGTCCCTTTGAAGTGGACCTGGCCGGCGGTCGGCTCCACCAGGCGGAGGATGCAGCGTCCGGTGGTGGATTTGCCGCATCCGGACTCGCCCACCAGCCCCAAGGTCTCCCCGGCGAAGACGTCGAAGCTGACCCCCGACACCGCCTGCACCACCTCCTTGCCCCCGAACAGGCGGTTGCCCTTGGCCGGGAACTCCTTGACCAGGTTCCGCACCGACAGCAGCGGATCGCTTCGCACCGGCTCGGTGCTGCTCATGCCGGCACCATTTCCTGCACCGGGCCGGGGGAGGAGTCGGGATGAAGACAGGCCGATTCCACCGCCCCGGTGCGCACAAGGTCAGGCTCGACCCGGGTGCAGTCCTCCTCCGCCCTGGGACAGCGCGGTCTGAAGGTGCAGCCCGGCGGCAGGTTGAGCAGCGACGGCGGCGACCCCTCGATGGGGGTGAGGGGCGTTCGGCCCGGGTCGTCCATTCGGGGTAGCGAGGCCAGCAGCCCCCGGGTGTACGGGTGGCGGCACCGGTAGTAGACGTCGTTCACCGAACCCCGCTCCACCACGCGCCCCGCGTACATGACAGCCACCCGATCGGCCAGGCCGGCCACCACCCCGAGGTCGTGGCTGATGATGACGATGGCCATGCCCCGTTCGGCCTGGATCGACCGCAGGAGATCCAGAATCTGGGCCTGGATGGTCACGTCGAGGGCGGTGGTGGGCTCGTCCGCAATCAGCAGATCGGGGCTGTTGGCGATGGCCATGGCGATCATGGCCCGCTGGCACATTCCCCCGGAGAACTGATGCGGGTAGTCGTCGTACCGACGATCAGCCTGGGGA
Source organism: Acidimicrobiales bacterium (assembly GCA_052390275.1). GTDB lineage: Bacteria > Actinomycetota > Acidimicrobiia > Acidimicrobiales > AC-14 > JBQTHD01. The sequence continues at coordinate 8,624 of JBQTHD010000021.1, read as the reverse complement.
ATTCCCACCTGGCTCAACAACTCGACCGCCCGCCGTCGCCCTTCCTTTCGGCGGACCTCGGAGTGGTGCACCCGGATGGCCTCGGCCACCTGGTAGCCGACGGTCAGGACCGGATTGAGGGAGGTGATCGGGTCCTGGAAGACCATGGCCATGCGCTCGCCCCGCAGGGGCCTCAGTTCCGCCGACGGCAGACCCAGCAGCTCGCGCCCCCGGAAACGAACGCTGCCCGTGGCCCGGGTGTTGGCCGGGAGCAGGCCCAGGGTGGCGAGCATCGTGACGCTCTTGCCACAACCGGATTCTCCAACCACGCCCAGGACCTCCCCCTGGCCGACGGAGAGGCTGACCCCCCGGACCGCGTGGACCAGCCCGGCCGGGGTGGAGAACGTGACGGCCAGATCGTCGATCTCCAGCACCGGCGCGCTGGAATCGGCCGGGAGGACAACAGATGGCACGTTCACGACGGGTTTCAAGTTTGGGGCTACCACCATGGAGGAGGGCTGATCGTGCGGGGCTTGGTCATGCAGGGTTGAAGGACCGGGATGGGAGAAGCTGTGTGAATCTATTCGGCCAACACCGCTTTGTTCCGGCCCGGACCACGAAAGCCGGGACAATCCCCGCCGAAGGGAGCGTCGAAACTTTGAATAGCCGGCACCGCTCAGGCCCCGTAACCGCGCTGGAGTCGCCCGCCGGCCACCGCCCCAGCCGTCGCAGCCTGGCGGTCGTACTGGTGGCCGCCATCGTTCTGGCCGGTTGCAGCGGCGCTTCGGAACCGCCCAGAGTCGCGCCCACCACCGCCCGCATCGCCGCCCCCGCCGACCCCTGGCCGGGCGAGACGTTGCAGACCACCTCCACGCCCTTCGTGTTCCCCCTCAACTTCAACGTCTTCGAGACGCTGGTGAGCCTGGGCCCCGACTACAGCCTGCGCCCCGGTCTGGCCGATCGCTGGGAGCCCCGGCCCGACAACAAGGGTTGGCGTTTTCACCTTCGTCGGGACGTCAAGTTCCACGATGGCCGACCCTTCACCGCCGCCGACGTCCTGTGGACCTGGCAACTGCAATCGGAGAGCCGTCGTCTGTCCAGCGTGCTCAACACCCTCGGCCCGGGATCCGTCGTCCAAATCGATGAGTTCACCGTCGACTTCGTGCCGGCGGTGGCCAACCAGCGCCTGCCGGAGCAGTTGGCCCACCCCCAGGGGGCCATCGTGGCCGCCGACACCACCTTCTCCTCCAGTCCACCGGTGGGGACCGGTCCCTACCGGGTCACCGGGTACCGGGAGGGCATTTCCGCCACCTTCGAACGATTCGACGGCTACCGGGGCCGGGCCGCCCCCATGGCCCGGCTGGAGGTCAAGTTCATGCCCGACCCGGCCGAGCGGGCCGACGCCCTGCTCAACGGCAGCGCGGACGTGGCCATGGACCTGACCCCGGGCGACGCCAAACGGGTGGACGGCTCGGACCGCGCCTCGATCATCCGCTCCACGCCGGGGCGCACCCATCTGCTCTACATCAACAAGGCCGGCGTAGCGAGCCATGACCTGGGGTCGGATGCCGCCGTTCGCCGGGCCATAACCCTGGGCCTGGACCGCCAGGCGTACGTGCGGGCCGTCCTGGGGGGCGACGGCGAGCCCGGTCGTTGGATGGCCCCCCGGGCGGTCCTGGGATCGGCCGCCGAGGACGTGCGGCCGGTGGCCTTCGACCCCGACGGCGCCCGGCGCGCCCTCGACGAAGGCGGATGGGTCCCAGGTCCCGACGGGGTGCGGGTCAGGGGGGACCGGCGGCTGGCGCTAAGCCTCATCGGCTGGGCCGACATCGAACTTTCCGCCTTCGATCTCATCGTGGCCCAGTTGCGGGCCCTGGGCATCGAGGTGGCGGCCCGGCCGGTGCTGGAACAGTCGACGTTCCGATCCTTCTACGCATCCAACGAGTTCGTACTGGACCTGGAGGCCCCCACCCAGAACGACGCCAACCCCGCCTTGTTGCCGATCTCCCGCCTCTACTCCCGCTACGAGGGCACTGACCGCTTCTCCCCCGGAGGTGAGTTGGACAACCTCGCCGAGGAGTCTCTCGCCGCCACCGACCCCGAGGTGGTCAGGGCGCGGGCCGCCCGAATGATGGACCTGGCCATCAGCGACGTGAACGTGGTCGTCCCCCTTGCAGCGGTTGGGCGGACATACGGTGTGGCCCAAGGCTTCGAGTTGGTCGAGTTCCACCCGGCCCAGGCCAGCCAACGGTGGGACACCCTGCAAGCGGGCGGGTGAGGTCCCGGGCTTCGTCGGGAACCAAAGTCATCCTGGTCGTCGGGCTGACGGTCCTGGTTCTGGTCCTGGTGGCCAGCCTCTCGGCTTCCCCGAGGACCGGCCGGACCGACCCGAACGGAGGTGGCCCCGGCGGACCGGCGGCAGACACGCCGGCTCCCTCCGCCCCTCCCACCTCGGCGGGCCCCGGGGCCGCCGAGGTGGCGGGAGCCGGGCAGGGGGCGGGGCCGTTCACCCCTCCCTCCGCCGCCGCCGGCCGGGGACTGCTGGCCCAACTGCGCATCATCGACGGAGCCCTGGTGCCCGGCGGCTACTCCCGGGACCTTTTCCCCACCTGGAGTGACCTCGACGCAAACGGTTGCGATGCGCGGGCAGACACCCTCATTGCCGAATCCCTGACCCCGGTCGGGCGTCGGCCCGGCTGCGAGGTGGTCGCCGGCACCTGGGTGTCCATCTACGACGGTGCCCGGGTCACCGACCCCGCCAGTCTGGACGTCGATCACCTGGTGCCCCTGGCCGAGGCCTGGAGGTCGGGGGCCGCCGGGTGGGACGCGAGCCGGCGGCGGGCATTCGCCAATCACATTGCCTATGCCGATCACCTGATTGCCGTGACCCGGGGCTCCAACCGATCCAAGGGGGACGACCCTCCTCACCGCTGGCGCCCACCCCGGCGCGAGGCCTGGTGCCGCTACGCCGTGGCCTGGGTGAGCGTCAAGATCGCCTGGTCGCTGTCTGCCACCACGCCCGAGCGCGACGCCCTCGGCCAGATGCTCGACACCTGCCCAGCCTGAGACCGCCCAGCCCTGGGACTGCCTCTTCGATTTCGGGCCGTCCATGGATGATTGGCGCCATGGGCGGTGTTGGAGGACACAAACTGACACCATGACCGGTGCCAGCAGCAGTGTTCAGCGCAGGGCCCCGGGATTCGCCCGGGACCCCGGTGGAGAGCCCCACAAGGAGCGCACGGCATGAGCAGGAACGTGTTCAAGACCTACATCCTCCTGGCCTTCATGGGTGGCCTTCTGGTCCTCATCGGCAGCGCCTTCGGCCAGCAGGGGGCCTTCATCGGCCTGGGTCTGGGCCTGGCCCTGGTGGGGGGGTCCTATTGGTTCAGCGACACCATTGCCATCCGCTCCGCGCGGGCGGTGCCGGCCAACGAGGCGGAGATGCCCGAGTACTTCCGGATAATGCGGGACCTTTCCATCTCGGCCGGAATGCCGATGCCCAAGCTCTACGTCACCCCCGACTCCCAGCCCAACGCCTTCGCCACCGGACGCAACCCTCAGCACGCAGCGGTGGCGGTAACCCGGGGCATCCTTGACACCCTCACCTGGGACGAGCTTCGGGGTGTTCTGGCCCATGAGTTGAGCCACGTGGGCAACCGGGACATCCTCATCGGCTCGGTGGCCGCGGCCGTGGCCATGGGCATCACCACCGTGGCACGAATGTTCATGTGGGGGGCCATGTTCGGTGGCGGCGGCCGGGACAACGAGAACTCGCCCAACCCCATCGCCCTGTTGGCCATGAGTTTGCTCGCTCCCATGGCCGCCATGTTGTTGCAGGCATCCCTGTCGCGAAGCCGGGAGTTCGAGGCCGACCGCACCGGGGCCCGCCTCATCGGAGACGGCGAGCCCCTGGCCCGGGCGCTGACCAAGCTCGACGGTGCGGCCCGGGCCGTGCCGATGCGCGTCGACCCGGCCCAGGCCTCCAAGTACATCGTCAACCCTTTGTCGGGCCGGCGGGTCCAGTTCGCCAGTCTCTTTTCCACTCACCCGCCCATGTCCGAGCGCGTCGAGCGGCTTCGCTCCCGAGAGTGGGCTTCCTGACGCTTGAGGTGATTTGTTTGGCCTTCAGGAAGGAGTTGGCCGGACCAGCGGCGAACCTTGCTGGGTCGTGTATTCGAGAAGGCGTGCGTGGTTGGCACTCCTGGTCACGGTTGGGGCGGCGACCGCTGGGGGCGCACTTGGTGCTGGGGCTCAGACTGCTCCGGTTCCGTCTGCCGCGCCGGTGGTTCCTCCCAACCTCCTGGAGGCCCTGGTAGGAGGATTGCTGCCCCCACCACCCGCCCCTGCGGCGGCCGCGGCCCCGGCAGCACCAGTGGCCCCGCCCGTGACAGCGCCGGCTGCACCCAAGCCGGTTGCGGCGCCTGCTCCCTCCCGCCCCGTCGCCAGCGTGGCCAGGGCCGGGCCCCGGACGGGGCCCAAGAGCACCAGTGGGCTCCTGGCCGCTCTGGCCGCTCTGGAACCCCTGGGGGTGGGGACTCAGGACGCCATCGCGGTCGGCATGGGTTCGTTCCCCGTCGGCGGCTCCGCCCGATACCGGGACGACTGGCTGGAACCTCGGTTCACGCCCTACCCACACCCCCACATGGGCACCGACGTTTTTGCCGCCCGGGGCACTCCGGTGCGCTCGCCGGCCGACGGGGTCCTGCGGTTCACCAACGAATCGACCGGGGGGAAGTCGGCCTACGTGACCACGGCCGACAGGACGTACTTCTACATGACCCACCTGGACGGCTTCAATCAGCGGCTACGCAGTGGCCAGGCGGTGAAGCGGGGTGAGGTGGTCGGCTACGTGGGCAGCACCGGCAACGCCGCGGGCAGCAGCCCCCACCTGCATTTCCAGGTCCATCCCCGGGGTGGGGCGCCGGTGAACCCCAAACCCTTTCTCGACACCTGGCTCAACGAGGCCACCGATTCGGTTCCGGTTCTGGTGGCCGCTCTGACCCCCCAACCGGCCGCCCCGGTAGTCGATGCCCCGCCGGCGGTAGCTCTCCCCGGCCTGGGCGAAGTGGTGGGCAATGGGGTCTCCTCGCTGGCCGCCGCCCTTCTGCTACCCCTGACCCCTGGGCCTATCGGAGGGATGGTGTCGGCCCCGCCCGGGGCCTGAGCGCCACCGGCCGCCCGCCGCGGCCCCAGGCCCTTCGGGCGGTCAGTCCCGAAAGTTGTTGAATTGCAGGGGGACGGCGAAGTCATGCTCCTTGAGGGCGGCAATGGCGGCCTGGAGGTCGTCGCGTTTCTTGGCGATCACCCGCACCTGGTCCCCCTGGGTCTGCGATGACACCCCTTTGGGGGCCTTTTCCTTGATGAACTTGTGAATCTCCTTGGCCTTGGCATCGCTGATCCCGACGGTCAGAGTCACCGTCTGGCGCACCGTGCCCTTGGTCGCCTCCTCCACCTTGCCAAAGTCCAGCAACTTCAACGACACGTGGCGGCGAACCAACTTCTCCTCCAGAACCTGCACGACCGCCCGCAGGCGGTCCTCGGTGCCCGAGCACAGGGTCAGGTCCTTGTCGCCCAACTCGATGCTCGACCCGGTGTTGCGAAAGTCGAACCGGGTGGCCAACTCCCTCTGGGCCTGGTCCACCGCGTTACGCAGTTCCTGGCGGTCAACCTCGGATACGACATCAAAGCTGGGCACCAGAGAACGCTATCGTGACCTTCTTCACAGGGGTCGGTGCCCGAGCGGCCAAAGGGAGCAGACTGTAAATCTGCCGGCACAGCCTACGAAGGTTCGAATCCTTCCCGGCCCACACACGCTCTGAGCAGGACTTTTGTTGCGGAGCGGTCCGGTCGATCCAGGTACCGGTGCCGGATTTGCAAACGGATTGCAAACGGACTGCAAACCGACGAGTGCTTGAGCTGACGCCTCTAGCCCTCGAGGATGAGCGCTGCCAGCCGGTTGGCGGCCTCCTCCTCGAGGCTGGGCAGCACGTGGCTGTAGGTGTCGAGGGTGATGGCGATGGTGGCGTGCCCGAGGCGCTCGGCGATCACCTTGGGGTGAGTGCCGGCCGTCAGGGCGATGGTGGCGTAGGTGTGGCGAACGTCGTGCAGGCGGATCACCGGTAGACCGGCGCCCTTCAGGAGATCTCTGAACCGTCGGGTGATGGTGTCCGGTCGAATCGGGCTGCCGTCCTCTCGGGTGAACACCAGCCGGCTGTCCTGATAGGCGGCGCCCCACGACAGCCTTTCTTCCAACTGCGCTCTGCGATGAGCCCGTAGCGCAGCCATCGTGGCCGGGTGCTATACCGTTGGGCGGAACCGAGCGGGCGTTGCAGAGCGTAGGTGTTGCTGTGTCCAATAAGACTCTTGTCAATTCCACTGAAGCTGGGTTCGGAATCTTCTTCGGTACTGTTGACCCAGTTCCTGCTGTCCGGCTTGTCAGTCTTGTCGTGGTGAGGTAGTAGCCAGAAAGTGACTGCTCATGCCAACGCAATGACGCTACGGCCAGACATCACGACGCCCAACAGCATCATGGTGTTCGGAGGTATGGAGACTATTGGGGTCGCCATTTGTATCATAGGGTGGGTAGCATTGCGGTGGGAACCATCACAGATTCTTGGATTTATCGGTTGCATTGTAATGTTCAACGCCGCACCGATTGTGTTCTTCCGATTCGGGTACCTGTCGGTCGATGAGAGGACGGTTACGTATAGGCCGTTCCCAGGTTGGCGACGATGCTGGAAGGTGGACGAGATTACAGTCATCAACATAAGCGGAGCTAGGACTCGCTTCATGGCCGGACGTCGGGTTCTCTTCGCCCTGGGCACAGACCTCTGGCGCCAGGAGCGGTTGATTGCCTTCAGTAACCTGATGTTCCGCAACAGGGAACGGATCACGGGTGAAGAGTGGCATTCTCAGATCTAGCTCTCTATTGATTGAATCCACCTCAACTCACACCGCTATGCTCTCGACCCCTGATCAGCCATTATGATCCGACACCGTGCGAACGGCCTGTGAGCAACTGAAAAGCGCGCTCAACCCCGGCGGATCGCAGCCGCTCTTACTATGGTCCCGTGAGAATGATCGAAGGCCGGCGGCAGGCGCCGGGCCGTCCTGTCGCCGTGCCGCCTGACATTGATGACCCGTCAGCGACCAAAGCCTCGGGCGTGATTGAGCTTCCGGGGCACGTGCGTTGGAGCGGGCCCGCGAAGAGGTACAACCTTCGTGACCGCAGGGACCGGGCCCGTGTCTACGAGCAGGTCTTGCGGGAGGGCACCGAGGACGATGTCCGCTATTACGTGGAGGGAGAGAAGCTCCTGGACATGTGGGAGGAGCTGGTGCTGCCGGCGGAGGTTCGGCGCGCGTGGTCCAGCTGGGTCGAAGGGCACCAGTCCGACTCGCGTTGCTGAGTCCGCTACAGGAGCGAGTGGCCCGCGTCCTGCGATCACTCCCGAGGCGTCCGGATTCGTGCTCGCCGGAGGAGCCGCCCTCGTCCTGCGAGGTGACGTCGACCGGACGACCAGAGATCTCGACTTCTTCACGACCTCGGTCGACGATGTCGGTCGCCTCCTGGCCGCCTTTGAGAGCGCCCTCCGCCAAGCAGGGCTCGACGTCGACCGCAAGCGAACGGGCACTGGTTTCGTCCGCCTCGCCGTCAGCGACGGACAGGAGCGAACCGAGGTCGACCTGGGTACCGACGCTCGCGTCCTCCCGCCGGAGGATGGACCTCTCGGACCGATGCTGTCGGGTGAGGAACTGGCCGCTGACAGGCTGCTGGCCCTCTTCAGCCGAGCTGAAGCACGGGACTTCGTGGATGTATTCACGTTGGCGCAGCGCTACGGCCTGGAGCACATGTGCGCACTCGCGGCACGCAAGGACGATGGATTCCGTGCTGACGTGCTGGCCGAGAGGCTGGACACCATCGGTCGCCTACCCCGGGACGAGTTCGAGGTCGACGACGAGACCCTCGCCCGACTGAACGAGGCCGTCGCCGACTGGCGGGATCGGCTCGGACCACCGGCGACCTCATGAGGCGGCAGTCGGCGATTGCAAACGGATTGCAAACGAACGGCGCGCAACAGACCGGTTCGGAGCGACACCGAGTGACAACGCTTCCGGACAAAAGGCCTGCTCAGAGCTACTGTGGACCACTCAAGGCCACTGGCCGCAACGGCCAGCCTGGGACTGTAAATCTGCCGGCACAGCCTACGAAGGTTCGAATCCTTCCCGGCCCACGCGTCCTACGAGTCACCATGACCGATCCGCGGCGGACCGCAGCGGCTGGATGGATCAAGCTCTCGCAGCGTGTTAACGGAGTGGAGATTCACTACGTCCGCAACACGATCACGGGAGCTGTGGATGACTTCAAGTTCATAGGCGGTGCTGGATGATGGCGACTTGTAGGCTCGCACGATCGGGTCTGCCCCTGCTTTGGTTGACTCGCAGGGTTGATAGACATCACGAAGCTTGAGCTTCGGATCGAAGCAGTATCTCAAACTCAACCGGTGTGAGCTTGCCCAGCCCTCGCTGGCGTCGGCGGCGGTGATAGGTGGCCTCGATCCAGGTGACGATGGCCAGACGCAGTTCGTCTCGGGTCTGCCATCTGCGGCGGTTCAGGACGTTCTTTTGCAACAGTGAGAAGAACGATT